>CALIBN010000019.1 GCA_938045545.1 uncultured archaeon | reverse complement strand
TGGCCTGATGTGCTGGAAGTCTTTTGGAGCCCAGCCCCTCCTGTGGAGCTCGCGGGCAACCTCTGAGGGCGACCTATAGACGTCGAAGAAGCCGTCCACAGCCAGCAGTATAATCCTTCCATAAAGCTCACCCTCAGATATCTTCACATAGACAGGCTCCCTAGCCAGTACGACCTTAGGGACCTCAACCCTAACCTCGAGAGAGCCAATGCTCTTCAACAGGTTTTTCACAGCCTGCTCCAAGGCCTCAACCCTATGCCTCAGCTCCTCAACCTCAGACTCGGAGCCCATACACCACCAAGTAGAAAGTATAGAGGTATGTATTAAGCAAATCCAGACCCTAGACCGAGAAGACTAAACAACACCTCACAACAATACAAAATCAACAACTCTTTAATACACCCAAACCCTACACCTTGCGAGAAGGATACGGCTTATGGGTTACATCGGCACAGCTTGGAATCTAGTATAGGTGGGGTCTTTGTCTCAAAGGGCAGCGAAATTACACACTCCAGTCTGGGATGTCACCTGAGGCGACAAGCATCTTCAACCGTGTATAGTAGTAGACTCATTTGAGTCCTAGCAGATGGTCTTTGAAAGGGGTGGAAAACATGTCTTCGGATAGGGCTGGTGGTGGGATAGTTGCTGGGAATGTGGCTCGACACTACAGCAGTTTACCGGTAGGATGACCTGGTATGGAGCCCGTGCTTCACTTCACAATACCCTTCGCCTTGGGGTTGAGAGCAGTTCCTGAATAGTTGACTTTATATTATAACAATTCTTACCACTTGCTTTTTTTGATGGCTGAGAAGCTGCTGAAGCTTAGTGATGCTTGTGAAAGGTTAGGTATTCATCCAAATACGCTTAGGAAATGGGATAGGCAGAATAAGGTCAGGGTTGTTAGAACAGTTGGTGGTAGGAGAAGGATACCGGAATGTTGCTGACTGAGACATGTAGGTTTAGACTTGAACCTAGTGAGGGGCAGGAGACATTACTGGAAGAGCTTTTTAAAGCCTATGATGTCATGGTTAGGGAGTGTCTAAGTAGAGCTTTCAAGGCAAACATAACGTCTAGGAGGAGGCTGCATGAAACAGTCTGTAGAGAGCTGAGGGCCAAATTCCCCAACCATCCATCACACCATATCTACACAGCCATGACGCAGGCCTTAGCAATATTCAAGTCGTATAGGAGGCTGTCGAGGAAGAGAAGGGTCCGTTCCATCAATGAAGCCTCTAGGGCTGAGATGGAACAGATAGTCATAGAATGTTAACTATCCGACAACGGTCTATTCTCCGCCTCTCAGCCCTCGGCTGGGTGTTGACGAGCCCTTAAAGGGGGTTTGGGCTTTTTAATAAGTCATGTAAGTTCAGATGAAGAGATCAAGGTTGTTAGAGAAGCCTTAAAGTAGGTAGGGCTAGATTGATCATGGGGAATTTTGTCTTGGGTCGTGTGTGGGTTAAGGTAAAATTAAGTGATGAAAACTTCACCAAGATCGTCGAAACCTATGCTTTAGTTGATACTGGGGCCACGCTTACAGTTATACCCCGTAGAATTGCTCTCGACCTAAACCTGAAACCGACTTGGAAATCCCTCGTCGAGACCGGTGCCGGGAGGTTAGGGCTTGAGCGCTCGAGGATATGGATAGAGTTGGAGGGAAGAAGTGAGATTGTGCCAGCACTTATCTCAGACGTAATAGATAAGGTCCTTATCGGTGTAACAACCCTGGAGGTCTTAGGATTGCAAGTAGATCCCTTGACTGGGAAGCTTAAAGAATGGCCCCTCCTACTATTATATTAGTGGATGAGATTGTAAAGTTGTCAGCTATGCTGTCAATTTAAAACATCCACGTCATAAGTTCGACCATTTTATAAGTTAGAGTGGAATGACGGGCTTTCGAAGAATCAATGAGGGTTGGGTGAATTGCTACCGCTAAGACAGACGTCCCCAGAAGGATGGCCAGGCCTCTAATTCCCCGGAGCCGCGCAGGCAACATCAAGTAGTGTTAATACATATTAAAAGCCTTAGGAGACTCGGTATGGGCTATATCATAATAGCTCTCAGATTTTGATAGTGGAGTTGTGTTATGGTCAGCTCTATCCGCGTCTGTCACAGCTAATGATCTACACCGCACCTTTAGATGCGAGCTAGCCATGAAATACTCTCATGTTATCGATTCCCTTTTCTGGACCACATTTTAAGCTTGAGGTGTTGTTTATAATGTTTGTTTTAGGATAAAGCTCCTAGCTCCAGATGGCTTTACTCTCCATGTATTATCCTGAGGATAGGTCTTAGATATGGGGTAATTGCAGCTAATGACTTTTTTGATAACAGCCCTCTCGCCAACTCTTGCAGATCTTCTATTGGAGCGATGAGTAGTAGTATTCCCCAAACTTCAGCGGATCACGACGACTATACTCTCTCCCCAAGAACCTCATAACGCCAGTCGGTATGCCCAGAGACAATGTGGGAAGCAGAAGACCCACGACCGCTAGGACGGCCGCAGCTCTCCCAACTATTTCTGGAGATACCACGGGTGCGATGAGGAGCCAGTAGATAAATCCGAGAAAGTTTGTCAAAACGGCTCCTATGCTCAGCCAGATACTCCCCGTAAAGCCCTGCCAAGACTCAACTATCTCAAGCTACGTAAAAATCATGATATTAAACTGTTAATTCCAAACGTCTGGCGGAATCCCCACACTCTCCGCAAAGATTCGAATATTACCCAACCGCTAGGCTGGGTAGTGTCCAGATAAGGGGGTGTTTAAGGGTCTGGCAGGCTTATTCTTGCCATGGATATTGTGGCCTTAGCCTACCAAGCCGAGATGAAGCGGAGATTTATAAAAATCCAACTATCCGACGACAGTATACATAGATACGATTATTAGTTGCTGATTGGTAGAGTAGAGTGGTGTGGTGGTTTTGAGCTCCGCTAGGTTAAGGGCCAGGGTTGGCCATATATACCGTATTAGGAGGAGGATAGGTCACATATATCCTCTGAGGCATGGCGGTGCGGGTAAGGCTTAGGATTAAGGTCTCTGAGAAGCGGCAGGGAAGTGGTTAGCTCAGCGCTTGTCAACTCCGGTTTCGAGGCCGAGACACCTCAGCTCCTCATCCCAAGAAGACTAGCTCTAGAGCTAGGGCTGTGGCCTCCGCCGGAGGATTCCTATCTTCTGGAGGTAGGTACGGCCGGTGGCCCTGTTAGGAACTATCTAGCTCCAAAGGCCGCTGAGGTCCTTGTCGAGACCGGTGATAGGGCAGTCGGACCAATCCAATGCGATTTGATGATATCGAACCTGGAGTATGAGGTGTTGATAAGCGACAGGCTCGGCGGGGAGCTCGGCATAGTGATACTGGACTTGAGAGGTAAGTGGAGGTTCTCAGATGAGAACATTGTCAGGGAAACAGAGCCACCCCAGCACTGGCTCTAAGATACTTCCGCCCTCATGTATTCAATGGAGCCCCTCCCCAGCGGTGTTAAATCCAAATGCGTCAGAGGCTGGCGGCTGAGGCCCGGTCAGGGTCTTCGGGGGTTGAAGAGCCACTGCTCGGTGTCTTTGCGCTGGAGGCTTTGGGTCTTGCGGTAGACCCGGCTACGGGAGAGGTCAGACCCACGAGAGGCTTCATAGCGAGGGCTTAAGCCCTAAGCAAGTTTATGAGATCCACGAGTTTTCGCCATCCCGGGAATAGAAGGAGCAGCGCAGTCTGATGGTAGGCTCGGGAAGTTGTTTTTGTGTAACATAAGATAGGGGGCCGAGTATTGGTTTGCCTGTTAATTGTGGTGGGGGTAATCTAGATATTTCTGGGAGTGGGTTTGTGATTGGGGGGTGTGGGTTTGCGGTATCTTGAGTTGGGTCGGAGTGGTTTGAAGGTTTCTAAGGTTGGGTTGGGGACGTGGCAGATTGGGGCGTCTGAGTGGGGGTGGAATAGGGGCTACGGCGTCGATGATGTGGTGAGGGCTATTGTGAGGGCTCATGAGCTGGGGGTCAACTTCATCGATACTGCCGAGATTTATGGAGGTGGGGTGTCTGAGGAGGTTGTGGGCAGGGCGATACGTGAGTTTAGGGATGAGGTTGTCATCGCTACGAAAGTTTGGCCCACACACGCGACGTATAACGGCGTCTTGAAGGCCTGTGAGCGGAGCCTGAAGCGGCTAGGTGTCGACGTCATAGATCTCTACCAGGTCCACTGGCCGAACCCGCTGGTCCCCCTCTCCTCCACCATGAGAGCTATGGAGAGGCTTGTCGAGCTGGGGAAGGTTAGGGCAATCGGCGTGAGCAACTTCTCGCTAGGCAGGCTGAGAAGGGCTCAAGAGTGTCTCAAGAGGGAGGAGATAGTTTCGAACCAGGTCAAGTATAATCTTGTGGAGAGGGGGGTTGAGAAGGGGTTGCTGCAATACTGTGAGAGGGAGGGGGTCGCGTTGATAGCCTATAGCCCGCTGGCTCAAGGACTCCTGACAGCGCGTTACAACGCCTCGAACAGGCCGAGAGACCTTGTCCGCAGGCTCAACCCCCTCTTCGACCCAGCCGTGCTCAGGAGAGCGGAGCCATTGATGACGCTTCTGAGAGAGGTGGCGGCGAGACACGGCGTAGAGCCCAGCCAAGTGGCCCTGGCCTGGCTGATCAAGAAGAGTCACGTCGTAGCCATACCCGGCGCCAAGAGGCCAGAGCAGGTTGAGTCGAATGCCCGTGCAGCCGAGCTGGAGCTCAGCGACGAGGAGTGGAAGATGCTTTCCGATGAGTCCTCTAAAGTATCTATTGGCGTTTGGCCGCGGCTGAAGACTCCTCTGAGACTGCTGGGAATATAAATTCCAAGAAGCCTTCGAGGCGAAGAGTAAAGTGTAAGAGGGCCCCGCAGTTGTGGTGGATATGTCTGCCGAGACCAGCCTCATCCGCGTCAGCCCCCGCTCTACGCTCATCGTGAAGGGGCCCGCCTCCGCCAGGGTCTTGGAGGGGGTGGTCGAGGTTTACGGCTACAGCCCTGGACAGAAGGAGAGAATAGTCGTTAAGCCATGGAGGTCGCTGCCCTTCTATTCTGAGGCGGGCGCCGTCGTAGAGGTTCTCTTAGGCGAGGGGGGAGCGGCTGAAGCCGTGGAGGGCTCTACAATACCCCAGGAGTGGGTGGACGTGGCTTCAGGGCTCGGCAGCAGGTTTAGGGTCATGGTCATCGGTGGAGTTGATGTGGGAAAGACATCGCTGCTGACATATCTCTACAACAAGCTTGTCTCTGGAGGTAGGATAGCCGTGGCCGACCTAGACGTGGGGCAGTCGGAGATCTGCCCTCCAACAACCATGGGCCTAGCCACAGGCACCAAGCCAACCGCCAGCCTCTCCACTCTCAAGCCGGAAGCCGTATACCCCTACGGCTACACATCCCCCACATACTCGATAAAAGACTCCCTGAGAACCGCCAGGGATCTCGCATCTGGCATCGAGGGAGTCGACAGGGTCTTAGTCAACACGGACGGCTGGATAGACCACGAGCGCGCCAAAAACCATAAGTCCCAGTTAATAGAGATCCTTAAGCCAAGCCACATCATATTCATAGGCATAGACGAGCATGGAGAGATGGACGAGGCTGCCGCCAAAGTGGGTGCAGAAGTCATCAGCATCCGCGAGCCCAGGATTGTCATGAGGAGAGACCAGGAAGCCAGGAGGCAGATCAGGGAGATGAACTATACCAGATTCCTACGCGGGGCTAGGCTGGTCTCCACGCCTAGGCGATGGATCAAGATAACGCCACTAATCTTAGACTCTCTCCCCATCGAAGACTACTTGAAGACAGTCATCAGGGAGATGGAGAACGCCGCTGTCGAGAGGGCACCACTCATCGAGGGGCTGGACATGTCCGAAGCAGAGCTCGGCATCCTCTCATACGTCAATGTTCAAGGTAGGAGGGCCCAAGGCCTCGCCCTCTTCATGGGAATAGACGACAAAGGCCTCGCCAGAATCTACACACCCCATCAAGGACCCATACAAGAGCTGAAGGTCGGCTCACTAATACTGTCAGCGAGCTTCAAAGAGGTCTACACCTATCAGCCACCACTAGAGCGAGACCGAAACAACACTCCAGCCTAGAAAAGATATATACAGTGTCCGATAATTTATACGCGAGTTATATGGTGAACGGTTTTGGCACGACTAGCAATTAATGGTGGAGCCCCCGTGGCTCGAGACCTGTTTAAACTTATACCTGCTTGGCCGACTTATGGTGAAAAGGAGAGGCAAGCACTCATTGAAGTTTTGGAGAGTCGGAGGTGGTGTAGGATTTATCCCGGGTCTAAGGCAGAGCTCTTCGAGTCCGCCTTCGCCGAGTATCACCACGCGAGACACGGCATAGCTGTCGCAAACGGGACAGTCGCGTTGGAGCTTGCGTTAAAGGCTGTTGGAGTTAAGCAGGGCGACAAGGTAATAGTTCCGGCCGTTACCTTCATAGCTTCAGCCTCAGCCGCCACAGAGCTTGGAGCAATCCCCATATTCGCCGACGTCAACCCGGAGACTGGAAACATCTCACCGGCCTCTGTCAGGGAGATCGTTGAGAGAGAAGACGGGGTGAAGGCTGTTGTGGCTGTCCATTACGGCGGCAATCCAGTAAACTTTGACGAGCTGAAGCCATTCCTATCTAGACGCGGGATAAGGTTGATTGAGGATTGTGCACACGCGCATGGCTCCGAGTGGAGAGGTAGGCGAGTTGGGGCCATAGGAGACATGGGTGGATTCTCATTCCAAGAAAGCAAGTCTTTAACAGCAGGTGAGGGTGGAATAGTACTCACAGACAGCGACGAATACGCCAGCAAGGCGAGACTCATACACAACATAGGCAGGGTCGTAGGGAGGCCAGGATACGAACACTACATCCTCAGCTCAAACTACAGGATGACAGAGTTTCAAGCAGCACTCCTCCTGTCTAAGCTTGACGAATTTAAGGAGCAGGTTGAGAAGAAGCATAGAAACGGGGAATATCTTGCTGGGCTTCTGAAGAAGATCGGCGGTGTGGAGCCGCAGAAGATGGAAGAAGGCGTGACTAAGAGGGGCTACTACTATTTCGTCTTCAGATATGATAAAGACGAGTTTGGAGGGGTCTCCAAGGAGAGGTTTATAGAGGCTCTAAGAGCTGAGGGCGTCCCCGCAGATGTAGGCTACGGAATGCCACTTTACAAGCAGAAAGCCTTCAGCCGAGAAGCATTTCTTGAAGTCATGCCAGCAGGTACAGAATATCCCGACTACGACCGAATGTATCTACCCGGTGCTGAGGAATTCACCAAAAGAGAAGTAACTCTCCTACACTATATCCTTCTAGCAGATAGGGAGGCCCTCGAATTGGTAGCTGCTGCAATAGAAAAGATAAAGGAAAATGCTCACGAGCTAGCAAGATAGAGGGAAGAGAAAAGAATGACACAAGTACAGTTAGAGAAGGTGTGTAAATACTTTGGAGAGACAAAGGCTGTAGACAACGTCGACTTACTGGTTAATGATGGTGAATTCATGGTGTTGTTGGGTCCATCAGGCTGTGGCAAGACCACAACCTTGAGACTTATTGCTGGCCTTGAAAAACCAACAAGCGGTCTAATACTATTTGATGGCGAGCCTGTAAACGAGCTAGAACCTAAGGATAGGCGCGTTGCGATGGTTTTCCAAGACTACGCACTATACCCTCACATGAAAGTGTTTGATAATATGGCGTTGAGTCTTCAGGTACGTGGGATGCCTCGCGAAGAGATAAGAAGAAGAGTTCTTGAGACCGCTGAGCTGTTAGGGATAAAACACCTTCTAGAAAGGAAGCCCGGCCAGCTCAGTGGGGGTGAGCAACAACGTGTAGCGCTGGGTAGAGCTATTGTTAGGGAGCCGTCGGTCTTCTTGATGGACGAGCCGCTCTCCAACCTCGACGCTGCTCTTAGGGCTAGGATGAGGGGTGAACTAAAGAAACTCCATGAGCGCCTAAAGACGACAACAATCTATGTAACTCACGATCAAGTAGAGGCTATGGTAATGGCCAGTAGAATAGCGGTAATGAGAAATGGTAGAATCCAACAGATAGGATCACCGCAAGAGATCTACAGCAGACCTGCTAACAGGTTTGTCGCCGAGTTTGTTGGAAGCCCCAAGATGAACATATTTGATGCGGTAGTTGTGACGGATGATAAAAACCTGAAGATTACTACCGGTGCATTTGACATAGATATACCAGCTTCAATGGCTCAAAGAATTTTAGATAGGGTGTTGGACCGAGAAGTTATGATCGGCATTAGGCCTGAAGATATTGAAGTCTCCACAACTTATAAGGAGGGATATATAGAGGCGGAGATCTACCTTGTCGAAAATATTGGAAACCTCTCATTCATCACATTTGAAGTCGATGATGTGCTTATTGTTGCTCAAGCTCCCCCATCATTTGAGCTTGGAGCAAAGGACAAGGCTTACTTCAGAATGTCCACCGCGAAATTACATATATTTGATAAAAAGACCGAGGAATTGATAATCTAGCGACCAAATGCCATGAATGCAACTCCTTTGCGTATCCTTTCCGCGAATAACAAGTATAGGACAATTGTTGGAATTGCTGATATTAATACTGCAGCGCTCTGCGCAACATAGTCATTTCCATACCTGCCTGTAGTGAAGTTTAGTAGGTTTATAGGCACTGTGAAGTTGCTTGGAGAGCGTAAAAAGATGAAAGCGAAGAGAAAGTTGTTCCAAACACTAATGAACATAATTATTGCAACAGTCAGAATCGTTGGAAGAGCTAGGGGGAGCATAATTTTCCGATACATCGAGTAATATGACAAACCATCGACGCGCGCGGAGTCTTGTAGACTGCTGGGGATTGAGACGAAGAATGCCTTCATAAATAGTATTGCAAATGGTAGGTGCCAGCCAACGTGCGAGAGAATAAGCCCTAGTAGAGTATCTACCAGACCCATGTCTCTCAAGAGGATGAGTAGTGGTACTAGAACCGCATGAGGTGCTATAAAGAATCCCGCAATAAGCAGATTTGTTACAGCGCCTTTAAACTTGAAATCTATTCGGGAAGTAGCATAGGCTGCCATCGGAGCTATTATAGATATTATGAATATGGAGCTTAGAGAAACTATAAGGCTGTTGATCATGGCTTGGCCCATATTGCCTCTATCCACTGCCTTGATGAAGTTCTCAAAAGTTGGATTGGAAGGGAGTCCCCAAGGATCGAGAAAGAGCTCCCTATTGGTTTTAAAAGCGGTGATCAGCGTCCATGATAAAGGATAAATCATTATAATAGATATTATTAGCAGGGTAATGGCAAGTGCGAGTAGTTTCAAACGCTTCATTATTTTAGCCTTCTGAGATAACATTTCGTTCCTCTCACCTCGTTAGTCTGGATCGCGTAATCTTAATGAGAAGTTGGACAATGACGAAGCTAAAAATGAAAATCGTTACGCCTATTGCCGCTCCATACCCCGGCTCTGAGGATCTAAAGGCAGCCCTATAAAGCCATGTCGTCGTAACATGCGTGCTATCGCTTGGCCCACCCTGCGTCATAACCCAGATAAGGTCAAAGAACTGGAAGGCGCCGGCGATATCTATTATCATAAGAACAACTATCAATTCTTTCAAAAGAGGCAGAGTTATCTTTCTAAACTCTTGGAATCCCGAGAGCCCATCTATCCTAGCCGACTCAAAGATGCTGGGTGGAATGCTTTTCAATGTGGCGATGGTCATAGTAGTCGTCAATCCTATGTAAATCCAATTGACTGTTCCGAAGATCGCTATGAGCGCCGTACTTATATCACCCAACCATGGGCGTGCCAGGAAGCCTAGGCCAATAGCATGTAAAAAGACATTAATCGAGCCGAAATATGGGTTGTACATCCAAGTCCAGATAAGCGAGACAGCGACGGATGAGATTACATATGGTAGGAAGATTATCGCCCAGAATAACCCTCCAATCCGTCTATATCGAATTATGATCGTGGCTAGAGCCACTCCTATTGGAATCTGAATAGCCGAGGACTGCGCTGCAAGTAATACGACGTTAACTAATGAGCGAAGATAAACCGGATCGTTTAGGAACATCCTAGCGTAATGTTCAATACCAACAAATACCATATTCGGGCTGACGAAATTCCACCTAAATAGACTCAGATAAAACATCTGCGCTAATGGATAAAATACAAAGATGGTGACGAATGCTAATGCGGGTAGAGTTAGTATCAAGCCAGCTTGAGAGTCTAGAAAGTTTTTTAACGATTTAGACGGAAAAAATATGGCTGTTCTTTGTTTATATTTCTCGTTTAAACTAGACCTCTTCAAGT
Source organism: uncultured archaeon (assembly GCA_938045545.1). Taxonomy (GTDB): domain Archaea; phylum Thermoproteota; class EX4484-205; order EX4484-205; family JAAOZP01; genus JAAOZP01. Next base: position 1,394 of record CALIBN010000019.1, on the reverse strand, counting down.
GGCAATATCCCCTGTTCTGCAAGCTCACGTGCAACACGTTCCTGTGCTTCAGCCATCTGTTCAGGAGTCATCGTTCCAGCAGCAACTGCCGCGAGGGAGTCAAGGTGAACCTGCGCAAACTTTGGTGGAGAATATTCGTCATAGGCCATCTGGAGCCAGCTCGCTCTTGACGTAGACTCTATTACCTTGACAAGCACAGGCGGATAGTTTTCGATGGGGACAGCCACATTCTGTGCGAGAGGTGCAGCACTTAATTCCGCATATCTTATGACGTTTTCCTTTTTACAGATGAATCTCAGAAAGTCGTATGCAACTTTTTTAACGTTGTCAGGAATATTCCTAGCTATTGCGTAGTGGTGCTGGACTGCTCCTAGAAGCATTGTTGGGTCCCCCTTACCACCTGGTACTGTTGGGAAGTTGATAATGTCGATTGGGAAGTCTGGGAACGATGCGAAGAGGTCTCCAAGTATCCAAGGTCCTTGGAGCCACATCGCCGCCTTCCCTGTGAAGAAGAGGTTCTGTGCTTCGTCATAGCTTGCGCCAATAAATCCCTCTTGGAAAGCTCCTAGGTCAACAAGCTCCTTGAATAGGTATCCAGCCCTCACCCAGTGTTCGTCAGTGAAGCTGTAGCCTGGTGCCCGGTTTATCGTCTTTCTAAACGCGTCAGAGCCAGCCAACCTATCCACTATGTACATGTAGTAGAATGAGAGTTCCCATTTGTCCTTACCGCCGACCGCGATAGGAATTATTCCAGCCTCCTTGAACTTTTTGATAGCTGCCTTGAACTCGTCCCATGTCCAAGTGCTTGTTATAGGCGGTATCTGAACGCCAGCCTTCTCAAATAACTCCCTGTTAATGTAGAAATGCCCAGCCCACAGGTCAAAGGGGACTGCATAGTGTCGCCCCTTCCAAGTTGATTGTCTAAGCATGGTCCGCGGTATTTGGTTTAAAGCCCAATCCTCATTCAGCAAATCTGTCAAGTCCTCGACATGTCCCCCATCGACATATGACTTGAGAATGCCGCCTCCCAGCGTCCTAAACACTGCGGGTGGTTGGCCGGCCGCTATCGCCGCTTCAAACTTTGTCTTAAAGTCCTCATCAGAAGCGAATTCGACAATCACTATATCTACGTCAGGGTGATCCCTCTCATAAGCTGCCACCATTTCTTCAGCCCACTTTAACCGAGCCTCTCCCCACTCGTCCCACCACTCAATCTTAATCTTCTCAACTGGCCTCTGCATAGACAATAATAAGACCACACCAGCTGCGACAACTACTACAGCCACAAGAACCAACGCCACAACTAATCTAACTTTTGAGGGCCTCTGTTGAGACATTTACATCGTTAAATAATTCTTAACTCTTTGAGATAAGCTTTTCTCCATAATGACGGA
>CALIBN010000018.1 GCA_938045545.1 uncultured archaeon | reverse complement strand
TCGAGGTTGTAGAAAGGATGAAGCAGTCCAAGCCTAGTTTTTTCTTCTTTAACCTCTTTAAACGCTCCTACTCATCCAATCCTTCCCTAATCTTTCCCACGACCACCCTTCTTTTTCTTTAAGCTTCTCAAGAATATCCTCGGAAGTCAAGTCCGAGTGTTCCTCGAAAAAGCCTAGCTTTCTAAGATACGTGATAGATTCGAGGAAACGCTGCTTCACATCACTCATGCCTATCAACCATAATAGGATCGTCAAGATTTAAATTACTGTGCTATTAATCCAGATGAGCACGCTAGTAACAATAATTTGAAAGGACATTTTGATTTTACAGGCAACGTATGATAAGTAAGGAGTTAGAAGGGGTATTTTAACGTATTTTTTAATCTTTCCTGCTGGATGGAAGCGGATTCATATTCATATATCTGAGCCGCACTCCAACACCTTTATCCTATGCTCAGCCTCATCTGCCGCACTATAATGCTGAGTAGAGATGTTTAAGCACCCTGTCCCCATCATCTCCCGTTCGTTCCACTCATCTAAACTTGCCCCCCACCCTAGATATATCCGGCAAGCCTTCAATAACCCCGATAAAAGTGCTTAAATCTCTAATACTCCGGGAGACAACTATATGCGGAGGAAAAGGCTTAATAACCCTTTTTCCTAGAGGCTTGACAGCAAGCAAGGTGTAACCAGAATTGCCAAGATACAAGACGACGGAGGAAGTGCTACGGCTCTCGAAGAGTCTAGAGAATATTAGAAATATTTCAATATGTGCCCACGTTGATCACGGGAAGACCACATTGTCGGATTCTCTGCTCGCAGCTTCAGGACTATTGTCGCCAACGGTTGCGGGCGAAGCACTGGCGTTAGACTACCTTAAGATTGAGCAGGAGAGACAGTTCACATACAAGGCTGCAAATGTTTCACTATACCATGAAATAGATGGAAAGTCGTATATAGTTAATCTTATAGATACACCTGGTCACATAGATTTCACGGGGAATGTTACTCGTAGTTTGCGTGCTATTGATGGTGCTGTTATTGTGGTGGATAGTGTTGAGGGTGTGTTGGTTCAGACTGAGACTGTTACTCGACAGGCTTTGGAGGAGTATGTTCGTCCTGTGCTTTTCATCAATAAGGTTGATCGTTTGATTCGTGAGCTTAAGCTTTCTCCGCAGGAGGTTGAGAAGACTTTGCTTCGTATTATTGCTGATTTTAACAGGCTTATTGATCTTTATGGTCCTGAGGAGTTTAGGTCTGAGTGGCGTGTTGACGCTTTGAAGGGTATGGTTGCTTTCGGGAGTGCTAAGGACAGGTGGGGTTTCACTATTCCTATGATGCGGAAGGCTGGTTTGAAGTTTAGCGATGTTGTTTCCGCTTACCAGGAGGGTAGGCAGGCCGAGCTTTCTAAGGTTTTGCCTTTGCATGATGCTGTTCTGAGCATGGTTGTGAGGTTTCATCCTCCGCCTGTTGTTGCGCAGGCCTACAGGATTCCGAAGATTTGGAAGGGCGACTTGGACAGTGAGGTTGGGAGGGCGATGTTGAAGTGTGATCCTAACGGGCCTGTTGTGATGGCTGCTTCGCATATTCGTGTTGATCCTCAGGCTGGTGTCGTCGCCACCGGTAGGCTTTTCTCCGGTACTGTTTACGAGGGTCAGGAGGTTTACCTGGTTAACTCTAGGAGTAGGGGTAGGGTTCAGCAGGTTTGCCTCTACATGGGTCCGCACAGGGAGGTTGTGGGCGCGATGGCTGCGGGCAATATTCCTGCTCTGCTCGGCCTGGAGGCTGCGAGGGCTGGCGAGACTATTACTACTTTTCAGGATCTTGTTCCTTTCGAGAGCATCAGGTATGTTTCTGAGCCTGTTATGACCATCGCTGTGGAGCCTAGGAATCCTGCTCAGCTTCCTGAGCTTATCGGCGCGATGCATAAGCTTAGCATTGAGGATCCGAACCTCAAGGTTACTATTAACGAGCAGACTGGCGAGTATCTTTTATCCGGCATGGGTCAGCTTCATCTTGAGGTCGCCACCACGTTTATTCAGGAGGCTGGTATTCAGATCGTTACTTCTCGCCCAATCGTAATTTATCGTGAGAGCATTCGCAGGAAGGGTGGGCCGGTTATGGTGAGGTCTCCGAACGGGCATAACAAGATTATGATTGAGGTTGAGCCTCTTGAGCCCAGGGTTATTGAGCTTGTCGCCACGGGTAAGATTGGCGAGTTTACTGACAGGAGGGAGGTTGCCAGGATGCTGAGGGAGTGCGGCTGGCCTGCTGACGAGGCTCGGGGTGTTGAGGCGGTTAGCGAGAGCTTCAGCCTCCTGGTTGACGCCACTAAGGGTGTTCAGAGGCTTGAACAGGTTGCTGGAAGCATTAGGATGGGTTTCATCGAGGCTATGAACGAGGGTATTCTCGCCAGGGAGCCGGTTAGGGGTGTGAAGGTCAAGCTTCTCGACGCGACTATTCACGAGGATCCTGCTCACCATGGCCCTGCGCAGATAATCCCTGCTGTAAGAAGGGCTACGCACGCCTCTATTCTCCTCGCCGACCCTGTTATTCTAGAGCCGATTCTAAGGCTGGACGCTAGGACGAGTATGGATCACGTTGGGAATGTGACGAGGGTTATTAGCCGTGCTAGGGGCAAGGTTATTAACATTGAGCAGAAGGGCTTGATGACCTATATTGTCGGCGAGATCCCGGCTGCTGAAAGCTTTGACCTCTCAGAGGTTTTGAGGAGCGCTACCGGAGGCAGGGTTTTCTGGGATACTAGCTTCGCCAAGTGGGAGCCTGTTCCAAGCCAGCTTATGGGTAACGTTATCGCTGAAATAAGGAAGAGGAAGGGTCTTCCGGCTGAGGTTCCTAAGGTGGACGACCTGATAGAATAGGTTTTCTCAGGTTTTTGCTTCAACCGGTTTTATCATTGCCCAGTCTATTCTTTCAACAAGCTTCTTCAAAGTGTTTTTCAACTCCACTATCGCCGCATCCCTTCCCATTTGGCTTGCGTTCCAGGTTACGAACGGAGGGTAGAAGCTTGCCTCCTTGAACCTGGGCTTTCCGTCTACTATTTCAAACTTTATGTATCCCACTTCCCTCAGGTAGCAGTTGTCATTCGGGCAGAGAATATCTATCTCGTTAAGCTCCTTCTTAAGATATAGGAGTTTAAACTCGGAAGCGTCCTCAATTCTCCTGCCGCAGGGGCAGATTAACGCGGGGCTCATTCCTATTTACGTAGGAAGAAGGTTAGACTTAAGTTTTTACCTTTTCAAAGCCTGAAATAAAGTTTTTATACCCCTCTTTCTTAATCGGGTTTCTGAGGTGAGATTGAAATGGCTGCTATACCTGCAACAGTAGGTGGAACACCAGTACTGATCCTTAAAGAGGGAAGCACTAGGACGAGGGGCAGGGAAGCCCAGAGGAACAATCTTAACGCTGCAATAACCCTTTCAGAAATAGTCCGCTCATCCCTCGGCCCAAGGGGAATGGATAAGATGCTCGTCGACTCGCTGGGTGACATTACGATAACCAACGACGGCGCAACAATTCTCAAGGAGATGGAGATTGAGCACCCGGCTGCAAAAATGATGGTTGAGGTTGCTAAGAGCACTGACGTTGAGGCTGGCGACGGGACAACATCCGCGGTAATCTTAGCCGGGGAGCTTTTGAAGAAGGCTGAGGAGCTCCTGGACATGGATGTGCATCCGACGATCATAGTCGACGGTTACAAGAGGGCCACCGGCATGGCGCTCCAATTCCTGAAGGAGATTGCTCAAGAAGTTAAGCCGACGGACAGGGCAGTTCTCAAGCTGATAGCTATGACCGCCTTAAGGAGCAAGGTTGTCAGGGAGTATAGTGATCAGCTTGCGGAGATCGCTGTCGACGCCATTCTGAAGGTGGCGAGGGAGGAGAACGGGAAGTACAACGTTAGGCTTGACGACGTTAAGGTTGAGAAGAAGGCCGGCGGCTCAGTTATGGAGACCAAGCTTATAAATGGTATAGTGCTCGACAAGGAGATCGTCCACTCCGGGATGCCGAGGAAGATCGTTAACGCTAAGATAGCTATTCTCAACAGCCCGCTTGAGATCGAGAAGACAGAGTTCGACGCTAAGATAAGCATCGAGAGGCCTGAGCAGATTAAAGCGTTCCTAGAGGAGGAGCAGAAGATCCTGAAGGAGATGGTTGACAAGATTGTTGAAGCAGGTGCCAACGTGGTCCTCTGCCAGAAGGGTATTGATGACATTGCTCAACACTACTTGGCTAAGGCTGGGGTGATCGCCGTTAGAAGGGTTAAGGAGTCTGACATTGAAAAAGCTTCTAAGGCAACTGGCGCCAGGATTGTTACGAGCGTGAACGAGCTTACTAAGGACGACTTGGGTTACGCCGGGCTTGTGGAGGAGAGGAAGGTCGGCGAGGACAAGTGGGTCTTCATCGAGCAGTGCAAGGACCCGAGGTCCGTGACTATCCTGATAAGAGGAGGAACTGAGAAAATGGTCGACGAGGCCGACAGGGCTCTACACGATGCTCTCTGCGTTGTGAAAGACGTGGTCACGTACCCGTATATCGTAGCCGGCGCCGGTGCCCCTGAGATAGAGGTCGCGATGAGAATAAGGAAGAAGGCTGAGACCATAGCCGGCAAGGAGCAGCTTGCAGTACTCAGGTTTGCAGAAGCCTTAGAGTCAATACCTTCAGCTCTCGCTGAAAACGCTGGAATGGACCCGATAGACATTATAGCTGAGCTCAGGAAGCAGCATGAGGCTGGGAACAAGTGGTACGGCATAGACATCGTTTCGAAGAAGACCTCCGACAGCTGGGCTAACAACGTTATCGAGCCGTTGCTCGTGAAGGAGCAGATAGTGAAGTCTGCGAGCGAGGCTGCAAGCATGATCCTGAGGATTGACGACGTGATTGCCGCGGGCAAGCTTAAGGAGAAGGAGAAGGCCCCGAAGCCACCTTCTGAAGAAGGCGGAGCCGGGGAGCTAGACTAAGATCCTGAAAAACCTTCCAAAACTTTTTTTCTTTCTAATTTTTCAAGGTCCACGCTAGTCCAGCTTATCCTCAAGCTTTTCAACCGTCTTAACAGCTTCAACGAGGCTTTCACACGCTACTCTAAACTCCTCGCTAAACTCTTTAAGAATGTTCAACTCTATTACTCTGGCTCCCGGGCCATACATTTTTTCGAGGCCCTTCACAAACTCTTCAGGCTTTTCAGGTATCTCCTCCCTCTTCAAGCCGTATTCGTTTTCAATATACCAGTATACCACGTGTTTCACGGTTCCGCCTAGACGGCTTAAACCCTTGTCGACGCAGGTTAAAACCCTGTCGCTGGGCTTCGTCATCTCAGGCTCATCCCACGTTGGGCTTCCAACAGTCTGTTTGAAAGGCCAGCGCAGGGTTCTTAGCATACGGCATACTGGTTGTAGGCACGCCGCCCGCATATATTCTTTTTTAAACGGTGTGAAAACAATTTTGACAGGTTTTTCAGTTTCACGGGTCACCGGTAAGCCTGTCTAAGACGATTGATTCAGCCAAACGTGTGGGAATGCGGCGCCCGGGATTTGAACCCGGGATTCCCAGCTTGGGGGGCTGGTGTCATACCAGGCTAGACCAGCGCCGCGGTACCGGAGTTAGAACAGGCTGGATGGTTAAAAGTTTTATCCCCAGGGTAGTGGATGCTGCTGGGAAAGCATTATGCGTTTCGTTAAACCGTTTTAACCAGGCGGTGTCTTTTAGATAAGGCTTATCTTTAAGCCCCTGCCCTTGTTCCCCATGGGAAAGCTTAAAAGCTTCTGTTCTCAAGTATTGTTAACGCGGTGGAAGACGATGAATTCTCTGGCCTTTGAGCCGTGTGCTCGTGATCTTGAGTTATGAGCTTCCACCGTAAGGAGGATGCTGAAGGTTGAGCCTCACCGAACCCGTGGGCGCGCCGCTGAAGGTTTCAGACGTCTCGTTCAAAAAAGGTGAGCACACGCTTCTTTCAAAGGCAAGCTTCGTCCTGGATAGTGCTGAAATACTTGGGGTTGTTTCTAACAGGACTGAGCCGGTCGAATGCCTTTTCAAGCTCCTGCTCCTCTTGGAGAGGCCTTCCTCAGGCAGCATAATATACTTCAACAACCCGAGGTTCGGCAGGAAGGATTTCAGCAGGAGGGTTGGGTTCTACTCTTGCACCATGAACCTGGTTGAAGACCTGACGGTCATGGAGAACTTTCTTCTAGCAGCTTCTTTACACGGCATGCCTAGGGAGAAGGCTGTTAAAAGGGTTGGGGAGCTGCTCTCCCTCTTCGAAGCGGCTAACTTTTCAAGGGTTAAATGGTCCAGGCTTTCCCTCTCCCTTAGGAGGAAGCTCTGCTTCGCCTCCGCTTTCATCCATGATCCGGCTGTAGTGCTTCTCTACGACCCGTTCAGGGGGGCAACGTACGATGTCGCCTCCTTCATGCGGAACTTCATAAAGACCTCGACGGACCTAGGTAAGGCTGTAGTCTTGTTTTCAACGGTGCCCGTTCTCCTAGACGATGTTTGCGACAGGGTGATCATCTTCCACAACGGGCAGCAGGCTGTCTTAGACCACACGGAGAGCTTCGTCACCGGGGTAAGCGGCCCCGGAATGCTTTCAATACACGTCTCAGGCTTCAGCGTTGAAAGCAACATCGAAATGCTTGAGAAAATGGGTGTAAGCTGGTATGCGACGGGTGAGAAGGAGGCGATAATCGAGTTGGAAAACACTCCGGAGAAAATACAGAGGACTCTGGAGTTCCTGGTTAAGAACAACGCTTCTGTGAAAAAGATAGTCAGCAGCAGGCAGCACCTGCTTGAGTCTGCCAACAGGTTTATGGAGGAGTGACACGCTTTGGCTAACCTTCTCGACCGGGAGCTGAAGTTCTTCTTCACCTCGCCGCTCTTAATAGTGCTGGAGCTTGCTCCAGCAGCATTGTTGGCCTATATCATAGTATACTCAGCTAACTTTGAACACCTTGTTCCCCTGCTTCCAGTGGCATGGGTAATGATTGTTCTCTTCTCAACGTTTTTTGAGCTTGAGATCTGGCGTAAAGAGTTTTTAAACAGGGGGGTTAAACTGGGGCTTTACGTTAACACATCTGAGTACATGCCTTTGCTGGTGCACTCTCTGGTTTCCCTTATTCTTTTAGAGCTAAAGACGCTAATAGTTTTAACACCTTCAATCAATTTTTTACGAGGCGAAGTAATTTCGAGCCTTATGTATTTTCTCTTAATTACGCACGGCAACTGGCTTCTCTCACTATCCTTCGGATACGTTTTCTCCGAAGAGGTTTTTAGAAAACTTGCTAGTTCAAAGGCAGTCTTTCTCTGCTTGATTGTTTTCAGCTTGATGACGCTTGTTTTCAGCGCGGCGGTTAAGCTTAATCAGCAGTCAAGCCAATCATCCACTCCTCCCTTTCTTAAAATGTTTGAGTCCGACGTATTGTTCAAACTGATTATAGCGATTCTGATCCTTTCTGTAGTGCTCTTCTTTTCAGCCTTATTCGTATGTTCTATAGTAGCTAGGAATGTTCGCATCGACGATATTTAGCCTGCATAAGGGGAAAGGTTAATATAGGCCTCCCCGTGGGCAAACTGCTTAGGAGGTGCGCTGAGTGTACCATAGTATTCACGCTCCAAGGGGGCGGGACACCGTCCGCCAACTGCAGGAGTCCCGCTGCAAGCCAAGCCTCCGCTAGGGAAACAGGGGTTTTCAAAAGGCTGTTTGCAAGGGGTGTTTTAAATGGTTTCAGGGTCTAGGCTGCTAGTGGAGAAGCTGAGGGAGAACGGGGTTAAAACCATCTTCGGAGTGCCTGGTGGGGCTGTGCTCCCGTTCCTAGATGAGCTGTATAAGGCGAGCGACATAGAGTTCATTCTGACGAGGCATGAGCAGGGTGCTGCCCACATGGCTGACGGCTATGCCCGGGCGACCGGCATGGTCGGCGTCGTCGTCGCGACTTCAGGGCCTGGCGCAACCAATCTTGCAACTGGGATTGCCAACGCCTATCTGGATTCCTCGCCGGTTTTAAGCATAGCCGGACAGGTTGCGACGCCGCTCATAGGCTACGACGGCTTCCAGGAGGCTAATGTTTTCTCCATGATGATAGGGTTGACTAAGATGAACTTTCTACCCAGGGATTTGAACGAGCTTAACTCCGCCTTAGAGAACGCTTTTAAAATAGCCTTATCCGGGAGGCCTGGGCCTGTCCACATAGATGTCCCTAGGGATGTTCAGCTTATGGAGGGTGAGCCTGACGATGATTTCTACGTTTACTCTTATGCTCCCCCCTCTCCTTCCGACGAGGAGATTCTAGCAGCATCCAGGATGCTGGTTGAGGCTGAGAGGCCTGTGTTCATCGCCGGCGGCGGGGTCATAATATCAGGCGCGTCAGGCGAGCTTGTTGCTTTGGCAGAGCTTCTAAACGCTCCCGTGGCGACGACGCTGATGGGTAAGGGGTGTATTCCCGAGGATCACCCGTTATCCCTAGGCGCGGTTGGGATGCACGGGAGGCTCGCCGCGATCAAGGCTGTTCAGGAGAGCGACCTTGTTTTCGCAGTGGGAATGAGGTTCAGCGACAGGACCACTGGTAAGCTAAGCGGCTTCGCCCCGGGGGCTAGGAAGATTCATGTTGACATAGATAGGTCTGAGATCGGGAAGCTGCTTAAGCCTGACCTAGGCATCGCCGGCGACGCTAAGCAGGTTCTAAGCAGGATTCGCAGCACGATTCTCAGGCTTTTCCAGAAGGGTAAGGCTGGAGCATGGGGTGAAAGGGTGAGGCAGCTTAAGAAGGAGTCCGAGTTCCTCTACGATTACGATGCTGTCCCAGTTGACCCGAGCGCCGCAGTCAGGGTTTTGAACGACTACGTTAGGGCTGAAGACTTTGTGACGACGGAGGTGGGTCAGTGCCAGATGTATGCTTCGCTCCACTTCACAGCCAGGCGTCCAAGACAGTTCATATCCTCCGGCGGTCTTGGCACAATGGGCTTCGGGCTTCCGGCTGCGATCGGGGTTAAGGCAGCCTTCCCGGGGAGCCGTGTCTTCGACATAGCTGGGGACGGAAGCTTCTTTATGACTTGCAACCAGCTTCCGGTTTCAGTCGACTATAATCTGCCGATCATAGTCATTGTTCTCAACAATTATTTCCTGGGGATGGTGAGGCAGTGGCAGGAGCTTTTCTACGGAAGGAGGTATATTGCTGTGGACTTGAAGGGTAGGGCTGACATAGCTAGGGTTTCAGAGGGCTTCGGAGCCAGAGGGTTTAAAGTGACTAGGATAAGCGAGCTTAAGGAGGCTCTTGAGAACGCTTTGAAGCAGGATGAGGCGACCGTGTTAGACGTTATTGTTGAGAGGGAGGATAACGTTTTCCCAATGGTTCCCCCGGCTTCCCCGCTTGACAGCGTCATCGTGAGGAGGTAGGGCTTGAATGGCTTCAGATGAGAATAAGAGGTTCATCGTGCTCAGGGTTCTAAACATGCCTGGCGTGATGGAGAGAATATCCTCAATATTCGCAAGGAGGGCGATAAACATTGACACGATCACTGTCGGCATGGTGAACGGAAAGACCTCTGAGATATCGCTGACCTTCAGCCTGCCTCGGGAGAAGTTTGAAAACATCGTGAAGGTTCTTGAGAAGAACCCGTGCGTCTTCGAGGTTAAGACGGGTTCTCTGGAGTACGACGTGATAAGGGAGGCCTTCGTAGCTGTGCTGAAGGATTGCGACACGAGCGTGAGCGACTATATTCGGGTCAGGTATAGGGCTAGGACAACCCTGCTCAGCGGCTCCAGGCTTCTAGTCGAGCTCCTAGCCGACCCCAGGACGGTTGACGATTTCAAGGAGGAGTTTAAAGACCGTATTGAAAGCTTCTCCAGGAGCGGCGTGATGATTCACACTCTGAACCGTTTCAGAAAGTAAAAAGCTTAAAAGAAAACGTGGCCGTGGAGTAGGGGTGACTGAGGGATGGCCAGGATAATAAGGGATGACGAGATAAGCATTGAGTTGATTAAGAATAAGACTGTAGCCGTAATAGGCTACGGCTCCCAGGGTGAGGCTCAGGCTAAGAACATCAGGGACAGCGGCGTTAAGACGATAATAGGCTTGAGAAGAGAAGGCTCCTCGTGGAAAAGGGCTTCCGAGGACGGTTTCGAAGTCTACGAGATAGGCGAAGCCGTTAAGAGGAGCAGCATTATTCTCATGCTCATACCTGATCCTGCTCAGCCTGCTGTCTACAGGGATCATGTTGAGCCGAATGTTTCAAAGGGTTCGACACTGGTTTTCGCGCATGCTTTCAACGTTCACTACAGGCAGATTGTCCCCTCCCCTTGGCTCGACGTTGTACTCGTGGCTCCTAAGGCGCCAGGCCCCGCGTTAAGGGACGCGTATGTCCGCGGAACCGGGGTCCCCGGCTTGATTGCTGTCCACCAGGATTACACCGGTAATGCTTCGAGAACAGTCAGGGAGGTTGCTAAGGCTGTTGGGCTGAGTAGAATCGGCTTGATAGAGACCTCCTTCAAGGAGGAGGTTGAGACAGACCTTTTCGGCGAGCAGGCTGTTCTATGCGGCGGGGTCTCGTCGCTCATTAAAAGCGGCTTCGAAATCCTTGTTGAAGCAGGATACCAGCCTGAGGTTGCGTACTTCGAGGTTTTAAACGAGCTGAAGCTTATCGTCGACCTCATCTGGTCTAAAGGCTTATCCGGCATGTGGCAGGCTGTCAGCGACACCGCTAAGTACGGCGGCCTTACGCGCGGCCCAATCCTTATAGACGAGGATGTTAAGAGGAAGATGAGGAAGCTCCTTGAAGACGTTCAGACAGGTGTTTTCGCAAGGGAGTGGATACTGGAGAACAGTTCCAACCAGGTTGTTCTGAAGACTCTTGTTGAAAGGGAGAGAAACCACATGATAGAGACAGTTGGGAGGAAAATAAGGTCGATGGTGTACGGTTGAGAAAAGGCTTGATGAGGAGCGACGCTGTAAAGAAGGGTGTGGACAGGGCTCCGCACAGGGCTCTGCTCCACGCACTAGGATTGAGGAACGGGGATTTCGACAAGCCTTTCATAGGCGTAGTTAACTCCTACACTAACGTTGTGCCGGGGCATGTTCACCTCGACGTGATCGCGGAAAACGTTTCAAAGGGTGTTAGAGACGGGGGCGGAGTTCCCTTCGTCTTCAACACGATCGCCGTCTGCGACGGTATTGCTATGAACCATGATGGGATGAGGTTCTCGCTGCCTAGCAGGGAGGTTATCGCGGACACGGTTGAGATAATGGTTTCAGCACACATGTTCGACGCCCTGGTCTTCATATCCTCGTGCGACAAGATTGTCCCCGGCCACCTGCTGGCGGCGGCAAGGCTGAACCTTCCATCTATATTCGTCACAGGCGGCCCCATGTATCCGGGCGTGTTCAAGGGGAGGAGGGTGGACCTGGTTTCAGTCTTCGAGGCCCTGGGAGAGTACCGTGAGGGGAGGATTACGCTTGAGGAGCTGAGGGAGTTTGAACGGGTCGCCTGCCCGGGTGCCGGGAGCTGCGCCGGCCTGTTCACTGCGAACACCATGGCCTGCCTTGTTGAGGCGATGGGCCTGTCGCTCCCGGGCATGGCTGCTACTCACGCTGAGGACGAGGGTAAGAAGAATCTCGCATACGAGTCTGGGAGGAGGATAGTCGGGCTCTGGAGGGAGGGCTTAAGGTTCAAGGATATTGTTAAGCCTGAAAGCATCGTCAACGCGATAATTGTCGACAATGCTCTAGGAGGCTCCACCAACACTGTTCTCCATCTGAGTGCTCTAGCCAAGGAGGCTGGCTACGAGCTTTCGCTGAAGGCTTTCGACGAGCTGAGCAGGAGGATACCTACGCTGGTTCTGATGAGACCGTCTGGCGAAGGACTCATGTTTGACTTTTACAACGCTGGCGGAGTCCCCTCGCTTATGAAGATCCTTAGAAAACATCTTAACCTTGATGTTCTAACTGTTACTGGTAAAAGCCTCAGGCAGCTTGTCGAAGAGTTTCCTGATCCGAGGGGCACGTTCATACGTTCCCCGGATAACCCTTACAGGAGTGAAGGGGGCATAGCGGTGCTATGGGGATCCCTGGCGCCAGAGGGTGCTGTGATTAAGCTCGCCGGGACTCCTGTTCAGCTTAGAACGTTCAGAGGCAGGGCTAGGGTTTTCAACTCTGAGGAGGAGGCTGTTGAAGCTCTTGAGAAAGAGGATTTCACGGTGAACACCGTGGTCGTCGTGCGCTACGAGGGGCTTCTAGGCGGCCCAGGGATGCGTGAAATGCTCATGCCAACTTCACTCATAGTCGGAAGGAAGCTTGTTGAAAGGGTTGCGCTTGTCACCGACGGAAGGTTCTCCGGCGGCACGAGCGGTATTGCGGTAGGCCATGTTTCTCCAGAGGCGTACGCTGGCGGACCAATAGCGCTCGTGGAGGATGGCGACGAGATACTTGTAGACGTGCCGGGCAGGAGGCTTGACCTGCTCGTCAACAGTGATGATCTTGAAGAAAGGAGGCGGAAATGGGCTCCGCCGGCTAAGAGGCTTGAAAGCCGGTTTCTAGCTAAGCTGAGGGGAAACAGGTTTTTCACCTAGCCGATGTCTGCAGCATGCTCAAAGGGTTTTTCGGTTAAGCTTGACCGTTTCGCAACCATTCGCCTGAGAGAAGGGGAAGCGCTTCTGAAAATAGGCTCCGACGAGGCTTTGAACTATCTTTTCATATCTCACGCTCACTTCGACCATCTGGGTAAGTCTGACGCTAGGAGAACGCTGGCAGTATGCTCGGAGGAGACTCTTCTGCTCTCGACCCTAAGGGGGCTTGAAGTCAAGCGTGCAGAGCAGAATCCTTTCATTCTTCTAGACTCAGGCCATATTCTGGGGTCTAAAGCCCTGCTCGTGGAAACAGATATGGGTGGAATACTGTACACGGGGGACGTTAACACTTCACCGGTTGAAAGCATACCTAGGCAACGCTTCCCGAGGGTTCACACGCTGATAATAGAGTCTAACTACGGCCGTCCCAGCCTTGTTTTCCCCCCGAGGAGACAGCTGATAGGCGAGATTGTCGACTACGTGAGTGAAACGGTCAGGAAGGGGAGGCCAATGGTTCTGATGGGGTATCCGCTGGGGAAGTCTCAGCATGTTCAAATGGTTCTGGACCCTGTTCTCCAGGGTGTTGTTGAAACATATGTTTCACCATCCATAGCTGAGTATAACAATGTGTACAGGCTTTTCTCCGTGGGAATAAGGGGGAAGAAGGTTTTCACACCCCAGTCCTCGGAGCTGCCGGACGGCTCCTGGGCTCTATACTATCCAAATGTCTCAGGCAGGAATGCTTTCATGCAACTTGTCAAAAGGAAGTATGGGGCTGTCTTCATAAGCTTCTCAGGCAGATCGCTTTTCAACTGGTACAGTGAGGCGCTTGGCGTGGACAAGGCTTTCCCGTTGAGCGACCATGCTGATTTCAACGGCCTCATGGAAATCGTGAGGGAAACAAGTCCGGAGAGGGTTTTCACAGTCCATGGTTTCCCGGAGGAGTTTTCCAGGGAGCTTAGGAGGCTCGGCTACGATTCTAAACCGATACGTCCAAGCATGGAGGCCAGCTTCAGGCTTTAGAGGCTTTTTCACAGCTTACGGGTGAAAACAATATACTCGTCAGCATAGCCGATCTTGACAACCCGGTCCCTGGTTGCAACCCTCCTGTTAACCAGCCAGAGCCTCTCGGTTTCGAACCCAATATCCTCAGCCATTTCAACGAATATTTTCTCTGTTTCAACAACGCCAGTCGGGAAAACTCCTTGAGCTATGACGAAAACACCCTTCCCGTTCTTTTTGAGAACACGGTGGAGCTCAGACAGAACCCGGCGTAGATCCTGAAAGTAGGCTTCAACTATCGCAGGCATGTTCCCAATGTCTCCAGAACCCTCGGCGAGCCTAACCGCATCGCCTATGTATGAGCGCAGCATAGGTTCAGAGCCCTTGAAGAAAAGCTCGTTTTCAACGCCGTAAACCCTGGCGTACTCTATCTTGTTCAAATAGGGTGGTGAAGTGATGACTGCGTCGAACATCTCGTCCTCGAGGAACCCTAGGTTTCTCGAGTCAGCCTTGAAAGTCGCCACCTTAGGGTTAAGCATCCTTGTGGCTTCAACATCCTTAATCATCCTCCTAATCCTGTTCCTGTAGAACTTTCTGAAAGGAGGGACGCTCCTCTCCTTAACTATTCTAAGGAGGCCGCCGTCCTTCACCACGTAGGATGCTTTCATAGCTGCGCTTATCAAGCCGAGTTTGAAGAAGCCTCTCGCAGCCTCGTCCTCAATGTTTTCAACGATCTCTCTGAAGAACAGCACGTCCTCCAGAACATGCCTCGGAAAGGCTCTTCTAACAAGCCTGCTTAACCCACCTAGGCTGGGCCTCCTGAACTTTTCCGAGAAAACTTTTTCAGAAACCCTTCGGAGCTGCTCAACATCGTAGTCGGCAGTCTTAACCTTGGAGGCGAAAACAGGGAGCTCCGCCACGTCGACGCCGACACTGTTTATTCCAAGCTCCTTCGCTGTAAGCTGGGTTGTGCCGACGCCGCAGAACGGATCCAGCACCCAGGAGCCTTCTCCAAGCCCGAGCTGCCTGGCCACAAGGACTACGAAGTCGCGGGAAAAAGCCTCCTTGTAATAGAACCAGTTGTGTATCGGAATATGCTTGTTAGGTATGAATGTGACAAGCCTCCCCAGTTCCAGCCTCTCCTCAACCATCATGACGGCTTTCCTTTAACCCTTGGTTGAACGATTGTTTCAAGCCGTTTTTAAGTTTTCCGAGAGGATTTTCCGGGAGCCTTATGTAACCCTTATTAGCTGGTTTCCGCAGGTTCATCAGGTTTAGGGTTGCCCATGGAGCATGATGTTGGTGGAGGCATATACCGGAGCAGGCTGGGGCCGGTTTCCTCAGAGGCCACGAGATACGTGTCCAGCATCAGGGAAGACCTCTGGATATTCAGCGAGGATATTGAGTGCACGGTTGCGCATGACTTCATGCTTATGGAGCAGGGCTATATTACTGAGGAGCAGCTTAAACGGATTCTCGAGGCTCTTAAAAGGCTTCGGGACGAGGATTTGAGCCAGCTAGACCTTGAGAAGTATGAGGATGTTCATGAGCTGATAGAGTCTTATGTGGTTAAGCAGGCTGGGCTGGAGGTCGGAGGTCTTGTTCACACGGCGCGCTCCAGGAACGACCAGGTTGTCACGGCGGTGAGGCTTAAGACTCGAAGAGAGGTTTTAAGCATCATGGGGGAACTTCTTAAGCTTGAGGAGACCCTTCTAAAGAAGGCTAGGGAGACTGTTGACATAGTTTTCCCGTTCTACACCCACCTTCAGCAGGCTCAGGCTGCTCCCCTTTCACACTACTTCCTAGGTTATTTCGACATGTTTCTGCGCGACTTCAACCGTCTCTCTGAATCGTTTAAAAGGGTTAACCAGAATCCATTGGGAAGCGTTGCTATAGTCGGCTCCTCTCTTAAAATAGACAGGAGCCTAACTACGAGGCTACTAGGGTTCGACGGGATTGTGGAGAACTCGTTCGACGCCGTCTCGTCACGGGACTTTGCGTTGGAGGTTGTTTCAAACCTTAACATTCTCATGCTTAACTTGAGCAGGATTATGGAGGACCTGATTATCTGGCTTACCTCAGAGTACGGTTTCTTCACGCTTCCGGATGAGCTGGCGTTCCCGTCTAGCGCAATGCCTAATAAGAAGAACCCGTGCATACTTGAGCTGACCCGTGCGAGGACTGGGAGGGTTTTCTCAAGCCTGGCCCAGCTTTCAATGGTTTGCAAGGCGGTGCCCAGCGGCTACGTTAGGGATCTTCAAGAGACTAAGCCTCCGTTGATCGAGGCGATTGAAACAACCAGGGAGGCCGTTAGGATCGTCAGGATTGTTCTCGAGAACCTCGAGGAGAACCGTGAGAGAATAAGGTCTTTAACTGAGCCAAGCATTATCGCCCTGGACATTGCTGAAAGAATAGTTGAGGAGGCCAGGGTTCCTTTCAGGCTTGCCCACAGGCTGGTGGGGGAGATCGTGAAGCTCAGCGTTAAGACGGGTAGGAGGATGACTGGTCTTACCGAGGACGATCTAAAGGAGATTTCCCTACACGTGTTGGGTAGAGATATTAGTAGTCTACTTGCGAGCATTCTGAGGGAAGCCGACACGAGTGTTCTCGTTTCGAAGCGCGTGTCACTGGGCGCGGGCTCGCCTGAGGCTGACGCGAAAATGCTTGCAGCCAGGGAGAAAACTTTGCAGGAGTGTTACTCCATGCTTGGCCTGATGGCTCAGAAGGACAGGGAGGCTAGGATGCTTCTCGAGTATTCCGTCAGCAGGCTTGTAAAGGGCTTTTTCTCCTCCGCCGCGGAAAAAGGACTTTAAGCAACTTCTAAGGCCTAGAAAACGTTTTCACTGCCGGTTAAGCACTACGTTTTAGTTGTAAGCATTGTATACTAATGTAGAGATAAAGAATAAAAGTCACCCCCAGAGAATTCCTCTACGGGTTGCTAATTAGAAAGGACAAGATAATAGGCCTACAGGTTTACGATAAGAGAGGCCGGTACGTCGGCACCGTTAAGGACATAGGGTTCGTCCTAGGCGAGAACCTTGTTGGAATAGTTGTTGTCGGTAGAGACAATAGGGAGATGGAGTTCATCTGGAGCGAGGTTGACGCTGCTGAAGACATCGTCATACTGAAGAAGGAGGTTGCTGTTCCCGCGGCGCCCCCTGTGCCGGCGAAGCCTGCTGTAGAAACCCGTGAGGAGCCGAAGGCCCAGGTTAGGGAGCAGGTTTCGGCGAAGCCACCTGTCTATGCGCCGAGAGAGCCGGAGGTTCAGGTTGCTCCCACTAGTAGTGCAGCAGTGGTTCCTGAGGCGCAGCCTTCTTTCAAGGGGCCTGCTGAACCCGAGGAGGCAGAACTGGAGCAGGTTGAAACCGTAGCCGCTACGCCGCGGCCTACTGTCGAGGAAGCTGGCACTGCAAGTACTAAAACCTGTCCGAAATGCGGAGCCATTAATAACGCGCGCTACAAATTCTGCTTCAGGTGCGGAACCAGGCTGCCCACTTAGCTTAAAGGTTCTTTAAGAACTATTCCGCGGCCCCTCTCTATTTCAAACCTGTAGATTATCGGGTTCACCGCCGTCCAGCGCATCTTCCTTATGAACATCGTCCTTATAATGGAGTTTCCAACCCTAGATATGGAGAGTATTATGACGCCGCTCGCCAGAAACTCTTCAACACCATACCTGCTCATCATGTTCTCCCCGGTTGGGACCTCCGATGTTATCACGGTGGTTACGCCGAGCTTCTCCTCGATCGAGAATATGAGGCTCCTGATGTATTCTCTAACCCATGCAACCTCGTTCGAGTAGGTGGTTACCAGCGGGGCTATGGGATCTATGACAAGCCTCTTAGCCCCTATTTCCCTCCTCCTCTTGTCAAGCTCCTCTATTATGTTGTTGACTATAGCGTCCATCTCTCTTCCCCACATCTTGGAGGTGAAGTATCTTCTAACCGGGAGGATCGCGAGCTTCCTTGTCTCCACAAGAGGCTGAAGATCCCAGCCGAAGTTCCTCACATCCCTCACAAGCATCTCCGGTCTCTCGTCTATCGTAACATAGATCCCAGGCTCGTTGTTCTTAGCCCCGTATAGGAGGTACTGCAGGCTGAAAATCGTCTTCCCGGTTCCAGCCTCTCCGGCGAGCAGGTATGTTTTACCCGATTCGAAACCACCCTCCAGGATCTCGTCTATAGCCTGGTTGCCTGTTGAAACCCTCCTCACATAGGAGACTCCTTTCCGCGGGGTTCCGCAGGCTGGGCAGAACTTGTATTCGGGGCTGAGTGGATGTCCACACTGCTCGCAGGAGTAAGTGCCTACAGCCTCCCTTCTAACCGCCTCTCTCCGCTGCAACAGTAATAGCTTTATGCGGAGCCGGTTTATAAATAGTTATCGGGCCCAGCCTTCCACTGGATTTAACCGTTTTCCTTCAAAAAATAGTTTATTAAACCCCCCGCCTCTATTATTTTCATGATGAATTCAGGCATTTTATCGCAGGAAAACTTCTCCCCGGTTTTGATAATCGTTAAAACCCCGTTGGCAACGTCAAGCTCAGCCTCATCCCCATCCTTAAGCCTGTCTAAACCCTCAGCCTCCCTGATGACAAGCGCTGGAAGACCCAGGTTTATAGAATTCCTGTAAAAGATTCTCGCGAAGGACTTGGCGACTATGGCTTTCACACCGGAGTGTTTCAAAGCTATTACCGCGTGCTCCCTGGAGCTCCCCAGCCCGAAATTCTCACCAGCAACTATTATTGCTCCACCAGACGCCTTCGCCCTGAATTCAGGATAATAGTCTTCGAAAACATGTTTTGCAAGAACCTCAGCATCATGAGTCACCAAGTATCTTGCAGGTATTATAACGTCTGTGTCCACATTGTCGCCAAGCCTAATAATCCTGCCGCGTATTTTCAAGCCAGAAGCCTCCTCGGGTCAGTTATTTTCCCCTCCACTGCTGACGCAGCCACCGTCGCTGGGGAGGCGAGGAACACTCTGCTCTTCTTATCGCCCATCCTTCCTATAAAGTTCCTGTTGCTGCTTGAAACAGCAACCTCGCCTTCTGCAAGGACCCCTCTGGACATTCCTAGGCATGCGCCGCACGTGGGGCTCGTCACTATTCCACCGGCTCGCACAATCTCCTCGATGATTCCTGCTCTCAAAGCCTCCGTGTACACTTTGACTGAAGCCGGACTGACCACCAGCCTTACACCCGGCGCGATCCTTCTACCCCTAAGTATCTTGGAGGCTACGTGAAGATCGTCAAGCCTCCCATTCGTGCAGGAGCCTAGGAAAGCCTGGTCTATCTCAAGGCCTTCAACCTCTGCAACGGGCTTAACGTTGTCCACGCTGTGCGGCAAGCTTACAACAGGCTCCAGGTTTGAAACATCCATCTCGATCTTCTCAAGGTCTGCGTCGTGGTCGCTTCTTACTTCAAGCAGCCCGCTGCATTTCCCGTATTGCTCAGCGTACTCAATGCTTTTAGAATCTGTTTGAACGATTCCGGTTTTAGCACCAGTCTCCACGGAGAGGTTTGCAAGAGTAAGGCGTTCAGACAGGGACATCATTCTTACTGTTTCACCCGAGTACTCAAGAGCCTTGTAGGTCGCCCCATTGCTGCCGATTTTCCCGACGATGCTTAAAGCGACGTCTTTCGCGAAAACTCCTTTCCTAAGCCTACCGTTAATTTCGACCAGCAGTGTTTCAGGAACCCTCAGCCATATTTCTCCAGTGGCTAGGACGACAGCAGCATCAGTAGAGCCGACGCCTATTCCAATTGCGCCGGTCGCCCCGGCTGTGCAAGTATGGCTGTCCGCGCCGACTATCAGGCAGCCGGGCACGTCGAAGCCTTCTTCGAAGAGGACTTGGTGAGCTATGCCTCCCCTCCCTATTTCGAAGAAGTTTCTTACCCCGTGTTTTCTAACGAAGCTTCTCATCCTCCTCATCTGGCTGGCCAGCTCTATCGTGCTCGGGGGGACATCATGGTCGAAAACCACTATCACCCTGCTGGGATCCCAGGGTTTCCCAGAGATTTTTTCAAACTGTTCGACAGCCAGCGGCCCAGTCACCTCGTGCAGCATTAGAAAATCCACCTTAGCCTCCACTATTTCACCCACTTCCACGCGGGGCCTGCCTGTTTTCTTGGAAACCACTTTCTGTATTGCCGTTAAACCAGTCATCTGACGGCCCTCTTCCTAATCTGCAGAAGCCTGTTGGCCCCATTCAGTATCGCGTAAACCCCTGCTAGCACAATGTCCTCGCTGAATCCTTTCGCAGTCACGCTCCGCCCCTCATCGTCTGAAACCCTGACCGTGACCTCTGCAAGCGCGTCTGTGCCTCCCGTGATCGCCTCCAGCCTGAAGCTTTCAAGCTTTATCTTAACCAGGTCGCCGAGAAGCCTGCTGACCGCCTTCATCGAAGCATCTATCGGCCCGACTCCGAACTCAGCTCCCCTCCAGGCCTGTTCCCCTCTCCTTATCTTTATTGTTGCCGTCGGCGTCGTGTTCAACCCTGTAACCACCAGAAGCTCTTCAAGCTCGATGCGGTCCTTCTCGCCGACCCCGTATCCTATAACGCTTTCAGCTATCGAGGCGAGTTCCGCGTCAGTAACCTTCTTACCCTTGTCGCCAATATCCTTAACTATTTTAAGAACCTGTTTCAACTCCTCCTCGCTCAGCCTATACCCCATTTCCTCAAGCTGCGCTGAAATCCCGTGGACGCCGGCGTGCTTCCCGGCCACCAGCCTTCTCCGAGCCCCGACGAACCCTGGGTCTATCGGCTCATAAGTCTCTGGGGATGCTATTATGCCGTGAGTATGGATCCCGCTCTCATGGGAGAAAGCGTTTTCCCCAACTATAGGCTTGTTCACAGGTATTGCTATACCGGTTATCAGGGAGACCAGCCTGCAGGTGTTGTATATCTCTTTAAACTTCAAGCCTGTTTCAACGCCGTATAATACTTTCAGGGAAACCGCCACCTCCTCCAGGCTAGCGTTTCCAGCCCTCTCTCCAAGCCCGTTGACTGTTACATGCGCCTCAGCAGCTCCTCCCTCAATGCCTGCAAGCGTGTTCGCGACAGCTAGGCCCATGTCGTTGTGACAGTGTACCGCAACCGGGATCCTCAGGGCTTCGCAAACCCTCTTAACAATCTCCCTCATGGCGAAGGGTGTTGCAACGCCAACAGTATCAGGAATATCGACTGTGCTTGCCCCCGCTTCTTCAACCCTCCTGTAAAACTCCACTAGGAAATCAATGCTCGTCCTAGTCGCGTCCTCGGCTGAAAACTCTATTTTCATACCGTAGGATTTAGCGAGGTCTATGGATTCAACCGCCCTGCGTACGGCTTCATCCCTGCTTATCTGCAGCTTCTTATTCAAATGTATGTCAGAGGTCGCTATGAAGAGATGTATTCTGCCTGCGCCGGTTGAAGCGGCCTTCTCAATATCCTCCTTTAGGCATCTGGATAGGGCAGCGATCTCCGCGTTCAACCCTTCTCTAACTATCAGCCTAATAGCCTCCTCCTCGCCACGCGATGTCGCCGGGAAGCCTGCTTCTAATACGGGTACTCCAAGCGCGTCCAGCTGCCTCGCTATCTTAAGCTTGTCCTCAGGCGTAAGCGCGACCCCCGGGGTCTGCTCACCGTCCCTTAGAGTAGTGTCGAAAAGAACCACCCTGTCAGGTATTTTCGCCTCAGCAATATATCCTCTCCAAACCATTACGAACCCCCTCCTAAAACAGGTTTAAAACGATATTGTTTTTCAACGGTCTGTGATAGAGGTGTCGCTCTCTCTGTAACGCAGGTAGTCTCGCCCCCTTTGGGCTTTACTAGTCATGCGTATGATACACACCTCCTTAGCGGAGACCACTCGGCCACTATATTAACTTTACTACGGTCAGCCGGATAACTGTAGAAACCCTTCTAAACCGTTTCTAATCATAACTATTCCGAAAGCCACTATTATCAGGTTGAATATTTTAGCAATAAGCTTCGAAGGCGTTCTGCCTATGCTCACCATAATCCTCTCACCGTTCACGAGAATCACATATGCTAAAACCGCGTTAAGCAGTATTACTAGTACGCAGGTGAAAATATTGTACGGAGGATTAGATATTATTATGACTGTGGAAATACTCCCCGGGCCTGCGAGAAGCGGCGTAGCTAAAGGGAATACAGATATCTCCCCCGCCCTCTCCCCTCTAAGCTCACTCTCCTCGCCCACAAGTATGTATTTCAAGGATATTGCTACGAGGACCATTCCTGAGGCAACGTAGAAGTCGTAAAGCCTTATCCCTAGGAAGTTGAACATTATGGTTCCAAGAAGGGCGAAGAACACTAACACGGCTGTTGCGGCGACAACGGACTCCCTTATTATTTTCCTCTTCCTTTCGCTTGAAAAGGATTCTAGGAAAGTGTGGAATACAGGAATGTTTCCGACAGAATCAAGAATGACGAACAACAGTATGAATGCTTTCGTGAAACGCTCCGCTTCAGCTGCAAGCTCTAGAGTCAAGCCTAGTCGAATAGGTTTCAACATCCAGATTCTTATCTTTTTCGTGGAAAACAGGAATAAGCTTGACGCCGCCGCACTTCAGACAGATAAGCCCCACACCTTTGCCTTTCAAAATCCTAATCCTAAGGCTGCGGCCCGGAATCAGCGGATTCTTGCACTTGCTACATCTGAAATATCTTTTCAAAACAGTCTTCTTCCTAAGATTATACTTCTCAGCAATCCTCCAGGCAAGCCTAGCGTATGATTCAGCCCTGCTCAAATCGGATTCCGCGGTTTCCAGAGCAAGCCTAAGCAGGATGTCTATCCTCTCCTTCGCGATGACCACCGCCTTCCTCTTCCCCATTTAAACGCTTGGGAAAAACGCTAGAAGGTTATTATGTTTTTGCGGCGCCCGGGATTTGAACCCGGGATTCCCAGCTTGGAAGGCTGGTGTCCTAACCAGGCTAGACCAGCGCCGCGGTTCTTTTTCCGTTTTTAACAACAAAAAAGTGGTTAAAAAGTTTTAACCTTAACCCCTGTTTCAATCCTTCTCCTTCCTCTCATCTATTATTTTTATCAGTTGAAGCCTTTCCACGTGCTCCGGCTTCCTAGAGCCTATTTCCTCTATGAATTTCAGGTGGTCCTCTGCAGGAATAGTAAAACTATGTAGATCGCGCCATCCTGGTTTCCTATGGTCTGTGCGAATCTCGTGAGGATGAAATCCTAAGTCTATGAACATCTGTCTCACTTCTTCCAACCCTTCCTTGTATGTTGAGTAGACACGAATACTATGGACGCGCTCTCCTGTCATGGAGATGTTTCCGTCGCCAGAGAAGAAACCCCTTAAGTATGCTCTTTTCCCTTCTTCGTCTAAATGGTTCAAAGGCGGATGGAACTCAAAGTCCTCTGGCCCCTTAATGCCTAGGTCCGCTAAATCGTAAGCTATCTTCTTGCTGTATATCCTTGGCTTATGGTAAGTTTTCTTCCCTTCTCCCGTGTCTTCAAAACGGATGTAATCGCGAGCAGTTTCGTGATAGACTTCTCCAATTAAGTTAATGAAAAGTTCGGCGAGTTCCCTATCCTCACTATCGAAATAAACCTCGTATACGCCTTTCTCACTATTAATGTAAATTCCACCGTCAGAAGCTATTAGACCGCATAACTCTGCTTTTCCTGGAGCAAGTATTTCTCTAGCTTTTCTCTCTAAAATTTCCAAACTCATTCCTTTACCCAGCGTAAAAACAATTCTGCCTTCCTCGACCTTGGCTTCAGAAAAGATTCCGATAACTTCACCACCTTTAAGCAATTCATATCCGCCGCCTTCTGATTCGCGAACTTCATATTTCTCAAAGGTCCTTAAGACATGAAAGGACTCTTCTTCTCTTTCTCCTCGTACTTGCTCTCCCTCGAAGAATCTCCTTTCATACTGCTTAACCCTAGAGCCCCCGCCCATTTACCTTCCTCTCGTTAAAAGCTCTATTCATGTCGAGTAGGTTGTGGAGAGCAAGTGTCTTGAGACCCAGCTCCTTATCGCATAGCATCAGGTCGATCAATTCCTGCGGCATCATCCCTCTACATGCTTCACAAGTGCACTCTTCAAACCTGATTTCCGGATCTTTGAAGCTGTACAATTTTCCTCCTTTAAAGTAGTGTCCTTGTTTAGCCTCTAGAAACCAAAAAAGATTGCTGTAGCTAAGCCCTCCATATTTCAGCCTACGGCCTACGCCATATACTAATAGCTCGAAATCCGTTTTAGTCCTCTTCGAGATCCATTTAAGGCTCATAATGGCCCCAGGTAAAAGATCGTCAAGCAGGTTATCCTCTAAAAGTTCTCTAGCGGGCATCGCGAAGGAAACGTAGCCCATTTCAACCTGCCTCCTAATAGCCCAATCAACCTGAAGAGGATTAGAACCCTTAATCAAGCCGATTAAGGGTGTGTCCAGCTTTAGGAAGTCGTTGGCGAGGGAAACGAGTTTAACTGTCTGAGACCATGATAGGAAAAGCGGGTCATCTACGTAAGTGTAGTTGTCTGGAATCATTGTAGCATCCGGCCCAAGATTTTCAACCAGCCTGAAATAATCCTTAAGCCTAAGCTTATCGAGAAGCTCGTCTGGCATCACCATCGAAAGGAAAATCTTTCCATTAAACCCTAAGAAGTCATGCAAGCCTTTTGAGGAGACATCTTCAAGGAGGTTCTCATTAATCAAGAGCTGCCAAAGAGGAACAAATATTTCTGGCAATTCTACGCCATGCCTCCAGAACCACGACTTTTTATCACTGATATCGATTTGAGGGATGAATCTTTCGAAACCGATTTTGGTCATAGACCTTTTGCTTAATGAAGATATTTGCACAGAGGGTCTATTTGCCGTTTTAATTGGGCAGTAAGGCCGGAGCCTGCAGAAGGATTTGGGATAGGTTATTCCGGTATATTGGAAACCTCTCTGGCATTGTGCTATGAGGCACATTTTGAAAGAACAACCACGGCAGAGCTTATGAAAATACGGGCATCCCCTGCAATCAAAGCCGCACCATCCTTTTCTAGGCAATACGACCCTAAAAATTGAGCTAGAATAAAACTCTTTCTTGTATCCTCTGGTGATAATTGTAGCATCAGTATCGGAGCATATAAATAGGTCTTAATTGAATAAAGTCAGTGAATGAACACAAGGGAAGGAGAGGGAAAGGGGCAAGGTGTTACTGTCTGGTATTGGGGTGAGGAATTCAAGGATGTCGGAAGGAATTGTGAGAAGTATGTTAGCAAAAGGTGGAATGAAAGCGTTAAAGAATGCGGCGTGTGGATTCTGGCAAGAGAGAGAAAGGAGGGAATTATCTATACCGTCACCGCATTTGTAACCAGTCCTAAAGGTATTGGTAATCTGGCTCAGCACCTATTCGACGTGACACTCCTTCAGGGAAGTACCAAAGTGGATTTTGTTGTGGTTCAATTGATTAATTCCGTCTCCTCGGCTAGCATGCAGTATCGGGATCCGATGGAAAAAGTGGAAAGCAAATTAGAGGAGCTGATGAAAAATATCGCTGAGAAGTTCGGCGTGGATCCTAGGGTTAGGGAAGTTATGAAAGGTAAAAAAGTAGTATTCATTCCAGAGATCTGCCTACTTTGTGAATTAGAATCCCATCGGGCCAACAAGATACTTATCGAAGTTGTTCATCACTTTTTCTCGGATACAAAGGAGTTTTTAGATTCTTTAACTAATAAGTTAATAAAGGAAGGTCTGGCAGAGCGGGTCTTGGGTTATAAGTTAAACGTAAGCGTCGACGATCTTGAGATCGAGGATGTAGAAACTTGGGAGGATGAAGTTCATGTCTGGCTTGATCGGATATAAGAGCGATCTTTCAAGATCTGAAGGTAATGAAGCAATCTCGTGCTTTTAGTGACTACACATATATGAGAGGCCTAATAGGGCATTGTGTTCTCCCTTTGCTCATCTATTATTTTTATCAGTTGAAGCCTCTCCACGTGCTCCGGCTTCTCTGGTTCTCCTGTCCACTAGGCTGTAATTGTTCATACCGTATTCTAGGGTAATCGCGTCTCTGAAGCCTGCCTTATTACACATCTTGCTAAAGGTTTTCCCGTCGATGAGGAAGTAGAATCTTCTATGCGGCCCCCAGTTTACCATGAAATAGTTCCCACTGATCCTTCTAGCCCTGCGTAGAAACTTCCTATCCCTAGTCGTCTTTATCGACCATGAGGAGGCAAGCATCCATCCCCTGTCGCTCAGAACCCTTCTCATCTCTCTGAGAGCCTTCTCCGCATCGTTCTCTCTCAAATGGTGTATTGCTGAAATGCATATTATGCTGTCGAAAACCCTGTTCCTGAAAGGCAGGTGTGTTAACTCGTACTGCACATAGTGAACCTCTCTTCCAGAAGCGTTTTTCACGCATTGTTTAAGCATGTTTCGCGAAAAGTCTCCTGCAACCATAGTTCTGCCTCTAAGCGCTTTCAGGTTCCTGCAGTTTCCGCAACCATTGTCAAGTATTAAGCCGGCTTCCCTTAAAAAACCTCTGTCAACCAGTTTTTCAAGAAAGAGGTCTGGTCTAACCCTCGTTTTATCAAACTCCTCGGATATGGTGTCGTAGAGCCTACGGACCTCCCCACGGTAATCGCTGGTCATCTGAAGTTTCCACTATACTGGAGTTATAAGCTTGAAAACCCTTTGCGGAGAATCAGTTTCACATTTATAAGCTACCATTCGAAGAACCTATTAGTTTAAACAGAAGGAAAAAATCATGGTTAGGAGGAAAACCGGGGAAGAGAGCGAGGAGGAATCTAGGGAAGTGGAGGTTTTCGAATCAATAGAGGACATACCAGGCATAGGTCCCTCTACTGCCGCTAAGCTCAAGGAGCTGGGTTACACTACTGTTGAAGCATTGGCGACGGCTACTGTAAACGAGCTTGTAGGCGGTGGCATTCCTGATAAGACCGCCGCCAAGATAATATCATTGGCGAGAAGCAGTATTGAGGTTAAATTCGTTTCAGCCCTAGAAATTCTTAAGCAGCGGGAGCACATTCAGAAGCTTACCACGGGGAGTAAGAAGCTGGATGCTCTCCTAGGAGGAGGGCTGGAGACAATGACGATAACAGAGTTCTTCGGGGAGTATGGGACAGGGAAGTCCCAGATAAGCCATCAGCTTGCTGTTAATGTTCAGCTGCCTGTGGAAAGAGGGGGTTTAAATGGAAACGTTGTTTACATCGATACTGAAAACAGTTTCAGGCCTGAGCGCATTGTCGCAATGGCTAAGTATCTGAAGCTGGATCCGATTAAGACTGTTGAAAACATCACTGTGGCTGAAGCCTTTAACTCGGACCATCAGATACTCATAGCTGAACGTCTCGATGAAATCGTTAAGAGTAAGAGGGTGAAGCTCGTCATAGTCGACTCCCTTACCACCCACTTCAGAAGCGAATACTTGGGCAGGGAGAGCCTTGTTAAAAGACAGCAGAAGCTGAACGCCCATCTTCACAGGCTTGAGCGTCTTTCTAAAGCCTTCAACCTTGTGATCGTTGTCACCAACCAGGTTATGGCTAAGCCTGACGAGATCTTCGGAATGGGGGCGTATCCTGTTGGCGGCCACATTCTTGCACACAGGAGCCACACGAGAATATACTTGCGTAAGGCTAGGGGTGAACAGGGTTTGAGAGTCGCCAGGCTGATAGTTAGCCTGGATAGGCCTGAGGGAGAATGCCTGTTTAAAATCACTGAGAACGGTATAGCTGACGTTGAGGAAGAAGCCTACGGTGAAGAGGGCTAGGGTTCCAGTCTGAACCTGTCCCTCGGGTATAGCGTTGCCTCCCTAATGTTATCGAGCTTAAGTATGCTCATTAAAAGCCTTTCAAGACCTATTGCCCATCCTGCATGAGGAGGCATACCGTATCCGAAAGCCTTCAAATGATGCGAGAAGTCGCTTGGATTCAGGTTTTTCTCTATCAACTGGCTCACAAGCTTCTCCTTGTTCTCCTCCCTGGTTCCACCGGAGCCCAGCTCCAACGGGCCGTAGTTCAAGTCGAAGGATTGCGAAGTACCGTCTTGGTTGACCTTTATGTAGAAAGGCTTGATTTTACTCGGCCAGTGAGTTATGAAATAGTACTCCTCTTTCAGCTCTTCAAGGCTCTTCAACTCCTCGCTTCCAACATCGTCTCCGAAACCTACTTTAACCCCCTTCTCGTTAAGCATCGAGATAATCTCGCTGTACTTGAATCTTTTCAACGGAGTCTCCGGGATTCTTATTTTTAAACCTAAGTTTTCAAACTCATCTCTGCATTTTTCAACCATCTTCTCATGAACATGCTTTATCATTTTCTCGCAGATAACCATAACGTCCTCCATGTCAGCAAAAGCGACTTCAACATCTACTGAGGTAAACTCGTTCAAATGCTTAGTCGTGTTAAAGGGCTCAGCCCTGAAAAACGGGCCTATTTCGAAAACTCTTTCAAAGCCTATTACCATTTGCTCCTTGAAAAGCTGAGGGCTTTGGGCGAGGTAAGCTATCTTGTCAAAATAAGGCAGGGGGAAGAGGGCTGCCCCGCCCTCTGTTGCAGAAGCTATTATCCTGGGAGTGATTATTTCGACGAAATCGTTTTCATGGAAGAAGTCTCTTAACACCTGTAGAAGAGCACTTTTAATTACGAAGATGCTTCTGACCCTTGGCCTGAAAACATCCAATGGCCGCGCGTCCAGCCTAACGTCCAGGCTGCTTTTAATCCTGTCAGTAGGATCCAGTGGCAACGGGTGTTCAGAAGCGTTTAAAATCCTTATTTCAACAGGATCTATTTCAAGCCCCCTGGGGGCCTGGGGTGTTCTCCTTACTCTTCCAATCACCTCTATCACGTCGTTGAGCTTTATGCTGTCAAGCATGCTCTCAACACCAGGGTTGGATCTGCCCCTGACCCAGGTTATCTGTATCCTGCCCCAACGGTCTGCTAGAACGATGAACTTGACTCCGCCAAGGTCCCTTCTGTCAAGCGCCCAACCATAGACCCTAACCGTCTCGCCCTCGTCTTCAAGCGTTATGTCAACGCTTCTTTTCCTGTCTCCAAACATTCTCCATCATCTTCAAGTAGTCTGAATCCTGACGTTAACACCTAGTTTTTTAGCGAGCCTCTCAAGCTTTTGAACCTGCTTCTCATCCAGCTCTTTCCCCTCAACCATGATTTTAAACTCAGTGATGTTGCCTGGAAGCCACACCTTGCTTAAGCCAACTATTCTAGACGGGTATAGGAGTTCCTCAAGTTTCCTCTTCTGGTCCTTCCTATAATCCACAACTATTATTTTCTCGACGCCGGTATCCCGTATTATTCTCTCTGCAATCTCCTTCCTATCCCTGAGAATCCTCACCCCGTCGTTATCGCTTAAAATAAGTAGAACCCCGTCTTCAACATGGGCCTTCTTAAACTCGATTTTTTCAAGCTCGCGGATCCTGCTGGCTTCCTCAAGCAGGATCCTTGATATTGTTAAATCCAAATCACTATTCTTACCGGTGTCTATGAGCTCTCTGCATTTCTGGCATAAGATTCCGCTTTTCACGCAGAAATCGCAGAAAGGTATTTTCATGCACTGTCTTGAGGGCTATAAACTCTTTTTAAATCTTCCCTCCTTCCGTAAGCTGCGTAAACCTTTTAAATACTAATCTGGAGCTTGATTTGGCGCATGAAGATAAGCGACCCGGTGCTGATCGAGATCGTCAAGAAACGGAGACTGCGGTTCATGATATGCAGGAACTGCGGTGCTAGGAACGCTATTAACGCGAAGAAGTGTAGAAAATGTCATAGCAAAAATTTAAGGCCGAAGAGGACTGAGAGGAGGGCTAAGAAGTAGGACGAATAGTCTTAGTGCGCGCTTAAAATCATATCGACTAATCTCTTAGCATGTTTGAATCTCACAAGAGCGTGGTATGAAAAGGTAAATAGCGAAAGATGACAAAGGTCTTGCGGTATTCTTAACTCTAAAAACTTTAAAGGAAAGACAACTAGTTTTAATAGGGATGCGTGTTCCACATGGCCCTTTAAGGTGTGGAAAGTCGTGCCATAAATGTGATTATCTCAAACTCGGGCTGTGCGTCGGGTGTCATCTTTCGAGAAGGATTCTATGCCTAGTTTACAAGTGCGTTATGGAAAAGGTTAAGATCATGGGAGTAACTCTGAAGTGCAGCACTTGTCTCTTGCCTCGGCCTGTATCAAATCAGGCAGGTTCACCCCTCCTAAGGTGGATACGTACTATAAGCTAAGCCTGATGTTAGAATTATGTAGCTGAAACCTCCAGGATATCACGCTTCTCCGCCTGATTCCGGAGATTCCACTTGAAAGTCCGATAAGGCTAAAGAAGGACTTAGGAGTAGATAGCGCCAAGGCCCTAATGAGGTTTGCATTCACAAAAGGACCATGGGAGCTTCCGCGCAGAAGTCCATATTCCTAAGGTAATCTAGGGACTCTATGAGACGCCTCTTGACCTTTGAGTCTACTATTTTCCATAGTTATCCGTTAAACCGGGCCTCTTAGCGTAACCCAATCTCAGAGGGAGAGCATTCCGCAACAATAGCGATGATAGTAGGTATTTGTTGAAACTCAATAGAAACGGAAGGCCATGCTTGCTATGAAATTTAGGATTCGGGTTAACCCGAAGTTTGTCAATTTACGCGGGCCCATGGAGCCTTGAGTTTCTCATCTCATCGAGGCCGACTAACGGGTTCTCGCAATACAGGCTACATGGGCCTCATTCGCAATTTATTCCCCCTCAGAAACATGGGGCTAATCAGGTTAGTATTTGGTGTATTGGCAAGGGGGCACAGAAAAGAATATAAAACAGGTGTTGAGCTTTTAACCGGGCCGGTCGTTCAGATGGCTAGGACGCCGCTCTCACACAGCGGAGGTCGCCGGTTCGAGAATGGAATCAATCGGAAATCCGGCCCGGCCCATTCCCCATATGTTCTCAGCTTCCGTTAGACAGTATAGCTTTCCCCCAGCTCCGGGGCTACTGCGTCAAGCCCGAGACGGTTTCTAGCGTATTCAGCCAGTTTCTCACAGTTATCTGAATCACCGTGGACTATGAAAGTTTTCTCCGCCTTAATCCTGCTTATCAGTTCTTCAAGCTGATCCTTCCCGCTGTGCGAAGAGAGCTCGAAATGCTTTACTTCAGCCTTGACCTTAGCCAGTTTCCCATCCACCGTCACTATTTTCTTCTCTAGAAGAAGCCTCCCTGGTGTTCCTTCAACCTGATAACTGACGAACGCTATTAGGTTTCTGTCTGACTTCCCAACCTCTTTAAGATAGAAGTTAACGGGGCCTCCTTGAAGCATCCCGGCTGGCGTGACGATCACGCCGGGCCTCTTTAAAGCCCCTTCCCTCTGCCTCTGCGTAGTTATCCATGTTACTTGCTTGGCTGCTTTCTCGAGCAGATCAGGGTTGGACAACCATTCTGGGAAATCGAAAAGTATCTCCGTCACAGTCCTAGCCATGCCATCGTAATATACGTTGTGGGGGAAATCGTGTTTAGCAAGTATTGTTATCACTTCCTGAGACCTCCCCAGCCCGAATGCTGGGACAAGCGCTATGCCGCCTCTTTCGACAGTTTCACTAAGCTTTCTGACGAAGCTCGCTTCAACCTCCTCCCTGGGGGGATGATTCTTATTCGCATAAGTGCTTTCAACAATAGCTATGTCGACCGGGGGGTAATCAGTGTAAGCGCCCTTCAACAGGGTTGTTTCAATCGTGTTAATGTCTCCAGTGTAAAGCACCCTCCTCCCGTCAAGCTCGAGCAAAACCTGTCCTCCTCCGGGAGTATGGCCTGCTGACAGGAAGACAAGTTTAAAACCGTTTCGAGAGAACTCCTCCTGATAACCAAGCTTTCTCGACTTGCTTATGAACCTGTCTACTTCAAGAACTTCAAACGGAACAGTTTCTTTCGAAACCCTGATGAAATCCAGCAGTATCAGTTTGGCAAGCGGCGCTGTTAAACTTGTTAGGAAAGACTCTCTTACTCCGCTTATGAAAAATATGGGAGCAGCTCCAACATGATCCAGATGGGCATGCGTTACAATTATGCCGTCTACTTCCCTGGGCGGGATGTGCATGGGGTATTTAACCTGCCTCCCTGAAAGCATTACTCCAGCATCTAGGAGGAGGCGTTTCTCCCTGCCCGCCAGGTAAATAGCGGATCTTCCTACTTCACGTACTCCACCGAGAAATTTTATAAGCATATTTTTATCCTCTTCACCCCTTTCCTCCCAGTCTTTTATTTAAAGTTTTAAGCTCTCCGGAGTACGCGTTCAAACCCCTCATTATCTTGCTCCTCCATACCTGTCACGTTGTAGCACGTTAGAACCTCGTGTTTAAGAATGCTTGCGGGTTCCAACCCTCGGCCCTGATCCGGCTCTGCAAGAACACTTCCATTTTCCTTCTAAAACATGAAGGAACTACCTAAGGTTTTTAAGCCTATGAGGCTGAATTTTTCAGGATTGAAAGAAAAGGGGAGGATAATGGAGTTTCTACTCTTTCTCGCATTACTGGTTTCCCCAACTTTCCTCTTTGCAGAGAACAGTAGGATCAGGGGGATTGTTGAAAAACCAGCGTGTAACGATAAATACTATGGAGGAGAAACGAAGCCTTCTCGCTGAACTGGAGAGAAAATATGAGTCTCTTTTCACCAACTATACTCTGATGCTTGAGAAGAAATCGGAAAATTCTTCGAAAGCTTCGAGGAGCTCTGGAACTGGTTAAAAAACGATGACACGACGGTCTCGTCTACAACGAGATCTTCACATGCGTCAACTTCTGAGACGCTGATTCAGAGTTTTCCGAGTTAAAACAAGATTGCAATAGTGCCTCGGAGTGGGAAACAGACCTTCACCTGCTGCCACTAGCCTAGTGCACATGTTATCTGAAAGTTTTAATAAGCTGGCCCTCCTAAGTAAAAAGCGAAGGGTTGCTGGAAAAAGCTGTTAGAAAAGAGGCTTGGGCCGCGGACTGCATGCTGATATGTCTTCCGGGCATTGGGCTTGTAGGCTCATTGACGGGCGAGCTTCTCATGGAGTCGGCGGTTGAAAACACCCCGATCCTGGAGCTTTACCCGGAGTCTCTCCTATACGTATCAGTAACCTCTAGGGAAGGTTTGATAACTCCTCCGAAAATAACTGTCAACAAAATCCGCACAGAGGAGTTTAAGGGCGTTATTATAGTCAGGGGGGCGTCTCAGCCTACTACTCAATTCAGCCAGTATGAGTTAGCTAGAAGGCTAGTGGAGGTTGCAGAAGAATCCGGAGTCAGGATCGTCATAGGTGTAGGCGGTTATGCCATAACCCGGGTTGGCGAGAAGAGAAAAATCTATATTTCTTCAACCAACTGGAGGATTTCAATGCTAGGAGCCTCCCTCGGATTCCTGCCTTTAAGGGGTACTGTTGTGGGGGCTGCTGGTCTAATACCTGGGCTTGCAAGCCTACATGGTTTGGATAGCGCATGCATTCTTGTGGAGACTAATGGGGAGAGCCCCGATCTTGCTGCCGCTAAAACGGCTCGGAGTAGTATCCTCAGCTTCCTTAAAAAATATTTTTCTGAGGGTTAAGCAGGTGGAAACTATTCTCTCTCTACAGAACTCTCCTTGATGAAATCGTTGTATATCTCGCTCACCTTCTCGGCGGCAAGCCCGCTTCCCTCGACAACACCGTTCTCAGTAACCCTTATCCTGTTCATCACTATTATGACTCCAGCCTCCTCGTTGTACTGGACCATTTTCGGGAAGACTCTTTCTATTCTCTCAGCAAGTTTCCTTAAATCAAGTATTGCTGTCCTCACCTCTATTCTCTTAACATCGTTCCCGTTAAGTATCGCCTTGGGAATCTTCTTGCCTCCTTTCAAATCAACATCGTTCAAGATTACTGAAAAAGTGTCGATGTCTAGCGAAGCTAAAACACCTACGAGTTCTTCTCCGCCCTGTGTAACAACCGCGACTTTCTTGCCTATTAAACGATTAACCTCTGTCGTGAACCCTGTTCTCATCATTTTAACATCACTTTTACAGTGCACTCCCTGTTTTTAATACTTTCTGAGGTAAAGAGCTTATTCTAAAACGTATCTTTTTTTCATGGCTACTTTTATTGTTCTACTAATAGTATTTCTAGAAATGAAGCAGGAAACTGTTCAGCCACTTTCCTCCGTAAAATGTCCAAACTGTAACTCTCAGTTGGTTAACTCGGGGAACGAGCTTGTCTGCAGCAGGTGCGGCCTAGTGGTCGACTTCCTAGACAAGTACGTCGCGTCCTACGATCAGGGTCACGCGTTTAACGGAGACTCCTGCTACGGAAGTCTGATTGCGGAACGGGGTTTCGAAAACGGTGTCTCTAAGCTTCAGAGGAACATTTTCTACTCGGCCACTAGGAAGGAGAACGAGCTGAAATGGATAATAGACAAGGTCTGTAGCTATTTTCACCTGGGGTCTTCGATAAGATTGTTTTCCCACAGTATTGGTTTAAAACTGCTGCGTAATTCTAAAAGTAGAAAGATCAACTTGGCGGCGGTTGCAACATACTCCGTAGTCAGCGCAGCGAGATCCTGCAGTTTTAACATAGTTCCACATTATAAGAAAATACAGGCGTACCTGTGCAGCATAGGTTTTAAAATCCGGCCGAGAGACCTGTTTAACGTGATTTCTATTGCAAGGGAGGTTGGGATTGCGGAAGCAAAATACGATGCTGGTAAAACAATAAACGAAATAATATCTCTGGTGATGAGGAATAACCACAAGCTTCAGTCACTCGCTGAAAGAGAAATGTTTCTAAACATTCTTAGGTCGATGTCGATCAGGCTCTTCAACGATTTGAAATCTAAGCATTACTATTTCCATGGTAAAAACCCCATGATATGTTTAGCAGCAGCCATCTACGCGGCGTCAAAGGAGGCTGCTGCCATGTTGAAAATCAAAAATCCCGTGACCCAGAGGGAGCTGGCCGGATACGTTGGGTATGCTGAGTATAGCGTCAGAGAAACATATGAAGAGTTTTTCGGAAAACCTTCTCAACCCGTTGAACCCTCATCTAATCCTGCCGTTTAACAGTTTTGTGAACACGTTCAAACTCGAAGAAGCCTTCTAGGTCGCTCACGTGAATCCTGCACTCGATCTCTACTGAAAACTCTTCCTCACGAGATTCAATAGTGTAGTTAAACTGGACAAGTATTCCACACTCTTTGAAAAATTCTTCATAAAGGTTTTCCGTTTTAAAGCGTTCCATCTTGTCTATTAGGGTTTTCTTAAACTCGGAGAAATTTCCTTGGGAAGAACTAATACTCGTTTCTACAATGTTCTCCAAGCTGCTGAAAATATCTCTTACCAGGGAATCGGCTAAAACAAGCTTTGCTCTCTGTTTTAAAAAGCCTAATAGAAGGGCGCTTCCAGACTGGACCATTAGGTTCGCTATCAACAGTGAAGCCATAAAGATTGTTGAGGCGACTATAGGTATCATCCATGTTTTAATCATTTCTCTACGCTCACCGCTATGCTCACAACATCTTCGCTGCTGACTCTGATTATTCGAACAAGCCTAGTATGGTGTTCACAAGGATTGTCTGAGGCCTGCTTATTCTCAACTATTATTCTTCCATTCTGCTTGCTCAGAATCTCTATTTTGCTCCACTTAACCCTGTTAGAGCTCAGGATCCTAGTGACTTCGCTGAGCAGGGCCTCAGAATCGGCCAGAGTTTGACAAGGGATCTCTGCGAGGCTGCTCTCTAAAGCCACGTCTATTTTTATTACCTTTATTTTTTCAAACACGGTTCTGATGCTTTGCGAGACAGTTATTATCGGTATTAACAGGAGAGTACTCAGGACGATTGCAATTATGCCCTCTAAAAACTGCATTCTTATTCACGCTTGTTCAGCCAGCCAAGTTAAGGTTGAAACATTGTTTAAGGTGAGAATAAGAGCCAACGCTAATTCTAAGACTAGCAGAAAAATCAGGAATGATGATGCTAGGAAATCTAGAAGCTTGTCGCTCATCGTTTGGTTAAAACAAACCCGTTCTCCAATGTTTTCACGGAGTATGTTCCACCCGGCTCTATGGTCACACTGTTAAACCTGTATTCCCAGGCTCCGTGGAAGACCCGAATCCCGTGAATCATGATGTAGTATTCATTATCATTAAGCAGGATTGAATAGTTGAATAAAGGTGTTTCTGGCATAGATAGGGTGAATTTCCCCCCGTACTCTGCTGAAAGATCAGCGTGTTTACCTATTAAAATCAGGATGTTGTTAAAAACCTTGTTTAAGAAAACTGTTCTAACAGTATCTGTGGCATGAAGCAATGTAAAGCTTACTACGAGTGTTAAAGATATCCAGAGGGCGTCTTTCAAATGTTCCTCAAGAATCTCGTTCAAGCTGTTTCACCCTAGCTTGCAGTAAGCAGTTTAGCCACGCTCTCATAAATCTGCTTAATCATAGGTATGACTCGCTCCAATAAGTAGGCTAAGCCTAGTCCAAGGAGTACTGCTGAGAGCAGAATTACCAGGGTTTTCTCAAGCAGGCTGCTCATAGGTATCCCTCCTCTTAAGCCGCCCAGCCTTCACACGCATTTTCCAATCCCAAGTTTATCAGCGTCCTAAGCCTTATAACCGCCAACGGTGTCAGTATTGGTGAATAAATAGGTTTCCACTATTCTGGTTTATGGATGATCTTCCAAGACGACCTACTGGTTAACGCAATACTTCAGGAGATAGAGGATTTGAAGGTGAACATAGGGAAGTTGAACACTAGAATTTTAAACCTTGAGAAAAAGTATCGGGAGTTGACTGAGCTCCTAAAGGTTGCTTCGAAATGAGCAGCGTCCAACAGGGTTTCCTCTATGCCGGCTTTGAAAGGAAATGGGCTTGGGACAGTAGGGGTAGAACCTTGTTCCTGTCATATCCGGAATCCCGGGAAACGGATCCATGGCTTATCTGCGACATTATGCATAAGCTCACGTATTTCAAGCCGGAGAGAATACTGATACGTGTTAAGGAACGTTTGCTCGAAGTCCGAGAGCAATATGTCAGGCTGTTAGAGGATCTCTCTAGAGAGATCGAGAAGGAGAAGGAAGAGCTTTACAAAAGACTTTTGGAGGAGCATGAGGAGAATAGCCTTGGCTTGAACTCTGCTCGAGGAATGCTTTCCATAAGGCCATTCTATGGAAGCGTATATTCTAAGCCGTTACTACGGTTTCCCGCATCCGTCAAGCTTTTCTCCGAACGCGGACTCAAGGAATTTGAAGGGGTTTTTCACGGCT
The DNA here is from genome assembly GCA_938045545.1 of uncultured archaeon. Taxonomy (GTDB): domain Archaea; phylum Thermoproteota; class EX4484-205; order EX4484-205; family JAAOZP01; genus JAAOZP01. The sequence goes on along the minus strand of CALIBN010000018.1, from coordinate 24,921 downwards.
CGTGGCCGGCTGAACACAGCTATGTGCTTGGCCACCTGTTGTACTGTGTGAATGCTAAAGATGGTTCCTATAGGGTTTTTTTCAAGTCTGACGATTACTTCTGGATTGAGAAGGAGCTTTCAAAAATTCTGCGCCTAGCCTACTCTAAGAGAATGCTTAGAACCGGCAGGTTTAAAGACATATTTAGCTACAGGTTTAAAGTCGGCTTAAGGTTTCTGAAGGTGTTAGCGCAGTTGGAAGCTGCGGAGCCGGTGGGCTCCATAGTTAAGCATGCCGTGTACTCTTCCATAGGATTGTCGAAAATATATCCCTTGTTGAACGATAGCGGTGTGCAGTGTTTCTTCTTAGATGATGTTGGGAGGAGGCTTTACGTTGACCATGCTCGTTTCGGAAGGCTTAGTACAAACCTCGTGTTTAAAGAAAGGGATTTTGAAAGCCTTGTGTCGCTCGTGAAAAGAGAATCCGGCTTAAACCTGGATTACTCTAACCCCTCGATTAAAACCGCTATTGTCTTCGACAGGGTTTTGACAAGGGTTTCAATAGATATTCCTCCCCTCGCGTTAGGGAAAGGCGTTTTAGACGTGCGGAAACACGTGGCGGACGTGCTTCACCTCAGAGTCCTTTTAGGATCAGGATATTTTTCAGTTGAGGCTGCTGCTTTCCTAATCTTCGCCATTCTAAACCGTGCCAACATCTCTATCGTGGGTGAGCCGAATTCTGGGAAAACCTCTCTTTTAAACTTTCTAAGCTATTTTGCTCCCTCATGGTGGCGCATAGTACACGTTGAGGATGCTCTTGAAACGCTTCCCCCAAGGGTCTTCGACCAGCATAGAGTAGTGTACATTGTGGAGCCGTTTGAAACTAAGGGGAGAAGCGACACTAAGACGCTTGAAATAGTTAAGGCTCTTCACAGGACTCCCTCCTACCTTATACTTGGTGAAGTTCAGACGGGAAGCCACGTTAAGGCAATGTTCCGCGCAGTCTCAGCCGGCCTGAGAATAATGCATACTGCGCACGCCGCTTCCGGCAGGGGCTTCGTTAAAAGGCTTGTAGACGTTTACAATATCCCTAGGATACTGCTTTCTGAGCTTGATCTAATAATAGTTATGAAGAGGCTTGAGGCAAATAATTTTGTTAAACGGTTTATTGGGGAAATAGCTGTTATAGATGGAGATTCAAACCTTATTGAAATATTTTCGAGGCGTACCGTTACGGACGAGTTATGCTGCTACCTTGGGCTAGAGGCTTCAGGGTTTTTCGGAAAACTAGCTGGATTAAGCTGCATAGATGAGAAAAATCTTCAGGAGGAGTATGAAGCCATCTTGAAAATGGTTGAAGAGAACCGTTTTTCAGATAATTTCACCGTTAAAAGGCTTGTTCAAAAAATCCATGTGGAAACACTTGGGAAGACTGGGGGCGGTTTTCAAAAGTGATCTTGCAAAGGCTTTTAAGGAGAATTTTTAACGATGACGATAGGCATGCTTACGAAGTAATAACTCCAATCGTAGCTGAAATAATAATAGCCCAATCTGCATACAACAATTTTTACAGGGCTGTTCGCGACGTTTCAAGTAAAAACTATGAGGGTGTTTCCACAGCCCTGTGTTATTGTCTTGAACAGGGTCTGAATGGTGTGGATATTCAGAGAGCTTTGAACAAGGCTCTCCGGAAACACCCAGATCTGCTGAACGCGATTACCCATGTGGTTCAAAAAACTCCTAGGCAGAGAGTCGATCCGGAGGAGACGCTAATGCTGTTCAGAATCCTTGAGTCGAAAGCCAGGATGAAATACCATGAGTACACGTTGAAGCTTAACTCTATAATTTCCTTATTCTTCTTCTACGTGTTCCTTGTTCCAATACCGATAATATTGGCCTCCGGGTTTTCATCAGAGGCTCCAACCATCCTGTTTTCAGTGTTCTTCATCATAAGCATCATGGTGTTCACTATCTTCTTCAATAAGATCGGAAGGATTAGGAGTGTCCTGCTCGGTTGAGGCGAACACGCTTTTTCCTAGTAATGGGGCTTGGGGCACTCGCCTTTTTAATGCCCGTGTTAAAGCTTAAACCGTATGTTGCATTCTCAATCCAGCTCTTAGTCTACACGCTGATGCTGTCTCAGAGAGGCGAAAGCGGTGCTGAAAACCTTTCGGAGACCGTTGACTTAACATTAATAGGGAGGTTAGTGGATAACCCTGAAAACCTGAACCTTGAGAGCTCAGTTTTCAAAACGCTGTCGGATTTAGATTTTGAAACTGATTACCGTGATCTTTTCGAAAAGGCTGTGCGCCGCAGCGTAAATGGGCACCCGTTGGAGAAAACTTTAATCTCCCATTCCGGTGAACTTGGCCGAACAGGCAGGCTTCTAATCAGGCTTGCTTCAAGCCTTTTCACCAAGGATGCTGTATCCGCAAAAAAGATCCTGAAAAGCTATGTGATCCTTCTCAGGGAAAACGAGGCTTTGAAGAACGAGAGAAAAACCCTGTTTTCAGAAGCAAGGTTCAGGGCTAGAATAATGCTTACAGTAAGCTCCTCCTTAATGGGTTTCCTCTCGGCTGCAACTCCTGTTCTAAACGCTTTCTCAGCTTTTTCAGCCACGCCCGTTTTACAGAGCGATTTCTCGCTGCTTCTTTCCCTCATCCTATACGTGTTAAGCATATCTATACTTGTCCACCACTCCCTAGCCTTTAGGAATCTCGCTAAAACAATTCTTTACTCAGCGTTAAGCTTCACAGCCTCATTCCTAGTTTTTAACAGCATGATCAGCGGCTTGGTGCAAGCCAACGGTGAAGCCATTGGCGCTTAAATTGTTTAGGAACACTGTAATATTGGATTGAAGAAGATCTTGAAAACCAGGTTAAAAGGATCGCAGCTCATAGAGGAGGGTCTGCTTATAGTGTTGGCCCTAGTCATGCTTGGAGCCGTCTTCGGGGTTTCAAAGCAAATTGTTGACAACATATCTGGCTTCTTCAACTCTCTAATAGAGGAAGTGGGCAAACTGGGTGAAAGCCTGTTCGGCTGGCTGCTGCCTAAATAATGGCTGACGGCAATAATAGGATGTTTGATCCGGCATACGTGGCCGTAATCATCATACTGCTGATAAGCGTTCTGAAAAACTTTTCAAGCCTCCAGTTTTTTTCAAGCATTTCCTCACCTATGGGTAGCCTCTTCATAATGATGCTTCTGCTCCCCGTAGCGCTTCTCCTGCTTTACAAGCGGCCGAGCCTAGTTGAACATTTGACCTTCGGGGAAAACGAGGACTACTTCATTGCGAAAACGGGTTCGTCGGAGCTCGTAGTGGGAGCGGTTTCAATACTTCCGGAGGAGGGATCAGGAAGAATCGTGGGAGAGGAAGACTTCTACTTGAAGACCAAGGGCCTTTTTAACGGGATTCTTAAAGCAGGCATTTCAATAACATTTGTGACCCATATACTTCCCTCGGGGAACTCTGATGATGTTCTTCTCGCCCAGCTGCTCGTGGTCAGCAGAAAAATAGGGCGTGGAGGAGTTGATGAGGCGGTGAAGATGCTTGGAACAGATTTTGAAAAGATAAGGTCTGTCTACAACACGGTTTTCCCAGAGTTAAAACTCGTCAGGCTGAGGGGGAAAGAGCTGATTAAATACTTGAGAAGGATCTTGGTGGACGATTCTGTTGCTAAGTGGGTTGGCGCAGATAGCTCCATCAAGATTCTTACACCGCACATGCCTGATGACGAGCTCTGTTTTCTCTCATCCTCCTACAGGCCCTCCGCCGATACTGTTGAAACCAAGGAGACTATCGACCTCGGGTCGATCGTTTTTAACGGTTCAAGCATCATGCCGCTTAGGCTTGAGGCAGACAAGTTCAAGAAGCATATGGCTGTCTACGGCTCAACAGGCTCAGGTAAGACGACAACTGTGAAACATGTTTTAAGGAAGCTTGCCGGGCTCGGGTATCCTTTCATGGTTTTAGACTGGCATAATGAGTATAGGCCTCTGGCTGAGGAGCTTAACGGCGTCATTTTCAAATTAGGCTCTTTCTCCCTGGATATACTTAACCCCGTTGAGGCTAGCAACCTATCCGAGCACGTTGCAATAGTCACAGATATTTTCGACCAGATATACGGCTTCACTCCATCTCAATCATACATGTTTAGGGAAGTGCTTCTGCAAACGCTCACGGAGAAAGAGCTCGGAATGCCAGCTTCAAACTCTCTCAGGGGGCTTGTAGAGGCCTTGGAGAGATGGAGCATTAAATCGTTCTATGAGAACGAGACAAAGTTCGCACTTCTAAGAAGACTGAAGCCGTTGGTAACCGGGCAGAGTAAAGAAATATTCTGTAACACGAGTAGGCTGGTGAAGATTGGTGACATTATAGATAGGAACGTGGTTTTCGAGCTGGGTGACATTGTTGAAGTGGATATTCGCAAGCTGGTTTCACTCTTCATCCTCGCGCTGCTCTACGAGTTCAGGGTGAAAAACAATAGCGCTAGGAGCCACTTTACTGTTGTTGAGGAGGCACATAACATTCTGCCATACAGGAGGCGTGACTCCCCACCGGGGATTGCTGAAAAACTTTTCTTAGAGATGAGAAAGTTTAACGAGAGCCTTATACTCGTGTCACAGTTTCCGTCGCAAATCTCTCCTGAAATAGTCAAGTCCACAAGCCTGAAGATATCCCACAGGATATGCGAGGGAGAGGAGTCAAGGGTTCTTACAGACATAATGGGTCTTTCCCAGGAGGACTATGAGCTTCTAAAGAAACAGACACCAGGGTACGGTTTCTTAACGGCGGAGGGTTTTTCTAAACCCATTCTTTTCACCATAGGGATTAACGGATGAGGAAGCCCATTTTCCCAGGGTTCTTCAGAAGGAAGTCAACCCAGTCAACCATGTCACCCCTACACCTGAACCCCCCTCTATAACACTCCATAAAACGGGTGTAGGTTTTTCCAACACTAATACCGGTTGTGTCCAGCTGCACAATCCTCTTACCTTTCAAATGGAGCTTCGCCATTAGATAGCAGTAGTCCGTAATCTCTGATTCAACGTTCATCTTCGCCTTATCCTCACCGTATCTCTTAATAATTCTAAGCCTGCGCCAGAGAACGTCTGGCCTACATCTTAAGACGAGACAGTAGTCGACATGCTTTACCGGGGAAACCTCAGCCGCGTAATGCCCATCTATCAGTAGGCGAATTCCTTCTCCAGCACTGTTTGAAACATATTTTAGCAGAGCCTTTTTCAAAATACTCGTGTTGATAATACTGGTTTCCAGCGAATCGTCATACCCGGTGATCGCGTTAACCTCAACTGCGAACCTACCAAGATCCAAGTGAACCCAGCCTTTATTCTCTCTGACGATCCGTCTGCACAAGGAGGTCTTACCGGTTCCAGGGGTTCCTGTTACAACTATTACCTTGCTTTTCATAACTTAAGCCGTTCACTCGGGTTATAAAAATCCATGCTTCCGAACCTTTTTAAGCAGCAAAAGATTTAATTCCCCCTTTGAAGAATGTTTCTCCAGCTCCGATGGTGTAGCCCGGTCAAGCATACGAGCCTCTCGAGCTCGGGGCCCGGGTTCAAATCCCGGTCGGAGCATTTAAATATTTTTTCATTTTTAACTTATAGACTAAGCATCATCCCCTCTCTTTGTCACAGGTTTTCCCCTTAGGCTCGGAACATGTTTTCGCAGAAATCCATTTGATTATACAGCGAGAAAGGGTCGATCTGGCTCGATGATCATAAAGGCGCGGTTTGACGACTCCCTCTCCATCGCGTTCCAGACTAATGACGCTCGTTTTTCATTGCGAATGTTTTTTCTTGATTGAGCGCTTCTCCTAACCGGCCAGTGGGAGGTGCTAACTCCCTGGCCTACTAAAGGACGGATGTTTTAAGTATTGAATCTTATTGGTCTCTAGAACCAGGAAATCAGGTGCTGCAAAACATATTCTTCTGTTACAAATCAGGTGTAAAAAATTAGGGAATTTTTATCCACGCTGTTTCTTAGACTCGTTGCCCTTTCAAATCCTGTCAACATTTTTTCAGTGAATCAGTAAAGTTCAAATACTTTTGGAAAAATCGATGGAGGAGTTGAAACCAGGAGAATCGAGCCTTGCACTATTAACGCTGTCGGTAGTAGGCGGCCTGGTATGGGCTTCATTCGCGCCATTCATGCTTTTGTTCGGTGTTTACCTTAGGTCTCAGGGATTATCCTATGCCTTCATCGGCCTGCTTATGACCATAACCAGTCTTTTTTCCTCGCTGCTTCAACCAGTGTTCGGCGCTGTTGCTGATAAGTATCGGAACAGGAAAACCATAGTTTCCGTTTCTCTTCTCATCAGGAGTTTAGCATACTTGATTCTACTACTGTCAGCCGATGTTATAAGCATGTCAGTATGGTATGTTGTCGCCGGATTGTTTCTAGCCGGGTTCATGCCGCTCGCCCAGTCCATGGTTGCAGATCTTTCTGAAGACAATCGACTCGGGATTTCGATGGGAAGATATAGACTATTCGGATCCATGGGTTGGGCAGCCGCCTGCATTCTTACGGGCCTGCTCGCCAGAGTCCGCCTGTGGAACATTTTTCCAGTAGCCCTGGCGTTCTCCACTCTCTCCTTTCTAGTTAGCCTGTTTCTACCTAGGGTTGAGGGTAGGAGGAAGAGCCGCTATGAGAATATTCAGGAAAGAGGAGGCTCGTCTGTTAAACTCGCCGCCTGTTTCACAGCAAGCATTTTAATATCAGGAATGGGCATAGGAGCGACATCCTCGTTCTTAACCATTTCATTATCGCAGCTGGGCAGCGACCCTCTTTTCATAGGCGTGGTAATCGCGGTAGGAGCTCTTTTCGAGGTTCCTGCCATGTATTTAGGGGGCTGGCTGTCCGACAGGGTCGGGGGTCTTCCGGTTCTAGTCTTGGGCGAAGTAGGCTTAGCCATGGTTTACTGGCTCTACGGAACCGTTAAGAACATTTACAGCTATCTGTTAATCCAGAGTATCCGGGGCATTCTCTACGCTTTATTCACTGTCTCAGGAATGTCGATCAGCTCAAGCCTTGGAGGAAGTAGGAGAGGGGGGCTTTACGCCGGCTTTTACAATCTCTCTCTTCAACTGGGAACAGCCTCCGGCCCCTACTTCGGCGGCTTGGTTTCGGATTACCAAGGGTTATGGGCCATGTTCGCCCTGTCTTCAGCCTTGTCAATGGTTTCTGCGATGCTCCTCGCCCCATGGATAATAGGGCCTCTTAAAAAAGGAGTAAGACAGAGTGTTGTCAACCAGAATAAATCTTTGAAGCATTAGAAAAAAACGCGTGTGAAAGGACTTAGCTTTTCTCCTCTGTCTTAGGTTTCACAGTCAGTATTACTTCGTCGACACCTAGTATTGTCGTAGCCAGTTCAACCGCTGAAACCAGCCAACTCTTAACGACAAGGTATGGGTCGACTACTTTTCCATCTAGATCAGCCACTTGCCTGCTGACAGCCTCTATACCGTATCCTGAACCATTCTTAGAATGCTTACTTTTGAGCAGGGACATGGTTATTATAGGTTTCATGCCGACGTTTGTAGCAAGGGTTCTTACAAGGGATTCTAAGCTTTCAGCAAAGGCCTCGTATACCAGCCTGTCCTCCTCAGACTGGTTATCCGCGCTTCTTCTCAAAGCCATTCCTATTTCAAGAAGCTCCGCCCCTCCGCCGACAACGTACCTCGGATCCTTGTACAGGCTGAGGACTGCTGAGAGCGCGTGCTTAAACTCTCTCTCATACTCTTTCAAAAGATCCTCATTAACGCTTCTCAAAAGTATTGAAACAGCCTTGGGTTCGCGGCAGCCCTCTACGAAAACTATTTTCTCGTTTTCAAAAACTTCCTCCCTAACAACATCCGCTCTCCCAAGCTTTTCCTCAGAAATGTCCTCTGGGTCTGAAACGATCTTCCCATAGGTTGCCCTCTCAAGTCTCTCCATGTCGGATCTTTTAACCCGTCTCACCGCAGTGATACCGTTTTTATAGAGGTATTGCTGTGCGAGCTCGTCTATGCCCTTCTGGCAGAAAACAACGTTGGCTCCTGACTTAACTATCCTGTCAACCTTTTCCCTTATCATTTCCTCCTCTTCTCTAATGAACCCGCGGAGCTCCTCAGTAGTCTTGACTTCTATTTCCGTCGATATTTCGGTCTTCTTAACCTCCAGAGCATAGTCTATCAGCGCAATCCTAGCGTCTCTAACCGTTTTGCTCATGTTCGGGTGGACAACTTCCTTGTCTACTATAACACCGTTTATAAGCCTGGAGTCTAAAACTTCGTGTCCACGCTTCCTAACTATGCTTACCCAGTCTATGTCTGCGTAATACCCGCTGTCTCTTTTTTCAACGATCCTTTCAGCGGTGCTCAGGACGATTTCAGCGATCTTTTTCCTCTCCTCTGGTGACGAGAAGAATGTAACCGCAGTTTCAGCGATCCTGTTCAAAGCTTCCCTGTCTGAAAGGTCAACCGGCTTAGCATCCTTCTCCAGCTTTTTAAGGGCTTCGGACAAAGCCTTGTTATAGCCTCTGACTATTGTAATCGGGCTTATTCCCTGCTTGTACAGGCTGTACGCGTTTCTAACCAGGTCGCAAGTTAAAAGTATGAGCGAAGTCGTGCCGTCTCCGATTTCCTTCTCAAGAGCCTTGGCAGCGTCTATTATTATCTTGCCCACCGGGTGTTCAATGCTTGCCTCGCTGAGAATAGTTACTCCAGTCTTAGTCACCGTAATGTCTCCGACTGTGCCCACTAGGAGCTTGTTTAAGCCTCTTGGACCGTAGGCGGTTCTGACGACCTCGCCTATTACAAGCGAGGCCACAATATTGTTTTCATAAGCCTCTTCCTTGCTTCTCCTTACGGTTGTTTCTTTAAGCACTATTGCCGGTCTACTACGTTCATATGCCATTTTCGTATCACCTCGATACTTCTTCGTTAAAAAGACTTTTTAAAAGCTTTTCCTAGGAGACAACATTTATTAAGTTATGGGTTCTTCTTCCCCCAAGTTTGGGAAAGATCTATGACAGCCGGGTCAAAGGGGTTGCGAGGATGCTGCTGCTTAAACACGGTGATCTCTTCAGCGATGATTTTTATGCAAATAAGCAGGCTTTAAGGAAGATCGCGGTTTTCCAGTCTAAGAAGCTTCTGAACAGGGTTGCCGGATATATTACGTCGGTTAAATCCTCTGAAGGAGGGAAACAACAGGAGGAGGTGGTTGAGGTTGGAGAAGAATGATTTCCCAATCTTCCTATCTGTTTTCGACTACGGCTGGTTGAAGAGGGCTCTGAGAGAAGCCGAAGCTTATCTTAAGGAGTCTAAGAGGGCTTCTCCTCCTTTGAAACTCCTATACGCAAGGATGTCAATACTCTCGAGCAGAATGTTCGTAACAATGCTTTTCCCGCCGATGAGCAGGTATGAAAACGCCAACATCAGCGAGGAGGCTTCAAACCCTGTTGAGTATAGGCTTAGAAGCCTGTACGACAAGGCTCTTGAAAAGGTTGAAAAAATACAGCTTTCAGAAGAGGAGGCTGTTGAGATAAGCGATTTCCTTTATAATCTTTCCTCTACAATCCTCGAGCAGATTTTAAGTAAGAACTAGTTTTTGACAAAAATGCGCTTTCAGGTTTAAATAGTTCTTTGAGCATTGTTTTTTTAATGATGTGAACTGACCTGCTCTGAGAGAAGACCTCTATGAAGACCATGCACCTCTCTGAGGCTTTTCAATCATGTTTAAAATTTCTGAGTCTCTTCAAATAGCTGTCAACTATCATGGGCGGCAGCCCAATATCTATCAGCATCTCTCTGAATTCATCAATGGTTTTACCACCCTCCTTAAGGTTCTTCTGAGCAAGGCTTCTCACGGTTTCCCCAATCTCATGAGGAAAAATGATCCATTTCTCTGTCTTCTTGACGTAGTAATCTGGCTTAAACGTGCTCCAAGGCTTATAGTAGACGGTTGCAACCCTAACCTCGCGAGCACCCTTACCCTCGAGATGTTTGCGTACTATCTCCAGGCTTCTACCCGTGTCTGCAACATCGTCAACAACCAGTACCTTCTTCCCGTAAACGTCGACGTTAACATCCTGCAGTATCCTTGGCTCTCGACCTGTTTTTTTAACATCCTCGTAGAAGGCAACCCTTATGACGCCTATTTCCGGTTTTTCGAACTCGTCTGAAAAAATCCTGAGAGGGACTAGTCCTCCTCTTGAGACTCCGATTATCACTTCCGGCATATATCCGGATTTCAAAACTTTCTCAACGAGCTCCAGAGTAAGCTGGTAAAAATGCTCCCAGCTTATTACTTCGAACTCCATTCCGGCTTTAACGCTTAAATGCTATAAAATAAATGTTTTTATCCAGTTTCTTGGATAAATATCCGTGTTGGAACCTGTTCGAAACATAGATTCACTGGGCTTGTGCTTCACGCTTCTATTGGTTGACAACCTCCCGGAAGAATGGGTTAGTATAGCGGCTGAGTTAAAGAAGAATAGGAGAGTTTTCATTCAGTTTTTCAACCCAGCCTGCCTAGTTAGCGAACTAATACCTTTCCTAGTCTACAATGTTCACCAAGCCTTCAAACACGGGTATAACGTGCTCAGAGGTTTTGAACAGGAGCTTCTAGTGGCGCTCTACGGAAAGAGGAGCTTCCAGGAAGCGTTATCCACGCTTGGAGCACCAGTTTCGCAACGGGCAGCAATACTGGTGATTTCAGAAGATGCTGAAGTTTTAAAGGAGGCTGTTGCTGCTTTAAAGGAAGGTTTTTCGAAGAGAGGGCTGTCTGTTGAACCTTTCAGGGATGATGAGCAATCGTTCACATCATTCTGGAGCAGCCTGCTTTCCAAGGATCTCAACGTTGAAGCCTTGAAGTATTCCGACGTGCTTGAGCTCGTCAAGGAAAGGATAGCGCTGCTATACGTTTAAAACAGGCGTGTGGCTAGAAGCCGCTTGGAAATTCATGATTTGAACGGCTTTAAGAGGCTCTCTTGGTAGCCTGACAGTTGAAGCAGGGGCTAGCAAGATTAAAATACTAGTTTACATGCAGAATAAACAGCCTTGGAGGCGCCGGAAATAGTAGTGGACGTTAAGGAGGTCACTAAGGATTACGTTCTAAGGAGCGGTGTTGTGAAGGCTTTAAAGGGGATTGACCTTCAGGTGAAAAGGGGGGAATACGTGGTTGTGATGGGTCCCTCTGGAAGCGGTAAGACGACGCTGTTCAACATGATCGGCGGCCTAGATAAGCCTACGAGCGGAAGCGTCTCCATAGACAGTATAAACCTGGCTCAGATGAACGACCGGCAGCTAGCATGGGTTAGAAGCAGGAAAATAGGCTACATATTTCAAACGTTCAACCTGATACCGGTGCTCTCAGCCCAAGACAATGTCGCGTTGCCAATGGTCTTCCTCGGGATAAGCAGGGAGGAGAGGCGTAAGAAGGCTGCTGAGCTTCTAAGCCTTGTCGGCTTGGGAGACAGGCTTAGCCACAGGCCACAGGAGCTTTCCGGCGGACAGCAGCAAAGGGTTGCGATCGCAAGAGCGTTGGCGAACAATCCTTCTATAATACTTGCGGACGAGCCTACGGGTAACCTCGACCTCTCCACGGGGCTTTCAATAGTCCAGCTGCTCTACAGGCTTAAGGTGGAGAGGAACACTACTGTAATATGTGCTACCCATGATCTTAAAATGGTGGATGTTTCGGATAGGCTAGCATGGCTTAGGGACGGCGTTATAGAGAGGATTGAGGAAAGGACGACAGTAACCCTCACCGCGGAAGAAATATAGATTGTAAGCGTGCTTCGCAGTTTTTTTACCTGGGGATATGTTTTTATACTGCTTTTCAAAGCTTCATCCGACCGAAAATGAGCGAGGATTTTGACGAGGAGGAAGAAGAGGAGGAAGAATGGGAGGAAGAGGAAGAGGACTGGGAGGAAGACTGGGAAGAGGAAGAACTAGAGGAAGAATGGTAGAAAAGGCAAAGTTTTTTCTCACGTAGTTTTTCAGAGTTTTTGAGAGTTGATGCGGATTGGTTAGAGTAGCCGTAGTAGACAGGGATTCCTGCAAACCCACGAAGTGCGGAAAACCGTGCAGGAAATACTGCCCAATAGTCAGAATAGGCCAGGAGGCAATATACTTCGCTGAGGACGAAGCTCCCCCCGTGATAAACGAGTATCTGTGCAGCGGGTGCTGCATATGCGTCAAGAAGTGTCCTTTCAACGCCATATGGGTGGTAAACCTTCCGGACGAGCTTGAGAAAAAGGTTTTCCACAGGTATGGTGTTAACGCTTTCAAGCTCTACGGTTTTCCGGTTCTCTCTAAGGGTGCTGTTACAGGCATTCTTGGCGAAAACGGAATAGGCAAGTCGACTGTGTTGAAGATAATAAGCGGTATTGTGAAGCCGAATCTGGGCAGGGTTGGTGAAGACGTGAATGTGAATGAAATCCTGTCTTTCCTAAGGGGGAGTGTTTCATTCAACCTGGTTGAAGAAATTTTCAAGGGTAGGGTGCGGTGCATCTATAAGCCGCAGTACTTAGACGATATCCCCAGGATCATCGGCGGTAAAAGCGTTAGGGAAACGCTTGAGAAGGTTGATGAGAAAGGAGTTTTAAACGAAGTCTTGGAAAGGCTGGATTTGAAAAGCGTTGCCGACAACAAGGTTAGCAGTCTAAGCGGCGGGGAACTGCAGAGGCTGGCTGTCGCAGCAGCCTTCATGCGGAGGGGCGACGTATACTTGTTCGACGAGCCATCCAGCTTCCTAGATGTGAAGCAGCGTCTCAAGGTGGCTGAGCTAGTAGCCTCTCTGAAGGAGGATGGTAAGATAGTTGTGGTTGTGGAGCATGATCTCACGATGCTCGACTATCTCGCCGACTATCTAGTAATAATCTACGGGCAGCCCTCTGTTTACGGTATTGTCTCACAGGTTCTCTCAGCGCGCGTCGGAATGAACTCCTACTTGGAAGGCTACATAAGGCAGGAGAACATTCGTTTCAGGAGGGAAAGAATAAGGTTCCAGGCTCACAGCCCGGCGGAAGAGTCTCCGGCGTTGAAAATGTTTGAATGGCCATCTATACAGGTTTCTCTAGGAGGCTTCACTCTTAAGGCTGAGAAAGGCTTCATAGGAGTTGGGGAAGTCATAGGCATAGCCGGCCCAAACGGGATAGGTAAGACAACAATGCTGAAAGAACTTTTGAAATATTTCTCCGGTGGGGAATCCCTGTCCGACAGGGATCTGGCTAAGAGAATAGGCTACAAGCCGCAGTATGTCTCCGGCATGTTTAACGGGGTTGTAAGCGACCTTTTGAAAGAGGCTTACGGGGGCGATGTGCCTGAGGTTCTTGAAAGCGAGCTGATAAAGCCCCTTAAGCTTGACAGGCTTTACGATAGGCTTGCTGAAACCCTTAGCGGCGGCGAGCTTCAAGCGCTCGCAATAGCGATAGCGCTTCTGAAGGATTCTCCAATATACTTCTTGGATGAGCCGTGCGCGTACTTGGATGTTGAGCAGAGGCTCGTCGTCATACGTGCGATACGCCATACTGTTATGACTAAGAAGGCTTCAGCATTCATTGTTGAACACGATATTGCCGCCTTGGATTTTCTTTCAGACAGGCTTATATTCATCCATGGTGAGCCCGGTGTCCAAGGGTATGCTTCTGAACCCTTGAATGTCGTCCAAGGCATGAACAGTCTTCTCAAGTATCTGGACGTGACTATGAGAAGGGAGCCTGAAAACCTTCGCCCCAGGATAAACAAGAAGGATTCTAAGACGGACAGGCTTCAAAGGGCCCAGGGAAAGTATTACTACTAGTGTTTTCAAAAGGGTTAAGTTTTTAAACATTAGGGTCAAGCGTCCTACAAATGATCCAGACACCTGTGATAATAGTGAACTTCAAAGCCTACTTGGAGTCAATCGGGTTAAGCTGTCTCAACATAGCTAAGGCTGCTGAGGTTGTTTACAAGGATACTGGCGTGCAAATAGTTGTAGCCCCTCCGGCGACGGAGATATTCAAAGTTTCATCCTCTGTGGAAATACCTGTTTTCGCACAGCATGCCGACCCAGTGGAACCGGGTGCGCACACCGGTGCTGTAACAGTCGAAATGGTTAAAGAGGCTGGTGCGAAAGGCCTTTTGATCAACCACTCTGAGAAAAGACTTATCCTAGCAGATATTGAGACGCTTATTAAGAAAGCTAGAGGAAACAATCTTGTAAGCGTGCTCTGCACGAACACGCCTGCGGTAACAGGTGCTGGAGCAGCCCTGAGCCCAGATTTCTTAGCTATAGAGCCTCCTGAGCTAATAGGGACGGGGATACCTGTTTCAAAGGCTAAGCCGGAAGTCGTTCTAGACTCGGTAAACATTGTTAGCAGGGTTAACCCGCAGGTTAAAGTGGTATGTGGAGCAGGCATAACAACAGGCGAGGATGTTTACGCTGCGCTTAAACTCGGCACAGTAGGGGTTCTCCTGGCTAGCGGTGTGGTTAAAGCGAAGGATCCTAAGAAAGTTATTCAGGAAATGGCTGAAGCATGCTTGAAATTCCAGGAAGAACAATAACGAATGCGTTATCCTATAACGGCGGCAGCCTAGCCTCGGAAAACGAGGGAGAAAAGCGGGCCCGCTGGGATTTGAACCCAGGTTCTCCGGCTCCGCAGGCCTGCGCAAGGGTCAAAATCCTCTCGACGCCTTTATCCTGGCTTGGCCACGGGCCCTTAAAGGTTTTAATGCAGAGGGCTTATTTAAACTTCATTGAGCTTCTCGATGCCCGCTATTTCGAAAGCGTTGCCCATGGTTATCGTGAAGGCTTTAACCAGCGCCAGCCTATCCATTCTAATGCCTTCTCCGGTTATCACGGGGCACTTCTCATAGAAACTGTTAAACATGTCTGCAAGATGTCTCATAAATACTGCGATAATGTTTAATGCCAGTGTTTCCCAAGCCATGTTTAAAACCCATGAGAATTTGCCTATCTGCCTAACCAAGCCCAGTTCCTCAGGAGTGTTGAAAGAGGCTTCTGTCAGACTGTTCGCGTCGACACCTGCTTTCTCAAGTATTCTGCATGCCCGGGCATAGGTGTATTGAAGATACGGGGCGGTGTCGCCCTCCAGCCTTGTGGCGTCCTTAACGTCGAAAACTATTATGTTGTTCTTATCAGTCTTGAAGAGCGAGTATCTTATGGATGCAACGCTCAAATGCGTGCTCACACTCCTAACCCATTCCTCATCCTTAGACGGGTTTCTCCTCCGGGTTTCCTCGTAAACCTTCTGAAAAACTGTTTTAAGAAGATCGTTAGCGTTGAAAACTATTCCTTTCCTACCGGACATGTGGACCATCCTCCTTTCCTTTAACTCTTCTACCCCTGTCAGCTCGCTGGCTGTCTCGCCGGAGAGGGCGACAACCTCGTAGAGATACGGAAGGTACTTTTTCTCAGGCGGGGCTCCAAGCTTTCTCAGAGCATGCTCAACCACTTTCTGCGGGTATTCCTGCCTCTTATCAACAACCGTTATCGCCAAGTCTGCCCCACGGTAATCGTATTCCTCCCCATCCCAGCGCGTCGTTAAAAGGGTCCTCCCGTCCGGCTGCTCGACCCATTTCTTCACTCTGAACCTTCTCGGCGTTAAACCGAGCTTCCAAGCTGCGTAAGCAATATCCTTGCCCACGTAGGTGGCTGTGCCATCTGATCTTACGAGAACCTCGTCAGGCGCCTTAAGCCTGCTGAACTCCTCAACATCCCTAAGCCTGATCATTAGACACCCCTTGTTTTCACCCTCCTCCTCCAAGTAGGCTTCTCCTCTGCTTCTCAACTCGTTCACAGCCCACTCGAATATCCCTGACCTCAAAACGTCAGTCTCCCAGTTTAGCAAGTCGTAAAATATTCTGAAGCTCCAGGCTGTTTCAAGCTGGCATTCGACAACCTTCTCCGAAAAAAACCTGGCGAAATCAGCCACCTCGTTTCCACCTTCCTCTATCCTTCTTATTATCTCGCTCCTCAGCCTCCTGAGCTCCCCGTCCTTCTCAATCTTCTCACTGTACTCGGCATAAACCCTGCCGCTATACTCGTCGAACCCTACGCCCTCAGGAGGCTCCAGAGGCGTTTTCATAAAGTAGTGGGCAAGAATATTATCAGCAACCTGGGAGCCACTGTCGTCAATATAGTTCACAACAATTACCTCGTGGCCCAGAAACCTTAGGAGCCTCGCTAAAACATCTCCTATGACAGCGTTCCTCAGCGTACCGATGTGCAGAGCCTTATTCGGGTTGGAATTGGTATGCTCTATGAGTATCTTCCTACTGGCAACAGGGAACTTTCCGTAATCGTCGCGTTTAGAAAGAGCCTCGTTCAACACTTTAACGGAGTATTTCACGGGATCGAAGCGGAAATTGATGAAGCCGTTCACGTTTTCAACATGCTTCAAAACCTCAATCTCACTGAGCTCTATGGCTGCTATAATCCTGTCAGCGGCCTCCACAGGGTTTAAACCATGTTTCCTAGCCAAGTCGAAGGCCACGGGGGTTGCAAGGTCGCCGAGCTCAGGGATAGGCGGCTCCTCAACCCTCGCTCTAGCGATAAACCCCAGTCTCCCCAGCGCTTGGTCCACGTGAACCCTTATCCTTTCAGCCTCCTCCAGAAACCCCATTCTACAAACGGTTTTTAAGCAGAACAGGGTTAATAAGGATTAACAGGGTGAAACCTGCTACTGGGTTTTCAGCTTTTCCTTCAGCCTCCACTTTGAAGCCAGCGTTTCAAAATCCTTCTTGAAAACCTTTCTAAGGTATGGCAGGTAGAAGTCTATTTCCTCACTGGTCATGTATTGAAACTGGTACTCCCCCTCATAGGGAGAAGGCTCTCCAGCCCTAGTTATGAACTCTATATGCATGAAGGGCTCTCCCTTTCTAACGACCACGGGCTCCCTCTCGTTGTTCAGGTTCACGATCTCAAGCGCAAGCCTCCCGACGAAGCCGCTGTGAACCTTGGCCGCGTTTAAAAATGACAGGCCTGCTCTCCCGTAACGGCTTTTAGCAGTGAGGTGTGCAACAATGTTCGGCGGCGTGAAAACAATCTCGTTGGATATCACGTTCTTATGCTCAAGGTATTGAAGCTTAACATCATCCATCACCGTCAAAACATACCCGTCTCCATCCATGTACTTCTCGTCGAACGGGTGTATAATCGGCATTCTCTTCACCATCTTCAGCAGCTCGCTTTTCCCAAGTATGCTCATCAGCCTTTACGCTCAGGAACGCTAATATAAATTTTCAAGAAGCCTTTTCAAAGCTTTAACCCTGTTTTCAACCTCGTTAAAGCTGAAGTCGAACAAAGGTCCTGTTTTCCCAGCCTTAATGCTTGAGCAGGCTGACGCGTAAAGGCTTGACTCCAAAAGGTTTCCCGTTTCAAGATGTTTCGCCAGGAAAACAGCCGCGTAAACATCTCCGGCCCCAGTAGGGTCGAGTGTCTCCACCTCCAGACTAGGGATGTAGAAACACCCTTGCTTGTAAATAATCATGGAGCCGTGTTCAGAGTTGGTCAGCTCGACAATCATCCCCGGGTTGATTTCGAAAAGCTCCTTAACGTCATGGTTTAGAAAGAAAAACTGCTCGTCAACATTCATGTGAACATAGCTAACCCTGCTGAGAGCATCCTCTGGAAGCAACCTCTTAACATGGTGAACACACCCGTCGACACCGCTAGTCCTGATGAACCCCTGCACGTCGATAGAAAGCCTGCAGCCTGCTTCCTCAAGCTCCTTGAAAACACTGTGGTCAACCTCGTTTAAAACAGGCGTAACATGTATGGCGTCAAACCCTGTAAGCCTGCTTTTTTCAACAACAATCTTTCTAGAAGGCTCCCCCGACGTTTTCTGGAGCCTGGAGGAATCCTGGTAAACGTTTTCGAACAGGATGCTTCTATCAAGCTCCGTAGCGTAAACCTCAACACCCTTCCGCTTAAGACTCTCAACCCACTCCCTGTTCATATCCGGCCCGTAGGCTGTGAAAAGAACTGTTTCAACACCTATTCTGGAGAGGCTGAGCGAAGAATAGAATCCTCCCCCACCCATGTAACTGTAGGATCCGCCGCGGCTCCTGTTAACGTCTATCGTTAAAGCGCCCACCACGCCTATTCTAAAAGGCTTCCTAGACATTTAGACGCAGAATCAAGTTAAGCCCCATATTTAACCACTATCAGAATTAGGTGGGAGCCCTTCCGTCTAAAAGCTTAAAAAGCCGTCAGGCTCAACTTTTTGGTTGAGCGTTTTCAACCCGGGAGGTCCAGATTTAGGGTAAAGTGTATAAGCCGGTGTTCCACAGCTTCCCCAGGCTGATGAGAATGGCGAAAACAAGCAGGATTGTTGAAATAAGGTGGCATGGCAGGGGTGGTCAAGGAGTTGTGCTTGCAAACCAGCTAATAGGAATGGCTCTCTTCGAAGAAGGCAAGAACATTCAGACTTTCCCGGACTTCGGCCCAGAGAGGACGGGTGGGCCGGTGAGGGGCTACACGCGCTTCTCAGAGGACCCTATAGACATACATTCCTCGGTATACGAGCCGGATATTCTGGCGGTTATAGACCCATACTTGGCTGAGGACCCGAGCGTTTACACAGGCCTCAAACCGGAGGGTGTTGCTGTAGTCAACTCCGCTAAAAACCCTGGAGACCTAAGGAGGAAGCTGGGTTTAAACGTGAAGACCCTGGGAGTTGTTGACGCCGCAAGGATCTCGAAGGAGGTCTTTGGAGCCTACGTTTTCAACACGCCTGTCCTAGGCGGACTAGTTAGGTTGACGGGCGTGGTCAGGCTTGAAACTCTTGAAAAACTGTTTTTAAACAGGTTTCCAGGCAGGGTTGGAGAGCTGAACGTGAAAATGCTTAAGAGGGGATACGAGGAGGTGGCGGCCCGATGAGCACAACAGTAACCTGGAGAGAGATAGACCTGGGTGGGAGCGTCGCCGGCGGGACAAGCGAGAAGTATAAGACCGGCAACTGGAGGGTTGAGAAACCAGTCATAGACTACGAGAAGTGTGTTAGATGCCTGATATGCTGGCTCTACTGTCCTGAGCCCGCGATAATTAGAAACGGTAACGAGGTGAAGATAGACTACGACTACTGCAAGGGCTGCGGAATATGCGCCGAAGAATGTCCAAGGAAGGCGATAACAATGGTTCCGGAGGAGATTTAAAATGATGACGGAAGCCTTAGCAAGGCAGCATAGGATAGCGCTAACCGGGAACGACGCCGTAGCCTACGCTGTCAAACAGGCTAACGTCGATGTGATAAGCGCCTACCCCATAACCCCCCAAACATTCGTCGTCGAAACGCTTTCAAGATACGTGAACGACGGCGAGCTGAACGCTAAGTTCATAAACGTTGAATCAGAGCACTCAGCCCTATCCGCAGTAATAGGTGCCTCATTAGCAGGGGCGAGAGCATTCACGGCGACCGCTAGCCAGGGCCTCGCATACATGTGGGAGGCTCTCTACGCAGCATCAGGATTAAGACTACCCATAGTCATGGCGCTAGCGGCGAGAGCGCTCTCAGCACCAATAAACATTCACAACGACCATTCGGACTTCTTCGGAATGAGGGACGCAGGCTGGATAATGTTCAACGGCGAGGAGGCGCAGGAAACCTACGACCTCACAATCATGGCCTTCAAAATCGCAGAAGACCCCAGAGTACTCCTTCCGGTCGTAGTCTCGTACGACGGCTTCATAGTCTCGCACGCGATAACCAACTTCTACGCTTTAAACGACGACGTCGTCAAAGAATTCTTAGGGGTAAGGACAACCGGGCCGAGAATAGACCCCGACAACCCGAGAACCTTCGGCGTCCTAGCGTTGCAAGACTCCTACTTCGAGTTCAAAAGACAACAGTACGAGGCGATGGAGAACTCTAGGCAAGTAATAAAAGAAGTATTCCAGAAATACGAGGAGATCTCCGGCAGAAGCTACGCGCCTCTCAAAGAATACATGACGGGCGACGCGGAAACCTGCTTAGTGGCGATGGGAAGCACCGTAGGAACAGCCCGGCACGCGGTTAAAACCCTCAGGGAAGCAGGCGAGAAAGCAGGCGTCGTAGGAATACTGCAGTACAGACCGTGGCCCGTTAAAGAGGCCGAGCAACTCTTCTCAAGATTCAAAAGAATAATCGTCATGGAGAAAGTCATGAGTCCAGGGGCAAGAGCAGGCCCAGTCTACGAGGACATCGCCGCAACAATCTATCCGAAACACTCAGAGGTTAAAATAATAGACTTCACATACGGCCTCGGAGGAAGAGACATCTCAACACAGGGGATCATAGAAATCTACAAGAAAGGCAAGGAGCTCATAGACAAGGGTAAAACAGACAGAGTATACTTCCACGGGGTGAGAGGAGAATGAGCAAGACCAACCCAGTATCCAAAATATCCGACCTCCCCGAAGAATCAAAATTCAGGCCTGGACACAGACTCTGCGCAGGATGCGGGCCGGCAATAACCGTGAAACTAATAACGCTTGCAGTACCGGAGGCAGTAATAGTAAACGCAACAGGCTGCGTCGAAGTAGGAACTACAATCTACCCATACTCCGCATGGAAAACACCATGGGTCCACGTATTATTCCAGAACAACGCGCCAGTAGCATCAGGCATCGCAGCAGCACTCGAAAAACTTTCAGCAGAAGGAAGAGCGAAGAAACTACCAGTCATAGCGCTCGGAGGAGACGGCGCAACATTCGACATAGGACTCGGAGCAATCTCAGGGGCACTAGAAAGACTAGATAAAATTATATATTTATGTTATGACAACTTTGCATACATGAATACTGGGATTCAAAGGTCTGGAGCTACTTTTTTGGGCGTCGCGACCACGACGAGTCCCGCTGGCAAGGTCATTCCTGGAAAGCAAGAAAACAAGAAAGATTTAATTGGAATTGTTGCTTCGCACCATATTCCTTATGCCGCTACTGCAAGCATTTGGCTTTGGCGCGACATGGTTAACAAGATTCGCAAGGCTGTTAACTATAGTGAGCAGGGACCCGCTTTCATCCACATCCTTGCTCCATGCCAGTTCGGCTGGCGTTATGAGCCTAGGTTAACTGTTAAGGTTTCAAGGTTGGCCGTTGAAACAAGGCTGTTCCCAATCTATGAGATCGAGGACGGTCAGCTGAAGATCAATTATAGGGTTTCCAAGCCGGTGCCCATCGAGGAGTTTTTGAAAATCCAAAGGTGGACCCGACATCTTCTCGACCCTAAGAACGTTGATGTTCTTCAACGCCTTAAGGCTTGGATTGAGTGGAACTGGCAGCGCTTAGAGAACCTCGAGAAGGCCGGAAAAGTATTCTGAGAGCCAACACGATAAACCATCCGTAGTATTTTTTTTATCTTCACGCCAGTAGTAAAAAAGTGCGCCCTCCAAATGATCTGGGAAATGCAAATCGAGACGTGGAGAATAGCATGCTATAATAGGGAATAGTCGAGAGGATCTGCTCTTCGGGTATTTCTTATGGGCCTTTAAAATTTTGAGGAAAAAGTTACTCGGATCATCTTTAAATAGCGAGTGATGGAATTCTATATACTCATCTATTTCGTCCTCCGTTAGCGCGCGTGCAATCCCAGTAAAAACTCTGTTCAAGGCAAGCTCCTTCCCAGCTTTCCATGGGCCTTTTGAAACCCTCACCTTAAGCCAATATTCAGGCATTTTACCCTCTGCTCCATTCCATACCTTTAATGACGAACCTAAGTCGGATAGCGCTAAAGCACTGTTTGAGCATCCCAAAGAACTTTATCAGAATAACAAGGACATATTGAGAATCTTCATAGAAGCGGTACATAGAAAACTTCACAATATTTCCACGTAGAACCAGAACCTCGCGCTCGAATACTTCTTGTAAACCTCTAAGGCCTTCAGGAGGAAGTTCCCTAGATTTTTACTGACTTCATTTTCTGCCTCTATCACGCGATCTATTTCCTCTTCATAAGTCAGCTTTGGATCTGAATAATACCAGTGAAGGTGCTTTGCAGCTATCTCCCTGTCTTGGGAATCAGCCTTGGAGAG
The DNA here is from genome assembly GCA_938045545.1 of uncultured archaeon. Lineage (GTDB taxonomy): Archaea > Thermoproteota > EX4484-205 > EX4484-205 > JAAOZP01 > JAAOZP01. The sequence goes on along the minus strand of CALIBN010000018.1, from coordinate 2,920 downwards.
CAAAGGGGCTTTAAAGAAGCCTTAAAGCCTCTAAAGCTCGGTGCTACCGCTTTAAAATCAAACCCCTCGATCTTAGCGCGCGCCTCAGCATATGCTTAATCGTCCCGCGCCATTATTCTTCCCCATATTAAATGGTTTTCGCAACCAGGTTTAAATCTGTCCAGGGGCTGAAAGGTTGTCTCGTAGCCAAGTTCCCATAGGTTGCGACGGTTTCCCAGCCTGCTTCTCTCAGCATTGATGCGAGCTCGCTTACGCTATAGATGTATATTTCGAACGCAATCCTGTCGATGAACTTCAGGTCGTCACCATTCTTCGCGTAGAAAGACCATGTTGTTCTAAGCCTTGAGGTCAGCGCATTCCACCTGGTTTCCTCAACTAGAACAGTATTCTCGTGAATCGTGAACGATGAGGGGCAGAATCTCAGGCTTAGAGAATCCCTATGGGCTGTCTCAGCTATGAAAAGTATTCCCCCGTCTCTAGTTAACTGCCTAGCCTGCTTGAAAAGCGCGAGGTCTTCACTCTTGCCGTAATAGCCTATCGATGTCCAAACGCTAGTTACCACGTCGAAACACGCATCCTTGGGGACAAGGCTCAGGAGTTTTCGAGCATCGCCGCATATGAAGCTGGTCCTCTTGGAGACACCTAGCTCCCTCGCCCTTGCTTTAGCATCCTCGATAAACATCGGGGACAAGTCTATGCCTACGGCTGTGAAACCTTTTTTGGCGAATGATATTGCAACCCTCCCGTTCCCGCAGCACAGGTCTAAGACCCTTCCATCCTCGACGCCGAAATCCTTAAGCAGCCTAATCATTCCATCGACAAGAGCCTCTGCACCGGGCCATCTCTCGTTCATAATTTTAAGAAAGAGATCAGCCCTTTCTATGAAAATCCTCCTTATCCAGTCCTCCATGATTACGTTTTCTATAGTCTTCCGATTTATAAAACATTCATTGGGAATTTACGCCTTGTTAAGCCGAAGAGAGCTGTTGGAAAACACTCAAGCAATGATGCTCTTACTATGATTGCAGGACGTTTAAAACGCGGCTAGAGCCGAGAAAGAGTATTCTTTCAGGTTTACGGAGATGCTTACAGAGAGTTTAAACGGTTGGTGGCGGAGGCGGGGGTGGTGGGAGCAGTGTTTTTTCAACAGCCTCCGAGTAGAAGAGCGTCGCAGCTCTGGTTAGAAAGGTTGCAAGGAGAGGCGATATCACTAGGACTATGAGCCAGCCGATCAGCGGCAAAGTGCCTAACAAGCCCACTATGAATACTATAATGGCTGCCACAATCACCCAGATAACATGGTTGGCGAAGCCGACGCTGTTTATCACCGCCATTATCTGCTGGAAGGAAAACCCTTTACCTATTTCTCCAGTCTTAGCTGTGAGAAGGAGGCCTATTACTCCAAATATCCCAACGCCTATGATGGCTAAGAGCACTATGAATAGGGCGATGATAAACGTGATTCCGAGTCTAGCGAAACCGAGCCCGCCGCCAATCCAGTACCAGGGCACGGTTAAGACGAATGCTAAAACGAGTATTATTAACGGCAACAATGCCCACAATAATCCTACGACGAATATCTTTAACCCTTCACCGAAAAGCTCCCCGAAATTCTCGAACTTCGGCGGCTCATCTTTAGCAGGCCCCTCTTTAAAAATCTTGGCGCAGTAGCCTAGGAAGATGAAGTTGACTATCGGAATGATGTTCACTATAATCATTGTTATGAGCTCCACCCCTCTTGATAACAGCTTCGAAACGTAGTCGACAGACTTAGAGAAACTCTCGAATATCTCCAACTTTCACCAGCATTTATCGGCAGTTGTATTATTTAAGCTTTATAGTAGACAACCGTTTGTTTTAGCGCACGCTAAAAACTTTAATTCTAAGATAGCCGGTTTAACCTAGACTAATGAACGTACAATTCATAAGCCTTTCTCAGCATATACTACTTAAGCTACTTGGCTGGTAGAGGGATGAGCGTTACAAACGTCTCTCCTCAATCCCATAGAAGTGATTTTCGGGTCTTTGATTGGCCTCAACCCTAGAAATAGAAGGGATGCTGCGATGATCAACATTACGCGCGAGCCCCATCCTTGCGCGTAACTATTCGTTTTAATCTTTTCCCAGCGCGCGTCATACCGTCCTAATCATACATTGCCTTATCCTCATTTTTGGCTCGATTTCACAAGATTAATAAAGCATGTTTATAAAAGTCCTGGAAGTGAGGAGTATGGGCAGCAGTAGGGCTGAATTTATGCTCGTGATTTTCCTCGCAATCCTATTCGTTGGAATCATTTGGCTGATTGCTCAAACATTCAGAGAATTCCTTTCTCCCCCGCTCCTGCTGATAATCATCGGGCTAACTGGAATCATTATTTTTTACTTTTACAGAAGGATTGCTGGTGATTGACGTAATCGCTTACTGCATGTACTAGGGAGACTGAGTATGGCGGATAGTTTGCCAAATGGCTGAGAAAACCCTTTGCTAAGCTTATCGAGAATTGTTAATCAGCGCGGGCTTATGAAGCGGTCATCCTCGGCTCCTACTTCGCCATTTCGCAAAAGCTGTGGCCTAGAAAAGGCCTTACAAGAAGCATCCTTACATAAGAAGCCACGTCGACCAAGAGAATGTGGCACTATCCTTCTCGGATGATGGTTATCGTGATCCTAGAGTTACCTTATATTTTCGGGAATCAGCTCGATAGAGAAGCTGGTTTATAAAGCATGCGTTATGGGGAAATGATGGAAGTAAGCTTTATATTTATGGGAAGAAACTACTTATGCGTGAAAAGGTGACTGAAATTGGGAGAAGCAGCATCAAAGGAAATAGTTAAGCCTTCTGGCCTTAAAACATGGATAATAATATCCGCAATACTAATCCCCCCAATAGGATACTTCCTAAACCTAGTTATGCAGGGCT
>CALIBN010000017.1 GCA_938045545.1 uncultured archaeon | reverse complement strand
TCAACTGTTACGGAAGACGTTGTTAAGAAAATCCCCTTGGAAGAATCCCTTCAGGGCGCGAAACTTTACAGGGCATTTCTCAAGGGGGTCGACACCAAGACCGTTATGAAGATCGTTGGAGAACTCATAGATGAAAATCGTTCCATTTACGTCGTCGGCTTGGAGTGGTCTGGAACATGCAATATCTTAATAGGAAGTGGCGATGAGAGGATTAGCGCGGCGCAAATACTAAGAGAGCTGTGTAATGTTTTCGGCGTTAAGGGTGGCGGAGACCAGAAGATTGCAATAGGCTCATTACCGTATGGGAAAATTGGCGAAGCTTTGGAAGAGGCCGGGAAGAGGGTTCGAGATGCTTTAACAAAAGGAGTAAGGTAAGCCCCTATTCTACAACGACTCGAAGCCAGTTTAAGGCTCTCTTTTTTAATAGCTGTATATTGTAAAACTAATTCCGTTGATAATAATCATTAAGGGCGGGCATCGAGACAGGGTGCTAATGATGCTTCCAAATATGCATATCAAAATTAAAAGTTTTTTAGCAGTTGTTAGAGGTGCTGAGGCTTCTTTCACTCCAACCCAGGTGGCGGAGGCATTTCAACTTTCGTCACGCTCGTCCCACAATAATTGCAGAATTTGGAATCGCTTGATATTCGCCTCTGACAGCTGGGACAGGTTATTAGTTCTTTAACTTCCGTTTTCATTTCTTAATGCAGGCAAGAATGAAATCCTATATGAAAGTTTCTACAAAAATTTTGAGATAGTGCTAACTAGTGCAAAGAGAGCTTCCAGCCTCTTTCTTTCTCCAATTTCCTCGCTTCATCCTCCGAAAATACCATGTAGACTAAGTACTCTATATGTAAATAGCGAGGCCAATAGTATTGATATCCGGTATCCTTTATGAGATCGTTTATCTTCCTCACGAATGAGTCCATGCGGAGGTAATCCGCATTGCTGTAAAACTCCGCTGCATATTCCTTTCCCCTAAACTTGAAGTCCACCTTGAAGATACACCCCTGTGGGGAGATGCATCCCTTTAACTCCTCCTTTAGCTCCGGCGGCGGCTCACCCATCCAGTCCAGCATTTCTCCCTTAACATCCGTCGGGCTGAAAAAGCCCCTTGAGACTCTTGCAAGCTTCTCCACTATTGCTTCACATATTCCGTCCCTTATGACGGTCTCCGGATCTTCGAGGAAGACCCTATGGATATCAAAGCGCGCCACTTCAACGTCTACCTCATACCCACTGACCTTCATCCAATATTCTGTGCCACTCTCAAGCGATTCCTTCAAAAATTGTCCGTGGGCTCCTGCTCCCAGCGTCTTTTTCAGTAACTCCCTCTCCCACTTCCGTTCCCCCTCAGACTATTTCTCTGCAAACCATTTGGTCTCATAATCTATTTCACCATTCAAGATCTTTTCGAATATCTCCTCGGAGGTCAAGTCGAAGTACTCTTTAAAGAAATTCATCCTGCGAAGGTACTCTATCGAGCTCACGAAGCGCCTCTCGAGCCCAGGGTCTATCATTTCCATTAACAATTGCGGATTCGAGCCTTTTAAGCCTACTCGTCTCCTCAGCTTCCTTGACCTACTTGAGGAGGTAGTATTTTCTCCCTTGGAAGTACCTCTATGTAAGGATTCTCATAGATCCCTTCTTTAGTAAGAATCTCGACGGGGAAGAACGGCTCATCCTTCATATGCATACTCCAAAGCATCATCTCGGGATTGTAGCCGAGGATAACTATAACACCATACGTTGCGGTTCCATAGTTCTTAATGTGATCCCTGAGACCTTTTACAGCATCATCATACATTTCTTTGAATGCATTTGGAAATGCATCTACACCTATTCGAACAGTGCTTTTAACCCCAACTATCGCGATAACATCATTGGATTTGAATATCCTTCCCTTTATAGTTATATCCCTCTTAGCCTTAATTATTATATCGGCGCTTCCCTTATCTGGATTAAGCTCTCCATGCTATTCGACATTCACTGCGTTCTTGAATGCCTCGAGCTCATTCTCCGGGATATTCAGCGCTTTCCCGAGCTTATTGAGAATGCTGTCACTACTCTTCACATGTACAGCATACTCTCCGGCGGTCCATAGTGGAACGGCTGCTGCTCTTAGGCTTCCTTCAGCGAGATGCTTTATCACCCTCCTGAGAGCATTTATTACTTTCTTCTTTATTACCTCTGGTAAAGTTGGATGTCCTTCTACTGGAGATATCTCTAGTGAGAATACGTATATCGCTTTCGTCTCTTTAGCGCCCTCAGGCACTTTGATGGCAATGCTTTCATCTTTGGTACTCGCTATCTTGCCGTTATCATACTCCACGACGATGAAATAATTCTTTCCTATCTCCTCCTTCACGATCCCATAGGCTTCATAACCTAATAATATGAGGAGGTTCTGTTTCAGGCCAATAGCTGTCCTCTCCCCTACCTTCTCCTCCCACTGGAGCCGTTTATCTATGTTAACCAGCTTTCTGATCTTCTTTCCGTCTACTACTACCTCCTCAATTCCAGACCAAAGGCTGTATACGCACTCCTGTTTCTGTCCCTCCATTTCATAAGTCACCTTCACCGCGTTGTGCTCAGCATCTATCTCAATGCTTTCAAGAGGAAACTTATGCCCGGCGTGTAACACAGCTACTTTGCCATTACTGTGGAAGACCAGGACAAGGGATTTCCCTTGCGTATTTCTAGACCCCACGGTTACTTCGACAAAGATCCCTTCTTTGCCGTGACCAGCTTCTACTGAGCACTTGTATCGCTCTCTGCCCAGCATTATCTCGTTATTGAAGAGGTCTAGCTCTATCTGGCCGTTCCAAAAGCTTGATACGAAGGAGAGCCTATAATCCATCATGACGATCTTGGTCATCTCCACCCTTGCCTCATTGCTGCCTATCGCGTCTAGGATCTCATCGGCCTTATCTGCCGGTATGGCAATCACGTTTGAGCCCCTAGTCGAAATTGGAAACTCTATGATGCTGCTCTTATCTCCGTGCTGCCAGTAAACTCTTGCGATGTAGACTCTTTTCTCGAATCTTTCGCCTAATACTATCATATATGCTTCCTCCCTCTTTAATGTGACACATGTGTCTTCGTGAAGATTTTGCATTTAAGAGATTTCAATATGCTCTCCAGCTCTTCAGGACTTTTCAAGATGAGATTGAGGAAAGCTTTTGCAGCCTCTTCGCTATATTTGCTCTTAATATCGAAGTAATTGGCGGCGATGTCCCCTATCTTTAATCCGACATCTTTTGTGGCATCCCCCTTTATTGCTAACAGTATCTCGTCTATAAATGCCCTTATCTTATCGGGATTTCCGTTTAACCAATCGTTCAGATTGTCTATCGTCTCGTCACCATCTTTGATCCACATCGATACTATGCTTCTCGCCATCGTTCCACCTTTCTCCTTCAGCTCCTCCAGGGAATACCGTTCAACAATGCCCCCCTATGGCGTCGAGTATCTTCTTTGAGCTCTCCCTGCTCGGAACGTTCTCTAAGACATTTTTCGAGATTCCTGAGGAAATGTCCAGCGTATCCTTAATCTTAGGCAGCTCTCCCCTCGCGTTCTGGAGCAGGCTTCCAACCGCTTCCCCAAACCTCCTGCTATACTTATTCCCTAAGAGCAGGTCAATGACGTTGCTAGTGAAGCCCTTTATCTTTCCCCACATCAGGACGGCGGCGTCCCATACCGCTGGAGTTATCCAATTGTAAATCCCCTCGCCATCAGCTTGAGGACTTGGCCAGCTGTTAAGCGTTGACCAATCCTCTCAACCTTTATCCTATTAACCATTACCAGCAGGGTTACGTAAAGCATGCACGAAATGACTGTGCCAGTAACCCTCCCCCTAGCATAACCTATCTTATATTGTCTCTCAAACTCGTCTCTGGCTAGGGGCTCCTTCAATCCAAGGGCTATCCTTATCTCATCAAAGCTTATCGCTATGGTGAGGTCTGAGATAACGTTCAGCAATAGATTGTTCATCGTCTCGTTAACCTCTCTCCTTAACGTGAGCGCAAAGCCCACGCTTTCGGCAGCATGTTCAGCCTCGCCTCTAGCTGTAAATTCCTTCGAACGGTTCTCGAAGGCCTCAGCTAAGGCAAGCATCTCGGCTTGGCCCTATTGGCTTCTGCGATGTCCGAAGTTACTTCAAGTATGTTCGATAGCACTCCTAGGCCCAAAAGGAGATAGTACGCTGGTCTAATGTAGGCGTGGGGAATCAAGAAGCCCATGGCGATCATTACGCCAGCGGTGATCTATATTCCGGGGAGCTTCGTTGCCAGACCATCCCAGAAGCCCTTCCAGAACATCGTCGCCTTAAGCACGAGTGAAACCCTCACCCCTGCGACGACCCTGCCATCTTTAACGAGCTCGAGGACAACGTCTCCAACTGCGGGCTCCTGCGCGCGCGCAATTTACCAACGGAAGATTTATATACACCGTTCTTAGCCAGCTCCGGGAAGCGGCATTCGAGGACGAATTCTTGGGCAAATTAGGCGGATAAATGCCATTAAAAGTGTCCGAGGAAGTGATGATTGCTCATCGGAATTCTTTGCTCATCAGCAGGTAAACGCCCTTTTGCCTCAGGTAAATTTTTGCTTACCATATTCAGTAGCTCACACTGCCCGGGGCTTCAAACCTTTGACGCCTTTCTCCCAAATCAAGACGCTTGACGCCTTTTTTTAGAAGACATTGCCAAATGAAGGTAAGAAACTAGAACTGGGGTAGCGAAACCAATACGCTATTAGAACATTCATAACACTCTTCACATTGGTTGAAGAGAACCTAGAAAGATAATCTCTATGAATCCTCGGTGAGACCTTAGTCGGCATTTGTCTCTACGTAATCCTTTCAAGCTAATTCGATATGCATCAACCTCATAGCTATAGATAATGAGGGAAAAAGATTAGCACATCACTATCGTCTCTTATATCCAACATATTCCGGAGTAGTGAAGATGGATTTACTTTACGATTACTTTTGAAGCCAGTTTGAGGCTCCTGTCTACTACGGATTCCATGTCGATCTGTTTCTCGAGCTCTTCGACGACCTCGGGCTTGGCCCTCGTCTCGGGATGACGTGCAAGGATGCTACAGCAATCTCTGTACGGCTTTATTGAAAGCTCGTATGTGCCTATCTTCTTAGCCATGTTTACAATCTCCTCCTTGTCGAACGCTATCAGAGGCCTGAAAACAGGTATTCTGAGGCCACTGCTTATCGCAACCATGTTTTCAAGCGTTTGAGACGCTACTTGGGCAAGGCTTTCACCGGTCACGATGGCCCTAGCGCCCTCAGCCTCAGCAATCCTCTCCGCAACCCTGAACATGAACCTTCTGAAGAGGACGAGGTCATACTTGGCCGGGATGTTGACCGCCGCTATTTGAAACTCATATGAGGGTACGAAGATCACAGCGGTTTCGCCGGAGTAGGGCAGCAGTCTCCTAACTATCTCCATTACCTTAGAGTTCTCCGCCTCAGCATTATCGTGGAAAGGATGGAAATGCAGGTAGCTGACTTCACAGCCCCTTTTCATCATCAGGTAGGAGGCGATTGGAGAATCTATTCCTCCTGAAAGGAGCGAGAGAACCCTGCCTGAAGACCCCACGGGTAGCCCTCCCAAGCCCTTTTTCTTTTCAGTAAATATGTAAGCCTCCCTGCTTAAGACTTCAACGTATATTTTCTTAGAGGGGTTTTCAAGGGAAACCTTTGCCCCAAGTTTTTCAACGAGCATTCTCCCAAGGGTCTTGCTTAGTTCAAGCGAGGTTACGGGAAACCTCTTGTCAGCCCTCTTAACCTCAACCTTAACGGGCTCACCCGGCTTAACAACCCGTGAGGCCTCCTCCACAACTGTTCTCCCTATTGAATCAACGTTTGGCTCAGCCACTGTTGCGAACGCAAACCAGGATATTCCGAAAACCTTCATGAGGCTTTCCTCAACCCTCTGAGGATCCGCCCCGTTTAACGGGAAAACCAGCCTTCCCTGAAGCCTCTTAACCCTGGAGTCAGCTATGCCGCTCAACAGACGTCTAACATTTTTAACGAGCATCTTTTCGAAGAAAGGTCGGTTAAGGCCTTTCAAACCTATTTCAGAATAATGTATTACGCAGATCCTTTTCATCGCGTTTTGAAACGATCCGCCAGATTTAAGGATTGCAACCATAAAGAAAGCGGCAATAACCCTTAAAAGAGTGTTCTCGACCCGCCGGGAGCCTTAACCGGTTTCGGCAAGAATTTAACGGGCAGAGGGGGCTTAATGCCTAGTCGCAGAGCAGCGTCATGGTTCTTAAAACACCCTTGATACGCCTTATCTCCGAAACTACCCCGTCGAGCTGCTTAATATCATCAACTTCTATTTTAACTATTAAGTCGTACTCACCGTAGACGACATCCACTTCCTTCACGTTAGCCACGCCCCTTATGGCTTCCTCAATATTCCTCTCCAAACCCACTTCGCAGACTATTAGCAGATACGCTTTAAGCATCGCTTCCTCTTTGAGGAGATTGTTTTTAAAGTTTAAGCCTTGTAAACATAAAACATATATAACTGTGCTTAGCGCGGAAAACAAAGTAATGATTAGGGCTCAACTCGACCTGTCGATGTTCTTCCTCTTCTACATGATTGCGATCTTCGTAAGCTTCCTAGGCTTTCTGATAAGCGCCCTATTGAAGCACAGAAGGGAGACAAAGAGGCTAAGGGAGAAGTTTAAGAGGCTAAGGGAGAAGCCTGAGCAACCCTGGTTTGAAGAGACAGATTAGAACCTTTTCAAATCCACCGGAACAAGTATCAGGTTAAGCTCTACAGGTTTCTCGCTAAGCTTCAACCCCATTATCTTCAGGCTCCTCCCGTCCCAGCTCAGCCTGAAGCCCCCAATCCTACAAGGAACCCCCTCAGCTATGCTTAGAACCCCTGGCCCAGAGTTCTCCAAGACTAGCATTTTAACCGTTGCCTCGCCTTTAAGCGTTGACAGGAAAAGCTTGAAGCCCTCCCGGGTCCTCCTTAAGACTATTTTCAAAATGTTGTCTGGGATTCTCACCTCAGCATTACCCGGCTCAAGGTTTTTCAAGAGGAGCACGCCCTCCCCCTCCAAATAAACGCAGCGAGGTCCATCCATATCCTTTTAGAAAGGACGGCGTTTAGATAAGTGTTTTCATCATCTATACGGCAAGCCTGTTAGCTTTGACGGTTGGCTTAATGAATAAGCGTTTATATTGGCGATTCTTATTCTCCACATGCCAACTGTCTGGGAAGAGGTTGAGGAGCTTCAGCTGAAAAGATTATCCGACGGCCTGTTCATTCCAAGGTACGACGGCTTCTCCCTCCCAAACCTTTCAAACAGCCTAATGAAACTCACGGGTGCCAAGCCCTCTGGGAGAAGGCTTAGGAAAGATGTTCTCCCAGACTTCAAAAACCCGTGCAAGATTGTTCTCCTGATCATGGATGCTATGGGTCTTAACGTCTTTGAAAAGGCTTCTGAGGGGGTTAAACGTTTCCTGGACGGTCTGCTTGCTAAAAGAGGCATATCCGTCAAGGCGTTAACATCAGTCTTCCCAACGACGACATCAGCTGCACTGACGAGCCTCAACACTGGGTTAAGCCCACAGGAGCACGGCGTAGTTGCTTACACGATCTTCATGAAGGAACTCGGCTCAATGGTTAACATGATCTCCCTGAGCCCTGTTAACGACGAGAGGAGAAACAGGGTTTTCGAACTGGGCATGGATGCCGACAGGATACTGGGCGTAAAGGTTTTGACGGAGAGGCTTGCGGAAAAAGGGGTTGAAGCTAAAACCATAATCAGGTACGGCATCAGGAACAGCGGTCTTTCAACACTACTCTACAAGGGCTCTAAGATTATCCCCGCCTTAACCAGCGTGGATTTCGCTACAAATCTCGCCAAGCTCGTTAACGATAGGACCACGAGGTTCATAGTAGCCTACTGGGATAGTTTCGACGGCCAGTCGCACTATTACGGGCCGTTCAGCAATGAGGCTGAGCTAGAGCTCCTAAACACCCTCACCCTTCTAAGAGAAGCCTTCAGCAGGGTTAAGCCTGATGTAGCCAGGGAGACGCTTCTCGTAATGACTTCAGACCACGGCCAGTCAAGGGTTAGTGACGACAAGTCGATCAGGCTTAACAGTTTAAACTGGCTTAAGGAGTCTCTCGTAATGCCTCCCGCCGGCGAGTCTAGGGCAGCCTACCTATACCTTAAGAAGAATGTTGAAGGGTTTGAGAGAAAATTTCAAAGAGAGGTCGGCGGCAACATCTCACTGTTTAAATCAAGAACGTTGCTGGATAAAGGTGTTTTTGGAACAGGCGAGGTTAAGCCATGTGTCCAGGACAGGGTTGGAGACTATATTGCGCTGTCCAAGGATGAGAGCAGACTTGTGTTCCACTACGATTTGAAGGAGAGGATGGAGCCCGACTTTGTAAGGGCTGGCGCACACGGTTCTCTAACGCTGGACGAGCTTCTAGTACCCTTAATTGCATGCAGGCTTTCAAGCCTCGTAGGGTAGGGCAACCGTCAAGCCTGGCGGGCCGGAAACAAGCCGAAAAACATCTTGAAAAGTGTACTTGAAAACAGAGAAATGGATCCCGGTTTCGATTATAACAGGCTCTAGCCTAAGGTTTTTGAATTCACCAGTTTTAACCGCCAAGAAGGTTTTTATTCAGACTACCCCTTAATACCTCCTCCTTGAACCACGGTTAAACCTTCTGCCGCCGTAGTACCCCCCTGAAACCTCTTTTTCAGACATGTTGTTAGAAGTATCAACGCTTCCTATTTGGGCGTCACTCTTCTCTATGGAACCGTACTTGCCCACGTTTAGCCTTAGAGTCCTCTGGTAAACCGTTACATAGCCGTTTTTAATCATTATAACGTCTTCTGGCTTAACCAAGTCGATATTCTCGTTCCAGAGCGTCAGCAGTATTGTTCCCGTTTCGTCGCCGATCTTTGCTTCAGCAACCCTGTTCGTAGAGCCTCCGTACCTGGATGCAACCTCCCTTGCTTCAGAGAGGGAGAGCACCTTGGCGAGAAGGTTTACGTGTTTGGAGTCGGTGTTAAGGTCTTTAACCTTAACAAGCTGCTCCGCCACTTCTTCTCATCTCCGCGAGACCCTTATCAAGGCAGTATTTAACCTTTCCCCCCAGAGAAAAGCTTATCTTAAGTCACCCATCATCATAGCACGCTATGGAAGCGATAATACTCGTAAAGGTTTCAAGCGGCTTCCAAGGCAACATTGAAAAGGTTCTTCAAATAAAAGGGGTGAAAAAGGTCTACGAGCTGACCGGGGACATAGACCTGCTTGTTGAAGTTGAAGCCCAGTCTGAAACAGACTTGAGGAGAATAGCCGACGAGATCCTTAGCGTTAAAGGCGTAGAGTCTACGGACACGCGCCTAGTTTTGTCGCATATCGTCAAGTAGGAAAAACATATATGCCGCTGCCTTGATAAATCCTAGGAATGCAGGCTTTCGTGCTCGCTAAGATAGGCAGGGGTTTTAACAGGGAGAAGGTTATGGAGAAGCTTCTAAGCATCGATGAGGTTAGAGAGGTTATGGAGTTGACGGGAGACATAGACCTGCTCGTCAGGGTCGACGTGCTCGACGTTGAGAGGCTTATGAAGACGGTTTTAAAAATAAGAAGCGTGGAATCAATAGTTACCACGGACACTCGCGTAGTGCTCTCGGTTGAGCGCGCTGGCATAGCACGCATGCATTAATCAATGAACATGTTGATACTGTCACGGGATGAGACTTCAGCTGCACATGAAAATAGTCCCAGCCCAGGAAATATGATTATTTAAGATTTAAAACCCTTTCTTAACGCTGCCATTGGCTAGATGATCGAAGCGGTACTATTGGATATGGATGGAACTCTTATAGAGTTCAACTATGATCTCGGTTCAGCCAGGATGATAGGTATAGCTAGGCTGTTGGAGATGGGTGTTGACAGGAGGGTCCTCTCGGAATCTAAGCCTATAGCTATAAACATTGAGAACGCGGTTGAATTCATGAGGAGAAAGGGCTTTAGCGAAGACGAGTTGAAAGACTTGAGGAGGAAAGTCTATGAGGCTGTGGAGGCAGTAGAGCTTAGGGCTGCTGAGAAACCGGTTGTTAGGAACGGTGTTTCAGAGCTTCTTTCATGGCTTAAAGAGCGCGAAGTCAAGACGGCGGTCTGCACCAACAATTGCAAGAAGGCGGTTGAAATAGTTCTCGAAAAAACAGGCTTGAAAAAATTTTTCAACGATGTTTTCACGAGAAACGATGTTGACAGGCTTAAGCCCTTTCCAGACCTTATCCTTAAGGCTTGTGAAAAACTCGGCGTCCATCCTTGGAAAACCGTCCACGTTGGCGACTCCCCTATAGATATTGAGGCAGCTGTGAAAGCCGGGGTTAAGGCGATAGGGATGGTTTCAAGCCTCGGCAGTGCTGAAAGGCTCAGGGACGCTGGTGCAGAGATGGTGGTTTTAAACCCGTATGAGCTTAGGGAGCTCCTGTCTGCTTGGGTTTAGCATGCCCTAAAAATGTTATATACTAGTAAAATGTTTTTTTAATCATGGCGGGCAGGCGAATAAGAATCGCGATCATAGGAGTGGGAAACTGTGCCTCAGCAGTCATACAGGGCCTATACTACTATTCTACAAACCCTGAGAAGGAGGGGTTGTGGCACCCCGTCGTTGGAGGTTATAGAGTCAGCGATATTGAGATCGCTGCGGCCGTAGACATAGATGCCAGGAAGGTTGGGAAAGATATTTCCGAAGCAGTTTTCTCAGCGCCAAACACTTTTGAGAAACACTTCGCAATATCCAAGACCGGCGTCGTGGTGGAGAGTGGGCTACTGGAGGATGAGATAAACCCGTATCTCGCCTCAACAGTTAAACCCTTGAAACAGGACAAGGAGACCATCGTCGAATACCTAAGGGAGAACCGTGTGGACATAGCTGTAAACATGATTTCCGGCGGTCTTGACAAGTCTTCACTAGCATATGCCGAGGCTGCACGCGAGGCTGGAGCGAGCTTCATAAACACCACTCCGACGAGTATCGCTACGAGCCCTGTTATAATTGAAAAATTCGAGGAGAGAGGGCTCATAGTAGTTGGGGACGATCTTATGAGCCAGCTTGGAGGCACAGCTCTACACAGGGGGCTTGTAGCGTTTCTCAAGTCTAGGGGGGTTAAGCCTGTTAAAAGCTATCAGCTTGACGTTGGAGGCGGGCTGGAGACACTGAACACAATGTATGAGGACCTTAGGGATTTCAAGAAGCAGGTTAAAACATCCTCCATAGTCGAGGAGGTTGAGGAAGGCTGGGAGGTGGTTTCTGGAACAACGGACTACGTTGACTTCCTGGGGAACAACAGGATCACTTATCTACAGTTTAACGCAACGGGTTTCATGGGCGGCGGCTTCACCATTAACGTTAGCCTGAGGTCTAACGACGGTGTCAACGCGGGAAACATAATACTGGATGTTGTGAGGGCTATGGCCAAGGCTAGGGAGGACGGGCTCAGCGGTAACGTGCGCGAGATCTCCAACTACGGTTTTAAGAAGACACTTGAGAGGAAACGCATAGCGGAGGCCACGATTATCTTCGAATCTAAATACTGCCGTTGAGTTAACAGTTTTAGGTAATACTGCGAAGCTTAATAATTATTTCCCCAGCATAGAACAGTGCACGCTATAAAGCTTTATAAGACTATGATACCTATTAATATTTGGATGATGTTTTTATGGACAAGGATATTGATGACGCTTTTAACTGGCTTATAGCGCGGGCTCTAAAATTCTTACGAGCTGGACGTACTCCCTATTTTCCATATTGGTCGCGGTTTGGCTTTTAAGCGCTTAATACGGCGTGTAAAGTTGGTTCTGAAAATATACGCATGGTTCTACGCATTTTTCACCAGCGAAGTTCTTTGCCTTATATTCATAGTATATTACACCTGACATCGGGCTGCGTGCGCTTCACACAGGAATTTTTATGCTTCTATTCGATATCTCACTATATCTTTGTTTTATGCTCTACCATTTACTTTCTTCGATTTACTGATCCGGCCAACATATAGGGAGACTCCGGCGAGGCCCCCTTTTATCCTCAAAGCGACCTCGAAAAGGAGTGTTTTTCCAAGCCTTTAGGCGCCCAAATCCATGCTTACTAGCGGTCATGGAGCATTTTGTTTCACTGCAATTGCTTAACAGTCCCTCCAGCCTAGAAGCCCTGAAGCAGAACCTAACCCTTTTCCGTGATAAGCCTCAGATCTATAGATTTCTCCCCAAGCCTAAGGATCTCTATCCTGATTATTTTCAGGCTTATTTTAAGCCCCTTAGACCTGACCATAATCCTCTTAGGGTTTGAGGGCGAAACCTCCTTAGCCTCCCTGAGGAAAACGTTCAAAGGGATAAGCTCATCCCCCCATTCTACGGCTTTAGCTGGGGAACGGTCGCCGACCTCGTGAAGCCTAAGGGTCAGCTCAACCTCATACTCCCCCCCAGCCCATCTTTTAAACATGCGTTTAACACTCTGACGAGCTTATTAAATCCTCTCGGCTGAAAAGCCTAAACCGCAGGCCGCTTCTCCTCATCCCATATGCTATTCTTTCAACCGTCTTCCTTGAGCCCTCCTTGGAAAACAGGAGGTGGGAAAAATCACCTGGGGAGTCGGTTGCTCCAAACCCTTTAACCACCTTAACGAAACCTAGGGAGGAAAGGATGCGCGTAAGCCTAGACTCTCCGTGTGGGAGAGAAGCATAGATAACGCCTGCAACCTTAACACTCCTGAGCCTCGTCAAATAGTCTATGTGCCACCTTGCCCTCTTATCTCTCTTCAAGTGTCTCAAAACCCTTTTCTCAAAGCCACCCGGCCCCATGGCGGAGCCCACGTAAACATAGCAGCCTGGGGGAAGCCTGACCCTTGGAAGAGAACCCGGCTTAAACCAGACGTTTCTCCCGACTGAAATAACGAGAATATAGGATCCCCTCATAAACACTCACCTGGATCAGAATGCTTAAGAAACTCCAAGCTGCTGTGAAAAGCGTTGTTGAACGAGGAGAACGGAGAGCCCCAGCTAGACCCTGAGAAGCTCAGGATGATCGAGGTTGCTTCAAACCCGCATAGGATAAGGATAGTGATGGAACTGCTTAACAAAGAGGGTACTGTGGCGTCGCTCTCTAAAACTCTGGGGTATTCTAGGCAGCTTGTAGACCACCATTTGGAGACGTTGGAGAGGAGCAGGCTCGTGTCTAGAAGGAAGGTTGGAAACGTGGAGATGTATAGTGCTACAGAGGCTGCGAAAACAATAGTCTCAGAAATACTGAAGATCCACTTTGAAATAGGGAGGGTTGGGAAAGGCAGGGCAATAGTGGTGACGCATCCGGAAACCGGAAAGGCTGGGAAAAGCGAGACGGCTGTAAAAGTTGAGAAGCATGCAGCTACAGGTTTAAGACCCAAGAGACTCATACCACTGGCCATAGGAGTGTCCGCAGTACTCGTAGCCTCTGCTGAAGCGATCCGTGAAGTAAGATACACTTATATTCTCGGAGGAATACTGCTGGGAATCCTTCTCTACGCGGTGGCTTCAAGGCTCATCCGGCTTCTAGAATAGTGCATTCAATACTGGACTCATCCGTAATCATGAGGCTTAAAGCATCCGGCCGTGTCAGGTTCCCAATCATCACTTTCACACCTTTTTCAGCAGCGTACAGCCCTTCCTCGATCTTCCTATAGATACCCCCGGTCACGTCGCCCGCTCTAAGCGTGGCTGTTAGGCCTGACAACATGCTCCTCCTTAACCGGGGGATCAGGCTTGCGTTAGGGTCAAGCCTAGGGTCGCCGGTGAAGACGCCGTCAACATCAGTCCCGTATACAAGCTTGACGGCACCCAGTCTAACAGCGAGAAAAGATGATAACTGGTCTCCCGAGACTATTGTGAACCTTTTCTCAGAAGAATCCATGGCGATGTCCCCAGGGATCAAGGGTACGAGGCCTAGGCTCAGCATCATCCTCAGCGGCTCAGTGAAAAAGCTTTCTATCCTTCCTGACGAGCATGTTAAGCAGCTGACAGGAGTAACCGGCACTGCTGGAACACTGTGCGAAGCGAGGCTTGCAAGTATCAGCTGAGTCAGCTCGTTCATCCTCAGCTTAACCCTTGATAGCCCTATGAGCTGGCTTGGCTGGAGATAGCCCTCGGCGATACGGTACTCGGAAGCAACAACATGCCCGTATGAGCCTCCGCCGTGAACCAGAATAAGGCTGTAATCTCGGAGAAGCTCGGAAACCTCTTTTGAAACCTGCTCTATAACAGGAGTGTTAGGCGTGAAAGGCTCATTCTTCCTGGTTACCACGCTTCCCCCAAGCTTGACAATGACTAGAGGCTTCATTTCTCACCTATTCCTGTAGACCACGTAGTCGGCAAGCTCGAACAGGAGCCTCTTAGCCTTTGAATCCGGGAGCATGCTTAGCATTGACTTAGCCTTCTCGGAGAAAAGCCAGGCTTCCTTCACAGCATTCTCCCTAACACCGGTTCTAGCCAGAATGCTTAAAGCCTCGTCTAAATCCTCTTGGGAAACCTGTTTACTTCTTAAAACACTCATGAAAAACCTTTTGCTCTCACCATCCATCCTCTCCAACCCCCTGAGAATCAGCATGTTTCCAAGCTTATGCTCTAAAATGTCTTTCCCAACCTGCTTACCAGTTTCAACAGTTGAGCCGAACAGGTCTAGAAGGTCGTCGACAATTTGGAAAGATATTCCGAGGTTTAAGCCGAAACCTCTGAAGGCTTCAACAATATTCTCGTCCGCACCTGCTTCCACAGCGCCCATCATCGCGCTCGCCTCGTAGAGGGAAGAAGTCTTGCGGGCAACCATGTCCACGTAATCGTCGAAACCGACGCTCATCCTCCGGTGTTCAACAACATAAGGATCGTCCTCCCTACCAACCTGTTCAAAGAGAACGTCTAGACGCTCACCCTCCACGAGCCTCATCACATAACGGTCAACGATGGAGAGTAGCCTGCTAGAGTTCCTAGACTTCAGCAGGAGCTCTGAAACAACCTCCCTGTACTGAACCGCGGCGAGAAGAGCCATTGTTAAACCATACTTCCGCCATAAAGTAGGCATACCCCTCCTGACTTCACCATGGTCAATAATGTCGTCTATTATGAGAGTATAGTTGTGGATAAGCTCTATGGCTGCTGCAGCATTCAAAGCGTCTTCAGGATTCCCGCCGGCAGCCTCGCATGAAAGCATCAGGACTGCCGGCCGAATCCGTTTTCCACCCGCCTTCACAGGGTAGAGCAGAACCTCTTGAAACTCCGGCGAAGCATTCTCTGAGAGAGCATCGTAAATCACTGGTTCAACACTCCTAGCGACCTCCTCAAGCACCTCGGGAAGCCCCTCATCCTCCTTCAATATGCAGATTTAGCCTCAAAGCATGTTTAAAAACTCTTAACCGCGGAAGCTTTTTATCAAGGCCGAGACAGGGTTTAGCCGATGAATATTGCGGTAGTGACTCCTGGGGGAGATGCGCCGGGTGTAAACGCTGCAATCAGGGCGGTGGTCAGATCCGCTGCTTCACAGGGCTTCGAGGTGTTCGGCGTTGAAAGGGGATACATGGGTCTAATAGAAAACGCCTTCAGAAAACTGAGCCCTAGAGATGTGAGCGGAATAATAAACCTGGGTGGAAGCGTGTTGAAATCAAGCAGGTGCGAGCTTTTCAAGACGCCTGAGGGATTGGAGAAGGCTGCGGAGAACCTGAAGGCTATGAACGTCGACTGGCTGGTCGCGATCGGCGGAGACGGGTCTCTGAAGGGCGCTAAGGAGGTTAGCGAGGTTAGTGGCATACCGGTAGCTGTCATGGCTGCGTCGATCGACAACGATATAGCCGGCGTGGACGAGACTATAGGCTTCGACACCGCTGTCAACACTGCTGTGGAAGCAATAGACAAGATAAGGGATACTGCAGTAACGTTCGAAAGAGTTTTCATCGTGGAGGTTATGGGACGGCAACGCGGCTTCCTCGCCATAGACGTTGCCCTTGCTTCAGGCGCCGAGATCGCTCTGATACCGGAGCACCCGGTAACCCATGAGGATGTTAGCCAAAGACTCTTGAAAATGGGTTCGCTAGGTAAGAAGTCCAGCATAATAGTGAAGGCTGAGGGAGCAATGGGAGACCCGTTTGAAACAGCTTCAAGGCTCAGCAGGCTGACGGGATATGATTTCAGGGTTACTGTGCTCGGCCATATTCAAAGGGGAGGAGTGCCCTCGGCAAGGTCGAGAACCTTAGCCTGCCTCTTCGGAAACCATGCTGTCAGGCTGATTTCTGAAGGCAAGAAGAACAGGCTTGTAGGCCTCAGGGATAATAGGGTTGTGGACATAAGCATACTGGACTCGTACACCAGCGTTAAAAAGATAGATGAGAATAAGTATAGGCTGGTCAGCCTACTCGCCGTTTAAAAAGCCTTATCTACAATCCCTGTTGGCCCAACCGGCATTATGTGGCATGACTTAAAAACGCGGGGGCGTAGCGCGTTTAAACAGTACCATGGTTCTCAAAGCGGCATATGTTAGAGCCTTTAAAAATGGGCGTGACGGTGATTTTTTGGGGGAAAACTTATTTAGCCTGTTGGAAAAATCTTGAACCATTAGATGCCCAGCCAGAAGCCGGAGGAGGTGGCCGCATACCGGATTAATGTAAATGGGATTGTGCAAGGAGTCGGATACAGGCCTTTCGTCTACAATATTGCCAGCACCCTAGGCTTGAATGGTTTCGTATTAAACTCAGGCAACGGTGTGCTAATAGAGGTTGAGGGAAGGCCTGAGGACTGCCTGCGATTCATAGAGAGGCTTAGGGTTGAGAAGCCCCCCAGGGCGGTTGTTAAAACATTCTCCTGCGTCAAGATAACTCCCAGGGGATACAGGGGCTTCAGGGTTGAACAGACCCTTAGCGAGGAGGTTGAGACCCTTTGCCCGCCCGACGTAGCTGTCTGCAAGGATTGTTTAAACGAGCTTTTTAACCCTGAGGATAGGAGACATCTTTACCCGTTCATAAACTGCATAAACTGCGGCCCCCGGTTTACGATACTTGAGAAGCTTCCCTACGACAGGGTTAACACGAGCATGAAAACTTTCAAGATGTGCAGCGACTGCGAGAGGGAGTATTCTGAGCCTTCCGACAGGAGGTTTAAGGCTGAGCCCAATGCTTGCAGAAGGTGCGGGCCGACGGTTAGGCTCTACCACGATGGCAGGCCAATTAGGGTTGAAAACCCTATTTCAGAGGCGGCTAGGCTGATAAACAAGGGTTTCATAGTTGCGGTTAAAGGGTACGGTGGATTCCACCTTGCTTGCGACGCAACCAGCGGGAGCAGTGTCAGTGAGCTCAGGAGGAGGAAGAGAAGGGGCAATAAGCCTTTCGCAATAATGGTTAAAAGCGTTGAGGAGGCTGAGAGGATTGTTGATCTTAACGATTCCGAGAAAGAATGGCTGACTCATCATTCCGCCCCGATTATTCTCGCGAGAAAGAGGGAGCCAAATCCTGTTGTAGAGCAGGTCGCCCCAGGCATGAGGTATCTCGGAGTCTTCCTACCCTATACTCCGATACACCATATTCTCATGAGGAGCGTTGAGCCTCCGGCAATAGTTTTGACGAGTGGAAACGTTTCCGAGGAGCCGATAGTTTTCAAGGACAGTGAAGCATTTGAAAAGTTTAAAGATATGGCTGACTACATTCTCACCTTCAACCGTAGGATTGTTAACTTTGCCGACGACTCGGTAGGCTTCGTTCAAGACGGCACGCTTAGACTAGTCAGGAGGAGCAGGGGCTTCGTGCCCGAGCCTGTTGAGGTTGAGGTTAAGGTTGACGGCGTGCTCGCGATGGGGGCCGACCTGAACAATACTTTTGCTCTAGCTAAAAAGGGCAGGGTTTTCATAAGCCAGTACATGGGCGACCTTGAAAACATGCTCATCAGGAAAAGATATCTCGAGGCGATTAGAAGCATGCGACGGCTTTTAAACCTGGAGTACAGCAGGATTGCCCACGACCTTCACCCGGCTTACTATTCAACACGGATAGGGGTTTCGCTGGACGGAGAGAAGGCTGCTGTCCAGCATCATTACGCACACGTTCTTTCAGCAATGGCTGAAAACAGTATTTTGGGTTTAGATGTTTTGGGAGTGGCTTTCGACGGAACTGGCTACGGCGAGGACGGGAGCCTCTGGGGATCGGAGTTTCTCGTCGTTAGAAAGGGGGAATACGTTAGAAGGGGCCACTTCAAATATGTACCGATGCCCGGCGGGGAGAAGGCTATCCTAGAACCCGCGAGGATGGCTTTCAGCTACCTCTACGATGCGATGGGTGATGATGCTTTAAAGATAAACATGGGGTTGAACGACAGTTTTAAAACAGCCTTGAAGAGGATGGTTGACAAGAGGATCAACACCCCCATGACATGCGGCCTTGGAAGAATGTTCGACGCTGTCTCAGCCCTGCTAGGGATATGTTTAACAAGAACCTTCGAGGGGGAGCCGGCTGTAATGCTTGAAATGGCTGCTGGCGAGGGCGACGGAGAAAGCTACCCGTTTAGAATTACGGGTGTGAAAGAGTATGTTGTGGACACCACCCCCATTATACGCTCGATAGTTGAAGACCTTAAAAGCAACACCCCGGTTAAAACGGTCAGCCGAAGGTTTCACGAAACCATCGCCAGGATCACCGTCGAGCTGGCGGACATCATAAGGCTTGAGGAGGGTGTTGACGCTATTGTTTTAACGGGAGGAGTTTTTCAGAACAGGATACTTTCTTCAAGAGTTAAGCGTTTAGCTGAGGATCACGGTTTAAAAACCTTCTTCAACAATATCGTTCCGACTAACGACGGCGGGATATCTCTTGGGCAGGCTGTGGCAAGCGGCCTGATGGAGGAGAAGTGAATTGTGCTTGGGCATACCTGGAAGGGTTGAGGAGGTTAAAGGAGAGGAGGCTGTTGTCTCATTCGGAGGCACCCGCAGAAGCGTGAGGCTGGACCTTGTCGACAATGTTGCCATTGGAGACTACGTTATTGTTCACGCCGGTTTCGCCATAGAGGTTCTCGACCAGGAGACAGCCATAGAGATGCTGGAAGCGCTCAAGGAGGTTTTTAAAGAATGAGATTCATGCAAGAGTATAGGGATGGGGAGCTTGTCAGAAGGATAGCTAACAAGGCTAACGAGCTTCTTGAAAGGCTTGGAAGGGAAGTCAAGATAATGGAGGTATGTGGAACGCATACGATGTCTGTAGCAAGACACGGCCTGAAGGGGCTTTTCAGGGGGAATCTTGACCTTATTTCAGGCCCAGGCTGCCCCGTTTGCGTGACACCCGACTCCGGCTTCTCACTTGTCTTCCAGGCTGCTGAAGCAGGGAAGACCGTGATTACCTTCGGGGACATGATGAGAGTTCCGTTGAACGGCAGGAGCCTGTTAACCCTTAGGAGCGAAGGCCTAGACATAAGGGTCATGTATTCTCCCTACGATGCTCTTAAAATGGCTGAGGAGGAGCCTAGGAAAGAGTTCGTCATGGCGGGGATAGGTTTCGAAACTACGTCGCCGCTCTTCGCCTCAACCATACTCCAGTGCCGGAAGAGGGGGGTCAGCAACCTTAGGCTGATAAGCCTTTTTAAAACGATGCCGCCAGCGTTGGACATGCTGCTCCAGGCTGAGGACCTTGAGATAGACGGGTTAATACTGCCGGGCCACGTGAGCACGATAATAGGTGTTAGACCGTATGTTAAGCTCGTGGAGAAATACGGTGTCCCTGCGGTAGTGACCGGTTTCGAGCCTGTCGACATAGTTGAGTCAGTCCGCATGATCCTGCAGCAGCTTGTTGAAAAAAGGAGTATGGTTGAGAACGAGTATACGAGGACCGTGAGGTACGAGGGGAACGTTAAGGCGGCCAGGCTTATGCACGAGGTTTTTAAACCCGTCGACTCCGAGTGGCGTGGCCTCGGCGTGATAGGTGGAAGCGGCTTGGCTTTAAGGGAAGAGTTCAAGTTTTTCGACGCAGTTGAGGAGTACGGGTTGAAGCCTGTTGAGACGGTTAAGCCTAAGGGATGCCTGTGCGGGGAGGTCGTCAGGGGCAGCAGGAAACCCGTTGAATGCAGCCTTTACAAAAGGGTTTGCAGGCCAGATAACCCGGTAGGGCCGTGCATGGTTTCCTCCGAGGGAACATGCGCAGCATACTATTACGCGGGGCTGTGAGTAATGGGTGGAAAAATAATCCTGGAGCACGGCGCCGGCGGAAGACTCATGCACGAGCTTATAGGAGTCATAGCCGGCAGGCTCAACACTCATAGAAGGGGGGTTGACAAGGCCGTGTTCAAGACTCCCAAGGGCAGGGTTGCTTTCACAACCGACTCCTTTGTGATGAAGCCCCCTGTCGTCAATGGTTGCGACATAGGAATGCTCTCGGTCAACGGTACTGTGAATGACCTTGTTACGATGGGCGCTAAGCCTGAGTACCTGAGCCTGTCGCTGATAATAGAGGAAGGGTTGGCAGAGGATTTTCTCATGAGGATTATTGGAAGCGTTGGAGACGCTGCTAAGAGGGCAGGAGTCAAGATAGTGACTGGAGACGTGAAGGTTGTTGAGAAAGGGGGTTGTGATAAGATTTTCATAAACACTTCAGGCGTTGGAAGAGTATACCCCAACATTAGGGTTTCAACATTGAACGCGAGGCCAGGGGATGCCGTGATCGTCACGGGGAGTGTTGGAGACCATGGTGCTGCAGTCCTCGCCGCCAGGGGGGAATTCCAGCTGGAGACGAATGTTTCAAGCGACTGCGCCCCCCTGGCAAGCATTCTTGAAACACTCGTCAGGAGGAAAACAATCCTCCACACTCTTATAGACCCCACTAGAGGGGGCTTGGCGACTTCGCTCAACGAGGTCGCGGAGTCCTCCGGAGTCATAATAGAGGTTGAGGAGGAGAAGGTACCTATCAAGGAGGGGGTTTCAAGCCTCTGTGAGATCCTTGGAATAGACCCGCTCTACCTTGGGTGTGAAGGCAGGCTCATCATATTCACGCCACCACGCTACGCTGAGGAGACATTAAGGGCTTTGAGGAGGCTCGAGGTCAGTAGAGACGCCTGCGTAATAGGCCGAGTGTCTGGAAGATCTAAGACCGGCGAAGTTAGGCTTTTAACAAGAGTTGGAGGAGTTAGAAGCCTACCCATGCTTCACGGGATACCATTGCCAAGGATTTGTTGACGACGCAGCTTGAAACCGGGGCTCCACGGGCTCTTGGCCCGGCTTCATTCCGGCTAGTCACGGGCTGTGTCGCATGCGAGCTCAGACCGTGCTCTAATGATATGAGGAAAGCTTGGCAGAGTGTGTGTTAATACAGTGAAACAGGGGGCGAAATCTATGATTTTCAACTATGGCTAGACGAATAGGGAAGTTTAAGAGTAATTGTAATAAGAATATTGGTCAACGCGACGTTTACGTTCTCCTCTGAAGAACAGTAGTGCAACGATTACTCCAGTTACGAACCCGCCGATATGGGCCCAGTACGCGATTCCAACATATTCCGGAAGCATGCTTTCTAAAAGCTGCATTAGGAACCAGAATCCCAGGTAGACAACGGCGGGAAGCCGCACCATGAAGAAGCGGTAGAAAACCCTCACCCTGGCGAAGGGAAACATAACCATGTACGCACCCATGACCCCGGAGATAGCGCCGGAAGCCCCTATGGCGGGAACCATTGAAACGGGGTCGATCATAAAGTGAGCCAGGCATGCGGCAACCCCGGAGAAAAGGTAGAAAAACAGGAACTTGACGTGCCCCATCCTGTCCTCCACATCGTCTCCGAAGACGTAGAGGAAAAGCATGTTGCCGAAGATATGCAGAATATCCGCGTGAAGGAACATGGATGTTAACATTCTTAACACTCCCATAAAGGGGTTGAGCGTCAGAAGCCTAGGTATAAAGCCGTATTGCAATATCATGAGCTCGTAGGCCCATGTGTCTGACAACTCCAAGATGAAGACACCAGTGTTAATACCTATCAGCATGTAAATTATGATCGGATATGTATAACGCTTAGTCTCGTCCCCTGTTGGAAACATTGGTTGAGAGCGGCTTGATAAGGATTTTAAGTTTTAAAGGCTACTTAAGCCCCTTCCTCTCGAACAGAATAAGCTTAAAAGCAGCTTTTTTGAAGCCTGCCTCAACAAAAAGTCTTGGGTAAAAAAGAGGAAGAGAGAATTCTGAGGACGCATTTAGCATCCACATTTTTAATAGGCTCAGTAATGCTGCTGGAGGTTGCCGCGGGAATCCTCACTAACAGTCTAGCGATCCTTGGAGACGCGATTCACGCTGCTTATGATTTCCTCGTCACCGGAATGCTTTTCATAACGTACAGGATTAGCCTTAAGCCCGCGGACGAAAGCCACACGTATGGGCACAGCAGGATAAAAACCCTCGGATCCTTCGCGAGCGGCATAGTTCTTCTTTACCTCGTTGCCCAGCTTATCCTGCAAAGCCTAGATAGGTTTACCAACCCGTCTCCAGTCCACCCTGGCCCAGTAGGGTTCCTAGCGCTGGCCTACACGCTGGCCGTGGATTTCACTAGGATCACGCTGCTTTCGAAGGCTCCGGGCGGCGAGCCCAGCTTGAAAGCGGGCATGTTCCACGCTCTAGCCGACTTTTCCGACACTCTCATAGCCCTTTTAGGTTTTACTCTAGCGGGATATTTCAACATGGCTTACGCTGATGTTGCCGCAGGCCTTTTACTCTCAGCCATGATGCTTTATCTCAACGCCAAGCTGCTTTACGAAACAGGTTTGGAGCTGACCGACACTGCATCACCAGCCATCGTGAGAAGAATAAGGAGGGTTTTAGAGGAGGAGTATGGTGTGGACGGAGTTTCCTACTTGAACGTAAGAAGGCTGGATAAAAAGACGTATGTTGACGTCGGCGCACTGGTGCCGGTGGAGAGCAGTGTTTCAAGCATTCAGAAGAGCGTTAAGAATGTCGAGGAGAAAATTTCAAGGATTGTCGAAGGAGAGGTGGTTGTAAGAACCCATACTTTTCCAAAGGGTTCTGAAAACCTACGTGGAATCATAAAGGATTCTGCGCTTAGAGTCAAGAATGTTCTGAACGTTCACGATATTCTTGTTTCACAGACGAATGGTAAAATGCTAGTTTCTCTGCATATCGAAGTCCCGTCGGAGATGAGCCTTTCCGAAGCTCACAGGATTGCCGACGATGTGGAGGAGAACGTTTTGAAAAACGTGGAGAACGTTGGAAGCGTCATGGTTCACGTGGAGACAGCCGGCTCAGCCGTCACACCCATTAGAACAATCGGCTCAAACTCCACGCTATACCTTAAGGTTAAGCAGGCTGTTGAGGAAGAAGTTAAGCAGTTCCACAGCGTTAAGGGGCTTAGGAGGATAAGGATTTTCAAAGAAGCCTCCGGCTTAAACAGGATAGAGCTCACCGTCAGCATGAAGGGGGACAGGAGCATGGCTGAGGCCCATGAGGCGGCTTCCAGGCTCGAGCACCGTGTTGAACACAGTCTTGAAGGAAAAGTTGAAGTAGTCGTCCACGTGGAGCCTGAAGACCAGGCTTAAAGCTTTTTATCCACCCGACTGAAATATGTCTCAACGAGATGGTTGGGAGAAGCATGATTATTGAAGAGGTTAAAACGGTTTTCGACAGGCCGTTGATACTCGAAGGCCTTCCGGACACCGGTCTTGTTGGAACAATATCGCTCAGCCACTATCTTATGAAACTGGGTTTTGAGAAAACAGGGTATCTTGAAACGGACGACTTCCCCCCGATGCTGATAATGAGAAACGGGAGGATCATGGACGTGTTTGAAATATACTATAAGGATAATGTTTACATTTTAAGGTCTGAGCTGCCAATACCCCAAGAGGGAGTATACGACATAGTTGGACAGATAGTGGACTGGGTTAAGAGCAAGAACCCGAGGCTCTTCCTAAGCCTCGGCGGAATACCGCACCCCTACAGGATAGACATTACTGATCCTAAGGTTTACGCGGTGCCGACCAGCGAAGAAGCCTTAACGATTGTTTCAAGGATGAAGAACGTGGAGATTTTGAAGGACGGCCTGCTTTTCGGCCCGAAAGCACTTATCCTCAGGAGGCTTGAAAGGCTTGGGATAACTGGGCTCGGGCTTTTCGTCCAATCCTACTTGAACTATCCCGACCCTGGCTCAGCAGCAAAGGTTTTAACACTGCTGCCGCAAATAGGCTTGGAGAAGGTGGAGGTGGATTCCCTAATAGCTTCCGCAGAGGAAATCAGGATGCAGTACAGGGAGCTCATGAGGAGGACTGACGACGAGATAAGGAGGATGAGAAGCCTGCCGCCGATGGCTGAGCAGAGCCTTGTCTAGGGGGTGAATGGCATGGAGGATTTTGAAAAAATTTTCGAGGAGATGCGGGGAATGTTCGACGAGAGCCTTGGAAGGCGTAGGGCTAGGCGCATGGGGTGTGTGGAGCCGTTGTACAACATTATTGAAAGCGAGAACGAGATAAGGATCAGCGTAGACCTGCCTGGAGTGGAGAAGGATGATATTAAGCTGACGCTGTACGAGGACTCTCTTGTAGTCGAAGGGTTGTGTAGGAAGGAAACGCCATCAGCGAGAAGACTCTTCAAGGAAACCCCCTTGTATTACAGCGTTAGAATACCTCTTCCGACGAAGGTTGAAGAGGAGCCTGCTAAGGCGAGATACTACAACGGCATTCTCGAAGTGATTTTGACTAAGAGGAAGCGTGGAAGAAGAATACCGGTTGAATAAGAAATGCAATCCTCACTCCCCTGGTCTTCCTCCGGCGGAGTAGAGGTCCACGCGCCCAGCGGAAGCCAGTGCATATACTGCTTAGGGTCAAGAGCACTCTGTGGAAAGAGACAGTGCCCCATACTGCTCCGCTACAGCAAGCTTCAACCCGTGGTGAGCCTGAGGCTTGAAGAAAGGATGGCGATGGACGGCGCTTCCCCGCCTGGAGTCTTTGTGGGGAGAATAGGCTACCCGAAGGTTAGCGTTGGACCCCTAGTTCCACCTTTCTTCGGAGACACGAGTATCCTCGACCGGCCTGAATCATGGTGGAGCATAAACCTGGATAGGCTTGTAGAGTATAGGTCGAGCCTCGTGAGAGGCATCTTCAGGGTTGACGTTCATAATCCTTGGGAAGCCGGAAGGCTTTTCGAGCTAACGCAGGAGATGGCGATGGCAAGCCAGCCTGCAGACGCATCCTTAGAGTTTTCTAAGCCGGTTAAGGCTAGAGTAATTCTCGACGAGGATGCTCAGCCCTTCGGCCCATATGGGCCCGTTGAGAAGATTGAAGCAGGAAGCATAAAGGTTAACCGTGTGATTGAAAAAGCGTATTACGACGCGGACCTTAAGGCTTCTGAAGCAGTATACTACGCCTACTCAGCAGGCATCCCTGTTTCCTCTATTCAGAAGGCGCTGAGTGCAGCCGTTTTTGGAGTAAGTAAGCGCAGACGGCTTGTGCCCACCAGATGGAGCATAACGGCTGTGGACAGTATTCTGGCGGAGAGGCTCATGGAGAAAATCAAAGAGTACCCTGAGGCGGGTGAACACGTGGTTTACGAGTCTCAGCATATCGACAATAAGTTTATAGTGATCATAATCCCGGGAAAATGGTCATACGAGTTCATAGAGATGTTTCACCCCGGCTCAGTCTGGAACATAGGCGGAGGGGAAGATGTTGCAATAGGCTCAGACTATGAGGATACCGAGGGGAGGACAACCTATGCGAGAATAGGCGGCTGCTATTATGCCGCTAGGCTTGCGGTCGTCGAGCATCTCAACAGGATTAGAAGGCAGGGAGCTGTGTTAGTGCTCAGAGAAGCAGGCCCAGGATACCTGCTGCCGGCAGGAGTCTGGCTTGTAAGAGAAAACGTTAGAAAGGCCCTTGCAGGCAAGCCCGTGCGCTTCGGAACACTCGAAGCAGCAATAACGTATGCAGCTAAAAGGCTTAAGACGCCTTGGAGAATGGTCTTGAGAGAAAGCAGGCTTCTGAGGAACATTAGGGAAAGGAGGAGAATTACAGAATACTTAAAAGAGTAATCGTGAGGTCGAAAGTAATGACCATGAACAGGCGTGGGGAAAATCTTAGGGACGTCTTCATCTACAACACTTTGACTAAGAGGATTGAGAAACTGGTTCCAATGCATCTCGGGGAGGTCAGAATGTACGTGTGCGGCCCCACGGTCTACGATGTAGCCCATCTGGGTCACGCCCGGTCGGAAATAATCTACGACTCGTTTAGAAGGTTTCTGGAGTACCTGGGCTACAGGGTTATCTTCGTAAGGAATATCACTGATGTTGACGACAAGATAATAAATAGGGCTGTTGAGGAGTGCAGGCCTGCGAGCGAGGTTTCACTTCAATACACGGTTGAATATTTCATCGACACTCTGAGGCTTGGGATAAGGCCTCCTACCTTCAACCCTAGGGTGACCGATCACATCCCAGACATAATAGCATTCGTTAAAAAACTGGTGGAGAAAGGGTATGCTTACGAGTCCCATGGTGACGTGTATTTCTCTGTAAGAAAGTACCAGGGCTACGGAGAGCTCTCAAGCCAATCCCTAGATAAGATCCTTGCTGGCGCCAGGATTGAGCCGGGGGAGAATAAGAGGGACCCGCTTGACTTCGCGCTTTGGAAGGCAGCAAAACCGGGGGAGGCTTCCTGGGAGAGCCCGTGGGGAAATGGTAGACCAGGCTGGCATATCGAGTGCAGCGTGATGGCTATGAAGTATCTAGGCGAGACTCTCGACATACATGCAGGCGGGACTGAGCTGGTTTTTCCTCACCATGAGAATGAGAGGGCACAATCCGAGGCGTTAACAGGGAAGAGGTTTGTGCAGATATGGATGCACCATGGGCTTTTAAACGTTGGAGGCGAGAAAATGTCGAAGAGCCTCAAAAACTATGTGACTGTCAGAGAGGTTTTAAACAGGTTTGACGCGGATACTCTTAGGTTCTACATTCTTTCAACGCATTACCGGAGCCCGTTGGACTACAGTGAGCAGTCGCTTGAGGCTGCTAAGAAAGGGCTTGACAGGGTTAGGAGAATCCTGGTAAGGCTGGGCGAAGGCGAGGATGGGGAGAGCAGGGAGGCCGATGAGCTTGAAACCGAGGTTTTAAACCATTTATGCGACGATTTCAACACGCCTCGTGCTATTGCGACGCTCATGGATGCTGCCAACAGGATTCTGGAGGATTTAAACAGGAACACAGTTTCGAAAAGTCTCCTGCACAGGTTTTCCAAGCTTTGGAGGATGCTAGGGTTCTTCCAAGAGGGTGTCGAAAGAGCTACTCAGAGGGAGAGAAGGCTGGCAGAAATACTGGTTAAGCTTAGGGAGGAGGCTAGGGCTTCAGGAGACTACGGGCTTGCCGACATGATTCGAGACGAGCTTAGAAAGATTGGAATACTCGTTGAAGACTCTAAGGAGGGCACGATAATCTATATACTTTAGCATTATTCCCCTTTTTAACGGAGGCATCCTTGATGGAGGAAAGCTTAAAATAAGAGTGGCTAATAGGTTTTCCCGTCTCGAAAACATGGCAGGCGGAGCGTATACGGATAATCTGCTTCCGGAGACGAGTGGCATTAGCAGACATGTAGAGAAGCTTTTCAGTAAAAAGTACAGTTCACAGTCACGGGGAGAAGAATGTTAAAAAATCGTGTTGAGACTTGTTAGGTGTGGAAAACCAATTGAACATTTGCATTAATACTTTGAGCATCAGCCACCTGGCGTCCAGAGAAGGAATAGGCTTCGAACAGGCCCTGGCTAAGTGCTTCGAGAAAGGTATTAGAAACCTTGAGCTCGACGAGCCGAATTCCGGAGGCAGGGAGCAGGTTCTACAATTCTTCAACGAGATAAGGAATAATGGTGGCAATGTCGCAGTCCTAAACCTTAGGCTGAACCTGCTTGGCGGGGACGTTAAGAGCAACGAGAAATATTTGAATGATGTTAAAAACTGGATAAAGTTCTGTGGGGAAAACGGCTGCAAAGTGTTAAGGCTAAGGGCCACGCCCGTTGACAGAGAAACATATTGTGAAAAAGATTTTAAACTCCTCTATAGGAACCTTCTTAATATTCTTTCCTCAGCTGAGAAGAATAACGTTGAGATCAGTATAAGCACCGATAAGGCTGCTTTCTCCGACATGGACAGGCTGGCAGCCATGATTGAAGACATAGGGTCGGAGACAATAGGGTTGACACTCGACTCGGAGAGCTTTAGCAGGCTCGACGAGAAGATGCTTGAGAAACTTGTTCCGCTGGTGAACCATGTAACGGTAAGCGAAGCCTGTTTGAAAAACCTTGAGAAAAGCATCCTTGAAAAAGTGATTAGAATACTGAGGACAAAGGCTTACGACGGATATGTTTCACTCCAGCTTAAAGAGGCGTGTAGCATGGAGGAGTTGAGCAGCTACGTGGACACGATTAGAAGGATGACTGCCCCCTAGAGTTTTTCGAAGAAAACCCCGTCAACCTCTTCAAAGCCTTCACCCGGAGAACTGAACGACACCTTAACCCTGTGCATCCTTGCTAAATCCTGCTCCAGAGGCTTCAGCCTCTCTGAAACGTAAACCCTGTAGCCGATTTCCTCGTTCAGAGAGACTCCTAGCTTTTTCTTAAACTTCCAGATAGCCGAGTTAACATTCATAAAGAGCGTCGCGACCTCGCTTTCAACAGGCTCCACGTCCTCCAGCACTGGGAAAGACTGGCAGATAACTGGCTCTCCATAAATGTTTCGGAACAAGTAGTCTGTTATGAATGGTATGATGGGCGATAGGCCTATTAGACAGGCTCTTAGAACCCTGTGGAGAGCATACCAGGCTGACTCAGCCTCCTCCCTGGTTCCCTGCAGGTAGGCTCTTGGCTTAACAGCCTCCAAGTAATGGTCTGCGAAAAAGTTCCACACATAGTTCCTCAAGAGGTTTGATGGACCATAGAAGTCCAGGGAATCATAATCCTTCTTGGCCTCTTCAAAAACCCTTTTAAGCTCGCTTAACGCAAGCCGGTCTAGGAAACACAGTTCCCTAGGCTTACTATCTAAGTATTCGAAAGAAGATATGAAACGCCCTATGTTCCACAGCTTAGTCAGAAAAAGCTTGGCTCCCTTAAGCCTTTCCTCGGAGAAGCGATAGTTCGAGCCGAGCCTAGCTTCTGAGGCGGCCCAAAACCTGAAGGCGTCAGCCCCATACTTCTCAAGATACTCGTCGGGGAAAACAAGGTTCCCCTTAGACTTGTGCATCGCCTCACCCTTTTCATCCAGCCCAAGTCCGCTGATCCTCACCTCCTTGAATGGAGGTGTGTCAAGAATCTGGATGGTTCTGAGAATGGAGTAGTAAAGCCAAGTCCTTATTATCTCGTAGCCCTGGGGCCTCAGGGAACATATCCAGGATCTTTTGAAAAGATCCTCATCCCTCCTATAACCCGTCACGAAGAGCTGGGAAATGCTTGAATCCATCCATGTGTCTAGAACCCTCCCGTCACCTTTGAAGTCGGTTCCGCCGCATTTACCGCATTTAGCATTTTCACCCGGAGAATCCCTCCAAGGCCGGTAGTATTTCCCAGGCTTTGGAGCATAAGGCTCGCCGCACTTGCTGCAATACCATAATGGAACCTCAGTAGCATAGTATCTCCTTCGGGAAATAGGCCAGTCCCCTTTTACGCTGTTTATCCAGTCGATAAGTATCTGCCTCATGGACTCAGGGTGGAAAACCATCCTGCTGGAGGCTTCCCTAACCTTGTCGATAAAATCCTCCTGCTTAAGGTAAAGCTCACTCATCTCGACGAACTCTAAGCGTGTACGACACCTCCAGCAAACAGGTACTCTCTGCAAAATCTCTTCAGCTTTAACGAGCAAGCCCCTGTTAGAAAGCTCTTCCACAATCCTCCTTCTAGCTTCCTCAACACTCAACCCTTTGAGGAAGCCGGCTTCCTCCGTCAGGGTAGCGTTCTCATCTATCACCTTAGTCGGCCTTAAGTCAAGCTCCCTGAACAGCCTTATGTCGGAAGTATCCCCGTAGCTGCATATCATCACCAATCCAGTGCCGAAATCCGGCTTAGCGTAGCTGTTTGCAAAAACCCTAACCTCCTTACCGTAGATCGGAACTACCAGCTTTCTCCCTTCAAGCCTAGCGTAACGCGCGTCCGTCGGGTTGAATATAACGGCGTCGCAGCCAGCCAGGAGCTCCGGCCTAGTCGTGGCTATTTGAACGTCTTCACCCGTCTCCTTAACCTTGAAGATAATGTAGAAAAGCCTAGACGTGGTTTCAACATACTCAACCTCGGCATCCGCAATAGCTGTGCCGCACCTTGGACACCAGTTCGTAGGCCTCTCAGCCTCATATATTAAGCCGCGTCTCCAAAGCTCTATGAAGGTCTCCTGCGTCAGGCTCCTGTACTCTGGGGAGTCAGTCCTATACATGTTTTCAAAGTCGCAGCTGAGCCCAAGCCTCCTAGCCTGGTTTATAACTTCAGCTTCAACCCTGTCCAAGACCTGCTTGCAAAGATTGATGAAGTACTCTCTGTCGACATCCTTAACCCTGATGTTGAACTGCCTCTCAACTATTACCTCAACAGGTAGACCATTCCTATCCCAGCCGATTGGAAAATGCACGTTGTAGCCTAGGAGCCGCTTATACCTAGCGACCATGTCTATGCCGGCGTAGTGAGCAGCACTGCCCACGTGCCACTTGCCGGAGATATAGGGAGGAGGAGTGTCTATCGTGTATATCTCTCCCGGTTTACCCGGGTCGAACCTGTAAAGACCCTCCTTATCCCAGAGTTTTAAGAGCTCCTCTTCAAGCTCCGGAGACCATCTTTTCTCCCTTATCTTGGGCTCTTTTTTTATGCTCATTTATCAGGCCTAAGAAATATTTTCAGCGTTTAAATGTTTTATGCCCCGGAACCAAGAGTCAGCGTCAATTTTAGACAAGTCGTTTAACGTGATAACTAGTTTCAAGAGAAACCGCATACTAATAGTACCCGTGGATGACTTGTTGAAAAGGTAAAGACTGAAACAACAGTTTACAACCATCTCGAGCCCTAATCGTGTTGAACACTACAAGCTCATGCCTAAGAGGGTATGAACGGTGGCCTGCCCCCAGTTTGAGGACGGCATCCAACCAGCGTGAACTGCGACAACTCTGAACCATAACCATTTTGCGGTTTTCCATGTAAACTTATCGTTTTTCGGGAAATGCTTAAAAGTGGAAATATTCTTGTTGACGCATGTCAACTGAAAAACGTGATCGAGAGGAAACGACTAGAGCAGTCAGGGAAATCCTGAAGGAGCTTCATCGCGGAGGAGATATTGAAGAGATCAGTAGAAGATTCGGAAGCATTCTTTCACGTGTTTCTCCAACGGAAATACCGTTAATAGAACAACAGCTTGTCAAAGAAGGAGTATCTGTAGAAGAGATATTGAAACTATGCGATTTACACGTGGCTCTTTTCAGAAAGCATCTTCAACCAAGGGAGCTTGAAGGAGTCCCTAAAGGCCATCCTTTAGACGCACTCATGAAGGAGAACGACTGGATACTTAAGCAGTCGGAAACAATCGAACTCTACGCTTCAATCCTGCTTAAAGTTGAGAATGAAAAACAGTCTAAAGAAGTTTTTACTAGACTTAAGGCTGCCGTCTCAGAGCTGCTTAAAATTGGACTACACTATCGTAAGATACAGATGCTCTTGTTCCCCTATCTGGAGAAGCGTGGAATCTCTGCTGTTCCAAGGGTTTTATGGGGAAGAGAGGACCAGCTTAGGGTTAAGCTGAGACAGTTATCAGAGGTCATGCAGAAGTCAGAGGAAGCTTTCAACCCTCAACTGGTTAACCAGGCTGTGAAAAAGGCTGTTGAAATAGCTAGAGAGGCCTCAGAGCTTGTATTCAGAGAGAACAAGATCCTCTTCCCAGCGGCGTACGCCTTGCTCAGCGAAGGAGAATGGGCTGCTATTGCAGAAATCTCCAAGGACCTGGGTTACATAGTTGGCGTTGAAGAAGAGTGGAGGACTGACGCGAAGCCAATACTACCCTACGAATTGGAGGCTAAAATCACCAGTGAGCAGATGGATAGGCTTCCCCCAGAGTTCCAGTCGATGGTGACTTTCAACGGTATTGAGCCTGATGTTTACAAGGTGCCGGGCATAGAAGATATTGATCTGAATACCGGCTTCCTGAACGTTGAAGAGATTAAAGCCATATTCAAATCCCTGCCGCTTGAAGTAACTTTCGCCGATAAGAACGACAGGATAAAGTTCTTCACCGAAAGCATACTGCATAAGGGTTTCGCTAGAGCCAAAACAATAATAGGGAGAAGAGTCGAGTACTGCCATCCCCCTAGGCTTGAAAGCATCGTTAGGAAGAATATCGACGACGTGAAGCTTGGGGTTGCCGAGTGTAGGGAGTATTGGACTAGGAGCGGCGGCAGGATAATAAGGGTGCTGGTAGTTCCCGTGAGGAACGAGAACCGAGACTACCTCGGCTCCATCGAGATAGTTGAGGATTTAACAGAAGTCGTGGACAACCCTGATGAAGTGAAGAGGAAGATAATGGTGCTCTGAAAAAGTGGAGGACGTGTTCGAGTTAACGTACAGATACGTCGTGCCATCAGTAAGACGTGCCCTAGCTGGCAAACTAGTTGAGAAAGGAATGCTTAGGAGGGAAGCTGCAGAACTTCTAGGATTGTCGCGTTCAGCGGTCTCAAGATACTTAAACTCTGAGAGAGGAGTGCTCATAAAAATAGCTGGGCTTGAAGACGTGATGAATCTAGTCGAGAAATTGGCTGAAAACATTATTCAGGGAGAAATGGACGAATACAGGGTTCAAGAAGAAATTGCCGAGATAGCAACCTACTTCATGTCGAAGAAATATTTCTGCGGGACTCATAAAAAGATAAACCCTACGATGGATATTGTTAAATGCAGAATCTGCTCAAAGGTTTTCAGCAAGTAGCCATAAAAATTTCTGAGATTAGTATTTCGGAAAACGCTTAAAAGTCGATTATTCGCATCTCTTCCGGTGAAAAACCATGAGTATAAGACTTGCTACAAGAGACCTTCTTCTGAGCGCCTTTGGTGGAGAATCCATGGCTCACATGAGATACCTAGTGTTCGCCGACATCGCTGAAAAGGAGAATTATCCTAATGTTTCAAGGCTTTTCAGGGCAATAGCATTCGCAGAGTTTATCCACGCAAGAAACCACTATGATAAGTTGAAAAACTTTAAGGAGGATTTTAAAGTGGCCTCCGGGACCCCGGCAGGGCCGGGAGACACCCGTAAGAACCTCGAGCTCGGGATAATTGGTGAAGAATACGAGGTTAACGAGATGTACCCAACCTTTATTGAAGTAGCAAGGTTTCAAGGGGAGAAGGCTGCTGAACTAAGCTTCAAATGGGCCTATGAGGCTGAGAAGATTCATGCCCAACTATACAGAGAGGCTAAGAGCTATGTTGACCAGAAGAAGGACTGGCCTCTCAAGGGAAGAATCTGGATATGCCCGATATGCGGCCATACTTACGTTGGCGACGAGCCGCCGGAGAAATGCCCGATATGCAACGCACCTAAAGACAAGTATGTCGGATTCTAACAAAAATTCTTGTTATTCGGAGTTTTCTCTCATAATCAACTGAATTGGTAAACAGGTTAAACTCGTTGGGAAAAAGTTTTTACGGAGTGTCACCGGAGTAGCCTTATGCTTGAAATATTGTTGAACGCCTTCTTAGGTGGTCTCGTATGTTTAGCCGCAACAGGCTTGGGTGCAACAATAGCTTTTGTCAAGACAGGCTTATCAGGGAGGAAGCTGGATTTTTTCTTCGGGTTCTCAATAGGAATAATGATGGCCGCCTCCTTCTTCAGCCTTCTCCAACCTGCTGTGGAGATGGGCGGAATACTCGTAACCAGCATTGGCTTTCTAGCAGGAGCAGTTCTAATGCACGGTTCAGACCTTTTTATCCCGCATGAGCATCCTTTGAAGACGAGCGGGGAAAACGAGAAATCCAATAGGCTTGTTAAGATAGTAACCGCGGTAACCTTGCACAACTTGCCTGAAGGCTTCTCAGTGGGGGTGGTTTTCGGATCGGGCAATGTTAAAGCCGCCTGGGGCTTAACGGCCGGCATAGCTCTCCAAGATTTTCCTGAAGGGGCAGCGGTCTCCATCCCCTTCGTTAAACTGGGTAAGAGTAGGGGGAAATCCGTCTTGCTCGGATTATTATCTGGGGTTGTTGAACCATTGGGAGCCTTATTTAGCGCCCTCTTAGTGCAGGCTTTCCAGTGGCTTCTGCCTTTCTTCCTGTCTTTTGGAGCAGGCGCGATGATATACGTTATAGGTAGCGAGATGATACCGGAGGCTCATTCAAGCGGCTTCGGAAAAGACACTATGCTTTCCATGATCATAGGCTTCGTAACAATGATGATTCTAGACGTCGTCCTTTAATCCAAACTGTTTAAACAATAAGTCTTGAAGCGCGTATTGCTTTAAAGAGCTATAGATTGAGAAGAACGTAAACAGTTTTACTCGTCAAGTAACGGTTCACCCAACATTAATGATATTTTAACGCTTGTATGAATAACAGGGTTCCTACCCGACGATAAGGTTAAATCTTCTGAAAAACAGTGTTTCCAATAATGAGCTTAAAGCAGGAGAAATTCTACATAACGACTGCGATCGACTATGTTAACGCTTACCCACATCTAGGCCATCTTTACGAGAAGGTTTGCGCAGACATTATAGCGAGATGGAACAGGCTCGTCGGCAGAGATGTTTACTTCCTAACAGGTACTGACGAGAACGCTGCGAAGAACGAGAGGGCAGCTAAGGAAGCCGGTTTAGAGGTTAAGGAATTTATAGATAGGAACGCTAAGAGGTTTCAAGAGCTTTGTAAAGCATTCCACATCTCTAATGATGACTTCATAAGGACGACTGAGGACAGGCACCGAAAAGTCTCGCAACTAATATTCGCGAAAATGTTTAAAAACGGAGACATCTACAAGAGCAGCTACAGCGGCCTATACTGCTACGGCTGCGAGGAGTATAAGACTGAGAAAGACCTTGTCGACGGCAAGTGCCCAGAGCACGGCACTGAGCCAGAGCATATTGAGGAAGAATGCTACTTCTTCAAGCTGAGCAAGTATGAGAAGCCTGTGCTAGAGCTTATCGAAAGAAACAGGTTCATCATACCTGAGAAGAGGAAGCAGGAGATCCTGGCCAGAATAAAAACCGAGGGCCTTAAGGACCTGGCGGTAAGCAGGTCGCGCATAAGCTGGGGCGTCAACGTCCCCTTCGACCCTAAGCACAAGATATACGTCTGGGTCGACGCACTGGTAAACTATGTTTCAGCACTGGGCTACCCTGATGGGGAGAAGTATAAGAAGTACTGGCCTGCGGATGTCCACCTTATAGGCAAGGGTATAAATTGGTTTCACTCTGTTATATGGCCGGCGATA
The DNA here is from genome assembly GCA_938045545.1 of uncultured archaeon. Taxonomy (GTDB): domain Archaea; phylum Thermoproteota; class EX4484-205; order EX4484-205; family JAAOZP01; genus JAAOZP01. The sequence goes on along the minus strand of CALIBN010000017.1, from coordinate 93,042 downwards.
CTGCTTTCATGTGGCATTCCGCTACCTAAGCATATTCTTGTCCATGGGTACATAACTATAGGTGGGGAGAAGCTCTCGAAGTCGAAGGGAACTGCAATCGACCCGTTTAAGCTGTTGGAGAAGTATGAGGTTGATGCTGTGAGATATTTTCTAGCGAGGGATATTCCTTTCTTCGAGGACGGTGATTTCACTGAGAAAGCACTGGTGGAGAGGGTTAACGGGGAGCTTGTTGGAAACATTGGGAACTTTATTCACAGAACTTTAACACTCATTTGGAATCTTTACGCTGGCGAAGTGCCTGAGCCGAAGAATTATGAGAAGGACGAGGAATGCATAAAGCTTGTTGAAAGCATTAGGAAGCTTCCCAGCATTATGAGAGACAGGCTCGAAAATTATGAAATAGACAGGGCCCTGAAAGAGGTTGCTGACTTCGCTATTCAATGCAACAGGTTCCTGCAGGTTAAGGAGCCTTGGAAAACTAAGGATCCTGACGCATTGTTCATCTGCGTGAACGCCGTGAGAACGCTGGCTATAGTTTTACGGCCATACTTGCCAAGCTCATCCGAGAAGATTTGGAAGATGCTTAATCTCGAGGGCTTGCCTGAAGACTACGGATGGGATTCAGCGGGGGGGCTTGCGATTAAGCCTGGACACAGGGTGAGTAGGCCGGAGATAGTTTTCAGAAAAATATGAGAAACCATTTAATTCCGTGTTAATTGCAATTAATTGCGCGCGCGAGGGTAGCTAGGTATCCAAATACGCTTCGCTACAATCACATCTATTCCACTAGGTAACTCTAAGGGGTTTTGACCGGGTGAAGAAGACAAAACCCTTGTATCCTACAAGATTCCTATAGTTTTTCTTTACTACTCCGCCTAGAGCCATTATAACTAAGGCTTATTGACCTAGCAAGTATATCTGTGAAGTTCTTCTCGACCTCAACTATTGCTCCAGATGACTTCACGGCTTCCGCTATTCTTCTGGCCGCTGCCGTGGCAGCCACCGCCCCTGCTTCAAGTCTCGGTCACCTCCAAACGGCCTCAAACAGCTAACTATTTATCCTTTTGCAATCGGTTAACCATATTATTATCTCACGCATTTTCCACCATTAGTTTATTGAAAGTTGACAATTAACCGTTCAATTGGCCCGCGAGTTTTTAACCGCACGCATCATTACAATATTGTTTGACCGAATACAGATTTAAGTATAACGTTTAGCATGGTTACACAGGGCCCGTGGCCAAGCCAGGATAAAGGCGTCGAGAGGATTGCTCGCGTAGGCCTTCGGAGCCGGAGAACCTGGGTTCAAATCCCAGCGGGCCCGGTTTCATTGCTTAAACTATGGGACAATAGTGGGAGTAATTCTTTTAACGCATCCAGCCTATTGTTAACCATCCCCATAAGGGGGAACCATTCTCATTGTCAAGCTCATCCATGCAACACATGATTCTTAATGATTTTTAGAATTTGCTCATGCCTCTTTTCATCCTCAACCATCCACTCAAAAATCATTCTGTAAGGTTCAATTGGTAACCCTGTCTCTCGTGCCATGAGCTCGATGGTTTTCACGTTTAAAACTGACAAATACTCTTCCGCCACGAAACCCTCAAACTTCTCTAAACCATCTATCAGCTTGAGGAGCTCCTGGTTACCTATTTCGCTCTCCCCCCGTATACTTCTCGAATGCTCAGTGATATTCCTCCATAGGCTTCCCAAGACCTTTTCACAGTCTTCAAAAACACTCCTGTCAACATTTGTCAGATACCCGCTGAGAGCCTTAAACATTGCAGCATGCTTATAAGAGTCGTCAGCAATGTAATTCAATAGACACTTAATGTTTGCGTCGCGTGTAATTTCAGCCACGTGACGATACCTCTTGGCGACTTCCTCCTCGAACAGCCCGGAACAATAGAGAAACCTTGCTATTTCATAACCTGACCCTGCCATAGTCCGGGAAACAAACGATGCAATATAAACATTTTGCTTCAAAGTTGCTACAGATAAAAGTCAAGCAGTAAAAACAGATTTTAGATGCGTAAGCCTGCACCGAATAGTTGTGCAGAAAGAACTAGATTAATCCTCTGCATTTAAGCCATGGACTAATTGTTTCTCTATCGGCCCCAAGCTCTGAGAGGAATCCTATAAACTTCGCCTGAATACATTTAGCTGTTTCGGTTTCCTCAGACACAAGGTTTCTCTCCTGCTTAGGGTCTGACTTAAGGTTGTAGAGTTCTGTGGTTATTTCGCCCATGGGCTTAAGCCTCCTAGGTTCGCCGTCAACCATAAACGTAACCTCGATTTTTTCAGCCTCAGCCATACTTGTCTCAGGCGCAAGTATAAGAGACCACTCATCCGTTGTAACCGTCGCTCTCAATCCTGCTCTTACTCCTTTAATCAGTGAGGGTGTTGAAACAGCTATGTCCCTAACGCTGGATGCTTCCCCCCTGACAAGCGGCAGAAGCGACTTCCCCTGAACACTGGTCTCGGTGGAGCTTTTCACACCAGCAAGGTCAAGCACCGTAGCAGTTATGTCGGGTGTTTGAACAAGAGCATCTATCTTCACCTTTTTTCTCAATCCAAGATTATCTGCGAACCTTACTAGAAGCGGGATGTGGGCTACTTCCTCGTAGAGGGGAGCTAAACCATGGCTTTCCCCCATGATTATCGATTTACCTATAAGCCCGTGTTCACCGAGGTAGAAGCCATGGTCGCTCGTAAAAACGATAGTGGTGTTCTCAAACAACCCTAGGTTATTCATTTTTTCAAGCAGAAACCCTATCCACCTGTCGACCATAGTTGCTTCGCCAGCGTACATTGCTCTAATATGCGAGAGCTCGTCGCGCGTAAGATAGTTGCACGGCCCGTATGCTGGATAGATGACTTCCTCACCCTTGTAGCAAGGGTCATAAATGTCCACGTACCATGCTGGCGGGTCCCACGGCTCATGGGGGTCGAAGAAGTCCACGTACAGGAAGAATTTCTCCCTATAGTTCTCCTCGAGCCAGCGTGAAGCCTCCATCGCGGTCTTAGCGGGTATCCAGTCTTCCTCGTGCCTCCTGTGGTAATTGTTCCTAATATGTTGCATAGTTGTTTCAACACTTCTCAACTTCTGAGGGCTGCATGGAAGCCTGACATCCGCCGGGCTTGTTCTATACCGGTCGTTCTCCTGACCCCTAATCCAAACCCACCCGTCGAAGCCACGGTCAAAATTATACCCGTCCTTAAGTATATGGGGGGTGTCCGCCACCATCATGCAGGTGTAGCCCGCTTTCCTTAGAATCATTGCGATCGTAACCCACTCCTTAGGCAGTGGAGACCAGTCGTAACGAGTAAAAGTGAACAGGCCTGTAAACAAGTCGGCCCTGTTTGGAACAGTGGGGAAAGAAGCGTGGTACGCTCTGGCAAATTCAACAGATTCTGAACATAGCTTCTCAACACTATTTAGTTTTACCCTAAAATTGTTTTTAACGATGAAACCTTCATGGAGCAGGTCAAACCTGAAAGTATCAGACACTATGACTACTATGTTTCCATCCATGAAGACAAATCTCTTGAGAAAATCTATATAAGATTTATAAACAGTCATAATCATAGCTTGAAGGCGTTATAAATGAGGATTGTCGTCCGCGAGATGCAACCAGGCGAAGAAAAAGAAGTTAAGAAACTTTTTACGAGGAGCCTTGGCATAACTGACAGGATTATCTTTCAACTATCGTTTGAGGAGGCACGGAAGAGTGCAGAGAAGCAAAGAGGAACCACTTTAGTTGCAGAGTTCGGGGGAAAGATAGTTGGGACAGTCTCCATGCGGATCCAGGTTATAAAAGGTAAGAGGACAGGCTTCATTGATGCGCTGGTCTCAGACAAAGAGCTTCGTGGGAGAGCCATCGGAAAATCCCTAGTGGATGGAGCCATATTGTGGCTGGAGGAGCATGGGTGCGAAGTCATCTATGCCACAGCCGACAGGTATAATTCTCCCTCATGGAACATGTTCATACACAGGGGCTTTAATCTCTATGAGATTCCGGGGCAACTCAGAGACTATGGGCTGGACTTTCTAAGACTCTGGATGACAGAGTTTCACTTCATAGGCTTCGGAACGTTTTTTCTCAGGCGAGATAAAGAGAAAACAAGGCATCGTGAAACCAGGGAAGCATGGCATTGGCTGGCTGCCCTGCTAGGCGTATCCGTGGCATGGTGGATTCAAATACTGCGAGGCCGAGGACCACTAATGCTTATCCCGATGGTTTTCACGGTTGTAGCCGTCAGCCTACTGGCACACGAGCTTTCGCAAAAGCTTGCAGCAAGCAGACTTGGCTTAGAAACAACCTTCAAAGCCTGGGGGTCAGGAATCCTATTCAGCTGGCTGCTGGCACTAATCGGCAGCATCTTCCCAGCGTACGGCTCAACATACGTGAAACAGTTAGACTGGTGGTATGACCCGGAAAAAGATAAGACTGGAATCATCTTCGCCATAGGCCCGTTCGTCAGCCTGACGCTTGGCTTCGCATTCTGGGCAATACCAACCATTACGGCTGAGACTCTGCTAGCGGTGCCAGCAACAGTCGGATACATTACTAATCTGCTGATTGTCATTCTCAATCTGATTCCGATACAGGCAGCAGGAGGCTTCGTGTGGGATGGAAAAAAGATACTTAGATGGAATAAGGCTGTGTGGACCACGCTTGTTATAGCAGCATCCGTTCTGCTAATACTGGATATTCTCATCTAGACTTTAATGCAGGCTATATGACAGTAAATATTAGGACAATAGGTTCAAGGCGCGCTTCAGGTCTCTTACGGTTTCCTTTTTTGTCAGCATGTACGTCCTTAGATTCATATGTTTATACTTGCGGTAAAGTATTTAATAAAGTTTACCCATTAAGGGGGAAACTAAGTTATGAAGAACGCGGAGGGCACGCCAGCATGGATGAAATATAGTGTTCTGAACGATGTACTCGATTCAATGTGATTTCACATCCATGCTTTCCTCCAAGCTGTTCAACGAGCGTCTCCCATGTCGAGAGCAGTGTGAAAGACTGGATAGAGTAATACACCATCTTGATGGCCTGGGGCAGATACCGCATCTCAACTCGCTGCTTGTTGTGAAGCTAGGCAGCATACAGTGGGTGCTGGTGTAGGAGAAGAACTGAAGGGAGATGACTGCGGCTACAAAAAATGGATATCGCTATACAGGAAGATTCTTGAGGCTGGGAAACTGACAGATTAAACGTATCTAGGGACAAGGCTATGCCACTTTTGAAAACACCGTCCTCTAAGAAGATTCTGATCCAGACTTTCTGCATCAGAAGACAGGCGCGGAAAACCGATAGCCAAGTTAATAACAGTTACAACCCTAATCTTTCTTCAAGCCATTTGGAGGGGTTAAAGCCTTACCTTTCTAGTCTTCGAGCTCCTCCACCAGTTTTCTACAAATGGTGAAAGCCTTCCCAGCTCTTTCGATAGCATCCCTAGCATCCTCCTCCCCTATTACTTCATCCGGAGACAGAAAAGCTTCCTCACCTCCATAGAAGCTTACCTCCCTCTTCTTAACCAGAATCTTAGAGGATTCAGAAAGATAGGTCAACTCCTGTTGAAACCATTCTGGAAACCTCTGTCCAACACTCAACAATACATCTGAAACATCGTGCACCTTCGGGTACTCTATGCCAACTGCCTTAAGCACAGCTTTCAAAGAAAGTTCAACGCACTCTTGGCTCAGCCTCACAGCATAAGGATAGTTATCCTCTTGACATGCGTCCTTAGCATCACTAAGCCTAGCCTCAGCCTGTTTCAAGTATGATCGGGCGATCTTGACGAGCCTCAAACAGCTATCTCCTCCCCAAACCTGTAGTCAGGCTTCAGATCCCAGTACCAGTTTTCCTTGTCCATGAAAACCCTTTTAGCGCCGAGCTTGAGAAGCTCGGCTTTAAACTCCGTCAATACTCTCTCCAGAAACCGGTTCCTATCGTAAATTATTACAGCATCCTCAGTCATGTCGATGAAGAGCAAAGGCTTCCGGGAAGCCTCCTCCTCAGTCAGAGGATAGAAGCTGAAACCAGTGTAGACACCATTCCTCCTGAGCCATGCCAATTCTTCCAGATTCTTCTCTAACCGGTAAAGCACGTCTATTCTCCTCCCAATGCTTCCAGAGAAATCGTTAGAAACAATAAGCAGGTCTATGTCGCTATTCTCCTTCGCCGTCCCACGGGCGACAGAGCCATACACAGCTAGAGAAGTCAGCCTTAAGTAGCGTGAAAGAACCTGGAAGGCGTCGCATAAAACTTTAACATACCTTTCTTGAGGAACCATATGCAGGTTTTTAACTGTGCCTGATGCTAAGAGGATGAAGCCCCTAGGGTCGATAAGCCGATACCGCCTAGGCCGACCATCGTCGAAAACGAGCAGAACCCTATTTTTATGAAGCCTGCTGAAGGCTACTGAAAGCCTGTTTTCACTAACCTTTAGAAACTCCAAGGCGTCCTTAAAGGTGAATAACTCGCTCTCAAACCTTAGGAAAAGCCTCGAATACACTTCTCCGAGCCAAGCAGGTATCCACATTTTTACTTAACTATTAGTTAAGATTGACAAATTATTAAGCTTATCTGACCGGTTTCAAAAAAAGTACAGTAAAGGCTAGTTAAGTCCACTAAACTATCCTTTAATGCTCATGTTTAAACGGTGCGTATGTGCCTTTTCTCCGACCATGTAGAGGCTTAACAATGTCTAAAACGCTTTTACCCCTTTAATTCTGCTAAAACTGCATTATGCATACCAGTTCCTTCACCGATAATGCGTCGGATGAAGCGAGCATCTCCCCCGTTCTCGCAGAGGATAAGCTTAGGATAATATACGTATCGGATTCAGGGTCCGCCATCCTATCCCTCCAACGAATATATCTAGCCACCATTACCGAAAGATATGGCAAGCTGTAATGAATAAGCATACTTAACCTTTATCAACAGTATTCCTCCAAGTGGCTGTTAGATAACTCTCTGCTTAAACCAAGCCAGCTCCTCGCCGAGAATTTTGAGACAAGAATAGTATTTTAAGCACTTCATCGTTATTCCCATTTCCAGACTTTTCTTCCCATGAATAGCTCCGGAAAGATGAATAGGCCCCAACTTGCCACCCCTATGTCGTACGCTAAATCGACAGGACTTAATGCAGTCAGGTGGAATAATTGTTGTGTTACTGGTATGTAGGTTATTCCGAGGGTTAACGCGGCGGATGCTAAGTCAGCTATCACGAAGAACTTGTTTCTAAAGGCCTTCCCACCCATTCTCCAGACGCTGTGTTTCTCCGAGCGGCAGTTCCAGACGACGAAAAGCTCGAACATGGCTGCCTGAACAAAGGCTGTGGTTGTGGCCTCCCTGTAAGTCAGCTCCCTAGCGATTTCGTCTATTGTCCCGTTTGGGAGCATCCATGGGTGTGCCGGCCAAATGTAATACTCTAAGCAGAAAACGAGGAACGTTCCAGTGGCTTGTAGTATGAAGGATGCTATTATGAAGGCGCCCATTCCATGGAGAATGCCTTCCTCCGGTTTGCGGGGTGGTCTCTCCATAACATCCACATCTGGAGGATCCGTCGCTAGGGCAATTGCAGGACCACCGTCAGTAACCAGGTTTATCCAGAGGATCATCGCAGGAAGGAGCGGGAGTGGAAACATGGTTTCACCGAACAACCCGCCTAGGATGGCGAACGTGCCTATTACAAGCAGCTCGTCGAAGTTGCATGCGAGAAGGAAGCGGGCATATTTTCTAATGTTGTCATAGATTACTCTCCCCTGTTCAACAGCCTTAACTATGGTTGCGAAATTGTCATCCATCAAGATCAGGTCTGAAGCCTCCTTGGTAACGTCAGTCCCAGTTATGCCCATTGCAACGCCTACGTCAGCAGCCTTAACCGCAGGGGCATCGTTAACCCCGTCCCCGGTCATTGCTACAATGTGGCCCTTCCTCCTCAACGCGTTAACAATCCTAAGCTTATGTTCAGGAGAAACCCTCGCGTAAACCGTGACTCTTTCAACGTTCTTCTCAAACTCCTCGTCGCTCAACTCATCCAAGTCCTTGCCTGTTAAAACCAGGTCGCCCTCTTTGAAGATCCCTACCTCCCTGGCAACCGCGACGGCCGTCAGCTTATGGTCCCCGGTTATCATAACGGTCTTTATGCCTGCCTTCTGGCAAAGCTTGTTAGCCTCTATAGCCTCCTCCCTCGGTGGGTCAATCATCCCCTGGAGCCCGATGAAAACCATATCTCTCTCCACAGCCTCATCCTCATGCTTCTCCATGTTTTCCGGCAGGCGCCGATAAGCCATCGCAAGCATCCTTAAAGCATCCCCAGCCAGCTGCTCGTTAACCTCGAGAATCCTCTTTCTCTTCTCCATCGTCAAATCCTTTTCCACACCGTTCTCAAGGATGCGAGTGCATCTTTCTAACACGATTTCAGGAGCCCCCTTCATGTAAGCATGGATCTCTCCATCCGGAGTCTTATGGATAGTGGTCATGCGTTTCCTTTCGGAAGTGAACGGGATCTCGCCAATCCTTGGGAACCTCTCCTCCAGAGCCCCCTTCTCAAGCCCAGCCTTAGCAGCCGCAACGATGAGAGCTCCCTCAGTAGGGTCTCCGAAGATCTCCCAAGTATTGTTCTTGTCATTCCTCCTCAAGCTGGCATTGTTGCACAGGACACCTATCCTCAGGAGCAGCTCAAGGCTACCCTCAGGCTTCACCGAATCGTCGCCGAGACGGAACTCCCCCTTCGGCTCGTAGCCAACCCCGGTAACCTCGAAAAGCTTATCTTCAACATATAGTTTTCGAACAGTCATCTCTCCCTTGGTTATTGTGCCAGTCTTGTCTGAGCATATTACCGTAACCGCGCCCAAGCTCTCCGCTGAAGATAAGCGTCTCACAATAGCGTTCCGCTTCGCAAACTCTCTGGCGCCGAGGGCTAAGGCTACTGTGACTATTGCTGGAAGCCCTTCTGGTACGGCGGATATTGCTAAAGCTATGGATGACATGAAAGCCTGGATAAAGCCCTCAGGCTCGAAACGGCCCTGCATCACCACCTCTAAGGCTTCAAGTGCGAAAATCACTGCACATACCAAGATGACGACTCGAGCTATTTTACTTGCAAACCTGTTCAGCTTCCTCTGGAGAGGAGTCTCCTCTTCTTCAGCCGTCTGAACCATGCGCGCGATTTTTCCGAACTCCGTGTTCATGCCTGTGGCTGTTGCAACAGCCTTCCCCCTGCCGTAGACTATGTGGGTTGCGGAGAAAACCATGTTACGCCTCTCGGAAACAGGCGCATCCTCCTTAAGGACCGTTGCCTCTTTAACCACCGGGACGGATTCCCCTGTTAAAACCGCCTCGTTAGCCTTCAGCTCAACCGCCTCAATAATGCGGGCGTCAGCCGGAACATGGTCGCCCGCCTCAAGCGCAAGAATATCTCCTGGGACTACTTCGCTCGCCGGAATAATGTTTTCCACACCATCCCTTATTACGCGGGCCTTGGGAGCAGCCAATTTCTTAAGGGCTTCAACAGCCTTCTCAGCCCTGTATTCCTGAATGAAACCGGTGACAGCGCACATAAAAACTATCGCGCTTATCGTAATAACATCGGCGAAAGACTCCATGAACTCCCCGCCCTGCAGCATCTCATAGTAGCCGATTATCGCGGAGAAGACCGTCGCGGCGATCAGCAGAAGAATAAAGATGTCTTTAAACTCGTCTAGAAACATTTGGAGGACGGTTCTGCGCTTCACCTCCTTGATCTCATTAGGCCCATATTTCTTGAGCCTTTCAACAGCCTCTTGAATGGATAATCCTTCACGGTTCACGCCCAGCTCCTGTAAGACTTCTTCAACGCTCTTGGCGTGCCAAGGCTTAGACATTGATGACCTCTCCTTATTCTCAGCAAAGCGCGGAGAAACCAGCTTATAAGATTAACTATTGTTAGAACGTCTTTTTGAAAAATCACTGGGCCAATAAGAGTATTAACGGGGCGAAGACCTCCGCCACCAGGGACATGACTGTGATCATAGTGTTCAACGACGGGCCGGCTGTGTCTTTAAACGGGTCTCCCACGGTGTCGCCTGTGACAGCAGCCTTATGCGCCTCCGAGCCTTTCCCACCGTGCGCCCCAGACTCGATGTATTTCTTAGCGTTATCCCAGAGCCCACCCGAGTTGGCCATGAAGAGCGCGAATATTATGCCCGTGACAATGCTGCCTGCGAGGAAGCCTGCGAGCGCCTCCTTCCCAAGCAGCACCATGATCAAAACCGGGACCACTATTGCTAAAGAGCAGGGCAGCATCAGCTCTCTTATTGCACCCTTTGTAGCGATGTCTACGCACCTAGCGTAATCAGGCTTCGCACTCCCATCCATCAAGCCAGGGATCTCTTTAAACTGGCGCCTAACCTCCTCAACCATTCGCTCAGCGTTCCTTCCGACAGCGAGTATCAGGAGGGCTGAGAGCAGCGGCGGCATCATCCCGCCTATGAAAACCCCGACGACAACACCCGGCTTCATCAGGTCAAGCATTTCAATATCGACCAGGTGAGCATAGGCTGCGAAAAGCGCTAGAACAGTAAGCGCTGCCGCACCTATGGCGAAACCTTTCGTGATGGCTTTCGTAGTGTTCCCAGCGGCGTCAAGCCTGTCTGCAATCTCAATAACCTCCTCCCCCAAGCCGGATTGCTCAGCAATACCCTTCGCGTTGTCTGAAACAGGCCCGTAAGCGTCGGCCGCAATAGTCATGCCTACTGTTGCGAGCATTCCAACGGCTGATATCGCAATGCCGTAGAACGGGCTTACGCCGAAAGCCTCGGCCAGATACCAGGCTGCTAGAGTAGCGGCGCAGATGCCGATTACAGACGGAACTATGCTGATTATACCGTAGGAGAAGCCTGTGAGAATGTTTATAGCAGCCCCGGTTACTGAGGCCTGAGCCACCTTCCTAGCGGGCATTCTGTCTATGGAGGTGAAGTAGTCCGACGTGATTCCGATGATTACCCCGGCTGTTAAACCCGCGGCCGTGGGTAGAAACACCCCGAGCCACCTGTTGCCCTCCAGCCCTGAAAAATAGGTTAAGACCAAGAGGAAAACCGCGAAGACTAGCCATGTGGCGAACGAGCCCCTGTTGAGCGCCGCGCCAGGGTTCCCCTTTATGCTCTGCCTAACTATGAAGACACCTACTAGCGAGGCGAAAAGGCCTATGGCGGCTATCATTAGTGGCAGCGTGGTTAACACTGCTTCACGCAGCTCAGCGCCGATGATCATCGTGGCGACGATGCTCGCTATGTATGAGTCAACCAGGTCAGCCCCCATTCCCGCAACATCCCCCACATTGTCGCCAACGTTGTCAGCAATAACTGCCGGGTTCCTAGGATCGTCCTCAGGAATACCTAGCTCAACCTTTCCAACGAGGTCCGCGCTTATGTCAGCAGTCTTCGTATATATTCCTCCACCGGCCTTGGCGAAGAGCGCGAGGGCACTGGCCCCGAAGCTGAACCCTAGGACAACGCTTGACGCGTCCTCGGCACTCCAGCCGAAGACAATGTTGTAAAGATAAAATAGGAAGCTTATGCCTAGGAGAGCAAGGCCGACGACGAAAAGCCCCATGACTGCACCGCCGTAAAAGGCTACTGGGAAAGCCTTCTTCAAACCCTGTTTAGCAGAGTTAGCAGTCCGAACGTTAGCCTCGACAGCAGCCATCATGCCGACGTAGGCAGCGATAGTTGAGCACATGGAGCCTAGCACATAGGCTGAGGCAACGCTCAATCCATAGTAAACGTTCTCATGGGAGAAAGAGTACAGCACCCCGAGAACAATCGCCATCACCAAGACGAAAACAGCCAGCGTGGAATTCTGCCTTTTAAGATAGGCTTTAGCACCCTCCTTTATAGCGTTCGCAATCTCCTTCATCCTTTCAGTGCCGCTTTCCTCTTTCGCCACATACCTATACAGGTAGCCTGCTAACCCTACGGCAGCCAAGCCGGCTATCGACGTCGCCTGAAACCACCCCATGGTTTATCCCTAGCCACTCCTTTAACTGGGTCGTGGAGACAAAAACCCTTGTTTATAAATCTAATGGGAGAAACATGGACTTAATCGGTTCTGTGAACGCCTCTAATTTAAAGTAGGAGACGGTTTTGATTCCTTAGGTTTTTTGAAGACGGTTTGAAATCCATAGCTTTCCAAGATGTTTTAAAGCAAGGTTTAAAAACTTTAGCATAAAAACCTTAATGTCAATCATATTGGAGACAGCAAGTAAACACGCTATTGCAACCATTGGAAGCCATTCCGCCCTCCAGATTCTCAAGGGCGGGAAGGACGAGGGCTTCAGGACGATAGCGGTATGTAAAAAGGATCACAGCTTCATATACCGTCATTTCGGAGTGGCAGACAGGATAATTGAAATCCCCTCTTACAGCGAGTTCCACGTTGCGGAGAACGATCTTCTAATGGAGAACGCAATCCTGGTTCCCCACGCGTCCCTAATAGCCTACATAGGCTTGGAGGCTGTGGAGAATATCAGAATACCCTACTACGGTAACAGGAGGATCCTGCTGTGGGAGAGCGACAGGAACCTTCAGAGAAGATGGCTTGAGAAAGCAGGGCTGAACCTGCCCAGGGTCTACGAGGAGCCGGAGGAGATAGACAGGCTTTGCATAGTTAAGTTTCAGGGGGCGAAGGGAGGCCAAGGGTATTTTCTGGCGAGGAGCAGCGAGGAGTTTTACGAGAAGATAGGCGGCTCAAAGGATTATTCCATCCAGGAGTACGTGGTGGGCATCCCGGTGTACATCCACTATTTCTACTCCATTATCCGGGGTGAGCTTGAGCTGATGGGTTTCGACAAAAGGTATGAGTCGAACGTTGACGCGATATCCAGGATACCCGCTGGCTTACAGCAGGATATTGATGCAACCTACACCATCGTGGGGAATTTCCCGCTTTTCCTGCGCGAGTCCCTACTGCCGGAGGTCTTCAAAATGGGGCAGAGCGTGGTTGAAGCCTCTCGAGAAGTCTGCAAGCCAGGCATATTCGGGCCTTTCTGCCTGGAGACTGTTGTCACGCCGGACTTGAAATTCTATGTTTTCGAGATCTCGGCAAGGATAGTTGCCGGTACAAACGTGTTTATGGAAGGCTCTCCATACGCGTATTTGAAGCACGGCAGGCCCATGACCACGGGTAGGAGGATAGCTATGGAGATAAGAGAGGCTATTGAGCAAGACAGGTTGAAAGAAATATTAGGGTGACCTGGTTAAACATTATTCAGTGATCAGCATGACTGTTAGGTTGGAGGAGGCTCGGGAAATTGTTTCAAAATACGACGCCAGCAACATAACCATTGGCGTGCTGGGCTCGCATTCAGCGGAGGAGGTAGGCGTCTCAGCGAAAGCGATGGGTTTCAAGACGCTCGTCGTATGCCAGAAGGGCAGGGAGGAGCTGTACGCCAAGTATAACAAGCATCTTTTCGACCACGTGTTAATGGTTGACAGGTTCTCAGACATGGTTGGCGAAGAGGTTCAGGAGAAAATGATAAGTCTTAGCACCATTTTTATTCCGAATAGGTCTTTCTCAGTCTACGTTGGCTACGATAATATTGAGAAGGTCTTCAGGGTTCCATTATACGGCAACAGGATGATTCTGAGGGCGGAGGAGCGCGGCGAGGAGAGAAACCAGTACTGGCTTCTGGAGAAGGCGGGAATAAAAATGCCACGGAGGTTCAGCAAGCCTGAGGAGATCGACAGGCTGGTGATAGTTAAGGTTCAGCAGAAGAGGAAGCCGCTTGAAAGAGCATTCTTCTACGCCTCCTCGCCGCAAGAGTACTACGAGAAGGTTGAGGAGCTCATCAGAAGGGATGTGATAAGCGAGGAGGGATTGAGAAAAGCAAGGATAGAGGAGTATGTGCTGGGCCAGAAGTTTAACGCTAACTTTCAAGGATGGGCTTTGAAAGACGTTTTCGACGACTTCGACCTACTTGGATTCGACGACAGGAAGCAAACAAACCTACACGGCGTACTCGGGCTACCTGCTAAAAGTCAGTTATCTCTGGACGTGCCTATTAAGAACGAGGAGGTCGGCCACTACGGGTTGACGATGAGGGAATCTCTAAAACCTTTAGTCTACAGGGCTGCCGAAAAGTTCAGAAGGATATGTGAAAAGGAGTACCCGCCTGGGATGATAGGGCTTTTCGCGCTTCAGGGAGCAATAGCATACGATGCTGAAGACCCTGAGCAGAAAAGGCTGGAGTTCTACGTTTTCGACGTCAGTCCAAGGATACCCGGGTGCCCGTGCGTGGGACCGACCTCTCCCGAGATGCGCCGGCTCACCCTGAAATACCTCAGCTTCCTTAGAAAATACGGATTAGAGAGAATAGAGACTCCCATGGACCTGCCGATGCTCGAGATTAAACACGCTGCCGCGAATAATAGGCTTGAGGAAATCGTGACTTGACACTCCCACGGCTTCGGCAAACCTATCTGCCTTAAGCCTGTTAAATGCCATGATACTTTTTTCTCACTTGCCAACCAATTTTAAGCATTCGGTTGCCCTTAATCAACAATAGCAAGGAAGAGGAGGTTCTAAGTCAAAAATATGTAAAATTAGAAAAATTAGAAAAAGGAGAAGGAAACCTAGGGGTTGGGCGGCCCGGTTTTCAGTATTCTACTTTCCTCGGAAGTTTCTTCGCTTGCTCAATCCAGTCTGTACCTGCTTTAGCGTGGGCGGCCTCCTCACGAGCTTTTTCTCCTTATTGACCTCAAGGATCTTGGCGTGGAGGCTCGCCGGGTCTCTTCTGGCAAGTTCAGCAACCGTGTCGACGCCAGCTTCCTCAAGCAGGTCGGAGTATTCCTCTCCAATTCCCTTGATCCCGAAGAAGTCTGCGAGGTTCACCCATTCAAGGAATAGCTTTTCCGGAATGCCGGTCTTCTCAGCAAGGCCTTCCTTCCATCTTTCGTCCTGCCGGCCTCAAGTAGGTCATCGGTAGTTTTGATCCCGACTTCACCGAGCTTTTTTGCGTATGTGGATCCGATACCCTCAATCTTTTTCTACTTTGGACATGACGTTGATATATCCACAGCCTTATAATATAAATCTTTTCTTTGCTTTTTGGGTTAGTTGTCTATTTCGCCCCGGAGGTCATAAGGGAGGCTAAGTTTTGCACGAGCCTATAGTTATCCTCAACGTAGCAGTAGGGCTCCTGCATGAAGGTGATGTCGCCAATGGCTATGACCATCCCTTTTAACTCAACGACGCTAATCACATCATAAGTTTTTGCCTTCTCCGATACCGATGAGAAAGTAGTGTTAGAAGTCCAGGCAACACCTTTACCGGTTGAACAAACACCTGTAGCCGTGAAAAAAACTATTCTAGAGATGTTCAGGGTGAGCGTGTGATTCCTGAAGTCCTCTACATATATGTTTCTATACATGCCGAAGAACTGGTGCTCGTCGTAAAGATAGCCGCTGTTGAAGAATATGCCGAGGCCCATGGATAGGGAGTTCACCGGCCAAGTAAGGTCCGGGATCTTCACGTATTCCTCCGCAGGATCATACATTATCACTAGTGTCTTCCCCGACTCCACGAAGCTCCTTAGCCTTTCAACCTGTTCCTCCGAGTAGGGCAGTGTTGGAGCAGCTATTAACACTCCTTCAGCAGAACCAAGCTTAGACTCCAGCATGTTCCAGCTCGTCGCGAGGGAGATTGTGGCGTTCCTGAGCATAAGCTCCCTAGCTAAAACCTCAAGGTTCCAGTAGGTAACCCTGTTGCCGTGAGACATGTCGACTAGAACCAGGCTTTTACCATCTACGCCAGCCCATTCGCCGAAGTTTTGAGCAGCCGCCGAAGAAGAGTAGAGTGAAGCGTTAGTAGGAAGGTAAAGATAGTAGATGGAGGGTGGTGGGTGAAGCTCTTTAAGCTTATCCACCGTCAGGTTAGCCCAGGGAGCCTGCTCCTCTAAGCTGGTCCCAGCTTTAAACCTGCTCTTCACTGATTCAACCAGGTCCACGACGGAATACTTAGCCACCCCGGCTGCCTGCGCAACCCTCTTCAGGGCGCTCTCAACCGAGCCCAGCTCGTCGACGAGCCCGGCTTCCAAAGCCTCGCTCCCCATGTATATAGAGCCCCTGCGAAGCACGTTAGGGGGGAGTCTAAGCCTGCTTCCCCTTCCAAGCTCAACAGCCTTGACGAAGTTTTCAAGAACCCGGCTCATGTTAAAGGAGAACAGTAGTCTCGAGAATCCTGTTGCCTTATGCACACCGCTCTCGAGAACAGTTTCCGAGGGCACGAGGATCGGGGGACCGATACCGATTACTCCGATGTTCCCCACAGTCGCGCTCGGATGCGCATATATGTAGTCTGAGGCGACGGAAATATAGTAGCCTCCAGACAGGGCCATTGTTATTGAGGCTACGAGCGGCTTCCTAGCTTTCAGCTCTAAAAGATCCAGGTAAACCTGCTCAACCAGGTCGGCGTAGCCTCCTGGAGAATCCACTTTAAGCACAATCCCTCTTATACTGTCGTTTAACATTGCCTCCATTATCGCCTGCGAATATAGGGCAGCCTGGTCACCGGTGAGCAGCGCTCCCTCTACTTTTAGAATGCCTATTACACTGGGCCTTGCTACAAAACTTGCTAAAAAGTATATTGCGGTAGAGAAAAGTATAATGATTATGAGGCTCAGAGCCAACATCTTTCTACGAGACTTAAGCATTGAGAAAACCCTAAAGCCTTTCCCCCGGCCCATCCGCATCTCCTCTGAAACAACAGTACCGTCATTCACGGTGCTCCTCAACGCTCAACTCCCTGCCCTATTGAATGGGAGAACTAGATATAAAACTATTTTTCCCAGTCGAAATAGGCGCAACCAGAATTTCCTTTAGAGCAATACAGGCCGATGCCCATAGGAAGACTTAATAGCCTGTTTAACCCGTTTTTTTAAATAGTTGAAATGTTGAAGGAGCTTGCGGCCTATGGGTTGAACATAGCTGAAAAACTTGGCACGACCTATGTTGAAGCCAGGGCTCAACGGACAAACTACGAGTTGATCACGATCGACAACGGGGTTCTGAAAGAGTTTTCCAAGACTTTCTCAGCCGGGCTGGGCATCAGAGTGTTTTACAACGGCAGGTTCGGCTTCTCGTCTACGAACGACCTTAACCGTGAAAGCGTCAAGGAGGCTGTTGAGAAAGCCATATCCGCAGCCAGAGTATCCAGGAAGGTGGAGAAGCTTGGCGAGAGAAAGGCATGCAAAGGGGTTTTCAAATCCGCCTGCAGGAAAAAACCCGAGGATGTTTCAGACGAGGAGAAGGTCAGTCTTACACTAGAGGCTAATAAGGCTGGGTTGAGCCTAGAGGGGATAAAGTCTGCTGTAACTAGGTTAGGCGTCCAGCGCGACTGGAGGTATGTCGTTACGAGCGACGGGGTGGACCTGGAATACGAGTCATCATTGCTTGGTCTTGGACATATGAGCGTTGCTTTTGAAGCTGGGGCGATGGAGAGGGTTGGCGACCAGGAGTCCGCCGTAGCCGGCTGGGAGTTCATAGAGGGCAAAAACTGGGCAGAGTTCTCGCTAGGCGTCAGCAAGCTGGCTAATGAGGCTGTTAGAGCGCCGCTTCCTCCGCCGGGTAGGCTTAAGGCTGTTGCCGACCCGGAGATGGTTGGCCTAATACTTCACGAGGCTTTTGGGCATGCGTGCGAGGGCGACCTTGTTTCCTCAGGTGACTCAATACTATCCGGAAGGCTTGGAAGCGAGATAGCTTCACCCTCGGTGACAATAGTTGACGACGGTCTTGCTGAGGGGGGATACTTCGTCCCGTTTGACGACGAGGGCAACATTAAAAGGAGGGTTGTTGTCGTTGAAAACGGCGTGTT
This sequence comes from uncultured archaeon, assembly GCA_938045545.1. Taxonomy (GTDB): domain Archaea; phylum Thermoproteota; class EX4484-205; order EX4484-205; family JAAOZP01; genus JAAOZP01. The sequence continues at coordinate 75,172 of CALIBN010000017.1, read as the reverse complement.
AAAATCCTTCATGACGGGCAGGGAGACGGCAGGCATGCTTAACCTGCCTGTTTCAGGGAACAGTAGGGCGCAGGACTTCACCCATTTCCCGATCGTGAGGCAAACAAACTTCTTCATGACGCCTAGGGATCATGGTTTCGAGGAGATCATTAGGGAAGTGGGGGAGGGAATATATATTTTGGGAAGGGGGGCAACGGGAGGCCAGGTTGACACCGCTTCCGGAACATTCACTTTCTCCGCCGGACCCTCATGGATGATACGCGAGGGGGGGCTTGCCGAGCTGGTAAGGGGTGTAGTCATCTCCGGCTCAATACTTGAAACGCTTAATGGTGTTGAAGCAGTCGGGAGAGACCTGAGGATAACGACCTCAGCCTTCGGCGGCTGCGGCAAGGATAACCAGCTAGCCAGGGTTGGAGACGGGGGACCCCACGTGATGATTAGGGAGCTCATCGTCGGAGGTGGTTAAGATGGATGTTGAGAAGGCTGTTAAGAGGGCTGTTGAACTGGGCGCCTCAGAGGCAGAGGCCTTCCTGCTGAGCACGGCTGAGACATCCTTAACCCTTGCGGGAGACGTTGAGGCTTCGAAGACTGTCAGGCTGAAATCCTTCGGAATCAGGATCGCCGTTGGAAAGTCTACAGCCATCGTCGGAACCCAGGATTTAAGCGAAACAGGTGTTGAGAACGCCGTAAGGTCTGCTGTTTCAATAGCAAGGGTTTCTCCACCCGACCCAAGATGGGCGGGGATGAATGAGAAGATCGGGACAAAGGATATTGGAGAAACCTTTGACAAGGCTACTGCAGAGGCGACGCCGGTGGACCTGCTTCCCATCGCGAGGGAGCTTTTCGACTCTGTTAAGGAGGGCTGTAGGGAGGCTAAGCCTATCCGAGGCTTCCTGACGTCCAGAGCCATGGAGGCGACTTACGCTAACACTTACGGTGGGCCGGTTACAAGGAGGGAGACCATGGCGTTCCTCTACATAGATGCGAGGGTCGACGAGGCTGGTGAAGTCGGCACCTACTCTGAATACAGTATAGCTAGAAGCCTCAGGAGGCTGGAGGCTGGGAAGACGGGTGTTGAAGCAGGGTCGAGAGCCAGAGAGTTCGTTAAAGCAGGCTCAATACCCAACGGGAAGTACGAGGTGGTGACGCTCAACAGGGTTTCAGACTCCCTGCTACCCGTCATGCTTAGCCCAGCTGTTTCAGCTTTGAACGTTCAGGAGGGCAGGTCGCCCCTAGTCGGAAAGATAGGCATGGAGATAATGTCGGAAAAGATCACTATAGAGGATTTTGGTTCCAACGTGAACACGCTGGGCTCCAAGCCCTTTGACGACGAGGGATTCCCCACGCGGAACCTGACGATAGTGGGCAAGGGTGTTCTAAACACGTTTGTCTACGATACTTATACCGCGAACAGGGAGGGGAGGGAGTCCACTGGCAACGCGTCGAGAGGCTACTCCACGGCGCCGAGGCCCTCTCTACATCATCTCCACCTTAAATCCGGAGACGCAACCTTTGAAGAGATCATCAGCGAGACAAGGAACGGTGTGCTAGTGATGAGCACGATAGGAGAATGGATGTCGAACCCTGTGAGCGGGCATTTAAACGCCACCATAACCCACGCATACGTGGTTGAGAACGGCGAGATAGCTAGGCCCGTGAAGAACGGGGTTATCTCGGGCAATTTCTACGAGATGTTTAAAGACGGTTTAGACATGGTTGGCAACGATACCAGACAAGACTACGGGGTTTCAGCACCCTCCTTAAAGTTCCGAAACGTGGTGATAGCCAGCAAGTAAGCCGAAAACGATTTAAACATTTTCACGTAGCTAATAAGGATTAGGAATCCCTTTTGGAAAATCCGACGCCCTGAAAAATCTATGACCCACGTACATCCGAATCCCTCTAGGCAATAACTCTCCGCTCTCCCGCCTTTGACTAAGCTGCTCTATAGGGCTTGTAGCCAAACCTGAACTTACTTCCCTCAAGCCCGAGCGTCAGATACTTGTGAGTTCCTGCATTTACACCCAAGCTACCCTGAAGCCCATTCTAGCTTTGATGCTGTGCCGCTCAGCAACCTCCTTCACCATCTCAAGCTCCTCAACGGATCAACGTTTAGCGGGTAGACCCTGAAGCTCACGGCATTCTCAATTTCCTCCAGCTTTTTACCTGGCCCATTGAACATTACTTCCTCCCCCAGTTAGACGGCCCTCTTCTCGATAAGGTCCTAAGGAATCCCGAAGAATTGGAAGGAATCTTTAATGCGATAAATAGTCTTAAGCATCTCAGACCTGAACTGATTTCAAGGAGCGTAACTAAAAACGGTGTAATAATCTTAAGGATAGGATAAGTAAGGGAATCTATATAGCAAGGCTCAGGCTGGAGGGAGGAAAGGAAGTAGAATTTGCATTCAGCGTAGAGGAAGAATCTTTGTGGCTCAATGTACCCCATAAATACTTGGAAGGCGTAGACAGCGTAGCTGAAAAAGAGATAGCCAGTCTAGAGATTTACGAGTATGATTTTGAAACCTTTTTCCAAACGAATTCTCAGTCGCAGGTAAGAGGATGATTTTTGACTATGCAAACATGAAAATAAGCATAGATGGGAAAGAAATTGAATCCAAAGTTGAGAAGAAATGGTGCGCGGATGGAAAAGTTTGTGCTAGGGTGGAGATAAGGGCTAAGAACATCGATGGCGAAACACTTAAACTAGTACTCTACGAGAATAAAGTCATAAAAGTCTGGAGCTCTAGTTCAGAAACAGGTTATCCTGTAACTGACATCGAGCTTGATAAAGACGGAGTAATAAGGTTCATATACGTTCGAGAAGCAAAACCAAGTGTAGGAGAATACAGCATTAAGCTGGAACCTCTTCAACTGTATGGCGGCAAGCTGGTAGTAGAGCTTAACGAGGAGATTAAAGATCAGACGCAACTTAATTTAAAGGAGAAGCTATTCAGAAAACTCGGGTATGATGCCTACCAAGAATTGGTAAGCAGAATGAGGGAGGGCGTAGACGCTGAAGACAGGCTTGTAATAATCGCTGATTACGACAACGGCGTTAAGTATTGCGGAAACAAAAGGCTAGCAGTCCATGTATCCCAGGAAGCCAAAACATTAAAAACAGTACACATAGTTTCTTTAGAAGAGTCTTCGAAGATAAAGGTAAAGATGATGCTCTGCAACATAATAGAGGACCCAGAAGCACATAAATGGCAAATAGGGGTGGTTGGCGAAATTACGCTTAGAGAGAAGTATAAGGACAGTATTCTTGCTAAGTTTGCTGAAGCATATAAAATCTCCCCAGATAGTTTGAGATTGGAGCCTAGCGGAGAAGGATATGGAAGACCTGGATTTCCTGATATCTATGTGATTACAAATAAGGAGATAGTTATAGAAGGGAAAACTATTCCTAAAGAAACTAAAATCGTAATTGTGGAGGTTGGGAGTACAACGCTAGCAGATAATGTGGGCCAGTTTAGGGAACAAATGGAAAGGGCAATAGCTGATCTTAAGAATCATATTGGAGAAAACCTGAATGCTTACGCCGGAATTGCAGCTTCACTTGCCTATGACCCTGTGCACTTACTCTTAGATGATGTTTACCCAGAGTTCGTGGTAATTACAAGAATCCATTCATAGTAATATTTAAGAGGTCTGACATAATGGAAAAGAGTGTAGACGAGTTGGTTGCTATGATTATAGGAGGAGATTAAGAAGTGAGTCAAGCCTTACTAGAAAAGTTGAAAAACTATCTTAATGAGCGGTTCAGGAATGAACTAAACACTGAGCAATTTAAAATAGAAACAAGAGATGTAATGTGTTATGACGAAAATAAAAAAAATGGCGCGGGGAAGGTGGGAAATAGGGACTGGAGCATTCATTAGTTGCAGATACATCTATGAATATGAGGATGGAAGAGTGCAAGTAGAATCTCTATGCTTTGATGCTCCTGGGGATGAAGTCGGCGAGGTTTTGGTTAGGCTTCATCAACGCGAGTTCAAGACGAAGAAAGAGGAGGTCTTCGCTAAGATAGATAGAAAAGAGAAAGAGATACTGGACGATTTTATAAATAGGAGGAATATCGAGAAGCACATTAGGAAGCCCCACGGACGTGTTTTCACAAGACTATTATGGGCTGACAAAATAGCTAAGAAATCGGCAAGAAGTTTTCCGTGGAAGTGATATACCATATAAACCCTGGATACGATTCCTTTTTCATGTCGTCCTTTGACTCAAAGGGTATGACAGAAGAACAGATGATTAATGAGGTATTGAAAAGAGTTGAAGCGGTTTACACGGCCTTTAAATTATATGATGAGCATAAGAGGTCGCATGAAAATGAAGAATACAAAGAGTTCAAAAGAGAGTTCTTAGCTAAGGTAAGAAGAAACAGGGAAGTTAAAAAATGAAGGTGATCAAATAATTAAGGATATAAAGAGTTTCATAAGGAACTGTTGGAAAAATCAAAGCTAGTAAGCTAATTCTGAGGTTTAAATTTCATTTCATGTTTTTAGCGTAAATCATGTCCGTTAGGTCTTAAAACTCTGGCTAGGCTACTGCCTTAGCCTCCTCAGCACCCCAGCTTACCTCCCCGTTCTTAAGCTTCTGCAAATATTCATGCATTTTAATAATTGTATTTTGATAAACGTTCCCTTCAGCAGCAGAAACGTAGACGAACCATAAGCGATCAGGATTAACACCCATCTTGCCAAGCTTCTTCAAAGCCTCAACCCTCCTCTTAGCCCACTCGTTCCCGCTGATGTAGTGACAATCTGCAGGGTGACATGGTGCAACTAGAACCATGCCCGCTCCCTTCTCGAAGGCCCTCAGGATCATCTTCTCACTCACTCTACCTGAGCACATGACTCTGATTATCCTCACGCTTGAAGGATATTCAAGCCTAGAAACTCCAGCGAAGTCCGATCCGGCATAACTACACCAATTACAGCAGAAACTTATAATTTTTTCTCTCGGTTGTTCTTCCAAGGCTGCATCGATTTGCGCAAATATTTGCTCATCTGTGAAATGGTGCTGGTTGAGTGCGCTGAAGGGGCAGCCTGCTGTGCACGTTCCACATCCTGCACACATTGATTGCGTAATCTGGATGATTTTCCTGCCTTCCATTTCGACGGGTTTCAGGGCTTGGAAGGGGCACATTTTTGTGCATACTAGGCAGCCTTTGCATTTCAGCGGGTCAACGTAGCTTGTTATTGGCTCGAGCTCCATGAAGTCTTTCGAGAAGAGCATGAGTATTTTCGAGGCCGCTGCATGCCCCCTAGCTATCGTCATCGGAATGTCCGTTGGGCCTGCGCACGAGCCCGCTAGGAATATCCCGTTTACAACTGTTTCAACGGGTTTGAGCTTGATGTGCGCCTCCATGAAGAACCCGTATTGGTCTCTTGGTACTCTGAGTATTTCGCCAAGCCTGTCTGTGCCTTCCGAGGGCTGCATGCCTATTGCTAGGACCACGAGGTCGTATAGCTCCTCTATTATTTCTCCGCTTAGAGTGTCTTCAACCCGTATCTTCAGCATTCCGTTCTCTTCCTCAACTCCGCTGGGTCTTCCCCTGATGAATCTTACCCCTTTTTCTCTCGCCATTCTGAATATTGTTTCATACTCTTTTCCACCCGCTCTGATGTCAATGTAGTAGACTGTTACCTCCATGCTAGGGTTGTTCTTCTTAACGAGGAGCGCTTGCTTCAGGGTTATCATGCAGCATATTCTTGAGCAGTAGATGTTTGTCTGCTCGTCCCTGCATCCTACGCATTGTATGAAGGCCGTTTTTCCAGCGGGTTTCCCGTCTGAGGGCCTGACTAGTCTTCCCCGCGTGGGGCCGTCGGGTGTGAGCATTCTCTCCAGCTCCATGCTTGTCAGAACATTTCTAAGCCGGCCATAGCCGTACTCTGGCTTCCTTAAGGGATTGAAAAGGTCGAAGCCTGTTGCGAGAATTATCGCTCCAACCTTTAAGACTTCCTCCACGCCCGGTGCTTTAAGGTCTATTGCTTTAACTGGGCATGCTTCCACGCATTTGCCGCAGCCCGTGCAATTCTTCTCGTCTATTACTGCCGCCAAGGGTTTTCCGACAAGCCCGTGAACATGAAGGGTTTTCTCAAGGCCCTGATCGCAGGCAACAGTGCCCTGAGTCTTCTCAACCAAGTATATCGCCCTCCTTTTTGAAAGCCCGTAAGAAAACTCCTCTTCAACCTGGACTGGACAATTCTCAACGCATTTGCCGCAGCCCACGCATTCCTCCGAAACCTTCGACGGTTTCCTCCTTAATGTTGCAATGAAGTTGCCAACGTAGCCCTCCACCGCGACGACCTCAGATTGTGTCAGCACTCTTATGTAGGGGTGTGTAAGAACCCTGTTGATCATCTCGTTAACAAGGCAGGCTGTGCAGTCCACCATGGGGAAAGTTTTGCCGAGAAGCCTTACTTTACCGCCTAGCATAGCTTGTTTCTCAACAAGTATTACACTGAAACCCGCGTCCGCAACGTCAAGCGCAGCCCTCATGCCCGCCAGCCCGCCGCCTACCACTAGCAGTGTTTTCTCCACCGGGACGATTATCGGCTCAAGCGGCTCCAGGAGCCGGGCCTTGGCGACAGCCATCTTAACAAGGTCGATGGCCTTCCTAGTGGCGCCCTCAGGGTCACTCATGTGGACCCAGGAGCAGTGCTCCCTTATGTTAGCCATCTCGAAAAGATACGGGTTTAAACCTGCTTCCGAGACGCATGCTCTGAACGTTGGCTCATGCATCTTCGGGCTGCAGGCTGCGACGACAACCCTGTTAAGCCCGTATTCCTTAATTATCCTCTTTATCTCAGCCTGGCCGGCGTCCGAGCAGGTGTAAAGGTTGTGAGAAGAGTAGACGACGTTGGGAAGAGTCTTAGCGTACTCGGCAACCTTGACGACGTCGACTGTGCTCGCGATGTTCTTGCCGCAGTGGCATACGAAGACACCTATCCTCGGCTCTCCGCTCATCAGAGCCTAGCCTCCTCGATAAGCCTCCTTATCCTCCGGTAGCCTTCAGCATCCAGCTCTCTCGCCAAGGGTTTCCCGCCCAGAAGGTTCTCAATAGCGTTAGCCCAGACTGCTGAGAAACCCTCGCCGTGAAGAACCCTCCGCCTGACCACGGTTATCGCGTGATTCCTGCAGACATCTAGATGGACACAGACGTTGCACAGTATACAGTACCTGGGGTTGATGCTTATTCTCCCGCCGGTTTTAGAGATGGCTTTCGTCGGACAGGCTTCCACGCAGGCGTCGCACTTCTCCTCACATTTAGACTCATCTATAAATGCTGTTCCCTCGAACAAGGAGTTTACCTTTACCGCTTTCTCAGGGCAGGCATCTTCGCACCATGGGCATCTTAAACACTTCTCCTCGTCAACCCTAACGTTGTGCGCAGAGTCTATCTTCAGCGCGCCGGTTGGACAGGCTCTAGAGCATTCGAAGCAATCGCTCCTGCATTTCGCTTGGTCAACCCTGATCTTAGGCAAAGAGAGGGGGAAGCCTCCTGAGGAAACCAGTGGGTTAAAACGCTTACCGTTAACCGTCATGGTTATCGCACTAGTTGGGCAGAATGGTTCACACGCGCCGCATAGGCTACATTCCTCCCCTATTTTAAGCGTTAGCGAGCCATCCTCGTTTTTCGCAAGCCTGATCGCATTTTTAGGGCATACCCTGATGCACACGTCGCAGAAAATACACTTGCCCCTTTCCAAGGTTAGACGAACGTAATCAGTGTAGAAACGCCTCTCAACGGTTAGCAGAGAAGCATCCTCGGACAGCCTTACCGTCAATTAACCGGGGAAGACTTCCCAGCGCTGTAGAAAAACTTTTTGAAGCGGTTTAACGACTAGTTAAACCCACTCGGAAAGTCTTATATCGTGCTCTCCATGAATATTTGGCTAGTGCTTTGAACGAGGTTGAGCTGGAGCTCGTGGGGAGGTTCCGCGAGCTCTTCAAAAGGAAAAGCATGAGGATCAGTATCGAGCCAGGGACAAGTCTACTCAAAATCGTCACGGAGCTGGGCAGGGCTATTGGGGTTGATCTACGCTCGGAATTCATAGGGCCTGATGGCAAGCCAATGGAGGAGTCTTCCCTGATAATAGTTAACGGAAGGGTTATTGACCTAACTAGGATGGGCGAGCAATTTATTAAGCCTGGAGACAGGATTGTTCTAGCACCCTCGGTAGCTGGAGGAGGATAGGGTTGAAAGGCTACGCTGGGAAATACTTGATTATAGACCTGACAAGGGGTAAGACCTCCATGGGCAGGGTTGACGAGTCTTTCGCCCTAAACTACATAGGTGGCTACGGGTTTGGGGCGAGGATGCTTTACGACATGATGCCTAAGCCAGCGGAGGTGGACCCGTTTTCACCCGAGAACGTTTTAATCTGGTGGACCGGCCCGTTGGCAGGGACGATCTCTTCAGCAGGCAACAAGTATGCTGTTTTCGCGAAATCCCCCTTGACGGGTATTTTCGGCTTCGGAATCTCGTCAGGCCTATTCGCGTCAGAGTTTAAGAGCGCAGGCTGGGATGGTGTTGTTTTCACAGGCAGGTCTGAGAAACCCGTCTACCTTACTATTGACGATGAGAATATTGAGCTTAGAAGCGCTTCCAGCATCTGGGGCAGGACAACTTGGGAGACTGAGGAGATGATCAAGGAGGAGCTTGGAGACGAGTCTTTCACAGTAGCCTCAATAGGCCCGGCTGGCGAAAGAATGGTTAGGCTGGCGAACATTACTAACGAGAGGAACAGGCAGGTCGGCAGATGCGGCCTAGGCGCGGTAATGGGTTCTAAAAACCTTAAGGCGGTTGCAGCCCGAGGGACAAAGGATGTTGAAGTATTCGATATAGAGGGTCTCGTAAAGTTCATAGCTGAGTTGAACGAGCGCTGCCAAGGGCCTGCAACAGAGAAGTACAGGGTTTATGGGACTCCTGCGAACATTCTCGTGCACGACAAGCTGGGATGCTTGCCGTCATACAATTTCCAAAGGGGCACGTTTGAGTATGCTGAGGAAGTTTCCGGGGAGATGATGCTTAAAACACACGTTAAGAAGATAGTTGCATGCGCAGGATGCCCCATAGCTTGTGACCATGTTAACCAAGCTAGGGAGGCTTATGCCGGCACGGTTTCAAGCGTCGACTACGAGAGTCTGGAGCTGCTTGGCCCCAACTGTGGCATACGTAGCCTAGACACTATAACAAAGGCAGTTGAGATTTGCGACACGCTTGGCGTAGACACGATTTCCGCGGGTAACGTGGTTGGATGGGCTATGGAGTGTTTCGAAAGAGGCATTCTGACGAAGGATGATACTGACGGCGTTGAGCTCAGGTTCGGCAATGACGAGGCCCTGCTCGAAGCCCTTAGGAGAATGTGTCTTAAAGAGGGTAGGCTTGGAATGCTGCTCAGCGAGGGAGTCAGGAGGGCGTCTCAAATAGTTGGGAAGGGCTCTGAAAGGTTCGCTGTGCATTGTAAAGGGCTTGAGTGGGCTGCATACGAGTTAAGGTCGCTCCAAACATCAACCCTGGGCTTCGCGGTCTCAAACAGGGGTGCGGACTACCTTAGGTCGGGCTCATACCAGGTTGATGTCAAAGGCCAGGTTGACAGGCTTAGGCTTGATAAGAGCAGGGGGAAGATAGTTTACGATGGTGAAAACCAGTATGCGGTGATAGACTCCCTGATAATATGCAAGTTCACCAGAGGAGTCTTCAAGTCCATGGGCGAGCTTGCGAAGCTCTACACGCTCGTAACAGGCTTAAGCATGACTGGCGAGCAGATCCTGAAGGCAGGGGAGAGAATACATAATGTCGCGAGATGCTTCAACGTTAAGTGCGGCGTGACAAGGAAGGACGACTACCCGCCTCCAAGGGCTTTCGAAGACCCGTTGCCCGACGACATCGTCAAGGGGGCGGTTATAAGGAGGGAGGAGTACGAGGAGGCTTTAGACGGCTACTACGAGTGCAGGGGCTGGAGCAGGAACGGAGTGCCTTTGAAACGCAAGCTTTTAGAGCTCGGCTTATCCAAGGAGGCGGAAGAGGTTGGAGTCGAGGCTTAGGAAGATAATTGTCTGCGACCCTGACAAGTGCAACGGGTGCAGGATATGCGAATACATATGCTCTTTCGTAAGCGAGGGCGTTCTAAACATTAAGAAGTCCAGGATAAGGGTTGTAAGGATAGAGCCCTTCCTAAACCTGGCTGTAGCTTGCAGGAAGTGTGAGGACCCTCCCTGCGTCAAAGCATGTCCGAGGGACGCTTTAACGCAGAAGCCCAGTGGAATCATAGTTGTAGAAGAGAATAAGTGTAACGGGTGCGGCTGGTGTGTTGAAACATGCCCCTTCGGAGTCATAAGGCTCCATCTCGACAAGAGGAAGATCATTGTATGCGATTACTGTGAGAAACACGGCTACCCGAGGTGCGTCGAATACTGTCCGAAGGAGGCTTTGAAATACGTTACTCTCGACCAGGCTGCTAGGGAGCTAAGCAAGAAGGCTGTTCAGACCCTTATGCAGGAGCTCGCCGTCAAGTAGAGTCACTCTAGAAGAGGCTTAGCCGAGAGTTTGAAACCTGGCCTCCTCGAGAACAGGTGAAGCAACATACCTGCTGTAACCCCTGTATATCAGGAGCTCTATCCTCTGGCCTACGGATTTCCTCCTAAGCTCCCTCACCAAGGAGGCTGAGTTTTTAACAGGCTTACCGTCTATCATGGTGACAACGTCCCCAGGCCTCAGGCCGGCTCTCTCAGCAGGGCTCCGCGGAGAAACCTCCACGACGAGCGCCCCGTAGTCAACGCCGAGCGAGTAATAGCTTGCGATCTGCCTGTTGACGTCTATCGACTTAACGCCGAGCCAGGGCTTAACCATCCTGCCGTACTTCTTGAAGGATTCGATGAGGGGCTTGATGGAGCTTATGGGTATTGCAAAGCTAATACCCTGGGCAAAAGGTATTACTGCAGTATTGACCGCTACAACCTCGCCCTTAAGGTTGACCAGGGGCCCGCCGCTGTTCCCGGGGTTTATCGCAGCATCCGTCTGAATAAGCTCGGGGAAGAAAAGATCCCTTGAAACTATCTGCCTGTCTAAAGCGCTTACAACACCCATTGTTACGGTCGGCTCGCCAGCGAGGCCGAGCGGGTTCCCAACTGCGATAACTATCTCGCCGACCCTAAGCGTGTCTGAGTCGCCCAGCTCAGCAGGCTTAAGGCCCACATCGTCAACCTTGATCAAGGCTATGTCAAGGCTTGGGTCGGCTCCTACAACCCGGCCCTCCGTCATAAGCCCGTCGTAGAAGGATGCTTGAATACGGTCTGAACCCCTTATAACGTGATGATTAGTCAGGAACAGGCCGTCCTCGTCGACAACTATGCCTGAACCCACGCCGTGAACAGGAAAAGCATAGAAGAAAAACTCGTAAACCATTTTAACAGTGCTCACGTTAACAATGCTGGGCTTAACCTTTTCAACAGCCTTAACAATCTCCTCGCTCAGCAAGAATCCTCGTTAACAGTGCTACGCGTATGCTTATATCCGTTTCCCTTTCCCGGAGAAGCAGTTATATTTGTAACAATAACCGGTATTGCCCTACTAACTCTTGGCAGTAATGCTATCGCCTCTCCCTCTTAGGCTCCTGCAACTTCGTTCTTCATTGAGATGATCGTATCCGCGACCTTTTCGACATCGCGCTAGTAGCATGCGCTCCAAGCTTTTCTGGATGAACTCAACGAACCCCGAGGGGTTAATCTCTTTAACGTATCTCAAGACATCCTCCTGAAGATATGTGAAACGGGCCAGGTCATAGTAGCGCGCAACAGGAAAACCACTAGCATTAGCAAGGCTATCGCTCAGAGCTCGCGGGAGGCGGTGCTAGAATGTCTCATCCGGAATCACGACGGTTCGGTGAACACTATGAAGCGAGCCATGTGTTACATGCGTACGGCAGGGGCTGAATTGACACAGCCCTGAACCCGGTAGGATGAGCTCCTAAGGGCGACGAACCGGAAATCCCCCGACTTCGGTCGTGGTGAGTGTCATATCCGTTTCTAATGTTTATTTCTCCCTCCTGCTTCTCAATAAGCAGGCTTGGAACAGTTTGAAGCAAGCCTTGCGAAGGCTGTTGAGGAGCTTAGGCGCAGAGTGGGAGAGGCCGTTTTAATCCACCACGACGAGGCCGACGGGGTTTGCTCAGCGGCGATAGTTGAAACAGCGCTTGAGAAAATGGGTTTCAACGTTAAAACCCTCTGCCTAGACAAGCTTTTCCCAGAGGTTCTTGTGAAAATCCTCTCCGAGCACCGTGTGACGGTGTTCAGCGACATCGGCTCAGCGCACGTTGGGAAGATAGAGGAGAACATCGGGAAGGATTGCCTAGCGGTCGTCCTTGACCACCATGATACTCAGCCTTCTCGGAGAAGCAATGTTCTAAACCTGAACCCTGAGCTCTACGGGTACCGGGGTGAGAGAGACGCTTCAGCCTCGACAGTAGCCTATCTTTTCGCCAGGAAGGTTGACAAGGGTTTAATCAGGATTTCCCACCTGGCGGTGATAGGCTCGGTTGAAACACCTGGTGAACCAGCAGGCTTCAACAGGATTGCGCTGGAAGACTCTTTAAAAGCGGGTGTTGTTAAAAAGTGGGGGAAAGACTTTAAGATAGTCGCAAAGGGCTTCGGCACCTCAAGGGTTAATGCCTCCCAGATCCTCACCATACTCGCCTCAGTGGGATACTACAGGGGAGGCGTGCAGAAGGCTCTCGAAGCCTGTTTAAAGGGCTTCACACCGGAGGCCCTGAGCCTCTCGGAAAAACTCGAGGAGGAGAGGAGGAGGGCTAACAAGGCTCTCCTAGCCACGATAATCAGGAGGGGGCTGGGGGAGAAGAGGAGCCTGCAATGGTTCGACTCCGGCAGCTTTTTCAAGGGAATGGGCAGCAAGGTTCTCGGAAGCTTCACATCCTTCTTAAGCTATCAGAGGATTGTCGACGAAAGTAAATACTTGATCGGGTTCATGGAGATTCCGAGGGAGATACCTGGCTACGGCCTGCTTGCGAGTAACTATGTGAAAGTGTCGGCGAGAGCGCCTTCGAGACTTAGGAGGATGATAGAGGAGGGTGTTAAACCACCGTTGTCAAAAATTCTTCCGGAAGCCTGTGCTGAGCACGGGGGTTTTGGAGACGGGCACAGTGTTGCAGCATCAGGAGTGCTACCCGTCGGGGTGAAGGAGAAGTTTCTGGAAACCCTTGACGGCTTAGCTGGCTGAGCCGCGGCTGGTAAAAAAGTTAAAAAACAAAAAGTTTAAGTGTATGCTTGCATAATATTTTACTGAAGATGGCCGCTAAGAAAAAGGCTAAGAAGAAGACAACTAAGAAGACAACTAAGAAGTGTTGACGCGACTTTTAAAATCCCCTCCTCTTTTTTTATTATTTTTCAATTAATGATAGGAACCCTTTAACAAGCTTCACCTCTAGGCCTGCGCATCCTTGAGAGACCTCACACCCAGGGGCATATTCAGGAACGATGCTTAGAGAAACCGAGGCTGGCGGGCTAGCTTGCGAACAATGCTCGCTGAGAAGCTAGCTAAGTGTACAATGGGGCTGCTCAAGCCTCCTGCACCCCTAGTCATCCTGCTTCTGATCGCCGTACGCAACTCCTCGAGGCTGGAGGCGGCTGCAAGAGTATAGGCTTTACCGACCTCGCGCAAAGTATGGGCGTCACTCCCCCCTGTCTCAGCCTTCCCAAGCCTCCTGGCTAGCTTAAGAGCCTTCTCATTCTGTCCCCTGAAAATATTCCTAGAGTTAACTACTTCAACGCCGTCTAGAAGCCGCGTAACCTCCTCACCCATGCTGCCGCCAAGCCTCGGGAAGCCGAAGGGGTGTGCCGCTATAAGTACGCCGTCCTGCTCCCTAGCAAGGTCGTAAACCTCGAAGGGGTCTCTAGATTGGATGGGCTCCTGTATGAAAAGAACGATCATGTCCCCCGCTGAAGTCCTTATCTCCATCCCGGGCACGACTATGAGGCTGCTTGACCCCAGCATCCTATGGGCTCCGAAAAAATCATGGTCGGTCACAGCAAAGCCAGCGAGCCCCCTTGAAGCAGCCGCCTTAGGAAGCAGCCTCGGGTCTAGAAGCGAATCCCTAGAGAAGAAAGTATGAATGTGGAGATCGAACCTCCCCATTTCCATCCTACCGCCAGCCATTTTAAGCAACACTTCCAACAGCCCGCCGCCCTAAGTATTCAGCGGTCAACCCTAGGCTCACCAGCCCTGTCTTCACAGAGCCCGCCTTGCCCTGCAGCCTTCGTCCACATTCCGAGCCGGCGAGACTCTGCGGGTACGCACGGGGGAAAACTTTATCTTAAACCTTTCTAACGATTTCTCTTTCAACAGTTAAAGGATGGAAGGATACGGTTTCGTGCCGAGGGAAGTGTTCTTCACTAAAGGAGTAGGCGTACACAGGGAGAGGCTCGCATCCTTCGAAATAGCTCTCAGGGACGCTGGCATAGCCCAGTTCAACCTTGTCCCGATCTCAAGCATCATACCGCCGGGATGCAGGGTTATAGGCAGAGAAGAGGGGTTGAGCAAGCTTAAGCCGGGGCAGATAATCTTCGTAGTGCTGGCTAAGAACGAGACTAACGAGCCTAACAGGCTCATAGCGGCTTCAATAGGCATGGCTAAGCCTCTTGACGACGAGAGCTACGGCTATTTGAGCGAGCACCATTCTTTCGGCCAGACTGAGAAGAAGGCTGGGGACTACGCTGAGGACCTTGCAGCATTCATGCTCGCCTCCACGCTCGGGGTTCCGTTCGACATAGATAAGAGCTGGGATGAGCAGAAGGAGATATGGAAGATAAGCGGCCGCAGGGTTAAAACGATGAGCATAACCCAGTCCGCAGTTGGCAATAAGGACGGCATGTGGACGACCGTCGTGGCGGCAGCAGTATTCATACCTTAAGCTTCGGATGTTTTCAATCCCCAGGCTGCTTGGAAAACTGTCTCCCTAAGCCGGTAGGGGGAGGAGGCTTCCGAAGAGAAGAGTCGCCAAATAGCTTGGAAGAATGAAGAATGCGAGTGGAACAGTCTTTTTAACGAATACTATTCCTTTCCCGGTGCTGCCGATGTCAAGCTCCTTCAGAGAAGACTCACCGTTCCCCACAGCCCTGAGCAGCAGCATGCGGATAATCCTCTTTTTAAAAGGCTCGCTGGGGTAAGAGCCCCAGGCTCCGGAGCGCAGGTTGTGAACAAGGTTTGAAGCAACGATTGTTGAAGAAAGGATTTCAGCGTTCAAAAGAACAGTCAGGCTGAAATCCGGGTAGAAAACCCTCAGTAGGCCGCCATGCAGCAGGGGCATAGTTGTTGAAACATGGGTTAAGCATATGCCTACCAGTATCAACGCGTCCCCAGGCCCATAGAGGCCTAGGAGGAGCAGCAATCCTAGGAGGCTTATGGTTTGAACAAGCTTGAAAAAGGCTTCGAGAAGCGTGTTTGAAGCCAGCTCAAAGGTGAAAGCCGAGAGGCCGAGCAGGAGGATTGGAAGCCATGCGGAGGCATTGAGCTCCCTCTTCTCCAGGTCTTGGAAAGCAGCGTGGCAGAGAAGGAGCATTTCTAAAATCGTCAAGAATGGGAACGCCTGTGGACACTGGTTTAAACACATTTTTAACCCGTTTGAACAGTGTTGCCAAGGTTTTTAAGCGGCTAGGAGACGGGGGAACCTTTATCTATTTCAAAGGCTTCTGCAAGCAGGCTTGGACGAGGCTAGGCTATACCTGGTTGAAAACCCGTATTTCTTCTCAGGGATAAGGCGCAGCTACGAGGAGTCTTGGCTCGCAGTCGTGGGAGTGCCCTTCGACGGGACGACGAGCTTCAGGCCCGGCTCGAGATTCGGGCCCGCCAGCATAAGGCATTTCTCAGCCGAGGTTGAAACCATAAGCCTTGGAGGCGGTGTTAACCTCGAGGACGTTAGGGTTTCAGACCTTGGGGATGTTTCAGTGACGTTCAACGTCGACGAGGTTTTGAAAAGGGTTGAGAAAGTATGCAGGGAGATCCATGCGGATTCCAAGATCCCCGTAATACTTGGGGGGGAGCACACGATAACCTTGGGGGCTGCGAGAGGCCTTAGGCCGGAGACAATAGTCTCCTTCGACGCTCACTTCGACTACAGGGACGAGTATCCAGAGGGCGTCAGGATTAGCCACGCGACAGTGATGAGGAGGATAAGGGAGGAGGCTTGCAGGGTTGTGCACGTGGGCGTCAGGGCGGCGTGCAGGGAGGAGGTTGAGTATGCGAAAAGCGAAGCCTTCTTTTCATCGAGACAATTACTAAGGAATCCTGAGGAAGCATGCGTGGGGCTGAGAAGTATTGTTGATAACGCTGGAAGCATTTATGTTAGCATAGACCTTGACGTCCTTGACCCCGCCTACGCGCCTGGGGTGGCTAATCCGGAGGCCTGCGGGATACCGACGAACATCCTGCTCGACCTTCTGGAGAACACTGTAAGCGAGAAACTCGTGGGGCTCGACCTTGTTGAGCTTAACCCGCTGCTCGACCCCGGGGGCGCATCGGCTGCAGCAGCAGTAAGAATACTGTTCGAGGCTCTTTCGAACACGGCTAGGAGAAAGAGGCTTGTCTAAACCTGTTTCCTCTGAATATACCAGCGTTCAGCCCCGTCCCTAACCCTCTTGTCAGCCTCTTCGACGGTTGAGGGCGGGGGGATAATCATCGGCTCACCCGGCTCCCAGTTCGCCGGAGCCAAGAGGCCTGATTTAACAGAGGTTTGAACAGCCCTGGTAACCCTGGCGAGCTCCTTCACGTTCCTCCCGGTTTCAACAGGATACTGGGCTGTGAACCTCAAAACCCCCTCCGGGTCTATGAGGAAAACGCTTCTCGCAACGCTTCCCCTAGCGTCCGCAGCACCGTAGAGGCTCACCGTCCTCTTATCCGGGTCGGCTGCAACAGGGAACATTATTTTCAACCCGTATTTCTCCTCAACATCCCTAACCCAAGATATTACGCTCATGAGGCTCTCGGGGCATATTGAGAAAACCTCAACCCCGCTCTTCCTGAAGTCGTCAATCCTCTGGGACAGGGCGATCATCTCAGTCGTGCAGACAGGGTTGAAGCTCGAGGGATGAGTTAGGAGAAGAACCCATCTGCCCCTGAGCTCGGAAAGCCTGATCCTGCCCCTTGTGGTTTGAACCTCGAAGTCAGGAGCCTGCTCACCGACCAGAACCATTCTTGAAAAAACCTATGGTCCAACAGTTTTAAACTTTTAGGTTTGAGGAAGCCCTGCAGCCTTCCTGTAGGCTTCCCCTAATTGTTCAGCATATCAAGGCTATACGCCTCATATCTGCGTCATAATGCTACGTTCATGAGTGTTTTGGAGAGAAGGACCGTCACATCGATTCTTCTCAGCTCTAATCCTTCTTAAAGGTCTGCAGAATAAGAGGAATTGGAGAAAGTAAAGAAGTACAGAGGACCAATGCCGAGACTCTAGTTTTTGAAGAGAAATAACCAAGCTTGTAACTAAAAAAGACGAGGGTTAAGGTTGCTCCTTTCATCCCTCCTAGTCTCTAGTTCAAATATGTCATTTCTACTCAGTTTTCGATGAGATCGATATGACGACGGCAGAAGATGGAGGAAATAAAGAAGAGAGCAGAAGCAACTTTCCTCGCTATGAATTTTGGCTGAAGATAAGAGGAAGCTCTATAGGGATAGGATATCGCGTCGCTAAAACAAGAACGAGTACACTGCATATGGATAGAAATATTTTTTGGCGATTTCAAGTAAGTAATGTGATCTTTTTAAAAATATAAAGCATTTCATTACAATTTATCCTAATGGTTCCAGGATCTACTCGAGGAAACCCTCATACGTCTTTTTATATGTCTCTCCGGATGCGAGCTTCCTAACGTCCCTCTTATACTTAGCCTTATCACCAACGGTCCCGGGCTTAAGTTTGTTCCACTCCTCAAGGCTCACCGAGAACTCCTTCTGAACATTATCCCTGTAGAGCTCCGGGAGGACGTTGAACGTGCAGAAGGGGACGACGTTCATGTCTGGGGTGACGTAGTGAACACCGCAACGCATAACCCTCTCGACATCGTAGTTATACGGATCCATAAAATGCATCATACCTAAATAATTAAATTTATAATGAAATATGCTTAACGCACCGTAGCTTCTTCTGAGGATTATATTTGTCAGTATTTTTCCTAGGTTGAGGTCTTTGGGCTGTTTCTCCTTATCTATGAAGCGACCAAGTCTACGGACTAGTTCAAGCATCACCATGTATCTGCTTCTCCCTTTCTCCATCTCAACAGTTTTCTCCCTCAAGTATTCCGAGAGTCCCTCTACGTCAACGAAGCTCGTTATCGGCACGAAATGGATGCCATTCTTAGACCTGTCGAGATAAACGTAGGTCGCCATTCCGCAGGCAGGGTGAATAGGCATGTGCCACCTTTCCTTACCCTTAGTCAGCTTCTCTAGGAACGTTGTCAACACGAGTGTGAACGGGACGGGGTACCAGGCTTCTTTACCTATCTCCCCGTTCGTCTGCTCCTCCAGTAGCCTTATCACATCCGGGATGGTTATCCTATGCTTATCCCTCTCGCTCCTAGGCATCTGGCCTACCAACGAGACGGGTTGAAAGTTAACACCCCTAACTATATCGCTGTTAACTGCGGCGAACCTCACTATCTTTCCAAGCTCATGAGTGTTCCAGCCGTTTATCACGGTGGGGACGAGGACGACGCTAGTCATACCGGCCTTACGGAAGTTTTCAAAAATATAGGGGATCTCCCAATGGTTCTTCACGTTTATCCTCGGGTCGAGTCCGTCGAAGCTCAGGTAGACGGTGTTAACCCCTGCTTGCCTAAGCCTCCTGGCGAGCTCGACACCACCTTCAAGCGCGAAGAAAACACCGTGAGTATTGAGCTGAATATGGGTGAAGCCCTCCTCCCTCGTTATCCTGATGACGTCGACAAGGTCGTCCCTCATCAAAGGCTCGCCGCCCGTGAGCTGAATAGCCTTAGCACCGTAAGGATACTGCTTCCTCAAATGCTTCATCATCATCCTGTACTGCTCCAGCGTTGGCTCATACACGTAGCCAGACCTCTCGGCGAAGAAGAAGCAGTTGCTAAGCAGAAAACCGTCTGACGCTACGAATGAATGGCCCTCGTTCTCAACCTCTAAATCATACACGTAGCCAGCGTAGTGCTCTTCTACTATAGACTCCACCTTATCTAGGTAAAAGTCTCCAAGCCTCACTACCCTAGCCTCCTTCCTTTCACCAATATCGCCAAGATTCACTAAATGGCCATTCCTGAGCTTAGGCAACCCGTATTTCCTCCTCAACAGGAGGACGTTGATGTCGTCCACGCTTCTGACGTAGACTTTCTCCTCGTCTCCCCCCGGAGGTGTTTTAAACCTTTCTAAGAGGTTGATCTCCCCGAGGCTGCTGATGGCATTGAAACTCCAGAGTAAGATGAGCTCGCTTTTCCCATCAAGCTGGTCAGCTCGCTTTTTGTTTATTTCTCCGTTCTCATTAACGAAAAACATGTGTTCCGGCGTCACCCTGACTTCACGCCCTGTCCGCGTCTTAATCCTCAAAATCTTTCCCTCATATCTTCTTCTGAATATTTTTGTAACCCTAGTCCATTCAGCCTTACCCCCATTAAAAGTTAGAACGTTCAGATTTTCGGGAACAGCGTATTCACCGGAGAAGCCTTCCACCTTAGCTTTATGGTTGAAGGCAAGGTTCTTCGAAGCCTCCTCAAAACTTTCCAACAAAATTTCTTCACCGGTCTTAAAAAGAACCTTCTCGTCTCCCGGTAGGCAGTACCAGCATGAGAAGTTACACCTGTTCGTCACGACAACGTTGGCAAGAGCCGTCTGAGTAGTGTGGATGGAGCATATGCCGCATGAGAAGGGGCAGGGGTTTTCAAGCTGCCTGTAAGCATACTTAACATTTGCCCGAGGAGCCTCATACCTCATCGCCCTCCTGTACATCGCGGCATCACCCCAGTAAAGGTCCTCGACCTCACCGTGCTCCGGGCACTTCTTCCTAATCCAGATTTTACCATCCTTCTCGTAGACAAGCGCGGGGAGAAGCCTGTAGCACTCTGGGCAGACTGAAAGCGTGTCCCTAACGTGCTCCTCACCCTCCTTTAGAACGGGCTTCGGACCGCCTGCGAGTATCCTGCGGCCAGCCACCTGCATCATCCTCTCTTTAAGCTCCTCAGCATCCTGCTGAACCATCAGGCTTCACCAGAAGGCTGGATAAGAAGATTATAAAAGTTTCCCGTTTCCAGCCTCATGGTTAAGCGTCGACTCGAGTCGAGAGGAGCGGAAAAGCTTTTTCAAGCGGGGTTTAAGCCATTTTAACACAGATAGCATAGATTGCGGACCTTCCAACGTTTCAACTTCTACGTCTAAAACCCGGATTAAACTGGTTAAACCCTGTTTAAACGTCATTTTTAACCAGGAGGCTATGGTTTCTAAGAGCATGGTACAGCTTATCGAGAATGGTTTTCGGAAGAACATCCCTGTTCTCCACGTTTACGACGAATGTTGAAACATCCTCCCTGGAAAGTATGGTTCTACAGAAAGGGTTTTGCGAAGCCCTGTAGTGGATGGTTGCGACAACGCTTCTCGCCGAGGCGAAAGCCTCTGAAACGGCTTTCCTGAAGGATTCTGAGTACAGCTCCATCGGGCCTATCTCATCTATGATGACAACCTCATCCCCTTCAACAGCATCCGTAATAGCCTTGACGCCGACCCTCTCAATCTCAGCGAGGTTGACAACGTATTTCCCGACCCTGGGGCCAGAGCTGTAGTTGACGCTTGCCATTAGGCCCTTCAAGCCGGTTTTCAAATCCTCAACCAGGAAGCCTGTTCTAACCCCCTTCTCCCTAGTCTCGAAGGTTATCATGCCTCCCACGCTCACACCCCTGTCCTTAAGCATCTCGGCAAGCTTTGAGACAAGCGTCGTCTTACCGATCCCCGGCCTCCCCGTCACTAGGATCTTCATAGCTCTATAAGCATCCCCCTGGGCCCAGGGTTGAGGACAAGGGTTCCGCCGATCCTTTCAGACAAGCCGGCCCTCTCGTGAACATGGCCGCATAAGCATGCTAGCGGAGACTCCTCCTCTATGAATCTTCTCAGCTCAACTGATCCGATGTGCTCACCCATGGAAGTATAGTCCAGGGAGGTGTTGAAGGGAGGTGTGTGAGAGAGCAGGACAAGCCTGTCAATCCCCTTGAAGCCTGAGAGGACACGTTTAAACTCCTGCTCGCCGATTTCGAAAGGAGTGTTGAAGGGTGTCGGAAGGCTCCCCCCTATGCCGGCGAGGGTGAAGCCTTTGAAAACCGTCTTCCTGGCGTGAAGGAAAACAATGCCCCTGGCAGAGGCCTTCTCCTCCAGCTCCCCCGGAGCCTCGTTGTTGCCAGGTATTACGAGAACGTGCTCGTTTAAAGCCCGGAGCTTCTCCAGGGCAGCGTCTAAACCCTTGCTGTAAACCGTGAGGTCGCCGAGGAAGACGGCTAGGTCAGCATCCCTAGAGGTTTTCAAAGCCTCCTCAAGCAGTTTGAGCCTCAGGTGAACATCGCAGCACGCGAACAGCCTCAACCCGAGTCCCATAGGATTTGGAAGTTTTTATGCTTTTCAAAAAAGTTACTTTGCGAGGCGGCTAGCCACCAAGAGCGAGAGCGCTAGCAGAATATCACCGTAGAAAAGCCTTACGACTAGGCCTAGGAGCAGTAGGACTTGCAGGGGCATGAGGAAGCTTGTGAAAACATGCTCGTCAGGCTTGAAACCCTGCTCAGCCTTCTCATCCATCTTTCTCGAGAAAACGATTCTTCTAACACCGCTCCTGCTCCTTCTTTCAGCTAGCAGGAACCTGCTGTTCTCAGCACAGTATTGCGAGAACCTTACCTTCCTTAGGAGGAGAAGCGCAGCAGCCCTTCTCAACAAGTTTTCCTTCTCCAAGCCTTTGAAAAGCTCAACCCCCCTGAGCTTAACAGAGATGTTCCAGAAAAGGTTGATTGGCAGGTAGAGTACGGTGAGCATTAGAGCATTGTTCATCGTTGAGAAAGCTACTGGAAGCCTCCCCGTGCTCAGGTCTATCAGGAAACCCGTCGGCGTGGAGGGGTACATTAGGCTCAGGCACATAAGCCCCTTAGCGTCAGCACCCCCGTAGACACCAGCGTAGTACAGGAGGATGAAGAGGCATGACTGGAGGCCTGCGAAGAGAAGCCACCAGGCTGGCTCAACGGAGCCGTTGAAAACACCCGGAAGGTTTAGGATTACCGCTGAGGCGAGGAAAACCACCCATATGCGGTCATCTATCTCCCTGCTCTTAAAATCCTGGATTGAGCCTAAGGATAGGAGTATTATGGAGACTATGCTGCGAGCATTCTCAAGCCAGGGCCAGTAGGACAATTCACCTTAGTCTTGAAAGCACCTCAGCCCTCTTAACGTGGAACTCGGTCACAACCCTGGCAACATCCCTGAAGTGAGTCACATTGTTATCCATCATCCATCTTATGACGCTCTCCCTCACCTGCAGCTCCCTTATGTACCAGTCTGGAGGCATGCCTATCTTCCTGCACACGTTGGGGAGATGCACAGACCTGCTGAAGTCAACATCGTGGAAATCCTCCATCGGGTCCCAGTGTGAAATCGTAATCCTGTTGCCCTCGGGGTCAAGCTCCCAAACGTGTCTAACCCTTCTCCCGAAGGGTACTCCAGCCTTCTTGGGGAGGACAACCCTCTCAACCAAGCATGCTACGTTCATGAGCGGAATATAGGATTCGGCGATGTTCATAGGCGGGCTCGTCATCCTCTTAATAGCGTAGTCAATGTTCTCAGCGTGAACAGTGCTGAGACCACCGTGGCCGGTGTTGTGCAGGAGGACGGGTGCCCCGCCCCCGAGGAAGGACTCAGTCTCGGGAACAGAAAGATCGTAGACGTAACCATTATAGTTTCTACGCCGTATTCTCCTCACTTTCACGACGGCGAGCTGGCCCTGAATCAGCTTCTCCAGAGTTCTCAAGTACTTGAGCGCCTCAGGATTAAGGCGGCCCTTCTCCCTAACCCACTCCAGTATCTCCAGCGCCTTTCTCCTCGTTACGAATTCCCTCTTCCTGACGTATGTCAGCCTGAACGGCATCGATGTTGGCTTCGCAACCTCGATAAGCTTCAAGAGGGGTTTCACGGGAATTCTCTCAGCCGGGTTCGGCTTCCTATACTTATGGTCAAGGTAGACGATCACGTTCCAATACGTCCTGCCGGAGTTCCTACCCGTACCGCGTTCGCACCGTAGGCTCGAGTAGAAGCCGGCCAGCCTGGCGAGCCACGTAAGCTGGTATGCCAGCCACTCGTTTGCCGTCAAGTACTGGATTCCCCGTTTCCTAACGGTTCTCCGGGCGTCTGCACGCAACCCTTCGAAGAACGCTTGCACAACACTGCTTGGAGAAGACCAGAGCTGCGAAGGTATTCGTCTCTCCCTTAAGCGTGCCCCCAGCAGCTTTTCAAACAGCTCCGCGAGAAGCGTGTGGTTAAAATCGTAGATAAGGTGTGTTCCACGGTCGTCTACCGAGGGTTTGGCGCCGAACCTCTCAGCCAGGATCTCCACAACCCTATTAGCTATATCTGTTTCACCCTTGCCGAACGTGAAGCATAGTCTCTTACCCCTGCCCCGCTTAACGAATCCTTCCGCCAAGTAGGCGCCGAACACGAATGCCAGATTCTCGTCTAGACGGATCAGAGCGGGCAGTGCATGCCCATGTGGATGATGCAGGACAGCTTCCTCCAGCTCCTCTTCTTCAGCGCCCAGCTTGGCGAGAACGCTTAGCAGCACGGGGTTCCTTCCTCCAGTAAGCTGCTTCAGACCTGCCGGCAGGTTGTCGGCGTAAACATCTTCAAGCCCGCTGAGCATCTCAACCCCGTTGACGACGCTATAATCGTCCCCGCCTCCCCCTGTGAACGTAACCAAGTAATCCCCAGGCTTAAGCCGTTCAACAGGCTTCTCCCTGACATCAAGAGTCTCAGGATCAAGGGTGAAGACGCTGTGGCTGCCGGTGGCCAGTAGTCTCCCGCCGCCTTCATACTCAACCTCGTAAACCTCCCCGGCACTGTGCCTCAGCACGTATCGCACTGGTTTCCAGACCGGTTTGAAACCAGCGTGAGAAAGCACCCAGTATCCTTCAACATGCTTCGGGATGCGCTCCTCCCCTTCCCCGTAAAACCCGTCTACGAAATCACCCACTCTGACCAGCGAAACATGTCCCTCCCTATTCTTCACCAGGACCGGGGTGTCGCGTGAAACGCTGGCCATGGCTTGGAAGAGCACGAACGCTTCGGCGCCCCTTATCTCTCCGACGATCAGGTAGTCAGGCCTATATCTTAGAGAGGTCTTGACGAGGTCGAACATGGTTATCTCGCCTATCTTGGAGGTTCCAAGACCGTAGCTCTCCCTGGTTACGAACTGGACCCAGTTGTCGTGCGGAATGTTCAGCTCAGCCGTCTCCTCAACCGTGACGATCTTAAGGCCAGGCTTGAAAAGGTTTGTTAAAGCGTTCAGGAAAGAAGTTTTACCCGCGCCCGTTCCACCTATCACCATGACGGTTAGCCTGTTGTCGAGGATGAACCAGAAGTAGGCTGCGAGAGACGGGCTTATCGTGCCCAGCTTAATAAGGTCGACGATGCTGAAAGGCTCCTCCCTGAACTTCCTTATGGTGAAGGTTGAGCCGAAGGTTGAAACCTCGTCCCCGTATGTGGCTGCAAGCCTATGCCTGCCTGGGAGCATAGCGTCCACGATGGGGAAGGCTGCGCTAATATGCTTCCCAGCGAAGTGCGCAAGCTTAATTATGAAGTCGTTGAAATAACCCTTGTCCGCGATCCTCAGGTTCGAGGGGAGGCTCTCATACCTCCTGTGCCAGACGTAGACAGGCTTGTCGATGCCGTCGCAGGAAATGTCCTCAACATTCTTATCCTCCACGATCGGGTTTATCGGCCCGTAGCCTATGAGGTCCCTCCTAATGTAGTACTCAACCTTCCTCATGGACTCCTCGTTCAGAGAGCCAAGTATGCTCCTATACTTCTTCATCAGCCTCCGGGCCTCCTCCATAACGTAGCTCCTCGCCTCGACAGACATGTCCTCCGGGGGCCTGAGCTCCCTGCTCAGAATATCCTTAAGCCTGTTGAAAGCATTCCTCTCAGTCCTGTCCAGGGAAACCTCGTCGACGAAGTATCCTTTCTCGCCACCCCTCCCCGGGATGGGTATGATCAGGATCCTGACGAAAGGCTCTTCAATCCAGTACTCGTCCACAGGCTTAGCGTTAACCGGGATGGGGTCGAAAACATACTCGACGACCTCCTCCTCTTCCTCCTTCTTCTTTTTCTTCTTCTCCTCCTTAGCGGGCTTAGGCCTCTCCTCCCTCTTCTCAGCCACCGTAGGCTTAGCCTCAGCCCTGGCCTCAGCCACAGCAGGATTACCCTCCTTCCCTTCCCCAGGCTTCTCGAAGCCCATTTGACCATTGTTAGACGGGGGGAGAGTTTTATAAAGTTTGTTAAACACTTTAGCTTTCAAACCCCCCGCTGAGAAACCGGGGAGCAACACCCAGATGTTTCCACCTTTAACATCCAACACTAGGTCACCGGCTTAACAACACGAGAAAAAATCGGGGGGTAGGGGGGAGAGGGGCTATCTTAAGGGAGGACCACGCTCGTGAAGTACTCCTTGCCGCCTGTCGAGTGGAGCTTAATCGTCACAGTGACGCCGCTCACAAGCTTTTGATTACTGTATTTAGCACCGTCGGATATAGTTAAAGTTATTGTTCCTTCTTCTCCGATGTTAGCTGGAGCCGGATTCGACTTAACATCTGGCTTGCATACTATGGTTTGCCATTGGTCGTAGGGAATGTTGTTCACGAAAACATTATCTATCTTCGCTGGAGAAGAACCCGTGTTCACGTAGGTAATTACTACATCCCAACCGCCACCCTGTAACGGGTTTGCGAAGGTGCTTCTTATCTCAATCTTCTCGTACCCCATGAAAGCACCGACGAGTCCTGTCATCCACAGTGCTACCGCTATCGCGATCGTTATGCCTACTGCGACGATGATTACTGTCGTTATCACTGGGCTTACGCCCCTTTTGTCGTTCAGCATTCTCATGCCTGTTTCACCTCTTACCGTATTATGCTTGTATGAAAGATAGTATTTAAATTTTTTTAACGTTAAAATAGGACTTACAGCGCTTAACGGATTAGGCGTGTTAAACCGTGCTGAACGGTTTTAAACTGTTTTAAACCCTGCTGAACTGTGAAAACCCTCTGGAAAAACCTCTTGATAACATTGCTTTAAAAGACTTGTCTTTATACTCTAGATTGACGGAGTGCGATTTTCGTCATTCAAGCGACACCCCTGGTTGTCACGTTTCAGACACTCATACCGGTATTTAAATTCTGGAAAAAGAATATAAGAAACATGTTATGGTTAAAATACTTAGTATTGTCCATATCGAGCTTCGCCGCATGGCTGTTCGGCCCGCTTGGAGACAGTGTTGCGAAGATGTGCGGCGACCTTGAAGCCTCCGGGATAAGAGTGTACCCGAGGGCCTACGGCGCCACTGTTCTCCTGGCAACGTTCATAACCGCAATCGTCTCAGTAGCGTTGTCAAGCGTGCTGTTTCTAAGCTACGACATTATCGTCGTCAACCTCGGCTTCCGCGAAGTCTACCTCATACCCATCTTGCTCCTTTGTCTCCCAGTCATAGTCTTCCTACTCGGCATAGCTTGGCCCAGGATGAAGATTTCAAGCATTAAGGCTTCCCTCTCCTCAGAGGTCCCCTATGCTGCAGCCTACACCGCGGTTATGTCTACGGGAGGTATTTCGCCGTACGTGAGCATAATGAGGCTTTCACGCGTACCCCTCCTCCCAACTTTCTCAGAGACGGCTAAGCTTCTCGACATCATGGTTAGGGGCCTGGGCTACGACCCTGTCACGGCTCTGGAGGAGATTGGGAAGAAGCTTCCCTCCAAGGAGTTCAGGGAGCTTCTCCTAGGCTATGCTTCAACCCTTAAGACTGGTGGGGACGTTGTCCACTATCTTCTCCGAAGGACTGAGCTATTATTCCAGGAGAGGCTTGAGAACCTTAAGCTCATCGGCGGGAGGCTTGGGCAACTGATGGAGGTTTACATCGTCTTCGCGATACTTCTCCTGCTCGGCATATACACTATTTACGCTGTTCAAATGTCTATCGGGGAGCTTGTAGCCGGCGCCGGCGGCGGCATATTCGGGAACATTCTGTCATTCGTATTGTTCAGCTACGCTTTCCTACCCTTCTTCTCCCTCATGTTCCTCTGGCTCATAGACATTGTTCAGCCGAAGTACCCGATGGAGGACAACTCGCCCTACATTGTTTTCGCCGCCACGGCTACTCCCATAATGGCGTTGCTCATACCCGGGTTCTGCGTCTCCTTCCTAGCCCCGGGCTTGAGAGATATTCCGCCTTTCAACCTCCTAAGCAACTTCATCGTCTGGCTGAGAGAGTATTTGCAGCTTGAGCGTGGCTACGAGCCCACTATTGGGCTCATCCTAACCTTGGCTATCTCTTCAATCCCCGTGGTAGCCTACAGGATGTACATCAGTTTCAAGGAGAGGGGCATGGATGTTGGTTTCGCAGGCTTCCTCAGGGATCTTGTGGAGATTAGGAAGTCTGGGCTAAGCCCTGAGAAATGCATAATATCCCTCTCTGAGAGGAACTACGGGAATCTCTCCAGGCATATTAAGACGATGGCCACGCAGATCTCATGGGGGATAAGCCACGCTGAAATATATAAGACGTTTTCAAAGAAGGTTAGGACATGGCTTACGAAGATAAGCATGTTCCTCCTTCTCGACGCCATAGAGGTTGGCGGAGGCACTCCTGAGACTCTTGAGACGCTTGCGAGGTTCAACGAGTCGATAATACTGATGGAGAAGGAGAAGAGGTCTGAGCTCAGGCCGCTGCTCATGATACCGTACATCGGGACCGGAGTGCTGGTTGTAACAGTCATAGCGCTCTTAACATTCTTCAGGTCGATGCTTCTCATGGCTGGGCGGTCAATGGCTTTCGCAGACATGGTTCAACTACTTCTCCCACCCGTCATCCTACACGTCTACATGATGGGCCTGGTCGGGGGTAAGATTGCATACGGGGAGGTTTCCTCAGGCTTCTTCCACGCTCTAATGCTCTTAATATTCACCTTTGCCACCATACTGCTCGCCCCATACTATTCTTTCACCCCAGTTCCCACGGGCGGTGGCACCATTGGCTAGGGTCAGGCTGGACGATAAGGGTGTCTCAGAGGTTGTGGCGACAGTCATGCTCGTCACCGTGACGCTAGGAATGATTGTGGGAGGAGTCTTCTTCGCCCAGCTCAACCTTTCGATGCAGGCTCAGGCAACGGAGTTTGAAAACGGTAAGGCGAGCATGATCAGCCTCGCGCAGATGATAGAGGGCATGAGCCTTGTTAAGGGTGAAGCGGGATACGTGAGGTTTGCAGTGAGCAGCGGGGGGCTCTCTCTCACACGCGGCGCTGAGCGGCTGAAGATAACTATTAGCGACGAGAGCGGGGCTTCCTTGGAGGTCTTCGAGGACATTGTTAACCTGCCTAAGTTCAGGGGAGGGGGTGGCGTATCCTCGCTCGACTACCAGGTTCTCAAAGGGATTCCCAATGCTCTTCCGACGGACCACCTTATAGTCAGCCCGGATGAATCGGCTCCACTCGGATGGGTGTACTTGAAGCGTGAACAGGGGGCGTGGGTCATAATGGATTTCGGAAGGGTCAGGGTTGTGCCCTCAGGCACAATAAGAGTTACGAGGGACAATGGGCTGAACTGGGAGCCTGTTAACGTTGTTGAGGTAACCTACGTCAGGATTGTCTACGGGACTTTCAGCGGAACCAATGTTTACAATGTTTGCGCCAGAGTTACTAACGTGACCACCAGGGTAATAAGGCTTCCCGATTCGACGAGCATCACGGTGAGTGTTGAAAGAGGCCCCTATTTAAAGAACTACAGTGTTCCAGACCAGGGGGGTAACGGAACGATAATATTCCTGAACATCGTCGACGTAGAGCTGTCAATAGGTGGTTAAAGATGCCTTCCACGCCTTTTGAAACAGTTATCCTGACGACAGCCTTCTACGGCGTCCTGCTGATATCCCTGTTGATGCTTTCAGTACTTTACCAGTGGGTAATGGTGGACTCCCTCAGGGTTAGGCTTGGCGAGATAGCTAACCAGGTTGCTTCAGAGGTAACCGGTCTCTACGCGATGTGTCAGAAGCCGAGGAACAACGTTGACCTTTTCAAGCCGATAAGCATCCCCGCCTCAGTGTCGGAGCAGGGCTACGCGATAGAGTTTAGACAGATTCAAGGGGTTTGGCATGTCGTCGCGTATCTCGAGAGCAACAGGGCGGTAAACGCCTCCTCACCATTGTGGAGAGAGCCTGGCGGCGAAGTCTTCGTCGAAACAGGCTCGGGCTCCTTCTCAGTAGGATCCTACACGGTGAATTACAACGGTGTCCTCCACTCCGGCAAGAGGAACGCTGTCGTCTGGGCTAGGAGGATAGATGGTTCAATAACGGTTGGACTAGGCTGGGTTGGGAACAGTGGAGGAGGGTGATTAATGCACGTCACGCTGGACAACATGTTCGCCTTCCTCGTCCTCCTGCTGATACTAGTAACCTTCATGGGATACATTATTCCAACCGCATACCTCTCTTTCACAATGGTCAGGGAGCACCAGCTTGAGGAGGTTGCTCAAGCAATCATGGATAAGGTTCTACTCAGCCCTGGAATACCTGAGGACTGGGGCGACATACTTGTGGTGGAGAACAGCAGTCAGCTTTACGGCTTCGGGCTTCAGAAAGCAGGAGGCTTCATGTACGAGCTTGACATAAATAAGATTTTGAGAATAGTTAATGTGGGGAATTACCAACTTCCCTCAACGGTTAGAATAAACTATTTTCGGATAGCTGAACTGCTCGGGTTAGGAAGCACATATGGCTTCAGTATGAGAATAAGACCGGCACTCAATGTAAGTATTCATGCAACTCAAAATACGCAGGGAAATAAATTCATCAGTACTGTAGATGTGTCTGTAAAGACTTCAGATGGAAGACCAGCGATAGGTGCCAATGTGACCGTTCTCTATATTTTCATGATGGTCAAAAAACAAACTGTTTATTCGCCAAACTACACCTGTGTGACTACCATTACCGGTTGGGATGGTAAGACACCAACAATAGTTTTCGAGAAGCCAGTTGAAGCTGGTTTTAAACCTATTCCTGCAGCAGTAGTGTATGCTGAATACTATGGAATAAGAGCTATAAACTCAACAGTATTAGGTGATGATACTGATGCGTTGAAGGGTACGATCATAGGCAACCATCTCATAGTGGATTATGATTTAGAGGCAGCTGAGGTCATGGGTGCACCGCATTTGCTGCGTATAGTTGGCATGGCGGACCCTCCATACTATGTTTACTTTAGCCCGGTTGTAGAAGCAGGCTATAATCCGGGAGAAGCAGGCTGGGTGATTAACAGAGGTGCTTTCAACCACAGGGTTTTTAATGTTACTGGGCCGATTGACGACGATGTTGTATTCATATTGCTTCCGGTTAAGAAGGAAGGGTGGCCCCATGCCCGGATAGTTGCTTTCTACAGGCCTCCGCTTGATGCTGGCTGCCAACTCGGCAAAGTTCAGGGTAATATTAAGACTAGCGTGCTGAGAAGGATGGTTAAGATAGGCTCCTTCCACTATGTTTTCGAAGTCAGGGTTTGGAGGTGGGGAGAATGATCGACTCCAGGGGTCAGATGAGGATTGTCGAGGCGCTTCTCGCGAGCGGGATAATCGCAGTCGCGATGTGGAGCATGATAAACCTGACTAAGAGCCCAGACCCATACAGCGCCAAGGTTAAGAGCGAGGCTGAGAAATACTGCTACGATTTTCTGATGAGCCTGGCTGACAGGGAGGTTTACGACGAGGTGATTTTCAACTCCACCGGAGTTAGGCAAGGATGGGAGGGTTTGATGAAGAACGTTTTAAACGCTCTTCTACCGGCGAACACCCTATATAACATGACTGTCTACAACATGAGTCAGAAGGGTGATATCGTTGAGGTTGAGCCGCTTGGAGAAAGCATCTCCAACGCTTCGCCGGATGACTTCAAGCTTGCCAAGGATGCTGCTGGAGCAGACATAACCTACACGACAAGGAGGAGGTGGGTTTTGAAGATTCACCTGGAGCTGGCTAAGAGGTGGTGATGATGAAAACCCATGGCTGGAGGAGTGGGCAGGTCATACTTGTGATGAGCATCACTCTGTTAACGATCATCCTGCTTGTTTCAACAGTGATATACTTGACCTCGACTCAACACTTATTCTTCAACTATAACCCGAGCAGGGAGATAGTGATGAGCATAGACTCCGACTTCAACAGGGTTCTTACGAGGATTCTTGCTAACGCCACGTCGACCTACAACATGACTTCCGAGATGGATTTCCCGAGGAGGGTTGCGAACCTGACTTTCTCATACTGGGTTGTTTCAACTCAGGCAGCGTACACAGGTAAGGGTTTGAACATTCAGACCGAATGGGTTGACGAGCCTATTCAGGAGGCTAAAAGCATTACCCTCACCGTCTACGGGCTGGATCACCGGGGGTATCCGAGCAACCCTATTGACCGCGTGTTCAACTACGCTGAGAGAAGGCTACAGGACAGGCTTTTCAAACTCTTCTGGTACAGGCCTAACAGTATTTCAGCCATAGGCGCGGAAATAAGCGTAGACGCAACTTTCCAGGGAGTTGTCGGCTGGAGGGCTACGCACATCGTCCTCCTAAACCTCACGATAACCTCGATAGTTCCCTACGAGAGAAATAATTACGTTGAGCTATACGTGACGGTGCTTAGAGAAAACGGGGTCCCCGTGAACGACCTTAAGCTTGGAAACTTCGAAATATACTTGTTCGACCCGACTGTGCCGCCGGGAGTATACTGCTGGAGGAGGATGAGCGCCGATTCAATGACTCTGACTTACAACGGCGGGGGAAACTACACGATAAGAGTAACGCCGAGCTTCCACGACCCTACCAGTAGCAACGTCAGGCTCTTCTGGAGGTGGGAGCCCGAGCAGGGTAACCCGCCGCACCAGCCCGGCTACTACCAGTTTGTCCTCGTCAGGGTTCAGGACAACAGGGGGATAATCGTCGAATCATACAGCTACTCAGGCATAGAGTACGCTATACGTGAGAACGCTGTCGAGCCGTTTTACCCTGGGGACCCGTCTAAGATTAAGGAGACTTATGTTTTCGAGCTCATCCCCAACGGGACGATGTACTGGTATAACACTAGGCTCTCGTCTCAAACCGAGAATCCCCCGATCCCGCTTCCGCCAGTTAAACAGGTGAGGGTTATGGCGACGAAAAACGGGGATCCTTCCAGCACAGGTTACGATCCTGCCTTCGAAGAAGTACCCTATCAGACTGAGGTTTGGGACGAGAGGTATCTCTGGCCAAACAGCGAGCAGTTCCTAGACTGGAGGAGGAGGATTATGAATGGCTCCAAGCTTGTTTTCGAGCTGAACTATCCGCCGGGATGCAGGCTGCAGAGGGTTAGGCTGACATGGCTTGAGGATGCTGACGCCACACCGCCGGAGTACCGTCTCCACATGACTCTTAACGCCACGTTCGCCACCGTCCACAACGGGAAATACGTTTTAACACTGGTGGCTAGGCCGACGAGCTACTGGGTGGACTGGTCGATAAGCCTCCTCGACCCAAGGAGCGGGACGCATGTTGAATACGTCCTTCTAGGCTACGATGTTTACCGGATGGGTGGTGGATGGTGGTTCCCGAGGAAGGTTCCAGCTGACGACTGGACTATACTTCCTAAGCCGGTGGACAAGGGCGGTAGTCTGGTGGCTGAGGCCCCTGTTAGGCTGGTGGCGTTTAGAAAGTCTAACAGGACGCAGGAAACTCCTCCGATTGGGCCGGTGAGCTTTGACGAGATGCATTACGAGACTCTTCTCTATATTCCTTACAATGTTTCATACTTCCTATACGTGGCTAACGCGACATGGCTTAGAAGCGTCCGCATGGATTATGCCTACATGTCTCTAATGGGGATGATAGGAGGGACCGATACTGATGCAGGAAGCCCCTTGAGAGTCCAATGGGGTTCACTCGCAACCTCCGTGGCAAACCCGAGCATCGTCAACGGCACGTACTCAAACATAAGAAACATCATGCATAGGGACAGGAATAATAGCCCTGCCAACAGGCCTTCCGCGCAGGCGTACGGGAATTGGACCGTGGTTTACAATGAGTACGCGGGCATGGCGATTTTCGCATCTGAAGACTTCATCGACGAGCTTAGAAGCTACTTCATAGGCGGCATTAGAAGGGACCAGCTCTGGGTCTGGACGACCGCCGACTATCAGAGAAGGGTGATGGAGTATGACGCTATCTATTGGAGGAGAGGAGCTACAAACGACGTGTATTACACTGATCCAGCGAACAGGATAATGTTCAAAGTGGCTGGTTTCCTGACTGAGGGTGCTAGGGCAGCAAACCCGTTTGTCAACGCGAGCCTATGGTATAATGGGACTGACCGTAACGCACTCCCATTCGCCACCGTGGAGAGCACAAGCGGCACAGTTGCAGGAGAGCTTGAGCTGGTGAAGAGGAACGCTTTAATATACGATGATTTCTCCACTGACCCGTTATCTGGGAGGCTCACCACAAACACGAACGCTTGGAGCTGGGACCCGGCTGGCTACATACGGGTTACCGCCGACGGCCCCTCCGGAAGCTGGGGAGGAGCGCATGTCGCGTATTACTCTAACAACACGCCGCCTACAGCCGGAACAATTTACGTGCTTTCGAAAGAATGGTACAACAGGATTTCCAGCGGCGGACAGTCAGGCAGGCAGGGAGCTGGCTTAACGATGATCAACTCGGAAAACAGTTTCTACACTTTAGAATTTTACCACGACCCGAGTAAACGCCTTGGAGTATGGTATTATGATGGGACAAATTGGAACTACGCTAACCGTGTTTCAAGCAGTTTATCAACTGGAACCTGGTTCATCTCTCTTGGAAGCAGGAATGTTAACACTGGGGTAATGACACTGACCGTGTATAATACTGGCGGGACACGCGTAGGGAATCCTTTAACTGCTAACACCAACGCATCCATCTGGACCAGCCAATTCGGCCTCAGTGTATACGATGAGAAAACCGGTTACGGTTCTCTGGAGGCAAGGTTTGACGATTTCGTCGCATCAATTGACGCTGACCCTAGGTTTGTGAACATAACAGGACTCACGCCGGGTTGGACCGTCGTCCTTAAGGATGGAAGCAACGTCACTGTAGCCAGCGCCACGGCTAACTCTAGAGGCGTCGCCAGCCTGAACGTGATCACTAAGCCCATAGTTAGGAACGCTAGGCTTGAAATATATTCTGGAGCCACTCTCATCCTTTACAAGTCCTTCAGCGTTGTCGTAGGCGGTGATGTTTACAAGCGTACGGTAGTCGGATCCGTTAAGAATGCTGTTGAAGAATGCCTCATGTATTACAGGATGTTTCTAAACCAGTATGCACCTTCAATAGTTTCCGTTGGACCCGTGTACTGAGCCCAGCGAATTTCAGTTTAAGGTCGATGTGACGGTGGGCTGTTTAAAGAATTTCGAAAAAGGTAGGGGTTAGCCGCCTTCTAAACTCTGGGAAGAACGTACACTGCACGTGCACCATCCTTAACGAAGGAATTGTTTAAAGCGTTGAAACGTGTTCTGTGAACGCTTATATCTCATCAGGGCATTAAAGATTCATGGGAAGGGAAGAGATTGGAAAGCTACTGGATAGATCTAAGAAGTTGCGCGCAAAAAGGCTAGTTGATTTCGCGAAGGAGGTTGAGGAACTGGTTGGAAGGGCTTTTAATTAGGGAAGCAGCCGGAAGGGAAGAAGTTTTCAAAAACCTGCCGGAACTCAAAGAGAATTAAAAAGATAATGAGCAAGGCAGACGAAGAGCCTAGGGTTTTTCTTTTCGGTTCCGTAGCAAGAGAAGAGTACGTGTTAACCAGCGACATAGACATACTAATCTTAACGAAATTGAAGCCTTGTGAAGTTATTGCAAAGCTGAGGAAGGAAGGGTTTGACGAGCCCTTCGAATTCCATGTAACGGATGAAAAAATGTTCAGTTTTTACGCAAGCTCATCAGGGAATTAAGAGAAATCTAGCGCGCTTATTCCACTCTTCTTTCCGCCTATCCAGCTGAAACTAGGTGCTAAGGGAAAATTTAAATAGTATTACCTGTAATACTTTGACATGAATAGAGAGGAAAGTAAGGTGACTATTAAGTATCAGACAACCATACCGCGAAAAATAAGAAAGCATCTTGGAGTAAGGCCTGGGGAGAAGGTTGAATGGCATGTGGTTAGGGGGATGGTTGTTGTAGATGTGCCGAGAAAGGTGAAAAATCCTGTAGAATTTCTGACTTCCCAGATAAAGCTTGATCTAGATGCCGTAAAACTCGTAAGGGAAGCTAGAGAGGAATTCAAATGATTTATATCGATGCGAATGTTTTCATTTACGCTATAGAAAATCATCCAGAATACGGAGAGGCCTGTAAAAGAATACTTTTAGATATAGAGAAAGGTAGACTTAAAGCATGTGCATCCATTTTAGTTTTGGTAGAGATAATCAATGTCCTTACGAAAATAAATAAAATGATTGAGGAAAGAGGCAAGAGGCCTTTGGATGTAAGGAAAAATGTTGACGCAATCCTATCGCTTCCAATCGTTTGGTTTGACTTAAACTTCTTAATCATTAAAAGGGCTTCAGAATATACTTATCCGGTTACTGGCGTAGACTATGTTCATGCTGCAACAATGGAGACAAACATCGTTTGGGAAGTTATTTCAGCCGATAAAGAATTAGACAAAATTAAGTTCACCAGAAGAATAGACCCGAGAGAATACAAGTAGCAGCGCGTTACCTGAGAATCTGAGATTATGGAATATTGGAGATAGAAATAGCTTATATTTGGCTACGTTATGGTTCAGGAGTAGAGCGTCTTTCGTGGAGTTAAGTCCCCTCTCCAGTTTAAAACCCATATGTCATGCTCCCTCGCCAGGTCTAGGGCGCTTGGGACAGCATAATCTGTGTAAATAACTTTAATCATCTTGGGTTTGATCAATTCAGGTCTCATTCTTTTTAAGACTTCTATTTTCTCCTCCAATTCGCGTATCAGGCTTATTCCAAGCCTTACCGTCGCCTCGCCGATTATACAGGTGTCGCCTTTAGCACCGTAGATATTTATCTCTTTATCGCCTATGAATATCCTGGCTAGTTCAACTTCTAAACCTAGCTCGTTTTTCAACCTATGTTTAATAACGTCAAGCCCCTCTTCTTCAACCGATATCGTTAATCTGTCGAGAGTTATTGCAATCCTGTTTTGAGTTGTACGTAACTCCCTAACCTCCTCCCAAAGCTTGTTCTGGCCTTCTCTCAATAGCCTAACCTCCTCCCAAAGCTTGTTCTGGCCTTCTCCCAGCCTATCTAGGCTTTTCAAAACATCTGATAACCCTAAATAACCTGCCACGGTGTAACGGAACTCCTTATCCTTATCAAGCAGTTCTAGAAACTCTTCTTTCAGCTTACTCATCCCTCTAAAAATGAATTTCCCCAGAAAGTATTTAAGCATACCTTTTCCTAATACTTAAATCCTAAACAAGCACGCTAACAGAAGTTTAATTAGGCCTTGAGGACGAATTATTGATTTGCAGCCAGTCTCAGTCTAATGAATAGGCTTCTCCCTACAAACTATTGAATTAACATTAAGTACTGCTATGCCTTTTAGGATTATGGTTTTTGCTTTATTCTTAACGCATGCCGGTATACAGGGTCGGCTATTTGCCGCCGCGTTTTACTTCTCCACATCCGATTTTAACTAGCTTGGAAAGCAGGCTTACATTTTCGGTTCCATGGCAAGAGACAAATGCACTATTCGAGATTAAAAGGGTTCTAGGCTTCTCCAACTGCAATCATAGGCGCTGTACCAAGGTTTATAAGTAAGTTTTTATCTTATTTATAAGACTAGCGATATGGGCAACATGGAGCACCATCGTGGGTTGTCGGCGGAGAAGAGGGCTGCAGCCGTTGAAGAGTATGAAAAGAAGAGGTACACAGTAGTAGGGGATTTGGCCATTAAAGCCGTGGAGCAGGCCATAGAAGCGTTGGCTTCTCTCGAGAACCTGCATTTCCATGCCAGTCCCAGGAGTGCGCATGCTAAAAGGATGATGTGGGTTAAGAAGAGGTTCCCTGAGCTTTCCGGTTATGTGGATATGCTCTGGGGAGCTTACGGGGTGCTCGGCTATGAGGGGGTGGATGGCGAGAGGGCTAAGAAGGTTTTGGAGGCCATGGAGGTGATTCTAGATGCTTTCGAGAGAAAAGCTGGAATCCGATTTAAGTAGTTTAACCGAGGTTGTTTCCTCCATCAAGGAGGTTATCGCGATAATACTTTTCGGCAGCGTTGCCAGGGGCGACTTCGACGAGTATTCCGACCTCGACCTGCTTGTGGTTTTCAGCGATAAGGAGAGCATGTGGCGCAGGTGGGACGAGCTTTTCCAGAAGGTGGGCGGGCTTAACCTGCTTGTCCATCTCATTCCGAAGAGCCTTAACGAGTTTGCCGGGAGCGAGCCTACTTTCTTGAACGAGGTTCTGGGACACGGTGTCCTGCTTTACTCTAAGTACCCGTTTCAGTCTTTTCTTGCTCCTCCTAACTTCAAGCGCATGGTGCTCATAGCGTACAGCATGAGTAGGCTTGGTCAGAGTGATAAGATGAGGCTTATCTACAGGCTTTACGGCAGGAGGCGTAGTAAGGGTCTTGTCGAGAAGCTTGGAGGTGTCAGGATCGCCGATGGGTGTGTACTCTTGCCCGAGGAGAATTCCAATGTTATTCTAAGTATTTTAAGGAAGCATGGTGCAGAGACCATGTCTTTTAACATTTATGTTTCGAAAGAAGCTTTAAAGTAAGATTTTTTATCATGCATTCCTACCGTGAAAATTTTCTGAGGCCAGCTAAACCCGCATATGCTCTTTCCCAAGGAAAAACTCGTTGACTTCTCTAAAAATTTATTTCAAGAGAGTATTGAAAGTACTTCGGATAAGCAGGTTATCATAAAATCTGGTTGAGCGGCTTCAATCTCGGCTCTCGGCCTAATGCTTCTTAACACTGCCACCGTGTATGTGCCCGCAGCCTTCCCGGATTCAATGTCCTCCGGCCTGTCCCCGATCATCACAGCCTCCCCCGGCTTCACGCCCAGTGCTTCAGCAGCCTTTAGAACAGGCTCAGGCGCAGGCTTAGGCTTCTCCGCATCTCCGGCGGAAACAGTCACGTCGAAGAAGCCTCCTATTTTGAAGCTTTCCAAGTAGTTCGGCAACTCCTCCCTGCTCGTGTTCGACACTACTCCAAGCAGGTAGCCCCTCCTCTTCAGCTCTCTAAGCGTCTCCTGAGCATCAGGATAGAGCTTGCCGTATTTAGGCATGTACGTGTAGATCCATTCTCTAATCATCATTTTTGAAAGCTCCTCCAGGCTCATGTTTAACCCTGTTTCCCTAGCAATCGTCTCAGCTATTGTTCTAGAAGTCTTCCCGACTAGCCTAGCGTTCTCAGTGAAGCTTCTCTCAGGCATGTTGAACCTCCTCAAAATATCGTTAACCATGATGTGGAATGCTTCGAATGTTTCGACCAGGGTTCCGTCCAGGTCGAACAGCACCGCCCTAACCTTAAGACGCATGGGAAAGGGGTTTGGGGAACGGTTTTTAAACTTGTAGAGAAACATTGTGGAAAAAGCATGTGCATCAGCCTAAGCAGGGGCTGAGTTAAGTAGTTTGAGGAAGCTTGAGGCTCTGCACTCTAATTCCCGCAGGTTGAGGATTAACGTGGGGGAGACTTGAGAAAAACTTATTTAGTTTCAAAACTTTTTTTAAGACAAATGAAGGCGGGTGGAGAAGTTTTCAGGAAGCTCGGGGAAGAGTACTCAGGGTATCTTGAGGGCGAGACGGTGGACAGTTTTTTAAAAGACTTTGGAATAAAGTTTGCAGCCGGCCACTGGGCTGCTGGCGATTTCCTGGACAGGTTCGCCACCAGAGGGTATAACAGTGACGATCCTGATTTCAAGAGCGACATTATTTCCCAGCTCAAAAGGGTTAAGGAGGCGGGGATCCAGGGCGTTGAGTTTCACGACGTGCTGTTCATAGATTCAAACTACAGGAAGGTTGAAAGCATTGTTAGCGAGGTTAAGGCTGAACTTGAGAAACTGGAGTTGACGCCTACGAACATGAACACTAATCTTTGGACGGACCCTAAGTGGAAGCTAGGCGGCATAACGAACCCCTCTAGGAGGGTCAGGGAGGATGCTCTTCAAATAGCCTTCCAAGCTGTTGAACTGGCTAAGGAGATTGGATGCGGCAGCGTCTCTCTTTGGCCTGGAGCCGACGGCTGGGATTATAATTTCGAGGTTAACTATGGAAGGCAGCTTGAGCTTTTCATAGATGGCTGCGAGATGATAAACAGGGAGGCTAAGAAGGCGGGCCTAGTGTTCGGCGTCGAGGCTAAGCTGCATGAGCCCAGGGAGGGGAACATGGTGATTCCGACGACCCATCTGGCAGCCCTAGTGGCGAAGACCGTTAAC
Source organism: uncultured archaeon (assembly GCA_938045545.1). Classification (GTDB taxonomy): domain Archaea; phylum Thermoproteota; class EX4484-205; order EX4484-205; family JAAOZP01; genus JAAOZP01. The sequence continues at coordinate 35,448 of CALIBN010000017.1, read as the reverse complement.
GAGAGGAGCGGGGGGACTAACATGGGTGTATGCGTCGACTACGGGCATGAGGCCATGTATGCTGTTGAGCCCGCCGCCACGGTTTACGCTTTGAAGGCCTTCGGAGTTCCGCTCGTCAACTTCCACATCAACACGGCCAAGTTGCACAGCAACGATGAAGACCGCGTTTTCGGCACTGGAGACATCTGGAGGATGGTTGACTTCATATATGCTGCGGTTGACACTGGTTACGAGGGCTGGTTCGGCGAGGACCAGTTCACATACAGGATGAATCCTGTGAAAGCCATGCGCCTATCTAAGGAGCTTTTCGCAAACCTGGCGAAAAAAGCCCTATTGATATACAGTAGGAGAGAAGAGTTCGAGAAGGTTAGGGAAAACGGGGACCAGGCTGAAATAATTAGCTTCGTTAAGAAAATAATTTTAACGTCTTGACTTCTGAAATAATTCAGCACGCTGTCTCAGCGGGAGACAGCCTTAAAGCTTCAAAAACTAAGGCTGCGTTGGCAATAGCATTACTCTCGAGGATGAATAAAGCAACATTCCTAGCCACGATAAATTTAAAAGTTGTTATTGCATTCCAGTTAAGGTGTTAAAGTTGGGAGGGTTTCTCCTAGGTTCAGACATAGGGACTTCTGCGACGAAAACAATTCTTGTCGACGCGGAGGGCAGGGAGGTGGCTAGCTCAACAGCCGAGTACGGCGTGATAACTCTTAAAACAGGCTGGGCTGAACAGTGGCCCGACGTATGGTTTCAAGCATTATGCCATACTATTAAAGACGTTATTAAGAAGGCAACGATCGATCCGCGTGACATAGCGGGATACTGCGTAAGCAGCCTCTACGGCGGCTCAGGAATACCGTGCGACAGGGAGATGAAGCCTCTTAGACCATGCTTAATATGGGCTGACAGGAGGGCGACTGAGGAGTGCAGGTGGATCAGGGAGAACATAGGGGAGGAAAGGGTTTTCAAAGAAACCTGCAACACGATAGACCCATACTACGGGTATACTAAGATGCTCTGGATAAAGAGGAATGAGCCGCAGGTTTGGAGCAGGATCCATCAGCTGGTAACACCTAACGCCTACTGTGTATACAGGCTCACCGGAGAAGTATCGGTTGACTATTCTTCAATAGGCAACTACGGTGGGATTTTCAACCCGAAGGAGAGAAGGTTCGCCGAGGAACTGATGAGAGACCTGGGAATACCTAGGAGCTTTTTCCCTGAGAAGGTAAGCATGTCTAAGGATGTTGTAGGCGAGGTTTCTTCGCAGGGTGCTGAGCTAAGCGGCCTTGCTAAGGGTACTCCTGTCTGCGCCGGGGGGATAGACGCGCCTATGTCTGCTCTAGGGGTCGGCGCGCTCGGCGACGGCGAGCTCGCGATGATGCTGGGCACCTCAGTCTGCAACGGTTTTATCCAGGATGAGCCTAGGTTCTCCCCGAAGCTCATAAACTATTCCCACGTGGCGTATGACGACAGGAAGTTCTATTCTTTCGCGGGAATCATAACCGCGGGCTACGCGATCAGGTGGTTCAGGGACAATCTTGGAAGCGTTGAAAGCATGCTTGCGAGAGAGACTGGTTTAAGCGCCTACAGCATACTGGACATGGAGGCTGAAAGGGTTCCGGCTGGGTCCGATGGGCTGATATTTCTCCCCCACATGATGGTTGGCGAGAGAGCCCCGTGGTGGGACGAGTATGTCAGGGGGGTTTTCTTCGGCTTAACGCTGAACCATACTAAAGCCCACATGTATAGGGCTATTCTAGAGGGCATTGCGTACGCCATAAGATACTGCGTTGAAACAGCTGTAGAAACCGGGATTCCTTTGAGGAGAGCGATACTCGTCAACGGTGGGGCAAAGTCAAGAGTCTGGAGGAGGATTATAACAGACGTTTTAAACAGGGATGTGGAGTACTTGGCTGCAAGCATAGGCGCGCCCTACGGTGACGCTCTGCTCGCAGGGGTTGGAACCGGGGCTCTTAAGGGGTATGAGGTTATAAACGAATGGTTGACTAGCAGCGAGACGATTAAGCCGGTTCAAGAGGCGGCTTTGAAATACGGGCAGCTATACAGGGTCTACAGGAGCCTCTACGAAGCTCTTAGGGAGGATTTCAAGGAACTAAAGAGTCTTGAGGCCCAGTAGCACTCCGACTAACCAGGCCGAGTAATCGAGACCATCGCAGAGCCTTGTGCTTTAATTAAGGTCACCAGTTTTTCGCTAGGCTCCTCCTATACGCCTCTGCTTGAAGCCTCCGGATGGCTTCAGCCTGCTCAGCTGAAAGGGATTCAGGCCTCCCTCCTGGTTTAAGCAGCCCAGCCAGAATCCAGGAGAAAACAGTTATCTTAGCGCTCTCCTCCATTATCTCCAGCCTGTAGTATGCTTCTCTGAGCGACGAGCCGAGAGTGATTACCCCGTGGTTCTTCAAAAGCATGCAGTCATGCTTTCTCGCAGCCTCCCCGGCTGCTTCAGCCAGCTCCTCTGAGCCCGGCGGGTAGAACGGTAGGTTTGCAACCTTCTCCAGGAAAACCGCGTGATCAGGGTAGAGGGGGGTATTCAGGTTGAGCCCAACAGTTGTCAGGGCTATGCAGAAAGGCGGGTGGGCATGTATGACAGCGTTAACATCGTCTCTAGCCAGGTGGCAGCTTGCTAGAACCCCCACCTCCATGGAGGGCTTTAAAACTCCTTTCACCACCCTAAGCGTCTTCAATTCTACTTCTACAAAGTCCTCAGGCTTAAGCTCCCCAAGGTTGAAGCCGCTCGGCTTAACGAGTATTGTTCCTCCATGGTTCAGCTTTGCGCTTAACGTTCCACCTGGTCCAGTGGCCAGCTTAGCGACGTATATGGCGTGAGAGTAGTCGCTGAGCATTTTCCTAAGCTCTTCCTCAGACGGAGCAGTTTTAAACTGCAATCCTAATGTTGCAGCCAATTCTTTAAATAAAAACATTTTGCTATGCAACCGGGAAAGAGAATAGGCATGTTTTAGAGAACTTAAGGCCTGCTTTGGTTTGCCTTACTCGCTGAATAAAGGCGTCGAAACTCAGCTTTGAGGAACCAGAAGCCCCCAACCGGATTCGAAGCCTTATGCAATTGACGCCTACACCCTGGAAAAAAGAGGAGAAGTCATCTATCTTCGCCGACTAGTTTTCAACCTGAAGCCCAGCCAATTAATGACACGTGGTTAACATGCTATACTGCTGAGAGATGCCTGAGCATGAATCTGATGGCTAAGCATGCTTAAGACTGGGCGCGAATTGCTTCTACATGCCTGTTTTCAACCAGGATTTAGATTCATACTTTGCTACTTGTTGATGAGCGCTACACGACGCTGTGGCTATGATTAAACCATCTTGTGGCAAAATGAAAGAAACGGAGACTTATTCTAAATAGCAGTGTGCTCAAACACCAGTCGTATAATCCCGAGGACACTCAGATAATCAAAAACTTTAAACGCGTTTCAAAGCTCCAGCCATGTTCCCACTCCTTTCTCCAAAGCCCTCCCATATATTTCAGGGGCCACCGCCATGTCCTCCAAAGCTAGTCCGAGGTTCATGGCCATTGTTCTCTCATCATCCCTTTCTCTTCCAGGCTTAAACCCGTTAACTATCTCCCCCAGGTCCGCGTAAGGGTAGGGTGTTGAACAGAAATACCCGATACTCTTATAGTATTGGAACTGCGCATGGTCATCCGTGCTTATCTTGTCGAATTGAGCAAGCGCCTCCGGCTTCCAGTAGCTGTCGAAGTCCACTGCGCTCGCGAAACCGCCTGGTTGAAGCCAGTCCCTGTCGATCGTCGGCCTAGGGTTTTTCAAAATGGGGCCGGAGGTCACTACGATGTCGCTTTTAGCCACGGCTTCCCTAGGCTCGTTAACCCCGATTATCTCGACGCCAAGCTTATCAGACATTTCCTTCACGTATTTTTCCTGCGCCTCCCTAGAAATATCGTAAGCGTAGACGCGTCTTATTTTAAACAGGGATGCTAAGGCCTCCAGGTTTGTACGCCCCTGCACGCCACAAGCCAGTATTCCGACGGTGTCACTATCCCGTCTGGCTAAGTATTTGGCTGACAGGGCTGTTGCGGCACCAGTCCGGTAAGCAGTTATCCAGGTGCAGTCCATGACTGCGTAGGGTAGCCCCGTCTCAACGTCGTTCAATATGAGAAGCCCACTTATGTAGGGGAGGCCATGCTTATAGTTCTCCGGATAACCACTCACCCATTTTATTCCGGCGTACCTCATACCAGGGATGTAGGCAGGCATCGCGTGGATGAAGGCATCTGGCTTCGTGTGGATACCGGGTTTAGGCGGCATTTCCACGAGGCCCTGACCCTTAAGCCTGAAGGCTTCCTCCAGGAGGCGAATTATGGTTTTCAAGTCGAGGGCCACTTTCTCAACGTCTGAACGGGACAGGTAGAGTAGTCTCCGAGAGTCCATCAGCGCTCCGAACGGGTAGCGGGATAAAAACATTTCACCCTGTTTAAAGTTGCCGTAAACGTTTCAAGCAAACTTTTAAAAATAAGCAGGGAGCGTTAGGCCATGATGAGCAGCAGGGAGTCATCAGTAGAATGGTTCAGGAATGCTAGGCTCGGAATATTCATACACTGGGGGATATACTCTATCCTTGGAAGGGGAGAATGGGTTATGCAGAACGAGAAAATGAGCATTCAGGAGTATGAGAAGCTTGCAAACCGTTTCAACCCCGTGGGATTCAACGCTGACGAATGGGTGAGCGTTTTCAAGGAGGCTGGCGCCAAATACATAACTTTCACCACTAAGCACCACGACGGCTTCTGCATGTATGATTCTAGGCTCACAGACTACAAGGTTACTAGAACACCCTTCCGCAGGGATGTTTTAAGGGAGCTGGTTGAGGCTGCCGGGAGGGCGGGTCTTAAAGTGTTCTTCTACTACTCCCTGCTAGACTGGCATCATCCGGATTACTATCCATTGGGCGTAACCGGGCAGTACGCTGGCAGGAAGCCGGGTGGAAACTGGGAAAAGTATCTGGATTACTATATTGGTCAGGTCAGGGAGCTTTGCGAGAACTATGAAGCCGGAGGATTCTGGTTTGACGGATGGTGGGACAAGCCTGACGCCGACTGGCGTTTAACAGATCTTTACGAAACCATACGTTCGCTCCGGCCTTCAGCCCTCATAGGCAATAATCATCACGTCGACCCTTTCCCCGGAGAGGATTTCCAAATATTTGAGCAGGATGTTCCCGGCGAGAACACGGCTGGGTTCAACAAGGCCAAGGTTTCAAAACTACCGTTGGAAACCTGCATGACTATCAATAACAGCTGGGGCTACAACAAGGATGATAAGAACTATAAGTCTAGCGAAGAACTAATAGGCGTTTTGAAGAAGGCTAACGGGCTCGGTGCAAACCTGCTTTTAAACGTTGGACCGCTGCCGAGCGGTGAACTTGACCCGGAGCAGGTTAAGAGGCTTAGAGAAGTCGGGGCCTGGGTGAGAAAGAACTACGGGTTTTAAACAACCCGGCAAGGCCTGACGGCAATGCGTAAAACTCGGGCGGTCCTCCTCTCAATAATTCTTTCAGCAGTCTTTTCATACGCGTTGCTCTACTCCACGCTTGAGCTCCCGATTTTTCTAAACGGTCTGCTGATGGAGGCTACTCCACACTACGGTGCTGGCGAATGGAAGGAGGCTGAACAATTCGTAGACTCTGTCAGACCCTTAGGCTATCTTTGCCTGGGGGCCACTTTAACCCTGATAATCCTCGGGTTCGCGCTTGGGAGATACAAGCTGAGCTTCCTAGGCTCGGCCAGCCTCATCCTCCCAACGTTCAGCTATTTCGCCTCAGCAATGTTCTTCCTCTCGGGAATAGGCTTTTTAAGGATCATGTGGCTCCCCTTCATAGAGCTTTCACCAGGTTCTTCGATCTACGAGAAGATAAGTACGGCGAAGAGTATTCTCGAGCTTGGAGACATCGCCTACCTGCCTTACGATGCTTTAAGAATACTGTTAAGCCCTGCCGACGGGAGGAGCCTCGATGAAACGCTTTTCAAAACAATAGTGTTCGCAGCGTCAATCCTGTTTTTCGCAGGCTGCGCAACATGGTTCTACGCCAGGTTTCAGGGAAAGGGTTTCGCAGACATGCTGGTCTACAAGTATTCGAGGCACCCTCAGTACTTGAGCTTCCTGGTTTGGAGCTACGGGCTACTGGTTTACGACAAGTATGTTTTCACACCACCCAGGGGAGGGTATTTCGCGCCGCCACCATTATTCTGGGTAGCCGCAGCCCTGGTCCTCGTCGGGATAGCTCTACGAGAGGAGAGGGACATGCTTGGGAAACACGGCTCGGAATACGCTGACTACCGTTATAGAACCCCCTTCATGCTCCCCTTAACCCGGCTGGTTGGAAGGATGCTGAGGACACCGGTTAAGCTGTTTTTCAAAAAAGACTATCCTGAGAAAACAATAGAGATAGTGGTGACGCTGACTTTATACGGGTTAATCCTTCTGGCGCTTTCAGCGTTGTATTAAAAAGTTTTCGCTAAAACGATGTTCTACGGTGGTCTTTAAACCCTTCTCACAGCCGGCTCTGCGAGAACAGCTTGATTGCTCTTTAAATTCGGTTTAAATCAGTTTATTTCAGTTCATTTCAGTTTAAAAGGGTTTAAGGGTTTTTAAACAAGGGAAAAAGCTTAAATATTTGGGATGGATAAGAAAAGACAGAGGGGTGGGGGGAGGGGTCGAAAAGGTGACAGCGACGAGTGTAAAAAGATGCATAGATGGTAGAGACTCGTCCAGCCCCATACCCCTTGTTTTCAGGGAGGTGTTTCCTGGTTGAGCTGGAGCGAGAGCGAGGAGGAGCTGCTCAGGTACCTGAAGGCCGAGCTTAAGAAGATAAGGGAGAAGAAGGATGTTGTCATAGGGCAGGACGCCTACACGCTACTTTGCAAGAAGGAGAGGACCTTGATGGAGGAGATTTCAAAGCTTTACGCTCGGCGTCAGGTTGCACAGCAGACGGCTAAGGTTAAAACACCTCTTTAGAATAAGCGTCAGACCCCTCGCATTCCGGAATCTTAGGCTAAGGTTTTTAAGCTTAAGCCAGCCCTCTTAGCTAATGGTGGAGGAGGGGGAACCAGTTTCAACCGGGATCATGAAGGAGTATAGAGAGTTTTTCGCAAGAGTAATGGAGTCGGGAGACGAGGATAGAATAAGGCTGGCTGCGGTTTTCTACGACTGGATTAACGACTCCATGAAGGAAACAGAGGATGCTGCTGAAAGAGCATTCATGTTCCGCTCTATTTTCGCGATGGCCAAGAGACTGCTTGACTCCAGGCTTGGCGGCGACAGGCTTTCAAGGATAGGCTTGATAATAAGCAACCTGAGGTCGCGGCAAGACTCTAGGGACGCCTTGTTCACCGCAGAATACTTGAAGCTGCAGCTTTTCGAAGACTGTGGGCTTGACACCGGGGAAACAGACTGGGAGCTGGTGGACAAGTATCTGGAACACTGGGCTGAGGCCTCCAGTAGGGAGGAGTTTGAAATCACCTATTATAAGCGGGGCGAGGAGGGGAAGATAGTGGCTGACGAAAGTAGGGTTGCTGAGGCTGGACCAGCCTTCTTCAGACACTGCTCAGCGGAATGCGTTGAATGGTTCTACAGCATGATGCTTAAGCCGATAGACTACACTCCGGGCTCGCTTGTTGAGCTGGACAGGGTTATTGACGCGTACTGGCCTAAGGAGCTTTTCAAGGACGTGGAGATGGAGGATGGGGAGAACACGTACAGCACGATACTGCTGAGGCTGGTGCTAATGACTGGCAGCTACCTGGGAGAAGTGCTCGTCAGGAACCTAGGCGGCAAATGGGAGAAGGCTGAACCCTCAGGATGGCATATTCTTCTGAAAGAGTCAAGTATAAACGTGTTCCACATCGCTGAGGAATCGCTTAGAGGCCCCTCCAGGTTCCATGACGCGTTTAAACTCGCGGAGAAAATCAGCACGCCTGAAGTCTAGTTTTCGAGGATGCTCCACAGCCGGACGGTTTCCACATATAGGTAAAGCTTTTAAGGCGATGGAACAAAAACAATGTTAAAGTGTTGATTATTCTGCTCACTACAAACCCCGGCATTGAGGACATCGTTGAGAAAGAGGTTGAAGAGGTTTTAGAAGCACGGGCATCAAGGTTTCACGGTCTACCGGGCAGGATTAGCGTTGAAATCGACGGGGAGAAACTGGCCAGGGTTTTCTCTTTGCGCTCAATATACCACGCTGTGAAACACGTATCCGTTTTCGAAATAAGGACGGGGGAGGAAGGCCTGCTCGACGTTTACAACGGGTTGAAAAGTATTGAAATAGAGGATTTGAAGAGCGCTGAAACCTTCAGGGTTACGTGTCAGAGAATAGGCGAGCATGCCTTCACCTCTGTCCAGGTTCAGAAGTATGCGGGGCAAGCCATAGTTGAGAAATACGGCAGGAAGGTCAGCTTGAAAAGCTTCGACGTGAACATTGTCTGCGACGTGATAGGAAGCAAGTGTTACGTCGGGGTTCAGTTGACAAGGGAGTCTTTACATAAGAGGTTTGAAAGGCCTTTTAACCATCCTGCCGCGATAAAGGCGCCGCTAGCCTACGGAATGCTGAGGATAGCGGGTGTTGAAGACGGGGATGTTCTGCTTGATCCTTTCTGCGGAGGCGGCACGATCCCTATAGAGGCGGCTCAGGTTTGGGACGGCAGGATAACGATTTACGGCAGCGATGTTAACAGCAGATTTTTAGAGGGGGCTAGGAGAAACGCTGAAGCAGCCGGGGTTGAGAAACACGTTTCGCTCAGGATTGCTGACGCCCGGAGGCTTGAAGACTATTATGATTCAACCATAGATAGAGTGGTGACGAACCCTCCCTACGGGGTTCGAATGAGCAGGGAGAAGAACCTTAGAGAAACTTATTTCCGCTTCCTCAACTCAGCTTCAAAAATAGTTAAGCCCGATGGCAGTATCACGGTGATAAGCCTTAAGGCAACTGCTTTCCGAAGCATTGTTTTCAAGACGAAGAAGTTCAAGCTGGTGCATGAAAGAGTTGTCGAAACAGGCGGGCTATACCCTCATATTTTCGTGCTTGAAAAACTGTAGGCTTTTCAAGAACGGTGGGAATAATCTGAACTGGATTAATGTTTAATGTAAACCCTACTTGTAGAATTGTGGAAGCCACTCCCTCTCAGCCTCAAACATTTCGTCAACCATTTTCCTGATCTCTTCAGGCGTCAACACTGCGGCTGTCAACGGGTCGAACAGGACCGCTTGGTAAGCCAACTCCCTGTCGGCCTCGAGAGCAGCTTTCACCGCCAGTTCCTGAACATTTATATTGGTCCTGTTCAACGCGGCGCACTGAGGTGGTAGATCACCAACATAGCAGGGATGCAGCCCACCTTTGTCGACGAAGCAAGGAACCTCCACGCAGCACCCGTAGGGCAGGTTCGTTATAATACCTGTGTTTTCAACATTACCGTTTATCCTCCGGATTGTTCCTGTTTCCATAGAGTCTATTATCATAACCCCGTACTCATGGGAACGCCTTATTTCAACCGGCTCCACACCCGAGATCTGCCTCCTTATCTGCTCGTAATGAGGCTTCCATGCTTCCTGACATATCTGGTAGTAGAACCATCTTGGCTCACAGTACTTCCTACGCCTCTCCTCATTCACCCTGAAATAGGGAACGTATTCTCCAAGATGGTGGCTGGACTCAGTTATGAAATATCCGAGTGCCTTCATCATTTCGAACCTAACCTTATCCTTCTCATAGACATCCGGTTTCTTCATGGCTTCCCACAGCATCGGGTAAGCATCTTTCCCAAGATGCTTAAACTCTAGGAAGAAGGCTTGATGGTTTATTCCCGCCACCCAGTAGTAAACCTCCTCGTATGGAACCCCTATGTAGCTTGAAAGCTGCATCGCAGTCCCCTGAACACTGTGGCAGAGCCCAACGTTTCTTATTCTCGTCGCCCTGTTCATAGCCCAGCAGTTTATCGCCATCGGGTTCGCGTAGTTTATCAGTAAGGCGTCTGGACAGAGGCCCTCCATGTCTCTGCATATGTCGATGAGAACGGGCACTGTTCTCAGGCCCCTGAAGACACCACCTGGCCCCAGGGTGTCTCCAACCTCTTGGTTCACACCGTATTTAAGAGGTATGTAGATATCCTTCTCAAACGCTTTAAGCCCACCCACCTGTATCATGATTATGACGTAGTCAGCGCCGTCGAGTGCTTCCCGTCGGTTAAGCGTGCTGCTGACCCTTACGCTTGGAGCATGCTTTGAAGTCATTGTTTTCGCTAGCTCAGCAACCATTTTAAGCCGCTCCGCATCAATATCCATCAGACATAATTCCGATTCTCTAAGCGCCGGGTAGGAGAGAATGTCTGAGATCAGAGTCCTCGCGAAAACCACGCTGCCTGCTCCAATGAAAGCTATCTTAGGGCCCTTCAACCTTTCGGGAAAACGATCCTCATATATATAAACCTACTGTTGCTTTTCAAAACCTTCAGAAGAGCTTTACAGTTAACATTTAAGCGATTTAGCTGGGGATTAAAAAGTTATTAACCCTAGGCGCGTAGTAAATCTGCGAGGGGAGGATGCTTGTCCTCGGAGAAGGAGGAGAAAAAAGTCAGGGACGTCATGTCTTCTCCCGTCGTCAGCGTTCTTCCTACGGATTCAGTGTTTGAAGCGGCAAGCAAGATGATGAGCTATGGGATAGGGGCTGTTGTGATCGAGTCTGGAGGAAGACCCGAGGGAATAGTGACTGAAAGGGACCTGATAAAGAGGGTTTTAATGGAGGGTAAGGATCCTAAGAAGGTTGCTTGCAGAGAGATAATGAGCAAGCCGCTTATCACGATCGACCCAGAGGCATCTATTCTTAAGGCGATAACGCTGATGAAGGAGAAGGAGGTAAGGAGGATCGTTGTAGTAAAGGGAGGCAGAACCGTAGGAATAGTGACGGAGAAAGAGCTGATAAGAAACCTGCTTTAGAGAGTATTCCTTTTTTCTCATGTAACGCTTCGGAGGCAGAGCTGTTTCCAGCCTTTGGCAAGCTGCTTTCAAACAGGATTCCTAGACCAGGTTGAAAACTGTTAATCGTTGAGACGACGCCTGTTAAAGCATGCGCGTCAAGGATGAAAAGCGTGGCTTAGCAAGCATGCCGGATTTATCGCGTCATTGTTCCAGAAGCGGTGTATACTTGTTGGGGAGAACGCCTCCTCGCCAACATCCTTCTCAAAAAGAATACGGCTAACAGAAGGGCTATTGGAGACAGGGCTAACAGGTAGAGCCATAACGGTATGCCAACGGTGTATGTTGAGACTCCTGTCTGAAACCTGTTTCCCGCGTTATCAACAGCCTCAACATAGTATTGAACCTCCGTGAAGAAGAATTGAGAAGGTATTGAACCCTTGTAGAGGCCCTCTTGAAGACTCATCACCGTCCTGACCCAGGAAGACCCTTTATCCGTCGAGTAGCAGAGGTAGACGTCTCTAACGCCTGAAGGCTCGTCGGAAACCGTGCATACTACTGTCGCCGCCTCCCCGAAAACAGGGTTTGAAGGCCCTGAGAGACCCGTGATTACTGGCGGCCTAGCGTCAAGGATCAGCGTGAACGAATAGCTGTACACAGCCGAGTTGTTCAGATTGTCAGTCAGCCTGATGCTCCAGCTGTGGCTTCCCTCGCTTAGGCTTACAGTCTTAATATGCCTGTCCCCGTTTTCAACCATGAACCCGTGTGAAATACCGTCTATGGTCAGCTCAACCTCCCTTACTCCCGATGAGTCAGCAGCCTTGACTATCAGAAAAATGGTTCTGGAGCTTGAAAAGAATCTTCCAGACGGAGACGCATCCCTGACGCTGGGAGGAGACTTATCCAGGAAGAACTCCAGTTTCCTCTCAGCCTCAGCATTACCAGCCCTGTCTACACTATAATACCTTATCTCATGCCTGCCTTCAGGATAGGGTGAAGGCACGAAGGCAGCGTTGTAAGCCTCCCAAGGGTTCTCGTCAATCCTGTAAAAAATACTTTTAACACCGCTCAAATCATCCTCAGCCGAGAAAACGAGGAGCGTTGAGCCGGAGACATAGAGAGTCCCATTGGCTTCGTGTTTCGCCCCCTTAATCATTATCAGAGTGACGGGCGGAAGCTCGTCAACAAGAACAGTAACGTTCGCTGTAAATTTGAAGCCCATGGCTGAAGCTGTTAAGGCATGGTTTCCAACCTTGGTGTCAAAGTAGTCTACTTGAACAGTGCTGGAGCCCGCTGGAATCGTCACGCTCGTTATCCTCGCGGCCATTCCGGGAAACCTGAACTCACCCTCGGGTGAGGATGTTGAAAGGCTCACGGTCACGTTTAAAGTGTTATTCGCTTCGAAATCCTTAATGTCCCTAAGCGATAAGCTTAGGCGCGGGAAAACTACGCCCGCCGCCATCTTGAAGCTCGAGGGCTCGATTACAAGCTTCGCGGGAGGGCCGGCTGTAACTTTGAACTCGTTGCTCTCACCCGTTTTCCCCAGGCCTGCAGTCGTAATCTTTACGCTTCCGCTTATCCTGCTAATTGTTACGTATCCGGACCATTTCCCGTTGGTGAAGGCCCCGGTTTTATTAGGGCTGATGGTTCCCGTCGTGTCTGAAAGAGTGTTCACCCCATTGTAATCAGTCTTGACATTCCCATACGTGTCGCGCGCGATTATGGTTATCTGGAAGGGCACTGCAGCCTGCTTTGGAGAACCTATAGTTTCAAACTCGAAGCCTTCTAATGGGCCGGGAGTAACCCTGAGGGTTTCAGCGTCGCCAACATAGTCAGGATAGTCCACCGCCTTAACACTTATGCTCCATGTTCCAGCCCTCTCCTCATAATAGTAGAAATCTGCGAAAGTGGCGCCTTCCCGTATTGTCAACTCCGTTATCGCATCCCCACCCTGGGTCAAAGAGAATCTTCTACTCGTCGAGTTCGAGTTTGAATCAAGCCCAACCCTGAGGGGGCCGCGCGTAATTCTCTCACCGGTCTCAGTCTCCCTGTAGACCCTCATTTTAATCCAGCCCCCGGCCTGCATCGAGTCTCCGGAGGGAACGAGGTCTAGACGGGGAGGAGAGTATTTGACTTCAAGATAAGGATGCTTGCTCGAATCCTTATGCTCCCTGGAACACATCCAGAACGGGTAGCTGGCTGAACCCAGGCCCTCAGCATAATCCCTCAGCATCCAGCCGAAGTTAGGCTCGTAGACAGCGCGGCTTCCGGAGACGAATTTTACGAGGGAGCTCTTAACATCCAGCTTAAGCCACTTCGGCTTATCGCCTGTTGAAACCGACGCTACGAATAGGCTTGCACCCGGCTGGTTTCTCCAAGTAATACTGTCCTCTCCCCAGTCCCCCTCATCAACCTGGTAGCATGCTAGACTCCGGTTCAGGTCAGGAGGATCATACATGTATATGTTTAGGATGGCTGAAACAACGATGGACCCCGGAGGTATGCTGCTTAAATCGAACATTATGAAGGAACGGTCTCGGAAACCCTCCCTGTAATTAACCCCTATCTCCCAATTGAAGCCGAAATTACGGTCGGGATCACCCTCGTAGACCACAGCGTCCTTTAAAGGGTAGAATACTCTGGTAGACTGAGGTGCTTGCGCTGAAGCGGGAAGTGTGAAGCCGGGGATAGCGGTGTAAAACAGCAGTGCACCCGTAACCATGAGCAACACTATCCTATTCAATTCTCCCAATATTTTGGAGGGTCAGAAATATAACTTTTAGTCCAGGCTGCTTATTACACTGGCGAGCTAAATTTTTGCAAGCCCTTCGTCGAGCATTTCTACGAATTCTAAGAGTTTCCCCCTTGGAATCCTTGCTCCAGCCGCGTTAGCGTGCCCACCACCGATCCCTCCGAGCTCTCCGGCAACCCTAGACACAACACTGTAGAGATTTTTCAAGCCCACGGACCTGATGCTCAGATCAATGTTCTCACCCTGTTCTTCAGCCGCCACCCCGACTATTGTGCCGCCGTAAGCCCTAGCGTAGGTCGCAGCCTTCCCAAGAGACCATTCCAGGTTCGTAACGTACGATACGTTGCCATGAGTCTTCACCATGCTCTTCACCAGGCGGCGCATCTCCTCATCCCTCTCTGACTCGCGTAAAGCCATTTCAACCAGGCTTCTATCAGCGCTTGGAAGCCTGTTTTCAGAAAGATAGTTGACGAGGCTCCTCTTGAAATCGAAATCCCTCCTTCTAACACCCTCCAGCGCGGCCACCAGGATCCCGGCTTCCAAGTAGAGCTCCCTCTTATCCCATTTCTCCAACATCCTTCTAACCCCGGGCGTGTCATCACTATAGTCTCCTATCGCGCCGTAGATTGCAACCCTGCTCATCTCAGGCTCCAGCCAATCCTTAAAATAAGTGTAGGCAAGCTCAGAGGAGCACGCACCCCTAACTCGTTTAAGCGTCTTAACAGGCAGCTTACTCAAGCCTAGTCCTTGAGGAAGAGGATGGTGATCCAAGTAGACAACCTCGTTTCTCGAACCAAGCCTCTTAAACTCTGAGGCTATCCCATCCTTATGTTTCGAAGTTAACGCTACATCCAGTATTATGATGCTCCCGGCTTCGATAGACCTAAGCTCTGACAGAAGACCAGCAGGGTTTGTGAACACCACTTTAGCATTTCTCCTTGCAGCTAGAACTATTGAGGCCGCACAGACCCCGTCGCAATCCCCATGGGCAAGAATAATGCTTTCCAACGCATAGACGTATAAAACCTAAGTATAAAAGGCTAAAATTCTTTCTGAGGATTCATAGCTGTGAAAAACCCTTTAACTTCCTCAAGATCCCCATCGTAGGAGTCAACGATCCTGGCCTCAACCTCCCTTACGAATTCCCCCGTAAATTCAGCGGGCAGCGTGACGCTTTCATCAACAAGATCTATTGCGAGAGGCAGGCCCGTCGCCATGTTAAAATTGTCGACGCTCGAGAAGAGAACGCTTAACACTTTATCTTCAGATTCAACCGGTACTTCAAGCTCGAAAGGAGGATTCTCAGCGCTAACCTTTATTTGAACCCTGTTTATTCTGGATTCAAGCCTTAAGGCTGTTTCATCGGACACGTCTAGAGCCTTCGTCAGGCTTTCAACAACCCACTTCATAGCCTGCTCAAAAGCATCTTTAGGGCTTAAACCGCCTCGGCCCAGCAGCTCGCTAACCCTGCTGTAGGCTCTCTGGAGGCCCGGCTGCTTCAGAAGCTCCCTATAGTTAAGGATTGAAGGAGGCTTCATAAGGTAGTGTAAAATCTGCTTGTCTAGGCAGTCTGTTAAAGGGCTTTTACCGCCCTCCTCGATTGACAACCAGCCTCCTATGGCCCTGCTCCTCCCTCTCTTAACCACTCCAGCGCACTTCCCCGAGTCCAGAAGCTTCTCCGTCGCCTCCAAGGTTTCTCTAGCTGTGTCGACTATCCACTGGGGCACTGGGACTATTCTTCTAACTCTGAAGAGAGAGTATGCAAAACCAAGGAAGCTTCCGTCTAGAAGCAGCAGGTCCGGATCCTCCTTTAAGGCTTCCAAGGCGGCTCTCCTCTCCAAATAGGATCCCTGCACGTGTAGGACAGCGCTGGAAAAATCCCTGCTGTGAGCATGATCATGACGCACACCTCCTGAGAAAAAACCTTCCTTAACTATTTCCCTACCCTTCACCATCATGAAGCCTGCAGAGTATACTGTGAACCTTGCGCCAATAGTTTCAGCAGGCCTAGGCGAGAAGGAACCGTCGACGGCAGCTATCGAGAAATCCCCGGAAGCCTTGAACTCCAACCGACGCACGTACGGTTCCAACTTATTCTTAGCCAGCTCTATCTTAGACCTTAAATCCCGTATGACGGTTGTAAGCCTACGCGCCTCCCTCTCCGCCCTCTCGTAGAACTGCTCCTGAAGATCTATGGGAAGCTTGCTCCACGCTGTTTCAGAAGCCATCGCGTATCATTTCACCGGCTTGAAAGATATCAGGAGAGGTATCGGCGACGGATTTGCTTTCCCCACGAAGTAGAACTGGCCCGGCTTCAGTGAAAGAAGATACTCCCTCTGAATCCCGTAGGGCTTAAGCCAGTTGTCAGCCTCCTGCATGTCGAGCGGGTGAAGGGCTCCGAAGAACTGCGTGTTAAGATTCCTTCTTACGGCAGCGTTTATACCTATGTCTCCAGCGATCCCCTGCGATATTAAGACGATGCAAAGCCTGTGTTTCCTCCCGAGGGCGCAGAGGTTCTTAATGTGCTCAGTGGACTCGTACTGTATTCCCTTGGGCTCCCATGGGGCGTACTGTGGTCCTTCATCTATCACCAGCGCGACGCCGAGCGACTCCCCCAGCTCCATCCCCTCCTCGAGAAACCTTGCGAGAGAGTTGAAGAAGGAGAGCTTCTCGTCACTCCCAACCAGGCTCATGTCGACAACTCTAAGACCCTTCTCCTCCATCCTCAAATCCTCCACTAGCTCCTCGATGCTTAACGAGCCCCTGACGGCCTCCAGGTCGATCGGCCTAAGCTTCTTGAAACCGTACTCCAGCCGGCGTAGAGCAATCCTCTTAAAATCCTCTCTTGTTGAAGACTGTCTAACACCGTTTTCCAAATGGTTCTTCATGTCTAGGAACATTTCCTCAGACGATTTCTGGCTTATCTCCTCCCATCTTCTCGAAACATAGTCCTCCAGAGCCTCCCTCACAGGGTTGGAATCTCTAGCCTGGCCAGTGTAGCCGAAGTGCTCAGCCTTCTCCAGAATGTATCTCACTATCGCCTCCTCGTCTAGCCTAAGGTAGGAGATGGGAACCGCCTTATCCTTGTAGTATGGAGCATAATCTTCGCCACTCCAGTCTAGAACCAGAACCTTGAAGCCTGACTCCAAGAGGACTGGGACCAGGACAAATCTTGTCAGCCAAGACTTTCCGCTTCCCGTTGCGCCGAACACGCCGATATGGTACGGTAGGAAGGAGCTGTCGAAAGGTATTCTCCAATCCTCATGGCCCTCGAGACAAGCGTTCCAGACAACCGGCTTGTTTCTCGCAACGTGTTCAAGAGGATTGGAGACGCCTGGCTTAAAAATGTAGACGTTGCTTCTAGGAGGTATTATCATGCGGTTCTGCTCAACCCCGTTCTCAGTCAAAACCCCTATCACCATTATTTCGAAAGTATATATCTCCCTGGCTCCTGAGGGGACTCCACCCTTCTTAGCGTAAGCAACGCTCGGCCTGTAAGCATTTGCCCTGAGAGCCTCGTTAACCCCGCTGCCGCTTCTAAGAACGCCAAGAACCTCCCCCATGGGCGTGTCGATAACGATGATCTCCTCAGCCCTAACCTTAAGCTCCTTCTCCTCCTCTAGGAGGAGCTTAGCCCTGGTTTCACTCGAATCACTGGCCACTATGCCTATCTTCTCCAGATTCTTCTGCTCAAGTAGACGCATGGTTTACCACACTGCTGACATGTTTAAAAAGTTGACCGGAATAAATTATCAAGTTCCTTCAAACGCTTTAAACCCTCGCTTTTCTCAGCATTTTTAAAAGGGATATTCAACTATACAGCGCGCGAGTCTGTTCCCACCTCATTATCCATGCTATGAGGTTAGCGCATACCGGATTAGCTTTGAAACGATCGCGTAGAGGCAGATGCCGACCAATGTTCCGCTGAGGATCCACAGGGGTTGTCCTTCTAGGATCCCTCTGGCTGATGCGAAGAGTGCTACGGATATTCCAATGATCAGGGGTATGAGTTTCAGAAGGGATGCTGGCCTTCTTAGAGCCGGTGCAGTAACCATGCGTCTCTCAGCGCCCGCCTCAGGGCCCTCAGCCTCTCCGATTCTTAAATGCATTTTCAAGACCTCCGAGACTATAGTCTTGGCGGCTTCACTAATACTATAGACCTCAGCGTTCTCAACCCTTCTCTTCGAGACGAGCCCGTTCTTCTCGAGAACCTCAAGGTGGTGGATTAAAAGCTGTTTGGAACAACTGAGGGATTTGGATAGCGATGTAATAGTGCCCTCTTTCTCTAGCAGTTTTACCAATATTCTCATCCTGTGAGGCTCAGCTGCAGCCTTTATCATGTTGAGTTTCTCCGGCTCCAGTTCCAGTTTCTCGCCTTCGTTTGGCAACGTCTTTAAAAAAGCGTCCAATACCTTTTAAGGATTTAAGAGATAGGCTTCAAGGTTTGAAACCTGATCGGTGTGAGCCGCCAAAATATGGTAAGCAGATGTTTACCTGCTGTCAAGTGAAGAATCCCAGCGAGGCATTTCCTTCCCCTGGCGTCTGCAGTAGCCTTTATCCGCCTGATTCTCCAAGAATTCGCTTCGAATATCGCTTTCCCTGGCCGGCTGATAACGGCGATATAAATCTTCCGTTGGTAAATTCTCGCTGACTGTCAGCGGAAATTTTCGCTTACCTCATGCTATAAATATACGTTTCACAATGCTTCTATACGTGATGGAGAATGAGCATCATTAAGACCGTCCTGAAGCTCGCTGCAGTACTTCTGTTGGGGAGCCTGGTTAAGAGGCTTTTAGATTCCATCGTGTACCCCTTCGGCTTAGACCTAGGAGGCCTGACGAGCCTGATCTCTATAGCGGTGATGGCGTTCTTGACTATGTCCCTGTTATTTCCGAGAAAGTACTTTAAGGACAACGTGAGAAGGGTCTTTAAAAGGGCATTCTCCTTCCTGCTAATCTGGTTGATGTCAGCGCTCTTCTTAGCTTTCTTCCGTATCAAGCACTATACTCAAATAGGATTCATAGCAACATTCCTCTGCGTTGTCTTCGTCACTCGCAAGTCTCTGAACGCTAAGATTAGGCTGAGTGAGCTAAGGATAGTATGCAAGGAAGAGGCTGTCCAACCTGAAGACCACACGATTCTTCTGTCGCTTGCACCGGTTCCTAAAGTTGCTTTCCTTCACGGGTTTGGCCTAGGAGGTTTACTAAAAGTCTTAATGGGGAAGGCAAGGTTCCATCGGAAGCTCCCTGAAGATGCCTTTATGGAGTCCTTTGAGCATCGTCAGACACTTAAACTCAAGGGGAGTCTGTCTTCTTTCGTAGAAGCTGTCGGAAAGAGCGTAACAGGCAATATTGCTATTCTCTGTGAGGCTAAACCCAGCAGGCAATTAATGAAGGTTGAAGTTGCTTCGGATAATCCGCAGGCCCTGGAGGAGTTCAAAAAGATCCTGAAGGGAGCAGGACCGGGCTCTGGGCAGGGTTTACGGAAAGCTTTGGAAGAGTGGCTCTCCCTGAAGCCCTACGTAATACCGGTCCCCGAGCTACTCGATCTAAACACTAGTCGGCTAGCGGGGAGGCTACTAATAGTTGGTGAGAGAAGGGATGCAGAGGACCTTGCCCTCCGGCTATGTCTCTCGCAGTTGAGGAGGAACTCGATGGCCATCGTAGTGGACGTTAAGGGGACATCTGAGGATGCCGGGGACGAGATAAAAAGGAAGCTTGTTGAGAGGGGTTTCAAGCTTAGCAAGAACAGGCTGCGTAAGAAGCCCGTTAAGACTTATAGGCACCACGATGGGATGGAAGTAGTCTACGCCAACGAACCCTCTGATGAAGCCTTGCTTAAGAAAACATCATCTAAACCCCTGGCCGCTATCTGGTTTAGAGGCTTTGCTGAAAACCTTGACGTGAAGGCCCCAATTAAGATACTGACGCTGAAAAAACCATGGATACGCTCAAGCTTTGAAGCGGACAACATCATCCTAATGGACTGCAAAAAGGAGTTGATCGAGTCGCTCCTACCGTCCAGAGGGTTTGCACTGGAGCGGAGGACTATCCTGGTCTCCCAACGGGGGGTGAGGGTGCTGAAATGAGGGTTGTGCGTGAGCAGAGCCTAGGATTGCTGCAGGCATCTGTGAGGATAGGCATAGCCGGGAGCAACTTCAAAGCTGCTCTCGTGTACCTACTTAAAGACGTGTTTAAGGACGCGAAGATAATCCTGCTCGATTTAAACGATGAGTTTAGCTGCGTGGCAAGGATGGGTACGACGAGATACTATGATGTTGTCAAATATGGCTTAAATCCAATTAAACCTCCGAACCGTGAAAAGGTTGAGCAATACATCGAATCGGTTGTTGAGATACTTGACTATTGCTTTGGAGCTTTCAACGTGAAGGCCATTGTGGCGAAAGCGCTCTTGGATGATGTACTAAGGTTTTCGGAAACCACGATACCTGAGATCGCTTCAAGGCTTGACTTCGAGACCCCGGAGGGCGGGTTATCGATTTACACGCCTTTCGAACCATTCACCTTCGGAACCCTGAGGCATGCCTTCGGCAGAAAAGAAGCAACGGAGTTCAGTGATGTTTTGAAGCTGGGGATGGTCCTCGACCTCTCCGGGTTTACAATAGCTTCGCACAAGGTCTTCGCAACGCTTTTGATGCTGGCGAAGCTCGCTCAGCTTGAACCTAAACGCAGGACGCTTATAATCATAACCTATCCAAGCTTGATATGGCCGAGAAACAGGAGGCTTGACAATGCTAAACTCTTCGTTGAAGAGTCTTTAATCGGAGAGCTGGAGAGGAAAGGCTATTCGATAATATTCGCGGAGAAAAACCTATCACAGGTCTCCGAAAGGATTTTGGAGAACCTTGACTCTGTAGTCTTCTCGCCTCCCTCTGAAGCCGTTAACCCATGGAGGATGGGCCACATGCCCGAGAGGGATGCTTCAAACTACTTCATGCTTATCCTCATTAAGAATGGGGAGTATGGCTTCGCAGAGGCTCCTGTGAACATTCTCCTTAAGCCCCTTAGCGAGAAGGAGAGGGAAGCCCGTAAACCAGTCATGAAAGTCTTAAGCTCTGATGACGAGCTGAGGGAGAGGCTTGGCGAGTTCTACGAGGCTGGATCTAAGATAATCGGGAAGCTAGAGGAGTCGGGTGGAAAAGCGAGCTTGAACGAGTTCACAGAAGAGGTAAGGGCCTCGTTGGGTGCAGAAGGTCTCAGGGCCCTTGCTGCGCTCATGAGGCAGGGTTATCTAAGACAGGTTCAGGAGGGGGAGAGACAACTCTTGGTTCTTACGGAGGGCAGATCGGAATGAGGAAGTTAAGCACAGGTATTAAGCCACTGGACGAGCTAACCGGAGGCCTTCCAACTGGTGTTTCAAACCTGGTCTACGGGAGCCCTGGAACCGGTAAGACCACCATTTCCCTGACCCTGGTGGCTGAGGCTTTAAAGGGCTGCAGAGAGAGGGATGTGATAATAGTTGTAAAAACAGAGGAATGGGACCCCGACCGCTTAAAGACGATATGCTTGAAGAGGGGCATTAGGGAGGAAGCTCTGTCCAGAATTAAGATGTACCAGGCTAGTGGCCTCTTCGAGCAACACAAGGCGATAGTCGAGACAATACCTAGAGAGGTGGATAAGAACGACTGGGCCCCGGTGCTTATCATCGTCGACTCACTGGTTCCCCACTATCACGCACAGCTCTTGAACACGCCTACTCAACATCTGGCCTCCACAGCAAGGATCCTTCAAGGCAAGCTATCGTTGGAAGTTAACACTCTCGTGGGAATGGCGACGGGCTACGAGTCGCTTCTCTTAATAACGAGCTGGCGGAGGAGTGAAGCCGCCAGGAGTTTTCAAGAGAAGTCTAGGAGGGAGATGGCGGAAAGCATAGATAAGAAGAGTTTCCCAATAGACCCGGAGGCTGGCTTCGGCGCCAGGGAGTTCGACGTGATCGGGGGACAGCACCTCGTTTACATGAGCAAGAACATCCTCAGGATGGTTTCCACAAGCCTAGGCGAGGAAGTTAAGGCAGTGATTCTGGAGAAATCGCTTTCAAAACCATCCATGGCCTGCTGTCTAGTCAGGATCACGGAGGCGGGTATAGAGCCCTACAAGGATATCAGTCCAGCGCCAGTCGCCGAGATGATTAAGAAGAAAATCCTAAAGGAATGAGGGGGATGGTGTCTTGAGCAGCCTTCCTTCAGTCCATGGTTTCGCCAAGGGAACTGGGCTAATCTCATTACAATCCTTTCAGCTGTTCCATTCATTAATGCGTCCGCGGCGACCATCGGGCTGGCTTACGACGACTGCGGAGCCGAAGGATTCTGGATCGACTACTATCCCAATGACATAGCTGTGAAGTTTAGCCCTCCCGCTTCAAGGTGGGGATAACCGCTATACTGGTCTACGGCTTCATGATAGATAGGGCGAAAAGCCCTTCATAGTTGAGATAAGGGGTAAAGACCTAAACGCAATCCTTAGGGCTTCCCTACCTATTTCCGAGTATTTCAAGAATGCTACCCTCCATTGGGCTAAAGTACGGTTGCCTAATGTGATCGTAGAAGGTGATTTCTACATCTGGGTCTATCCCATGCTTGATTTCAGCGGTACGCAACGCTGGATCGTCATGGATAACGATACCACTCCGGACAGATGCTTCCTGGTTGACTGCTACAAGCAGGAGGCAAGGGGTTGGAAAGGAGGACACGCAATGATAAGGGTTGAGGGAGAAGAAGCTATCGACTTCATCGAGATTATTACTGGTCCCATCTCGATGAACGAAGATACCCTTGAGCTTCAAGATAGTTGCTCCAAGTAATGACGTTGAGGTAATAGCAGCCGTCCGAGATCCCTAACTGAGGACTGTGAAGTTGTACGTGAAGAGGAAGGAAAGATAATTACAAGAAATATCGAGTGGTTCGCAGTACTATCTCAGAAAAATAAGAGCTTAAGGAGCGAAAGTAAAAAAGAGGAGTCTCACCCAGTTGTTTAAACAACGAGTTTCCTGCTGAGGGCTTTGTCGAAAGTCTTCCTCTGCTTAAACTCCTCCTGCTTACCCAAGTTCCATTGGTCTATAGGTCTTAGATATCCTACAACTCTCGAGTAGACCTCCGTGGTCCTTCCGCACTTCGGACACGTGGGCTGCTCCCCACTGAGGTACCCGTCTTCTGGGCAGATGCTGAACGTCGGTGTAAGCGTGAAGTAGGGGAGCCTGAAGTTTTCGCAGACCTTCCTCACGAGCGCTGCGACCGACTCGACCGGCGGGTTGCTCTCGCCGAGCCAGATATGTGCAACCGTTCCGCCCGTGTATCTCGTCTGGAGGGGGTCTTGGAGTCGAAGGTATTCCCATAGGTCGTCGGTGTAGTAAACTGGGAGGTGAGTAGAGTTCGTGTAGTACGGCGCGGCGCCCCTCTTGACCTCCTCCTCGTTCGCAACTATTATACTAGGGTAGGTTTTCTTATCTAGCCTAGCGAGCCGATGAGAGGTCCCCTCGGCAGGAGTAGCCTCAAGGTTGAAAATATTGCCTGTTTCCTCCTGGAAATCTTGGAGCCTCTTCCTCATGAAGTCTAAAACTTTAATGGAGAAGCTGAGGCCCTCGGGGTCACCGATAGTGTATCCTAGGAAGTTTAAACAGGCCTCGTTCATGCCGATTAAGCCTATCGTGCTGAAATGGTTCTTCCAGTAGGAGCCGAAAGCCTCCTTAACATGCCTCAGGTAGAACCTGGAATACGGGTATAAACCGGCCTCAGTAAACTTCTCAAGCCATTTCCTTTTAATCTCTAGCACGTCTTTTGCGAGAACCATCATCCTGTCAAGCCTGGCGAAGAAATCTCCCTCGCTCTTCGACAAAAACCCTATCCTAGGCATGTTTATCGTGGTAACACCTATCGAGTTTCCGCACCAACTGACCTTTCCGTTCCTCCTCACGAACACCGTATGATTTTCTACCTCACAGCAGTATACCTTTCCGCGATAGCGAACCCTCCTTATATTTTGTTCCCGTAGCCTGTAGTGTCTCAACTTTTGAATCCCGATCACATAGACGGCGTTTGAGACCAATCGCCTTCCGTTCATCTCCGAGGCTTTTTTCTTCACGGTAGAGATGGTCGCCATATATCCCAATTTTAGGGCTATTTCCTGCAAATCGTCCGCTAACTTCTTAGAAGACGTCCAATAGCTTATCTGGCCTGTGGCCTTTCTCACGTGGCCGTCTCCCTTTATCATCCAGTCGAACAGGATCTTCAACTGTTTTCTATCCAATCTCTTTATTTCTTCCGGGATGAATTTTGTGAACTCGTTTCCGAATTGCCTAAGATAGTTCCACAACTGTTTGTTGTAAATCACTAAATTGAAGTTTTCCTCACGATAGTGGAACGGTAGCCTCCTCAAGACGTTCTCGATTTCCTCTCTCTTCTTTCTGTCAACTTGAGAAATCACCACTCTATAGCCATGTCTCTTAGCTATTTTTTCATTATCGGTTGAACCCTCAGCCAGCCAAAAGCCGAAGAATTTTAACCAATCGTCCATTTTCACTTTCAAAGGAGGAGCCACTGATATTACTCTTACCCTTTCTCGATTACCGTATCCTCCATCATTGCAAACGTTGAGAATCGTTACCGGATTACAATCGAAGTCCTTTGCCAATTGATAAATACCCTTTCCTTCATTTCTCAGTTTTCTGATGAGAGCGAGCTGCTCAGCTGATAACTTTGATTCAGGACCGCTGCCCTGCAATATTGGCACTGGAGGCAGGACAAAATATTCTTTTTCTTCGCCTTTCCAGATCCCTCCCTTAGGAATGCGGTGAGTATTGGGTATGAAATCTCTTGCCTCGACGAACGCCCTCTTTCCATTAGCTGTGTCGACTACCATGCGATGGTTCGGCGTAACCAACAAGTCCAGAGACCTTGACTTGAAATGAATCATTTCGCCGTCATATTCGTACTCGAAAAGTCTCGTGGGGTGATGCAATTCGATCTCGTTATTCTCATTCAAGGTAAACACCCTATCATTCATAGACAAATCTTTAAATAACTTCCAACCCTTCTCCGTCAAAATTTCCGTATTTTCGTCATAACAGCCTGTCAGCGGGTTTGCTCCAAAAAGCCCTCCACCTCTCTTCTTCAATTCCCTTTTGTCAAGCCTCAAATGGCAACACATTGAGCGAACATCCTCAGGATTCATGTCGGAGTTAATGAAGTTCGCGAAATACGGGATACCATACTTCGCAGAAGTCTCTAGAACCTTCCTAACGATCTCATCATCCCAGTTGAAATCCCTAGTTATGTTTATCGTTGGGATTGGAAAAGTGAAAACGCGTGCGCTAGCGTCTCCCTCGAGCATCACTTCAGCCAGAGCCCTGTTGAAAATATTCATCTCTTCTTGGAATTCGCCGTAGGTAGCGTCTAAAATCTCCCCACCCACTACAACCGGCTCGTCTTCCATGAAGCTTGGAACCTTAAGGTCGAGCGTCACATTCGAGAAAGGCGTGTTGTGGAAGACCAAGAGTCCAGCTCCTCCAACAAAGTTTTCCTGGGGCAGATTGACTGAAATATCGTATTCGTATTCCCTCTCGTAGTTGAATTTTTCAACCCCTAGGCAAACCCTAGCCTCGAAGTCGTTAACGGAGTATGTTTTCTTCGGTATCG
Organism: uncultured archaeon; assembly: GCA_938045545.1. Lineage (GTDB taxonomy): Archaea > Thermoproteota > EX4484-205 > EX4484-205 > JAAOZP01 > JAAOZP01. Next base: position 10,082 of record CALIBN010000017.1, on the reverse strand, counting down.
AATTTTCTTTGAAGATTCGAATTACGAATCCATCTCGCCATTTTTCATTATTCCTACTGGTTTTTTCAGTATAAACGGCGAATCTAAATTTGTTTTGACTTAAAAGCAGACATAGTCCTGCACATAGTTTTCCAGAAGTAGTTGAATAATCCCAATACTTTTGATATTCTGCCCCATCGCCTTTCAAGACTGTTTCAATGAAGATCCTCTGATATTTTGGAGAAAGATCAAAGATAAACCATGGGACTACTTTATTGAAAGACAAATAGCCGCAGGTTTTACTAACGATTTCAGCTAAAAGACCTTTTCCAGTTATCTTTAGAACTGTCTTAGTCTTTCCTCCATTCCTAGAATACCCTTTGTTGCGGGCTACTTGACCCAAGGCGTTTAAAGCCTTTAAGAGCTTGACGATCTCCCTAGCGTTTCCGGAAGGCAATCGGGAAATATAGAGCGGGGTAGAAATGGCTGTATGACCTTCGGAAATATACCATGCGCAAAGTTTTACGAAGTTCTCTAACAGTTTCCCTTTTAGAAATCTAGGATACCATACGTCACTGTTCTTGAGCCTAAATTCGGCTTTCATGTTAAGCCCTCCGTATTTCCTCCAGATATCGTATCTAATCGATTTACTCTCCAACCAACTTTCCCACACACCCCTGTCCTTAAGCCCAAACTCCTTGTAGAATGGGATAAGGCTCTGCTCCTCTAAAATGGCCCTTTGTTTGATTTTCCTCAATGTATGCGTTGGGTTTATCTTGACGAAAACATTCTTTTGAAGACCGGGGAGCTCATCTATAATCTCAACCAAGTCTATTTCCTCTTTCTCACCCTGATTGTCCAAGGACCTTAATGCGATGAAGTGGTTTTCCTCGTTTAAGTGACGGTAATCATCAGCTATCTTAACATCCTCAGCTGACTTTGGCACTGGATTAAACTTACCGTTGAATTTTGAGAAGGCGAAGAGGGAATGAGCTTTTGAAACTTTCGCCTCGCCGCGATTAGTTCTAATTCTTACGAATTCCGAGTTCTTAGGAACTCTATGTCTTATGAACGCCTTAACCCTGGTCCAAACAGCCTTCCCATCGGGATTGAAGGATAAAACTTGGTAATCATCATGATTCTCTAAGGCATAGCTATGGGGATTTTGCTCAATCACCTTGTGAGGATATTTCTCAAATTCACGGTCAACCAGCTTGCCGATTTCTATAACTTTGATTTTACCCTTTTCCTTTACAATTATCGGCTCATCCCCGCATAAGCTTTGAAAGCCAACCCTAGTGGGTATGTTCATGTTGAACATGAATTCTTGAAGAGCCTGCTTAACCGACTTATAGTCAAGGCTATCATACCTTATGAACGGGGCTAGGTAAGTGTCGAAGTTCGAGAAGGCTTGGGCACCAGCAGCCTCTCCTTGTAATGTGAAGATGAAGTTGACGACGTGGCCAAGAGCAACTCGAAAATGCCTTGCCGGCTTGGCTGAAACCTTTCCCCTGACGCCCTTGAAGCCGGTAGTTAACAAGTCCTTTAGATCCCACCCCACGCAGTACGCCCCAAGTATCCCGAGGTTGTGGATGTGGAAATCCCCGTTTAAATGCGCCTCCCTTATTTCAGTCCTACCCTTGTTGAAAATCCTGTGAAGCCAGTATTGTGAGATAACTTGAGATGAAATGTGGAAGTTTAAAGCCTGTAGCGAGTATGTTGTGTTAGCATTCTCCTTCACCAGCCAGCTCTTGTTCTCAAGATAGCTGTCGACGAACTCTCTTATCTGGGCGTGAAGCGCCCTGTAAAGAATGTATGCTTTAGCGACATTGTAAAGATTGTTCTCAACAAGCACTTTCTCAACCAGGTCTTGAACCTGCTCAACGTGAGGAATCTCGCCGGGCTTCAGCTGCCTCTCTAAGCGTTCAACAACCCGGTTTGAAAGCCTCTCCGCTAGGGCCCTGTCATTGCCGCCGACAGACTTTATCGCTTTCCATATTGCCTCAGTAATCTTGCTCTTGTCGAAATCCACTACTCTACCATCTCTCTTAATTATCCTGCTTATAGTTTGTTTCGAATCTGTCTGCTGCAACCCTAACCCTCCTTAACTAGCCAGTCGAGAATACTTTCAGAATCGTTAGAAAAGAGATAATGGTTGACCCCGCACGGGTCAGGGATCTTTTGCTCAACTCTTTTTTCTTCCAACGTCAACAATAGTCGAGTTTCCAACTCTTCAGAATATAAATTTTCTCTAAAGATTTTTTGATAATCAAACTTTGGCGGCGATGGGGCAAAACCAGTTAATCTATTACTAAACATAGAAGGCTAGTTTGACTCGGGGTAGAAGGAGAAAGTTTATCCGTGCCGCTTCCAGCTTACTCAGCAGAAATAGCGTTGAACACGGCGGCAGTAACCATAATGCTGCTCTACGTGGCAACAGGCCTACTTGCACTCCTATTGGCGCCGCTATACGTGGTTAATCAGCTAACCCTTTTTGAAAACCCTGAGAACCCGGTTAACATCCTGTACTTAATGCTCACGGTAGTTGCTGTTTTCATCATAATCCTCATCATCGTTAGGCTGCGCTTAGAAATATTGTTTAAAGGGCTTTTCTACTTCAGCGCCTTCACGGTTCTAACGATAACAATCAGCGTTATTCTCCCAGACTCCACGGTCTGGCTTGGAGTATCAATCTTAGCATCCGCGTCAATACTCGTACTTTTAAACAGGTTCTACAAGTGGTATGTTGCTGACGCTGTAGGCGTTTTTCTAAGCGCTAGCATAGCAGCCTGGTTTGGAGCATCGCTCGCACCGCCAGTCCTCACAATACTCTTACTGTTAATGGCTGTGTACGATTATTTCGCAGTGAGATCCGGGGGAATGGTGAGCCTCGCTGAGAAAACTTTGAAGATGAACCTACCTACAATGGTGATGTCACCGGTGAAAGAAGTGCCTAGGGATTTCAAGACTAGTAACGGGGAGAGGAGGGGGGCATTCCTCGGATTAGGAGACCTAGCGTTTCCAAACATGCTTACAGTATCAACCTTCCTGGAGACAGGAAACCCCATTGCCGCCCTCATGGTTTTAAGCTGCAGCGTAGCAGGGCTCATAATAGTCCTGTACGCGGTGCGGCGCTTCAAACGGCCTCAGCCAGGATTACCGTACATAGGTCTTGGAGCAGCCTTAGGCTGGATCGCGTTGAAATTCTTAGTCAGCGTTTAAAAACTTGAGAAAAGGCTTAAAAACCATACTTTAGACTATTAAAAGGTCACAAAAAAACTCGGGTGAATAGTTCGCTAGCCTAACAGGTATTCATACATAGCCTCCTGTTTAGACTTATGGTTTCCATTATTCGAGGAAACAGTTTCAAGAAGACTGTCAACCATAAGTTAGGGTTACCAGTCGGAATCCGCTTCAACTCCCCAAAGCCTCCAACTCTTTAAGTTTTTTAAAAAGCGCCTTAAGTAGGGTTTGTTTAATGTTAATGCAAGTTCGGCAAAGACTTAAGTAAAGTTCCAGTCTTCAATCCCATATGGAGTACGTTAGACTGGGTTCATCCGGATTAAAAGTGTCTAGAGTATGCCTCGGATGCATGTCCTTCGGAAACGCTCGCGAGTGGATGGTTGAGTCGGAGGAAGCAAAAAAAGTAATCAACAGGTCTTTAGACCTAGGTGTTAACTTCTTTGACACCGCCAATGTTTACTCACGCGGAAGGTCTGAGGAGATTTTAGGAGAAGCATTAAAAGAAGTCAGGGAAGACGTTGTTATTGCGACCAAGGTTTTCGGAGCGATGGGAGATAAACCTAATCAGAGAGGGCTTTCCAGGAAGCACATTATGCATCAATTCAGGGAATCCGCGAGAAGGCTGGGCACCGACTATATAGACCTGTACCAGATACACAGGTGGGATTACGAGACTCCTATCGAGGAAACATTGTCGACTCTTACAGAACTAGTTAGGCAGGGAAAGGTCAGGTATATAGGGGCCTCGAGCATGTGGGCATGGCAATTCGCTAAATCGCTTTACGTCAGTGATAAGCTGGGCTATGAAAGATTTGTGAGCATGCAGAACGTTTACAATCTCCTTTACAGGGAGGAGGAGAGGGAGATGATTCCTTTGTGCAGGAGCGAGAACATTGGGTTAATACCGTGGAGCCCTACGGCGGCAGGCGTCCTTTCAGGAAAGTACTTTAAGAATGGTAAGCTGGTGGTCGCTGAAACAGACATCAGCAGGCTACAGCCTAATACTCCTGAATACAGAACATACATAGAGCCTCCTGAAAACGCCGAGATAGTTGGCAGAGTGATAGAGTTAGCTCGAAACAAGGGAGTGAAACCAGCACAGGTAGCATTATCCTGGCTTTACTATAAGGGGGCTACTTCTCCGATAATAGGGACGACTAAGCCTGAGCATGTTGATGAGGCTGTTGAAGCACTGGAAGTCAGGCTTCGGGATGACGAGATCAAGTATTTAGAGGAACCCTACAGGCCTAAACCTGTTTTCGGCCACGTGTGACAAAATGCTTTTCAAAAGCGTAAAAAGCTATATGCATCCTCTTTGAGACCTTCGTAGCGTGGATATCTGTCGCCGAATCCGAAGAAAAGTTCTTTCCTTATATGATGCACTTAAACATCACTCTTTATCACCTTTTTAGTAGATTGTTGTAGTCGCGAAAGGCTTTGAGTAGAAATTTGATTAAACCTTAAATGTTGGAAGAATAGGAAATTTTTAAGTAATAGTATGCTTGATACCTTTAACCATGAAGGATCAATATTTAAAGAGAAAGCTTGAATCTATAGAAGTTGAGAGGGGGAAAAGCATTTCGAATCTTCTCTCTGAAATGGCGAAAACAGGCTTCCAGGGCAGGAAGCTCGGCGAAGTTTTCCAAGTATGGGAGGAAATGCTGAAAGATGAGGAGGTCACAATCTTCATGGGCTTCGCAGGTTCCATGAGCACAACTGGACAATGGAAGATAATAAGATGGCTTATTGAGAAAAGATTCATAGATGTGCTCGTATCCACAGGGGCAAACATTTCCGAGGACATCCTTGAGGCGATGGGTTTCAGTTACTGGCAGGGAAGCCACCTCGTTGACGATGAGGAGCTTTACCGGCTTAGGATAGACAGGTTTTACGATGTTTACGCCGACGAGATGGAGTATAGGAAAATGGAGGGCCTCATAGCCGAGTTCAGCGAAACCCTGGATCCAAACCATGTCTATTCCTCGAGGGAATACCTTTACCTATTCGGAAAATTTCTCAACGAAAGGAACATAAACAGCATCGTCGCAGCAGCTTATAGGAATAATGTACCGGTTTTCAGCCCAGGGCTTGTCGACAGCGGTTACGGAATAGCCAACGTGATACTCCGCTATAAGAAGAACAAGAAGATAATCGTAGACCAGATGAAGGATTTTGAGGAAATCGTCAAAATAGGTGCTGAAAGCAAGAGGACAGGGGTTATTTACGTTGGTGGAGGAGTACCTAAAGACTTCATACAGTTAATAGCGGTCGCATTGGAGTTTGTCAAGGGCGAGGATCGGTCACATGAGTATGCCATTCAGATAACTACGGACAGTCCACAATGGGGAGGGCTGTCGGGAGCTACTTTCGAGGAGGCTGTAAGCTGGGGCAAAGAATCTCCCACGGGAAAGAATGTGGCCTGTTATTGCGATGCTACGATAGCTTTGCCCATAGTGGTCCACGCGTTGGCTGAAAGGATCGAGAAGAGAATAAATCCGCCGGACTTCTCGTGGCACCTGAAAGGGATATGAATTAACAATTAAAAAAGGATTAAAAAGGGGTTATTTTTGAGCCTGGGAAACACCCGCTATACCGAGCCTGCTTGGTTTAAGGAGCTTGCTGAGGGGACCATTTACCATTAAAACGGTGAATGCCCAGACTCCCGATACGGACATCACCATGGGGAAACCGATGGTTATCACTTCAGGAATAACGTATTCAAGCCCTTTCGTCAGGAACGGGGGATAGGGCACTACTTCTCCGTGGGAGAAGTGTTCAACAGCCAGCCCCAACACTCCGCCCCACAGTAGAAGGTTTAGAACATCGATCATCAGGATGTTGGGAACCTTCTTTCTAAAGAGGCTCGTTAGAACGGCTAATGCCATCGGTGCCAAGAAACATGCCATGGCCGTTCACCTCCCTCCCGAGCTTTCTGAGGCCAACGTTTTCCTCCTGAAGATAAGTACGCCTATCTCCCAGGCTAGGAATATCGGTATCAACATCGTAATTCCAAGCAACGCCCCGTTCTCGATGTATCCCTCCGTGGATATTTCTATGAATTCCCCTCCCTCAGTGGCGAAGCCGATAACGTGGTCGATAAGCACCATCACTGCCAGTCCCCAGAGCATCAGGCAGAGCCAGTCCAAGCGGTATGCCTTGGGATTTTTAGAGTAAATGTACGCAGCTGTCGCCAATATCGCGGCCCACCAAGAGACTATTAGCCACATTTCTTTCACCATTCATCTTTGAACATTTCAAGACTTAATAAGTATTACTTTTTCGAAGAAAAGTAATACTAAGAACCATGTGTATTACTTCTAATAGGAAAAAACAGCTTATTAGAAGTTTTGGGTCTGATTCAATACCTATAATTCTGAGATATTCAACATTCTTCTTATCACACCAACGAAGAATTCCATCGATAATGCTACATCGTCACATCCTGGATCTAAAATAAGGTCCTTTGCCTAGGCTCTTTCTATTTAGAAAGTTTGTTTACCATAACGCGTGTGCGATCTACGATACGAGTTGGAGTAAACACTTGTCCTTTCATTTTATTATCCGTTACTTCTGCTTCTCGTTTATAGGCTGATTCCTTAAGGGAGGATTAGACCCTTACCGTCAATATAACAAAGCAGTATTTAAATCCCTATACTTGTCTCCATGACTCAACGCATCTATAGCCTTTTCAACTGTTCCCTCAGCGTGCACTGCTACAGGTTTCTCAGAGTAGAAAGCAAGTAGGGTTAGCCTCTAGCCAAGAAGAACGCGTGCTAAGCGAACCCTAATACGCGTCAAATAAACTACTTTTTGCCCTTTTTAACTGGCGTTTTAAGTTTAGAGACAAAGAAAAAATTGCTTAGTTTAAGGCTACCCTATAGTCTCTACAGTTATCGCCTGAACTGGACAAGTATCTTTAGCCGACTGAGCACAGTCAGCAACGCTATCGTCAATAATGCCTTCAGACGCGCTCTGGCTGGCTGAAACCCTGTACTTGGAGACAACCTGACTCTTATTTTCCTCGTCAGGCTCGAAAACGTCGGGGCAGGTTGAGTAGCAAACTCCGCACGCTATGCAGGTGTCCTTATCCACTTTAACTCTGTATTTGGTCATTGTTTCCTCCGCCCCATCCGTAAATTGCTTCAATAAAAAGTTTTCTAAGACAACTGGCAAGCTCAGGTGACTGTTTAGTGCTGCCATGCTCGTGGAGCGTTTCTCATGCGGTAAAATAAATGGTTAAAAGGCGTTTTAAAATGTTTTAAACGAATTGGGTAGAACAATACTGTTGACTAACGATGATGGGGTGCATTCTCCGGCTTTCAAAGCATTTTGGAGAAGGCTTGTCGACCTTAAGCTAGGCGAGGTTGTCGCGGTTACTCCGGAGCACGAGATGAGTGCCGCGGGTAAATCCATAACTCTTCACAAGCCTTTAAGGGTTAACCGGGTTTCAAGCAAGATCCATGGGGATAAATATGGCTATGTACACCTTGTCTCCGGGACGCCGGCCGACGCTGTGGTGGTTGCGTTAAATCTGATTATTGGTGAGAAGCCGTGCATAACTGTGAGCGGGATAAACATGGGTGATAACATAACGCTGGACAATCTTTTCACGAGCGGGACGATTGCTGCTGCGATACAATCGTTGCTAAGCGGGGTTCCGGCAATAGCTTTCAGCGTTGAAATACCGCCTAGCGTTGAGCGTAGGGAGGTTAAGGTAGGTAGCTTTCAGCATCACGGTGAGCTTGCAGCCGAGATCACTAGGTTTATGGTTGAGAATCCTCTTTCAACCCCGCATGTTTTAAACGTGAACTTCCCGTTTCACATGGGTAGGGACACGAGTGTGGAGCTAACTTCCCTGGCAAAGATAAAGTTTGAAAACTATATTCTGGAGAGGAAGGATCCCAGGGGCCTCCCGTATTATTGGATAGGGAGCTCTGAGATAAACGTTGACAAGTCTCACGAGGGAACTGACCTCTACGCACTCACGGTTCAGAAAGCAGTATCGATATCACCCATAAGCCTGGAGGTGAGCACTCCGATTCTCATCGGCCCTGAATCATTCTATAACAGGGAGCACTTGGAGAAAGACAGAAAGATACTCGTAGACCTGCGGAAAAGAGTCAGGGATATCCTGGTCTCTAAGTCGCGCTAGCATATTTCTTGAAGAAAGGCTTTAATAAACGCTAATCAGCATTATTAAGAAGGCGGGGAATAGTGTTGATTGAGAAAACCGTTGCCTTAGATGTTCAGAAGGCTTATGAAGAGTTGAGAAGCATCTTGCTTGAAAACAATTGTAGGATAATAATGGAGGAACCTTTGAAAAGCATTATTGTTGAGCACGGTTACCCTTCCAGCATGTCTCCAAAAGACACGTGGAAGAAGGTAAGCTTTTACCTTTTCCCCGATTCTACGAGAACCAGAATCGTCGGCTCCTTGTCGATAATCTTTCCAATACCCATCAGTATTATCACTCGATTAATAATCGCACTACTAATCCTCTTCACAATCGGCGTTTTCATAAGTGAAATTGGAGCCGCAGCACTCGTGGGGCTTATTGCAACCATAATAATTTATGAAAACTATTATCGCCTTCATCGTAAAAGAAACTTGTTTTTAGAAGAGGTTTTCAGACGGCTTGAGCTGAAAACTGGGAAAAACTAAGTATTGGGACCTTCAGGAAAGCTCACGACTTTACCGTAAGCCTCCTCGATGAGACGGGTAAGCTTTTCAGCAGCCTCTGAAACGATCCTCTTGGCTTCTGCCTCATCCCTGTGGAACACGCTGAAGTATACTTCTATCCAAGGCCTTTCCTCCACGCTCTTGGGATGCGACTTAATATAGAGATCGGGATAAAGCTCCTTAACCTTGCTGATGAGAGGCGCTAAAGCCGACTCCTTGACACCGGTAACTCGGAGGGAAAGCTCAGCAACCCTTAACCCGGATTCCCTTGAAACGTCTCTAGAAATAGTCTCGTTGAATATTGCCTCCATCTCCCTTGGGACACCAGGCAGAGCATAGACGACGGTTTCCTCGAGAAGCAGCTTGGCTGCGGGGGCCGTTCCAACAGGGTTGGGCAGAGGCTCAGCCCCTTCAGGCATCTTAGCCATCTTTACGCGTGCTTCAGTCAGTCCTTCACCCATTTTCTCGTATTTTCTACGAACCATTTCAAGAGCCTCCGGGTTCAGAATCAAGGGTTTTCCGAGAGCCCTCGCTAAACCTTCGAGAGTAATGTCGTCGTAAGTGGGCCCCAGCCCACCCGTCGTTATGATGTACCTGGGCTTTCTTAAAAGAGCCTCAGTGACGCAGGATGCGATTTCGCTCAGGCTGTCTCCGACGACAGTGATCCTCTTGACGGCTACACCCAGCCTGGTTAGCCTTTCAGCAAGCCAGGAGGCGTTTGTGTTAACAACCTTGCCTATTAAAAGCTCGTTCCCAACGGAGATTATTTCGCAGGTCAGCTGAGCATCCAAACCAGCTAACCGCTTTACACCGTAAAACTTAAATCTTTACAATGGTCCTCAAGGATACTGGCCAACATTAATCTACCGCGTTTCTAGCTTGGGGATTTTTGTCTGAAGGCTAGAGCAACCTTTCTATAAGGGCCTCTTCTCCTGAGCCTAGCCCTACGCTTTGCTTCAATCTTTCTACGCAGCCTATCCTCAAAACCTTCTTCGATACCCATTGAACCTAACGGGAAGCCGGGGGATAAAAGTTTTAACCGTAAGTTTTTGACACTCTCCACGACCGAAGTCGGAAGATTCTCGGTCGGTTCATCTAAGTTTGCCGTCGCCGGGTTATGGGCTGTGTCAAACCAGCCCCCGGCATACGCGTATGGCGAATGGCCCGCCTCATGATGTTCG
>CALIBN010000016.1 GCA_938045545.1 uncultured archaeon | reverse complement strand
GTCGGGTTTCTAGGGGATGGGATTAACGACGCGCCATCCCTAAAAAGCGCGGACGTCGGCATATCTGTGGAAAACGCTGTTGACGTTGCAAAGGAATCTGCTGACATAATTCTCTTGCAGAATGATTTAACAGTGCTTCATGACGGTGTTTTGGAGGGTAGGAAAACATTCGGCAACACTATGAAGTATATCATGATGGGTGTGAGCTCAAACTTTGGAAACATGTTCAGCGTCGCTGGCGCATCATTGTTCCTGCCGTTCCTGCCCATGCTACCCATACAGATATTGCTTAACAATTTGCTCTATGACTTTTCACAGTTAACAATACCCACGGACGAAGTTGACCAAGAATACATTGAAAAGCCTAAAAGGTGGGACATACACTTCATTAGGCTGTTCATGGTGTGCCTCGGGCCCGTCAGCTCCATCTTCGACTTTCTAACATTCTTTATAATGCTTTTCATCTTTAACGCTAATGAGCAACTGTTCCAAACCGCTTGGTTCATCGAATCCCTAACTTCACAGACTCTTGTAATCTTTGCCATTAGAACAAAAACGTCGCCTTTCTGGAAAAGCAAGCCGAGTCGACTTGTGCTCTTCGGCAACATAGCAATAATAGCATTCACGTTGATAATTCCCTACACGCCATTAGGAGAAATTTTCAGATTTGTAAAACCTCCAGCAACTTTCTTCATAGCCCTAGCCGCGATTCTCGGCACCTATTTGGCATTGGCTGAAATCATCAAAAGCTGGTTTTACAGGAGGTATGGCTACCGCCTAGAACAAACCCTTATCCCGCCAAAGAGGATTGGGATATACCTCACCAAGTCTGCGAGGCTCATCCAAACTATTATAGCCACGATCTGTCTGCGTGTAGAAGACCAAATAACAATTGACTCCATCCTAGAAGACTTAGCAATAAGCATGGGTCGCGCACTTGATTATGACCAAATAGGCCACACGATTCGACATTTGAGACGTGCAGGACTCATAAGCTTCGACTGGCGCCAAAGAACGATTAAACGGGAAAAACCGTTAAAAGAATACGTGACAAAACAGCTAATGACCAGCGAGCTATGGTCAAAAATAGCCCAAGACTGGCATGAAATCAGCAGAACCATCAAAGAAAAATACGGAAAAGTAAACTCGGAATACCAGGAACTCCTACTTCGAAAAAGCCCCCAGAATAGCCTCTAGAGTGTGCAAAGCGCGCTATGTTCTGGTTTGGAGAGTAGAAAAATATTTTTCTACTTCAGGAGATAGCAAGGGGGAGTAAACAACCGTATCCATCAAAGTTGCTAGGGTAATAGTGATTTCTCCTATTCCTCATCCTCTCCTTGAGTAGTAATCACAGGATTGCATACACGTGTAAAAAGCTGTGGAGCAAGTGCAGTAAGCGCGCGCGGAGCCGTACTGGTATACTACACCGTGAACACGGGGATGCCTTAGGCATAACATACCCCTTTTTCCTGTTCACGAGCATAGTAGTAATGCTTCTGGGTCTAATAGGTCTTTTTTCAGGCTTAGAGAATAGAAAAATATTTTAATCCCAGACATTTAACGTTAAGCCGCGCCGGCGTAGCTCAGATAGTGTGTGATTAAATGTTGCAATTTTATCGAATCTTCAAAAACTGGTTAAAAAGTCAAGAAAGCCTCGATTAAAATGCTTAATTTAAGCATTTGTAGTAGTAGCATTCCCTCAACAGCTTTCTTTTCAAGCTTGAGGCGGGTCACAAATTCGATTTTATACGTATTAAAAAAATAAATACTACCTCCACCTTTTTTCTTCAGGGGGGTTATAAGGGAAGGTGAACAATAGTATCCTAATTAGAGCTGCTGGAGTAATAGTGGTTTCTCTGCTTCTCATACTCTTCCTGAGCATCGTCTCTCCCTTGAACAGCAATCACGGGGCCGCGTACAGGTGTAGAAGCTGCGGAACAAGCAACAGTGAGCAGCAAGCATCCGCGCAGACCGCTGAAATAAAGAGCCTCGAAGGCCAGGAGAAGGAGGAAGCAGTGGAAAAAGCATTAAGCACAAAGGAATTCCAGCTAGTTGCTTCAATCTTATCCGAGATAGGGTACCAACCTTCCTTGGATGACTCCACTGCTATGAGGGCCAAAAAGGTTGTAGATCATAAACCAACTGAGTACATGGTAGTTGGAATAAGATTTGTTGGAGATCCCAAATCAAGATTAGTTTTTGCTGTAGTATTCGTGAAACCGTATCAAGAAGCAACAGTATATAGAGCAGATGAAGATTATCGTATCCTAGAGGTTCTAGTCAGGGCTGAAAAAGGCCGGGTAACTGGGGGCAAGCTTGTACCTACAATTCAGGCTAATCAGGTAATTAATCCAATTGATCACGCGTTCTTGACTGGCGTACCGCCACCGTCCTGCTCGCCACCATGCGGTACCTGCCAATTCTGTTTTCAGGAATGCCTTGCTTATGACATACCTCAACTCATTTACTGTTGTGCTTACTGCATCGGTTTTCCAAATCTTACGGTTGTAGTGATGTGCGTGGGGCTTTATTGCCCTAGTTGCTTTTACACAAACTGTATTAGTTGGAACTCCTATTGCCGAGATTGCACTCCTGATACGAGCTACTTACCAGAATGCATGGGTTGCCCATAGTTGGAGGGAAACAAGTTGTCTTATAGAATTGTGATTCAGAGAGTGATTGACCGGATATTGTTAAAGATTCCTTTCACACCATATCTTTCAATTTTTTTCCTTGCGATTACCATAATACTCTTTTTGACTTATGTTTACGATCCACGGTACTCGACTATAGGGCATCTAGCAGGCCTTGCTCAATGGCTGTTTCTCACTTTGGCCTCTATTCTCGGAATCCTGCTCAAGCGGTTCAAACCGAGGGGTAGGATCCTTTGGCTGCTGGCCATCATGTTCAGCCTCGTATCCATGATCCTGTTCACGTTATACTTTGTCTTAACGCTTGAACCACCTTACGTAGTCCAGCTCCTAACCCTCGGATGGATTTTCTACTTCATCCCCTGCGTGATTTATGGCCTGATTAGGATCAGGTTCTGAAGGAAGTAAGAGAGGGGAACGGCGAAAAAGTGAGAGCCTCTTCATCATTGCGCCCAATAATCGCTTTCACAACTTTCTCCTGGTCGTTTACTCTAACCTTTAAAGAGGATGTGGAAAGCCTTGAGCAAGCATGTTGAGGACTTGATACACACTGGAAAGCCTTATTTCAAGCCCCCGCGCGGGTTTATGTTAGCGTGCACGCGTGCGCTAATGAGTATGGCCTGGACCTAGAAGATGTTAACTTGTGCGTGTAGAAGGGGGAGGATATTGAAGCCTATATAGGCGTCTCAGTTTATTTCGATGTAGAAAACAGAAAGCGCCGGCGGGAAGATTTTCGCAATTTTTTATATATTTACTTGTCTCGAACTTCCGACCAACGGGTTAACAGCCCGCTGCTATAGGCCGTTAAACTACCTGCTGAGCTACGCCGGCGCGGGTTTTATCGGGTATAAGGGGGGTTAAATATTTTTCTGTTCCGCCAGCTTAACAGTTGTGCTTGGACGGATATGTTGTCACTGGGCTGTTATGTTTCCGGCGGCTTCTCTTTCCCTCTTAAGCTCCTCGTAAGCCCTGCCAGATATTGCTACCTTCATCCTCTCCTCCTCCAGCTAGCAGATAACTTTCCAAGTTCTTCCACTATCGGTGGTGGCGGTGGTGGGGGAGGAATTCTACGGTGTTTCCTGTATAACCATGCTATTAGTATGATTATTATGCTTAAAACCAGTATTAATATGGTTGAAAACCATATGGGGATCGCAACATTATAGGTGAGTGTCTCGGAGGTGCTTATGTTCCCGCTGTTGTCGATTGCATGGACTCTATAGGAAACCGTGGTGAAGGGAGGCTGCCTCGGGATTATGGCGGAGTAGGTGTTTGGGCCAACCGGCTTCGCGGTCACGTTTCCCCCTGCGGCTTCAGAGCTGTAGGTGACCCATACTGACCTGACTCCTGTGCCCTTGTCGGTAACTGTGCAAGTTATGTTTACCTCCTCCATGAAAGTGGCTTCCCTAGGCAATTGCGTTATGTTTGAAATGGCTGGTGCAATATCGTCAGAGACGATAAAGCTTATCGAGGGCAGTTGTCTTTCAATTCCGTTTAGGAGCAGGACCGAGGCAGCTATACTCCAGTTACCTATGACGGAAGGATCTGTCTGTGGAAACGAGAGTTCTCTGACGAACTTGTCACCCACTTGGTTAAACATACCTGGCTTGGTCGAACCGTTGGGGAATGTTAAAACGAACTTGGTCGAGCTTATTAGAGAAACGTTTGAAGGAACTAATTCGATAGTGACGGTGGGTGAGCTTAATGGAACAACCTTCCTATCGGTGGCCACGGAGACCTTTAGGACATCGAAGGAAGCCCTCGTCGCTCCCACCCTAAGGCCATCAGAAGACTTGTAGGTTGTGCTGACTAAGTAACGTCCGGCCCGATTTAAATCGAGGTCCCCTGTGTTCACCCCGTTTTGGTCAAGCTGGTTGAGTGATTGATTGAACAAAACTCCCGTGGGCCCAACGGCTTTAATCAAGATTACTCCGGGTGGGAAGCTTGGGATGGCTGACGCCGCCCTCGCCTCCATCCTTATGGTATCGTTCACTAAGAGGATCGACGTGGAAACGCCCATCCACCTAAACCTTATGTAAGCGGCTGGAGTCTCCAAATAATTGTCAGCCTTCACATGGATTTCAGCTCTACCTGAGTAGGTGTTTGAAGCCCCCATTAAGATCCCGCTTATCATTATATCGCTATTCACGATGGATATCAACGGCGTTCCCCCGCCTGGACCAGGAGTAACGGATGCTTCTTGAATGGCCCAATCCCCTGGAACCGGGCCTATCTTTATGGCCACGGAGGAGTAATGTGGAGCTGTAAAAGAGAGGTTTAAATTCGAAATATTCCAAGATGCATCACTGAAAGGGGAAACGGAGTAGTTCGAGTAGAATTCCGGTCCTGGACGGGAAACCTCCACGCTGCAGTTAAAACTGGCCGTGAAATTCAGGAACCCGTAAGAGGGTGAAGCCGGAGGGTAGAAATAGAGCGGGTATGTAACTTTTAAGCCGAATTCCCTCTGTTCAACCCTGTCCGCCGGTAAAGCATGAAGATTACTGTAAAAGTCCTCAACGTACGCCTTCCAGGTTTCTCCGCCTATCTCCCATTCCCCCCAAGGTTTCCCCGCATTGTCCGTGAATACCGATAGTAGGGCGAAGGGCCTGAAGAAGGGTGGTAGATAATTATTATCATAGGAGGTTCTACTCTGATCTAGCGACATTAAATCAGAGGATATCTCAACCATGCCTCCTGAGAAGCTTGTCGAGCCCTGAATAGTTGTCCAAAACGCTAGCTCGTCGAAGGGTAATGCTAATCGCACCTCAGGGATCTCTGCAGTTCCGAAGGTCAGCGAATTAACCCTCATTAATATCCCGCTTCTAGGTATGTTCCGGCCATGAAGATAGAGTCGGTAATTTTTTAGGAGAAGAGCTTTAGACCACGGGGCGAAACTCGTCGAATAGGTGTTGCTTGCCGGGTGAGTGAATACTCCTACAAGCATCTTCCCAGCTATGTCTTCTATATTCCCGGAGATCGTATTGTAGAATCTAGCGTTGCCCTGGGCATTGTCATCACCATCCTTAGGCTCAGGCAATATTTTTACCTCGAGATTTGACCCAGTTTCCCAGTGTACTTCAAGCCTAAATACCACGCCTGCCTTCAAGATCCTTGGGGTCTTCATCTTTAGAGTAATCCACCAATCATACGGGCCTGTTACAGTCACAGATTCCGTAGAGGTTCCGAAACTAATCATCCCATAGTTCCATATTTCCGCGTGAAGCCTAACACTTCCGGAGTAAACCCTTACCACCAGCCAAATGTATTTTACTTCAAAATTATCATAGGATGATGGAACTGTAAAGTTCTGAATGACCAGGGGATAAGTATTGTTGATTCTGAAATAGTTTTCATCCAAAAAAGGTGTGTAACGAATCTGAAAAACCTCGTTCCAGAACAGGGCGGAACCATCTTTAATAGGGCTCTGGTAATCTCTTGTTGTCCAGTAGAGGTTACTCCATGCTACGGAACTAAATGTTCCAAATGCGACTGAATTCTCAGGCAAAGAATACTCTATTTTATCTGAAGCATATTGGTAACCAGGCAAGATTACTTTTTTCTTGGCGAAAGCGGCTAGAGAACTATGTATAACTATTCTGGATTGTAAAATTGGACCAGCACCCTCGAAAGCTTCCGGAAAAGCTTGAGAAGCAATTTTATTCCAAGAATAAAATACTTGTGTAATCAGCATCATGGTGAAAAGCACTACCAGTATGATTTTCTTCATCCTTGTTTTGAAATGCTTTAGAAGGGAAGTATAAAAAATATTATTTAACATAAATAAACCAATAATAAGCCTTAATGCTTTCTTCAAGTGATCTTTACATCAAGGTATTTTTAAGCGATTTCGCTATAGGCTTCTGGTAGCAACGGTCTATTTTTTGAATGATAGTTACCGCCCATTCACGGCTGGGTTGACGGATGGCCTACGTTGTTAAACGAGGGAGGACCTTTTGAAATTCATGAAGGACAAAGTAGGGGGTCCTTAAACCTCCGTAGCTGGACGCGCGACTTTATTCTATATCATTTTAGCCCTCTTTGAGGCTTCACATAGCTAAGCCTATGAACCTGCCTTCAGCTTTCGAGACCACTTTCAATGTTATGACAATTATGCCGCCTCCCTCTGTCCCGTAAGTCTGTTTCTCAGCCTCCTTGACTATTGACCTGTAAGGTCAACTCCTGAATCAATGCCTTCGCGTATCTTCAATCCATAAATTCCTATCTTCTTCACTGTGATAGGACTTAAAAGAATATAAACTTGGCGTGCATCAGAATTATTGAAAAGATTATTACAGGCATGATCTTTATGCCGATTCTACCGTTCATCTGTCACGATGAAGAAAATATTGGCGTTACTATCAAAGAAATCCAAAGAGGCCGAAGGACAATATGTCCTAGATGGCGATTAAGCTTTGGGGTTACTAGCGCGTTCCGTAGACGCCACTGGATTAAAGTATTTATAGGAGGCGTCGTAAAAAGCCTTTCTATCCTAAGTAGCTCTGCCTAACGTTTTTTTTCTCCAATCTTGACAAAAGCCTTATATGAGCTTGTGAAAATCAGTTTGGTGGTAAAGCTGTTTCGTTTAATCTGGGCCTGAGTGACTATTGTTAGAAACCTTTTGAGGTTGCTAACAGGGTTCTTCATGGCCCGGCGGCTGTGGCAGCTTCTAAGGGGGATCGACTGGTTGCATACCAGGACAGCCTTGACGATCCTGGTCGCGATTCTTTATACATCAGATGCGGAGCCATGATCCCCTCGAAGACAAGGTCTTCATCGTCTTCAGCTATTGTATCCCACCAGCACGGGATGCGTTTCTTGAGCCAAACTCTATTCAAGGCGTTATGCTAAAAGATGTTTCCATGTCAGGATAGAAAGAACCATCAGAATCTTAATCCTCGAAAGTTTATTAGCATATGATCGCAGAGATAAAGATAATTCCTCCTATGAAACAGAAATCACGAGGAGCAGCAATTTTCATCGGAAAGAACTCCACTCCATTTTATCGCTGGGTTGGAGGTGAGAAAGTTAAATGGAGGCAGGAGTTTAAACGAATTTTAAGTCCGTTTCTTGAAAAATTGATTCTGGTAGATCTAAATATGAGATTCTCTCCCGAAGCAAGTATTGAATAATGAAAATTCTACGACATAAACCATAAATAGAAGTTTCAATTCCAACGCCAAAGGGTGAAAGCCTTGAAAAAGGACAAAGAAATGAGGATTGCGCTGCATAGCATCACTTACGCAGGCTTCTTTTATGAAGGCGGTGCATTAAGTCTGGAGCAAATTATCGACCGGGCTAAGCGATTTGGCTATCAGGCAGTAGAAGTAATGGCAAAGCGTCCGACCTGCTCGCCATTCGACTTCGATAGCAAGCGGGCACAGGAAATCCGAAGGTATGCTGATTCACGCGACATCGATTTCTCCATGGTAGCAGGCTATATTGACCTGGCACAGCCATCCTCGTTAGCTCGGGAGCAGGCACTCGTCTTTGCCCGGGAAACATTTCGTTTAGCCAAGGACCTGGGGGCACCGTCAGTTCGGGTCTATGCGGGAGGCGATGTCATCTATCAAGAAGCATCAACTTGGCAACAATGGAACTGGTGTGTAGAGGGCATTAAAGAACTAGTGCCCATAGCCGAATCCTTTGATGTAGATATTGCTCTTGAATGGCATACCGGGGTCGTGCAATCCACCGATGCGCTGCTCGATATGGTGGAACAGATAGGATCAGAGCAAGTGAAAATAGTTCTCGACCCTCCACATCTCTCTATGCGAGGCGAATCGGTAAGAGATGCGGTCAAGAAGGTTGGCCCACTATTGGTGCACGCACATATCGCTGACTTTCAACGAGGTACGCCGGTGGTTTCTTATAAAGCGACACCAGAGCTCGTCATTCAACAACTCATCCCACTGAATCATGTACCACTTGGTGAAGGTATTGTTGAAATCAAGCCATTCATCGAGGCATGTAAAGAGATTGGTTTTACGGGAGACATTTCCTTCGAAGTCTGCACACCGTTTCATATTCGCCACCGGATGCCAACTCTTTCCGATGTAGATAACCTTGTGAAGCAAGCAGCCAATTACTTGAAGAGATTGATTTAGAAGAAGCAAGGTTAAAGGATGCACGCTAAATCTCTTGGAAACCTATCTTGAGTTGACATATAATGTGCAGAAGGACGAAGTTGTGAAAAGAACAATATTTAAGCTTTTTAGTCAAAAATGGATGTCGCAAGACCTATGTGCTAAGGAAATGAGAACATCTACGCCTTAGCCATTCTGCTACTTCTTTTACTTGTTTTTCAGCCCATCTGACATATAGTGAACGTGTGAGGGATGGCCGACGAGAAACCCTGAGGCTAGAGCCATTCCTTTATCATAAACCAGATCGATGTTTCCGATTGTTTATTAAAAGGAATTTTTCACAATCCATCAGAAAGCCATCTATTTGTCTTTGAAGCTGAATTGCTTCTGGCCGGCATCCCTTTATAGCAAGGTTATATATGTTTAGTATGATTTTCGGTGTTATGTAAATGAGGGAACTGTAAGTGCCCTTTGCTCCTAACGGCATTGCTTAGACTAATGGTTTCTGCACAAGAGGATTAGTATTTGTTTTCAAGCGCTCGCTAGATTTTCCTATCTTGTGCACTATCTTAGTTTAATGCGTTAGCAGCTGTTGCCACCAGCAGCGGGTAGCTGTACTTCCATGATCATGGGCCTCCTATTGGAATATTTTCCAGTCCGTATGTCTATGAGTATCTCACCATTTTGTCGAGTTCCTGCTCAATTTTGGCAGTTTCTAACGCGCTACAGTTTCTAAAACCTGTTTGAATTTTTCCTTCTTGCAGGAGCTCTGTAACTGTTTAATTTGCTTCCTTTCGAATTTTCTGTTTTCTTAAGTTGTCTCACTCATGTTTACGGCATTTCCTCCTTAATTCTTCTGGCAAGGGTCTTACCAACTTCTATGACTTGTTTAATATCTTCCTGTTTCGGCGGGCCGTTTATTTCTATTGCCCCAACGACTTCGATTTTTGATGACCCAAGTGTTTCTTGGATGTGTTTTACGGTGCCTGCGGCCCAACCGTACGAACTTAAAACAACTCCTAATTTTAACGGTGGGCGTAGGGCTTTTACCAGATAGGTTGCATATACGGCTAACGGGTGTGCACCGCCCAGCACTGTCGGTGCGCCTAAAACAATGGCTCTCGAATCAACCAAATCCTTTGCTAAGTCGCCTATGTCGGCTGAAGCCAGATTGTATAATGCGATTTCAATACCTTCCGACGCTAATGTTTCGACAATTGGCTGAATCATCTTTTCGGTACTGTTCCACATCGTCACGTAAGCTATAGTTGCCTTATGTTTTGTTTCCCCGTTTGCCCATTTGCTGTAAGCCTTAAGAATGCGTTCAGGGTTTTTATGAATAGGTCCGTGACTTGGCGCTATCGTTTTTATTTCCAAACTCTTTATTTTCTCTAGGGCCCTTTGAGCCATAACTCGGAAGGGCATCATTATTTCACCCCAATATCTTTGAGCGTGAACGATCAAATCTTCTACTTCTTCATCATACAGTCCTTGGGCTACGTGGGAGCCAAAGAAATCGCATGGGAACAGAATTTTGTCTTCCTGGAGGTAGGTGAACATAGTTTCCGGCCAGTGTAGCATCGGCGCTTCGATGAAAAGTAGAGTTTTTCCGCCTAGGCTAATGGTTTCTTGGTCTTGAACTACCTTTATCCGTTCTTCCGGCACTTTATAGAAGGTTTGAGCCATCTTGGCGCCTTTACTCGTGGTCACCAGCCTAGCTTTACTGTTGATTTCCATTAGATATGGAATGGCACCAGCATGGTCAGGTTCAGCATGGTTCATAACCACGTAATCAATTTCGCTTGGATCTACAAAATTGCGGATTTTCTCTTCAAACTCTTTTTCGAAACCTGGATTTACCGTATCGATTAACGCCTTTTCGCTTTCACCAATTATCAAATATGAATTATAGGTGGTTCCTTTGGGAAGCGGAATTAAAGCGTCAAACAGCCTGCGGTTCCAGTCTCTCGCGCCAATCCAATAAACACCGCCAGAGATTTTAGCCGTATTTCTCCAACTCATTTTATCATCGCCCACAGCTCAATCAATAATCTTCAACAAATATATCCTTTTCCCTTATTTCTTTAGCTTATTTCAAGCATTTTCGGCTAGATGCGGCTCATGAAAAAAGTGTATTAGGATTAGCGCATACCGATGTCCTTTGCGCGAGTCAAGTGGCCTCATTACTGGGCTTTAGCAACGGTTTATCTTAAGATCCATGATAATGCTTATATTTGCTGCCTACTCAAAAGCTGGGTTAGCGGATGGCTACGTTGTTAAACGAGGGAGAAACGTTTAATGATTAAAGTCGACTACGACAAGAAGGTTTTAGAGATTAGGCCATTCTCGGAAGAGGAATTGTGGAAGGCTTACCATCTTATCGACAGGGGTGATCTGGCTTCGGCGGAAACCGTGCGAATATTGAAAATAGATGAGGGCGAGAAGAGCAGGCGTAAGGCCCTTTTGAAAATAATGGTTGAAAATGTTGAGTTCGAAGTCTCGTCGGAGACCATTCGGCTAAGGGGCAGGGTTTTAGAATGCCCTGAGGACATGGAGGGTGTTCTCGGTCACTATCATACTCTGACAATAGGCGTTGGGGACAGGGTTATGGTTGAGAAGCAGGATCTCTCTCCCATTCACAGGAAGATTCTAAGCCGGGATGTGGACACGAAGAAGTATATTGTCATGGCGGTTGAGCTTGGAAACGCTACGCTGACTGTTGTGAAGGACTACGGTGTTGTTGAGAGCCTTGAGGTTGAGCAGAACATTCCCGGTAAAAACTTTCCTGAGGAGCGTGAAGCCATGGCCGTAAGGTTTTTCCACGAGGTTTCGAAGACCCTTAGAAGCATCTGGATTAAGGAGGGTAAGCCGAAGATAATTCTGGTAGGCCCCAGCGTCACGCGCGAAGCCCTTTTGAAATTCATGGGAGAAAAGTATAGGGATCTTCAAGCCTCGGTAGCCGGATGCTTCCATTCCTCCGGGGGAACAATATCGGCGGTAAACGAGTTTCTGAGGAGTAACGAGATGAAGGTTGTAGCGAGGGAGTTGAAGATTGTCGACGAGATAACGGCTATAGAAAGCTTCTTCAAGAGTCTGGTTGAGGAGAAGGCTGTCTACGGTCTGGAGGAAACCTGGAAGGCTGTTGAAAAGGGAGCTGTAAGCCAGCTGATAATACATGTTAAGCTGGCCTCCCAGTCAGGCTCCCTGAGGGAGAGAATGATGGAGATGATAAGGCTTGTTGAGCAATACGGCGGGGAAGTAGCAATAGTGAGCGGCAGACACGAGTCGGCGGAGAAATTCAGGAGGCTAGGCGGCATAGGGGGGATTCTAAGATATAAAGTATACTAGCTTCTGCAGACCACTAGTATATCGCGCCATGAAACCTTCGTAGCGCTACGGATAAATCGGGAGTTGCCTATCTGTAGAGAATGAAGCCTGATCGTATGCTGCTAAGAGACAGGTGGGGGCAAGCACTAGTTCAAGCAAGAATGTCGATATTGCAATTGAAGAGCTCATTTACCCAGTTTACCTCTAACACATCGTTTCTAGATAAACGATTTCTACAATTTCCAAATAAAGATTCCTTGTTTTCTTACTCATTTAGTGTTAGGCTTAGGGAAAAATATTTAAGTAACCTTTTTGTTACATGTAATATTGTGGTTTGAGTATGCATGTCCGAATTAGAAGTGTTAGCGAAGGAAATGAAGGCGTTAGGACACCCGTTAAGGCTGAAAATAATAGGTCTATTAGCAATGGAGGGAGAGGAGATGTATTTAAACGAAATTGCGAATAGACTGGGAATCAATAGGGCTTTGGCAAAAATCCATCTCAAAAAGCTTGAAAATGCAGGCATAGTTAAGAGCCGAGTAGTCCTGGTTGAAGGAGAAGCAAAAGCCCTTAGGTATTATAGGCTTCAAAGCTTCGACATTCATGTCTCACCTGAATTTCTTAAGAAGGAGGTAAGAAATAATGGAAATTAGAGCCGTGACCATCCTTAGTTGCTGGGTCTCTACAGCCATAATATCTGTTATTTTTGTTTGGACAGGAGGTGCAACACTTGGAAACTATGTATTCGTAGGATTACTCATCTTCCTAGCCTTTTTAATAACATTTGGAATAGGCTTCGGATTAAGACCATCGAAGAGAGAGAAAATCGAATTGTTATCCGAGATTAAAAATATAAAATCAAAATTAGATGAGCTCTCAAAAGAAGTGGAAGAAATTAAAAAAGCAATTGAGGAATAAAACCATTCTCAAGAGGCTCTTTCCTCTAAGTGTGCCATGGAGGGCTAAGATAGGGGCTTTATTAAGTTAACATTAAAATTTGCTGTCCGAACAAGTTAAACCCCGCAAAGACTTTTAAACCATGTAGCATTTTCTTATCAGTATACTCGGCTTGTGGGGGAGTGTGGTGATGGAGGAGGGTTCTACTATCCGCTACACAGAGTTTGAGAAACGGATGATAAGAGTGTCTAAGAACCTTTACAGGGGAAGGCTCAGTGACCCGCGTGAGGTATCTCAGGATTTGTCTATGAAGTGGTATGAGTTATCACCCCGTTTATTACGTCGCTTGCAGTAAGGTTCTAGAGGCAGGACCATAGGGAGAACAGGGAAAAACCATGAGCCACCCTATGTTCCTCAGCGCTTGGCTATTCTTCTCAATCCATTATCTTCTCGGAGTAATGATTACACAGTTCAAGGTAAAGAGGAGAAGCATACTATTCCTAGCTCTCCTCGCATTATCACTATCGTTCATACTACTCCTTGGCGGGGGTTGCTCCGTGATCTCTCGATTCGGGTTGCTTTCTCAAGCGATTTACATGATGGTTTTAATGATGCTGACACTGCCGTTTTACGCGGGGATGGTTTACAATCTGATTAAAGAATACAGGAATGTCTTACGTATTCATTGAGGAACAATGTATACTCGTCAATAAGCTGCTCCTCTGTTTTCTCCTTAAGTTCCTTCTTGCTGATGCGGTAGCGCTTCAACCACTTATTTACGATTTCCCTGTCCTCAGGATTGACTTTCGAGAATAGCCCTTCCTTAAGGAGGACCTTAACCTCATCCATCACCTCCTCTAAACCGAACACTTCGACCGGCCAGAGGAGACCATACGGAAGCTGAGTTCTCCTCCTGAAATATGCATCGTTCCTCACTATGGGCTTCCTTATCCATAAGCACAGCCGCATAAGGATATGTCTTCTCCATTCCCTTCTTCAATAACTCGTTGTATTTCCGAAGGCGCTTCCAGCCGGACTCTTGATCAAGGCCTAGTTCCTTCATGATCCTATTTAGAGAGAAATAGGACATCGAGTCGATGATATCAGGTATGTACTTGAGACCCTTCTGGACCATCAACCAAGTTTCGTCCATACGCCGTTCCTCCCGGGGCAGCTGGGAAGAATTTCCGATCTCGCCTATAAAACCTAATTCCTCGCCGATCTTTTCTTCAATCTCCTTTTCGATCATCTTCTTTTTCTTACTGCCAACCATATCTGCAACTCACACCGCCTAAGTTTCAAACCTTGACGCCTTACCGCATGTCATTTAAAATCTGTTCTTTACCTTCCCGTAATCTCTTGATTCATCGACTTTCCCACCATATTGGAAGAAGCTTCAGGCATTGTTTTATGGATCGTGAAAGCGAAAAATTTGTGCTTGGAGTCGGCGGAAATTTCCGACAGAAAGGATTAATATAGACTCTTGATAGTGAACGTGCTGATCAATATGGAGTATAAGGACCTTAAGGTATAGGCTCCACTATTCTCTGTTAATCCGCTCGTTGATACCTTTTTCGTCAAGGTGGTTCCTAATGTAGACCTGTACCTTCTTGCCTTCAGAAGCAGCGCTGGCCGCGTCTTTAACCATTAGAGCCAAAACCTCGCCCAATGGACACAGCGGCGTCGTCGCTATGAATTCCACGACTATCCTGTCATCCTCTCTTCTAACGTCTTTGATAAGGTTTAGTTCCCCAAGGGTTAGCCCTATCTCGGGGTCGACAACATTGGAAACAGCCTTCTTAACCTCTGAAAGCACGTCAGACTCCTTGCTCATGCTTCCTCCTCCTCGCCTCATATTCTTCCCTAGCTATATATAAATCCTCCAGCCTGCTGGAAGTCAAGTTGAAGAACCTAGTGTTACCTTAGGCGTTACCATCGGCATCTTAGGTGCGGGCAGCATTAAGTCCCGGTTTCCCGGGTACCTCTAGCCTGTAAAGCTCACCAGCCCTAAGACCCTCGGGGGTATCTAGAATGAGGTGAGCCTAGGATAATCGTAGTTGGTGCACTTCCGTAGCTTGACCGATGTCGGAATTGATAGAGCACTGGAAACCGAATACCAGAAGCAACTAATGCTAGGATTCCCCTTTTTGGGGGAACCTAAACCACCTAGGTTCATTACGAAGGATACAAACGGAGTGGTGGCCGTGAAATCGAAGACATTGGATAAGGCCCGAGATTACATAGGCGAATGCTTAGTTAAGAGTTATCGGTATAAGTTAGCCAAAGCAAGGGGCAATAATAAGGAGGAGAGGGTATTGAATGCCCTTGATAAAGAAAAGGCGAGGACTACCTCAACGGGAGGAATTTTTGAGAAGCATCTTAAGAAATCTTACTGACAGGCATTTCTTAGGCTGTTGTGGTTTGACGAGGTTGCTAAGAGGATATTGAAGGAATACGAGGTCGAGGTCAAGTGGGCATCGATGATGCCGACTGCGATTCCAGCTTTATATCGGAGTTCACGTGAGCAGTATGGGCGAAAGAGGGAATTTGAGGAGATCAAGAGAAGGGTCGAGGAGCTCATCGTAAAATATGGGTTTATATATAAAGCTTATAGCACCTCGAAGGAAGGAGCGGAAGGAGTTCTGCGGCGTTATCTTTGCGAAACACGGGATAAAGAGGCTATGAGGCCGGTTCGGGCACATGATGTTTTCACATCTGTCCCTCTGCTTAGCATAATGTCCAATATTGGTGCACCATTTTCTCGAAGGGCATTAAGGGTTGTTACGCTCATATCTCTTCTTTCTGATTTCGTATTCCTCTCTAGTCATATAAGCCCTTGCCGGTACGCCTAGGACAACAGTGTTTGGAGAAACATCCTTAGTCACCACGGAGCCCGCTGCCACCACAGAGTTATCGCCGATATGTACTCCAGATATGAGTGTCGAGTTAGCTCCTATTACGCATCCGTTGCCTATCACCACGGGAGTCAGCCTGCCGGAGGCTGGGTAGCGATCGTTAGTGATGCATGCGTAAGGTCCTATGAAGACGTTTTCGCCGACAACGGTACCATGTGGAAGGTACACGCCTGATTGTATTTTAACGTTGTTACCTATGGAAACGCTTCCGTCGAGCATGGAGCCCGTGCCTATCAGACAGTTCTCCCCGATTCGGCTTCCCTCTCTTATTAGGACGTTGTGTCCGGTTACAAGGCGCTTGCCGATAACCACGTCTTCGTAAATCACGCTTCCAGACCTTATTAGACACGCAGAGCTTATTTTCGCCCCGCTTGACAGTTCGTCGAGAACGCTGAGGTCTTCCGGCATGACTCCTAAGCTTGAAAAACTCCTCTTAGAAGGGTATCCTATTATCGTGTTGAACCCGATGTAGGTTCCCTCCCCTATCTCGCTCTTTCCAAGAACCAGATTGTTCCCTTCAAGCCTGACTGTCTCGTGAATAATAGCCTTCTTCGACACGTAGTTTTTAAGCATCGTTTAAGCTCAGCTTGGCTTTAAAATAAAGATTTTTAACCCTCGTGTAAATACGGCTAGCGATGCAACCGCGTAGAAAAACCGGGTTTACGCTAGTCCCCATGCTGGTTCTAATACTGGTCTCCAGCCCTCTCCTAAGCATAAAGACTTCAGGCCAGTTCTTCGAGCTGTCAGACCTCTATGTTTATGTGAAGGCCAATATGAATGAGGAGGCGATTACCTTTTTCAACGTGAACCTGACGATGGGGCCAAAGACGATAAGAGAATTAGGCGAGGCAAATTGGACTTTTAAGATACAGCTTCCGAAATGGGCGGCTCCAAACCTTGTTTCATCCACAGACATGCCTAAGCTATTCCTTGAGAACGGGGAGAAAATAGCTTTGAGGCTTGAGGAGGATGAGGATTACGATTACTTGGTCGCGGAGATTCCTCCTTTTCAGGGTGAACGGTTGAACGCTACAGTCAGGTTCGGCCTGGTTCAACGCGACGATGTTGCTGAGGACTACGTGGGGTTTAAGCTACCGGTTTTAACGGGCTTCAGCATCATGCCTGAATACGTTAACTTCACCTTCCTAACCACGGGTGCGATTAAAGGGTATTCTCTGCAGTACTTCAACCCTATTTTTCTAAACGACACTGTAATAGGATTATGGAACCAGTATTTCAGGACGAAGACGGTGGGCAATGTGACTGGTAGAGTAGTTTTCTCTAAACCTTTCGACAGGTGTGTTATAAAAAGCCTGGCTAGGGAGATAACTGTTACGGAGCAGCTCCAGGTCAATGTTAAAGACGTGTTAAAGCTGAAATACGTCGGAAACTCGTACAGGAGCGAAATACTGAAGATAAACGTCCCTACCAATATTAATCAATCAGTTAAGGTGAAGGATGCGCTGGGGATGCTTCAAACCTTCGCTAGTGCGTCGACAGCAGCCAATACGAGTGTTATAACGGTTTATTCGAGGTACTCCTTGAGACCAGGCCAGGAGTATGAAGCGACAGTTGAATACAGCGTCCCTGTTAAAAACATGCTTGTCAGCTCGAGCTGGGGTTTAACCATTATTCGGCTGAGGGGCTTGCCCAACTATACGGATATCGTTGAAACATACTCTTTAAAAGTGAGGGTGGAGAGCAAGAAAAGCTGGAGGATAGAAGCGGAATCAACCGCTGCAAGCATCGAAAACGGTGGAGTATTCTCTCTTACGATGCGTAACGCTATGCCGGACGTACTGGCTCAGCCGTTTCAGATCAGCTTCTCCTTAGCTCAGCTCGAGGCTGGTAAAAGCATCTCAATGCTCCTCGGCCTATTGGTGCTGCTCATATTGATGGTGGCTGAGATCTTCAGGGGGGAGGAGGCGAAGCCCGTTGAAGCTAAGAGGGGGAAAGAGGTTGAGAGGATTGTGAACGATCTGGTTGAGGCCCTCCGTGAAAAGGTTGATTGCGAAACCCTTTTGGAGGAAGTTAGGGTTAAAAACGCTGTTGGAAAGATTTCTTCCAGAGAGTATAAGGAGAGGGTTGGGGAATACGAGCGGAGAACATCGAGGGCTGAGAAAAAGATTTTGAAAACAATCGAGGAGGTCTCGCGGATAAACAGGAGAGTCGGCGAGGAGGTTGAGAGACGCTACAGGGTCTTCGAGGAGATAAACGGCGACTCTAAAAACATGATTAACAGCACTATCGAAAGGTTTAGGGGAGGACGCATTACGAGAAGCGTTTTCGAAAACCTGGCTGGAAAATACTTGAAGGAAAACAGGAAGAGGAGAGAAACAGCTGCGAGCGACGTATACTCTGCTTTAGAAAAATTAATCTCATAAACGCTAATTTAAATAATGTGTGCTATTGAGAATTCAGGGTCTCCCGAAAAATCTAGAGCCGGGAATGGACAGCGATCTTTTCCAGCGCGTCGAAAAAAGCTTAAGAGTCAAATTCATACTTGATTTGTAACTCGTTTGGGAAGATTGAGTGAAGCCATATTTGGGAAAAGGTTACCGTAAAAATGCTTGATTTATGCCGAATGCTTATGTAGCTAAGAGGAAGGAATGGCACGCTGTTATCGCGTCAGCATCCTTCGAAGCTTTAACAGCCTCTTCAGGACTACTCTTTTCAACATCAATAGGTGGGTGTAAAAGATTTAGAATAGCAACTTTAAATCTTTTATGCAAAAATTCACCAAAAAGGTTGAGTTGTTATATATTATTTGACCTTAGTCAATCCAAGTTTCTCGAAAACTATTTTTTCAAGCTCCTTCTTATCTTCCTCTTTCAAATCTAGTAGTGGAAGCCTCATATGCTCTCCTTTTAGTCCAAGAATGTCCATGGTAGTCTTCATTACAGCATATATCATATATGAGCTCACGTAAGGATAAGGTAATATTGTTGTTGAGGGACCGTATTTTTTACACATTTTAGCTACGAACTCTTCGTAAGGGTCAAGTTTCTTCTGCATTATCTTCTTCAATTCTTTAAAGTCTCCGTTTAATCCTGCTTTAAGTAGGTCAAAGCAGATCTTTGGCATGAAGTTAGCATATCCTGAAATATAACCTCTAACTCCGAGGAATGCGGTTGCAGCAAACCACCATTCTCCTCTGCCCTGCATTATAGGCACCTTGTCTCCAACAGTTTTAATATGCTCGTACAAGGTTAGTATAAATGGCGTATTTTCCTTTACGGCTATAATATTATTTGTATTGTCTACAAGCCTTTTAAGAAGATGTGGCTTCATATAGATTTTTGAAACGTCCGGATTATTGTATGGCATAACACCAATATTTATGGCATCACAAATCCTCTTGTAATGTAAGTATAATCCTTCTTCATCTGGAACGTGATAATATGGCAGTACAACCATTACACCGTCAGCACCAATATCCTGTGCATACTTTGCCCGCTCAATAGCAACCCTAGTACCAGGGTGCGAGGCACCAGGCATAACAGGCACTTTACCGTTAGCTGCATCGACAACTGTCTTAACCACCTTCTTCCACTCCTCATCCGAAAGCGTGTACTTTTCCCCAGTACTCCCCACGGGAACCAGTACAAGAGGTTCACCCTTACTCTCCTCAACCAGCCAAGTAGTGTTATCCCTTAAACCTTCATAGTCTACATCCTCATCCTCCTTAAATGGTGTCAACTGAACGCAAACAACCGCACCCTTCTTCATAAACTCGCGAAATTTTTCAGGTTCCATATACACTCATTTATTATACTTTTGTAGCCTATATTAGTTTTTTGCCTGTAATATTGTACAAGCATAATCTTGAAACGAGAAAACTTCAATCCAAGCCCAGGCTTAATGAAAAAACAATAATGGAGAAGTATATAGAAAGAGCGCAGACGAGTTGAAGCAAGGTATCGTAGTGTGGTGAACGAGATCGTTAGAACTGCTTTAAAGCATGATTCTCTCCGGTAGTTCTAGAGAACTTGAAAAAACATTGGCAAGCGAAGAGAAAGTAGAAGACACGCTATTTAAACGAATCCATTAGGAATAAATTTTTAGTAGCCCGGGAGAGATTCGAACTCTCATCAAGGGGTTTCTTCGTCAATTGCACCAAAGCCCCCCATGCTTGCCATTACAATCGGCGCCTTGGCTCCACCGGGCTTCCCGGGCTTGTAAAAACTTGTTGCGAGGGATTTAATAACTTTTATTGTCAGGGAATTGCTGAAAAGGTGTTTTTGGGTGCTCAAGCGCGCGAGATTTAAAATTTCCCTTGTGCACCGGTGCTATCTGGCGCACGATTCAACTATCCAGTCCCCGCCTTTGCAACGTATGAGTCCTTGACATATAATCGTTCTATCCCTCGAAAGACCGTTTCGAACTGGCCATGCGGCTGAATAATCTGTGCGCATGATAAGACGTAAAAAGACTTTTACAACTAAAAGTAAAGGTTAAATACTCGCAGGAGGATGTGCCTGAAAATGAAACATGATGAACGCTTGAACCACAGCTTATGGTTGTATTTCTTTATCGCCTTCGCTTTCTCATGGTTGTTCTGGATTCCTCAAGCCTTGATTTCAACAGGTTCATTACAGGTCCCCTCAGTTTTTGCTGAATTTCTATTCAGCCCTTTTAATCCGGCTGCCTTCGGCCCGCTTGTCTCAGCCTTCTCCCTCACCTATGCTTCTGAAGGAGGAAAAGGAGTTAGGAATCTGTTGAAAAGAGGAGTGGATTACAGTTTCAGGAAAATTTGGCTTATTCCAATTTTCCTCCTTTTCCCAGTCATAACTGGCAGTGCTCTTTTGCTAGCAGTAATTAGTGGGGAGGCTTTACCTCAATTATCCGTGCTATCCAATCCCTTGTCTGTTGCCGTCGGCTTTCTATACATATTTTTCCTAGGAGGGCCGTTCCAAGAGGAGTGGGGATGGAGAGGCTATGCTTTAGACAGACTGCAGGCAAAATGGAACGCGCTTGTCTCAAGCCTAGTGCTTGGAGTCATATGGGGGACATGGCACCTGCCCTTGTTCTTCATATCTGGAACGGTTCAGTCTCAAACCCCAATCTGGGGCTTCATGATTCTAATACTCTGTGGAACAATCATCTTTACTTGGGTTTATAATAACACTGGTGGCAGTATATTAGCCATGATGCTCCTACACACGATGAACAACTTATCATTCTTCATTTTTCCAACACTTGAGACTATGCTAGGCGGTCTTTATCTGTTAATTCTGAACATCGTTTTCGTGACAGGGATAGTGGCAACATGGGGTTATAAAACACTGGTTCGTGAAAACAAAAACCACGTATAAATTCGGAATTAAACAGGCATTTACACATGTCTCCTATTTTTGTGCGCTGCTTAAAAAGCCGTTACGACATTTGGATGCAACTGCGCTTATGGAGACGCCAGCATTTTCTCACAGTTTGAGGCGAAATAGTTTCACATGCTTAAAGGTTTTTAAGCAATCGGCTTGCGAACTTTCTGATGCTTAACGTTTAGGGGAGAGAAACGATGCCGGCGAAAAAAGTCTTGCTGCTGTCTGTTCTCATCGTGGTTGCATTAGTAGTTGTCTCATTGTCCAACCGCCTGAACCAGTCTAAGGAGGAAGTAATAAAGGCA
The DNA here is from genome assembly GCA_938045545.1 of uncultured archaeon. Classification (GTDB taxonomy): domain Archaea; phylum Thermoproteota; class EX4484-205; order EX4484-205; family JAAOZP01; genus JAAOZP01. Next base: position 70,414 of record CALIBN010000016.1, on the reverse strand, counting down.
GTCGACTCCCCTAAGAATCCTGATCGCGGCTTCTTTATGGGGGTTCTTCCCGTTCCCGGAGACAACCAGTCCTTCGAAGAAGCCTACTCTCAAGCAGCGCAATACTCAGAGTTCTCGCCTGTATGGGGACGGCCAACACCATTCTACAGTCTTGCTGGAGAACTGTCCGGAAGTTGGGGACGGAAATTTGTGGATAAGAACATACGTGAGAATGGAATGTTTCCGTTGATCCATGTTTCCTTCATCGGTCCTAACGTCATCCTCATAACTCCACCGGGCGTGGGAAACCCTTCTCTCAGCAACACTATGTGGAGGGAAGCTTATAAACAAGCAGTCCTTGACGTGGTGAAGTCTTCAAGACCACTATATCTTTCTGTCGGTAATGAGGTTAATCGGTGGTATGAGAAATACGGTGTAGATGAAAATGATCCTAATGGTTTCCAGCATTTTGTCAGCCTCTATGAAGAGATATATGATGCGGTAAAGAAGCTTTCCCCTGAAACCAAGGTTTTCTGCACGTTCGCCCGTGAAATAGTGTCTGAGAACCGGGAGGCGGACCTTACTGTTTTATCAATGTTCAACCCGGAGAAAATGGATCTCGTAGTATTCACAAGCTATCCTTACGCCGTTCAGGGAATAAACAGGCCTTCCGATATCCCTGACAACTACTATTCTAAAGCATTAAGCAACCTGCCAGGTAAACCGTTCGGGTTTAGCGAAATAGGCTGGCCCTCGTTAGATGTTTTCGGCGGCGGGCAGGCGCAAGCCGATTTTATAACGCAAGTAGCGGGGCGTCTCACTAGAGGGCAGGGAATAAATTTACAGCTGCTCGGCTGGGCGTGGCTGCACGATTTGGATGATAACGATTGTATCGGCCTCATAAAGAGGAACGGCGAAGAGAAGCTTGCCTATGAGGCGTGGAAAAATGTTTCTAGATCAAAGTAAATAATATGAGTCTGAAAACTTAAATAAAGGACACGTAATTCTAAAAAGGATGGTTAAAACAGCTTATTTACAGTAACATACTGCGGCCTTTGGTATAAGGGGGATGCCCTCTCTTTGAAAGAGCAGATTAGGAAAGCGAAGGAACTTGGTTTCGACGGCATAACCATAGAGACTAAAAGGCCAGTGGCGCTGCCCTGCGACCTAGACGGGTCTGCGAGAAAAGAAGTAGCGGAGCTGGCTTGCTCTCACGACATTAGGATAGCTGCTGTCGAAACCATGTCGAACTCCGTCAGCCCAATTATTGAGGAACGGGAGAACAATCTTTGCATGGTGAAAGAATCCATAGGGCTTGCAGCAGACTTGAACACGAACATAGTGAAGGTTTTCGCAGCCTGGCCAGGCACCTCTAGGTATGACGAACTGGGGACGTACGATTTTGGATACAGGCTTTTCGACTTTAAGAGCATGTTTGCAACTAGAGATAAAATGTGGAGGTGGGCTGTACGGGGGATTCGAGAAGCAGCTAAATGGGGGGATGACTGTGGAATCGTAATCGCGCTGCAAAACCATCCGCCGATAATAAGGCTTGGATATGAGGACGTGCTTCAAATGGTTAAGGAAACCGGCATGAATAATGTGAAACTATGTCTGGACGCGCCTCTCTTCACTAATCAGAGTGACGAGTATATTCGTTGAGGCTGTTGAATCATGCAGAGAGATTGGGATAGTTCTCTCCAACTACAGCTCATCCTCGTTCGACGAGTCTCCTTCCGGGGAAATCATTATGAAGCGTAGCCAACTTATTGGAGACCAGTATGTTAACTACCCCGCTTTTATAAGGGAGCTTAAAAGAATAGGCTACGACGGGTTCATTTCCTCCGAGGAATGCTCACCCGTGCTGGAGGACCATGAGTATCAAGGGATCGACACTGTGGATAGACATGTTAAGGCAGCGTTGAAATATATGAAGAAACTGATAGCTGACGGTGTAGAGCCGAAGATAGTTAGGCGCTGAGGAAACCCGGGAAAATAGCGTTCAGGAGACAAAACATTCCAAACAGTATGAAGACTACTCCGCTTCCAAGCTTAACGCGCCTTAGTGGCACTAACCTCAGAAACCTACTGCCGATCAGAACACCCAATCCAGTTATGGTTGTGAAAGCCATGGCTACTCCAGCGTAAACCAGAAGAGGAGAACCATACTCTGCTGTAAGCGCTACCACGGCTAGCTGCGTCTTGTCCCCAAGCTCCATCAAGGTAACCATTGAGAAGACTAATAGAGCGACAGACTTTAAACCAAGCCTCTCAACCTGTTCCTCCTTTTTTCCAGCTGATAGAATAGTGTAGACGCCGAAAGCCGAGAATAGAACTGCCGACGCTACGCGTATTACGGGTAGGGGAATAACCGTTGCCAACGTGCCCCCGATGACCACGCCCAACACTGAAACCAGTAGTAAGGCCAGAATCCCGCCGGTGAAGACGAGAAGAGCATTATGATGGGACGATAAGGTTATGATAGCAATCTGCGTCTTGTCTCCCAGCTCTGCAACTACCACCAGCAGGAAGGAGGCTAAGAGCGGTGTTAAATCCATTAGCCCGGGAATAAATCACAACTATATAAGTCTAAAGGTTTTCCCAACTATACTTAAAAAGAAGGTCTAGAAGCATCTTTCCATGTCTTACTCCAGTCTTTTTATTATATGCCAGCCAAAACTCGTCCTCACAGGCTGAGAAACCTTGCCTTTTTTCAACGCGAAGGCGGCTGTTTCAAACTCGCGCACCATCTGCCCTCTCCCGAAAAACCCTAAGTCTCCGCCTTTTTTCCTAGAGGGACACAGCGATTTCTCGGTGGCCAGCTTAGAGAAGCTCGCTCCCGTCTTCAATTGTTCAAGAACCTCCTTGGCCTCCCGCTCCGTCTTAACAAGAATATGGGCACAACGTATTTTATCAGCCATACTCCCATCACAAGCTCTATTCTTATAAGTGTTACCTTCTAAAAGTAGAGGAATACAGGCTTTTTCAGGATAATGCTCTACATCGGCAATGCAAAAATTATTCTTGCGTTCGGAAGAGCATACTATAAATAGCCTCCTTTTAATCGAAGAAACATGATTTTCAGATATGGTTTTGTTCTTAGCTGTACAACATTATCGCGCTCATAGATGCATGCCTTTAAAATAATCCGTTTCGTGTAAATTTAAAAACTGTGAGGTTGCCATTGGTGTGTGCTATAAAACTTTTTATTTTCCTTCTGATTGTCAGTAACTAGCGGCGCTGGTCTAATCTGGTTATGACACCAGCCTGCCACACGCACAGGGCAAAGCTGGGAATTCCGGGTTCAAATCCCGGGCGCCGCATGTCTCGATTTTCATTCTCCAACTTTTAAACTAGAGGTGCTGGATAGTTTATTTCGTATAAATATTAGTAATGCTTATTAACATGTTACTACAAGCAATAGTAGCTTAAGATGAGACCGGTGGAAGACTCTTCAAACCGTCATAATGCCGGCAGGTCTACCGTGGTCTTAGCAGTATCATTCGTGCTAATAGGAGTTTTGATAGGAGGGTTGATAAGCCAGGCTTTCAACAGTCTGTTCATTATAAGCAGGATAGATGAGCTTCAAAACAGGCTTTCAAACCTTGAAAACCGCGTATCCGCCCTGCAGCTAACGCAGAATTCTTCAAGCAACATAACCTATGTTTTAGAGGGGAACTTTTCCCTATCGCAGCTTTATGAAAACGTTAGGGACTCAATCGTCCTGATAACGGGTACTGTTGTAAATTACGATATTTTCTACCGTCCCTACTACAGTAGTTCCCAGGGCTCAGGCTTCGTCTACAAATACAAGGATCAGTTTGTAATCGTGACGAATTATCATGTCGTATATAATGCGCGCGACATAACTGTAAGGTTTAGAAGCGGAAACACTTATCCTGCTGTTGTCAAGGGTGCTGATCCCTATGCTGACCTAGCAGTTCTCTCTGTGAACGCTTCCATCGATGAATTTAAGCCGCTTAAAATCGTAAGCTCGTCGACGCTCAGAGTCGGAGACACCGTGGTGGCTATAGGAAACCCATACGGTTTGGCTGGCTCAATGAGCTCCGGCATAGTGAGTGCTCTAGGCAGGACGATCTCTGAAGACATTACAGGCGGGTATTCGATAGCGAACTGCATTCAGACAACCGCCCCAATAAACCCGGGCAACTCGGGAGGGCCTCTTCTGAATCTAAGAGGCGAAGTCGTTGGGATAACCACAGCTATAGTGAGAGACTCGCAGGGGCTTGGCTTCGCCATCCCCTCCAACACGATACTGCGTGAAATAGAATCCTTGGTTACTAAGGGAACTTACGACCAGCACCCCTGGCTTGGAGTAACGGGTATGGATATGACGTATGACATAGCGTCAGCAATGGGTGTGAACGTGACGTACGGGTGGCTAATCGTAGGGGTTACGGCAAACGGGCCTGCTGCTAGATCAGGTTTGCAGGGTGGAAACAGGCAGATTGTGATTAAGGGAAGCAGGGTTACAGTGGGTGGAGACATCGTGATAGGGATAAACGGTTCAAGGATTACTAATGGAGATGAACTCTTATCCTTCTTAGAGGAATACGCGCTTCCGAATCAAACAATCATATTGACGATAGTTAGAAACAACCGGATAATGGATATTCCTGTTACGCTTGGAGCAAGGCCTCCGCTTTCATGATTAGATGGGAAAATACTCGGAATTTAAAAAAAGAAATCAAACTCTTTTCATACTGGAATTATTAGATGGTTCTGGGCGTGTTTTCTTTACACTTGGATTTCCAATTCTTCAGAGCTACGCTTAGTCGCTAAAGAAAAACCTATTCTTTTAAACTACTAGGGATTGGTTTGACACAGAGTTTCTTCGTAAACCTTTTCTATCTCTTCAACTATTATGCTCCAATCGTATTTCCACACTTCCCTGAATGCATTGGAAGATATTCTTTTAGAAAGTTCTTTGTTTCAAGCAGAGTTAGAATGCCTTTTGCTAACCCTTCTATTTTATTCCTTCTTATCAATAAGCCTGTTTCCATATGCCTCACTATTTCCCGCACTCCACCTTGGGCTGTTACCACTATCGGGGTCTTTGAGGCCATTGCTTCTAACAGCACGATTCCGAAAGACTCGCCGAAGATAGATGGTAGAACAAAGACGTTAGACCTCTGGTAAAGGTTGACGAGCTCACTCTTGCTTAAGTCCTCCCTTACGAAGACATTGTCTTGGAGGTTTAAGGTCTTCACGAATGCTTTTAAAATAGGGCTTAAATAGCCGGAGTCCACTATTGTCAGGTCTGCTTCCTTCTTTTCATCAACCACTCGCTTTATGGCTTCCAGAAGCAGGTGTAACCCCTTTCTGTATACAAACCTGCCGACGAAAAGCAGCTTCTGAACCAGAAGTACGTTAGCGTTAGACCAGTGATGGCTAGGCATGATGAAAAAACAACCCCTTCCTTAAACTCAATCCCTCCGGTGGCAACAGGATTTTTCTTCGCTTTTTCTTTCAGCAGCGCGTCGCTCCTCGCGTCAAAACAATTATTGATGGAGAAAGAAAATGCAAGGTAGAAAGCTATTGTCAACATAAACTTGAAGACTTCTAATGGCGTCGATGTGACAACGAACCTGGGCTAGAGATAAAGCCCAGAATAGCCATCCCTATGTATGTCCTCCATTCAAGAATCCTGGAATTATAACAATAGAAGATGAGGCGTGACGCTAACGGGTTGGAGACAATTTTTGAAGGCATTGAGAGGTTCTTTCCCTTGATTTTGAGGCTTGTTTAAACCTTTACCTTTAAAGAATAAATGTCTAAACGAGGTTCGACGGCGTGGTGATGATTTGGACAGCCTTCTTCCATCCATAAAACTATTATTCTGAAGTGCAGTTCGTTTAAATCACCAGGGGAAACATCTCTAAATCTAAAGAAACCTGGTACGCGTATTTTCCCTGTGCTGTCTAAACCGTATGCTGGAATCAGTCTTTTTCCCTCTAGAGGCGTATTAAAGAGTATCGTTGGGAAATACTGCCTTATGAAGAAGCTTCGAATGGAAGTAATGTAATACGTGCTGATTATCCCCGCTGCGATTATCAGGATTGATACTGTTGCCGACAGTAATGGGCTGATGCGAGCAGCTTCTCCCCTCTTGTTCAGCCTCCTGATGTTCTCAACCCTCTGATCAAGCCTTGGATGCGTTGAAAGCAGCATCATGCTCCTTACTGAGATCGGGTAGGACAGGAATAGGCCAGATGCTAAGCGAGTAATAATGCTCTCTTTGGGGAATGCTCGGGAGGCCTCATGTATCTTTACAAGCGTCTTTGCCAGAAGCCCCGGCCGTCTTAGAATCTGTACACCTTCCTCGTCGGCAAGGATTTCTCTTTCCCTCTGGGCTGTTGCAGACGCGAAGTATGCGAACGGGTTGAAGAAGGATAGTAATGTTAATGAAACCGATATTGTCTTAAATAAGAAATCATTGTTTTTCACATGAGCCAGCTCGTGGGCTGTGACTGCAGCCAGTTCTCTTTCATTCAGAGTCTGGAGAATGCCTAAGGAGAACACTAGCATCGTCCTCTGCCCATATCCCACTGTGAAGGCGTTTGGCCTTAAATCCTCCACGAGCCCAACCCTGGGAGGGTTGATTCCAAGCTTCTTGGACAATTCTCCAACTTTTTTCTGTAGCGATTTGTATTCGCTGGGTTCAAGCTCAACTATGCGGAAAACTCTTTTAGCAACCCTGTCGTTTAAGGTTATTGTTGTAAATAGGTAAAATAACGATAGCGTTAACCCGGCTGCAAGAAGCATGTTTGCCACAGGCGGGTTGTCAAGCAGCTTAACATGGTTGAAAACTATCGGGGGAGGAAGCCCGGCAATACGGGGATTTAGAGGTGTAGCTAGCAGTATTCTATGCGGGTTGTTGCTTACCTTGATCTCTAGGAGCAGCCTCGTGATCAACCAGGGGGAAGTAAGCGCCACGAGTAAAACGGGGATTGTAAGTGGAAATAGGTAGCACAGGCTTTTCACCTCGGCTGTGAGTAGACGATTGTATTTCACAAGTGCCTTGACGCATACGAATGAAACCACCAGTAGGGTGGTAGAGTAGTAGAAGTAGGGCTGGAAAAGCTGGATAAGAATATAGTTTAGGTCAATAGATAACATCCTTCGTCAACCTCTTTTCCCCCTTAATGCTTTCTCCAACTTATCCTTCAAATCTTTAAACTCTTTCTCCTCCGAAGAGATTCTTTCAACCAGGTAGCTTGCAACAATATCTCCAAAATTTTCCAAGAGGCTATTTAAAACCTCGTGGACAGCGGATTTCTTGAAATTATGTTCTTCAAACTTTGGCCAATATACGTAGAGGACTCCACCCCTCCCTTTCTCCACCCGCCTGTCAAGCAGCCCTTTATCGTAAAGTCTATCCATCGTTGTCATAACAGTGGTGTACGCGATTCTTTTTTTCCGCTTGAGCCTCTCATAAACATCTCTGACAGTGAGGGGCTGCTTAGCACTCCACATGACCTCTATTATACTTGTCTCTAATGGACCTAAGAAGGCTTGAAGCTCCTTTCCTTCGATGTTGTACTGAGATATTTTTGCGGCTCCTCGGTGCATTTTTCTCAATATTACTCTGAACATGATTATTTAACCCTTACTACACGGAATAGTAACGTTTATAAAGGGATGTTACTACAATCGGTAGTAACAATGGAAACATGGGATAAGAAAATAGGCATTGCTAAAACAAGTGTTAAACGGCAAACCCGGTTTATCATCTCCATAATAATGCTGCTGGCTCTCTATCAATCAATCCCTGTTTCCGGGGAATCATACACGCTTCTAGGCTCAGTGAAGGACTTCAACGGTAATCCTTTAAGCAACGTGGCCGTCACCATTTACGATTCCTCGGGAGCATTCATAACTAAAATATGGACTCTCGTCAACGGAGGGTTTGCGATAAGTCTTGACCGTGGTACCTATAGAATTCAGCTGGAGAAAAAAGGGTATGAAGGCAAGACTATAACCGTCAGCCTAAACAGGCCCTCCGTAGATCTGGGGGAAATCATTCTGGACTTTTCACCCAAGGTTTCAATATCTCAAACCTATCTGAAGGTTGAATCCTTCTCCGAAGTCAGTATTCCGGTCTCCATGGAGAACAAGGGGTCGGAAGAGGAGACGGTAACAATCCTGGTTGAGGCTCCAGAGGGATGGGAGGCAGGAGTATACTCGGGTTCAGCTGAAATAGTAAACCTGACGCTGAGCCGGGGAAGCGTTCAAAACCTTAACCTTAAGATAAAGATTCCATACAACGCGCAAGGGGTCTACAATCTGAAAATAAGGGTTTTAGGCTCAATAATCCAGGAGAAAACTGTCTCCCTATACGTTGAGAAGAAAAGTCTTCAAATCTTAACCTCAACCTACCCTGTTGCTCAGGCTCAACCAGGCTCCACAGTAGTCTTCGACCTAACCGTCAGGAACGTTTTGTCTGAAAGGCTAACGGGGACAATATCCTTAGGCCTCCCAGCCGGCTGGACGGGCAGCGTTGTTAAAAGCGACGGCAGCGTCCTTTACGGTGTCTCACTAGGCTCAAGCGAATCAGTTAACATTAAGGCGAAGATAAACGTGCCTTTAGACGCTGCTCCTGGAAGTTACGAGGTCACCATCCTCTTTAAAACAAAAGATTTCGACTCAACGTTTCCCCTTACCGTAATAGTTGTTAAGGGTTCTCCTAGGTTGAGGCTTCGAACGGACACGCCTTACGTTGATGCTTACGCTGGGGGTGCTGCCACTTATCCTATAGAGGTTGAAAACACGGGGGACTCAGACGGGGTTGTAAGCATCAGCATAACTGGGCTTCCCTCAGGCTACAACTGGGTGGTGAAGGATTCTTCTGGAAGCGTTGTATCTAAGCTTTACGTGAAAGCCGGTGAAACCAGGAAGCTTAACGTGGTTGTAAGCATACCTCCGCTGGCTGAGCCGGACGTGTTGTCAATAGTTTTGGAGGCTAGTGCAAATGGATCTTTCGACAGGCTGAACCTAGGATTGGGAATACTAGGCTGGTATAGCGTCGCATACATGACTCAGAATTTCTACTGCGAGACAACAGCCGGCGAGACTATTGTTTTCCAGGTTGAGGTTAAGAACACCGGTTACAGCTCGCTTTCAAATCTTAAGCTCGATGTATCTGACGCGCCAAGCGGGTTCAACATTAAGGTCGACCCGAGTCTCGTATCGCTGCTTAAGCCTCAGGAAAACGTTGTTTTCTCACTGACCATTACTAGCGATGCTGACATAAGCGCGGGAGACTACTATGCTACTTTAAGCCTTAAGGCAGATCAGAGTCAGGCAGCTACTCGTAGCCTCCATATTTACGTTAAGCAGAGGGGGGAGGTCATGCTGATAGGAGCGTTGATCGTGATTATCATGGTTGGAGCAATGCTCCTGATCTACCGTAGATATGGAAGAAGGTGAAAACTATGAGTCTAGCCATAGAGACTGAGAAACTGGTTAAGATTTACGGAAACGGAAAGTCTATGGTGAAGGCGCTCAACAGCATCGATATGAAGGTCCCTAAGGCAAGCGTCTTCGGGCTCTTCGGTCCCAACGGGTCTGGGAAGACAACTTTAATCTCAATCCTAGTCGGATTATTGTTGCCGACGAGTGGAAGCGCTAGGGTGCTGGGCTTCGACGCTACTAAACACTCTGTTGAAATAAGGAGGAGGGTCGGCTTGCTTCCAGAAGGCTTCGGCTTCTACGATCATATGACTGCCCTTGAGAACCTGACTTTTCTTGCCACTCTCGACGGAATTCCTTCTGATCAGAGGAAGAAGAGAGCATTAAGAGCGCTTGAAACAGTCGGCTTAAAAGATAGGGCTGACGCTAAGGTTTCAACATTCTCACGCGGCATGAGGCAGAGGCTGGGGATAGCTCAAGCCTTGCTGAAGGATCCTGAGCTTCTAATATTCGACGAGCCGACGGTTGGGATAGACCCGGAGGGGGCTGCTGAATTCAGAAACCTGGTTAGAAGAATGAACAGAGAGGGGAAGACGGTCATGCTGTCTACACACCTCTTGTATGAAGTAGGCATGATATGCACTCATGCTGCAATAATACGTGAAGGAAGACTACTGGTGCAGGGAAGCGTGGATGAATTATACCAGTCAGTCAGGAAGGAGAAGGGTTTTCGCTACGAGATTCGCGTTAAACCTGGTAGCGAGATACCGTTGCAGGAAATAAGGTCCATGCCTAGCGTGGTGGAGATAACACAGAGCGATAACCGCGTAACCATTTTGTCAAAGAATGATATGGGAAGCAGCCTTTTCTCGTTGATAACGAAAAGCCCGTATAAGGATCTTGTTGAATCCTTGACACCCGTAGAGCCATCTTGGGAGGAGATATACCGGTTCTATCAGGAAGGGGGATGAAGGATGATGAAAAACGCTTTCTCAATTGCGCGTAAAGAATTTACCGACACTATAACCAGTAAAAGGCTTTGGCTGATAGCAGGAATATTTCTACTGTTTTCAATAGCCAGCACGTATTCAACGTCCTTTAGCTTCATGATTGGGGGTCAGCAAGCAGTGAGGCCGATGGCTCAGATAGCTTCAACAATAGCTTCAACAATGGCATATATGGCTCCGCTGCTTGGCATAGCATTAGCCTTTGACGCTATATCAGGAGAAAGGGAACGTGGAACCCTTAGGATTCTGCTTTCAAGACCAATATATAGGGAGGATGTGGTCAACGGCAAGATAATATCGGCGCTCGCCGTAATAGGCTTAACCATAGCAGTGTCCTCATTAGCATCCGTATCGGTCTCAATACTGTTGCATAAGGTTGCTGTAACGCTTGACGATGTTGCGAGGATCTGCATCTTCATCGTTTTCTCAATAGTTCTATCGTTTGCATACTATGCTTTCTCGCTCTTCATTTCAACATTCTCAAACAAGTCGAGCCACTCACTAATAATCAGTATAGGCATTTGGATTTTCTTCGCGTTCATACTATCTATAATAAGTAGCTTCGTCACAATCGCGGTCTTGGGTCCTCCCCCCACTAGAGCCATTGCTGTTTTCAATAGGACGCGAAGGGGATTTGGAAACTTCACATCCCCAGGAGTCCCGGCTTCAGAATTGGAGGAGTACTTAAGCTACATGAGGAAGGCGGCGGAGATTTCAAGCATAATACAGGCTTTTTCAATAAACTATCATTATACACAGATCACCGATTCGCTTTTCGGCTTTGCTGCAGGGCCTCTTGGATTCGGGCAGAGGGAGAGAACGATAGCCAGCATCCCTACGGTGCTTTCAACACGCTTGATAGACATCATAGTGCTCATTGTTTTCCCAATAGTTTTCCTAGTGGCCTCATACATGGTGTTCACAAAGAGACAGGAAAAATAGTTCAACATTTCTCTTAAAACATATTAAACCCCCGTTTTTCATATTCCATCGTCAATGCCCCTATTCTTCCTGTTAAAGGAAGTCTACTGGCCACAGGGTCTCCATCATAAGTCTTAACGTGTACTTCTCCCAGCGATACTAAATAGTTCACCATATTAATCAAGTCTGATAATCTAGGCTTCGTGTAGAAGGGGTTTACTTCGACAATTCTTCTCGACGTGTCGACGCATCGCAGGCTCCTGACGATGTGATCGTTAAAAGCGTAAAGATGGTCTCCAATAGTCAATCCGTAAGAATTCTCAACGATCGCTATAACACCGCCGCATCTTATGATCCTGTTGCTAGCTCTTAGGTCTTCGAATGCTTTCTCCCTCATCTTAACAGGATAGTAGCCAAGGTTAACAGCCCCGTTCCTCTCCTTGAAGCCGATGCTCCTCTTCAAAGAGGCCCAGTCAACATCATTAGTTATTCTCAGGCCTCCTGAAGCCTCATCCAGCTGGGTTGAAACAATATATCGGCGCCCTTTATAGATTCTTTTAAAACCTGTTTTTTCAACGAGCCTTACCGCCGCAGTATTCTTCTCCTCGACGAAGAGGTAAACATACCTCGTGTTCAAACTGTTTAAGGCTGCATCCAGCAGGCTACTTCCAATTCCTTTCCTCCTGAAATCTTTGTGGACTAGAAGCCCCCCGACATACCCACAGTCATAAATGTAGCTTAAGGAGTGAATACAACCGACTGTTTCGCCATCAACCTCCGCCACAAATATTTTGAATGATTCCAGTTGGCTCAGCATCTTCACAAGCGGAATATTTGTTAAGTATGTGAACGGGCTGTCCTTATGCTGCTCGAACAGCCTGGCGACCTTATCTGGATCCCGGCTTTCTTTAACGGCAACATCCAATGTAATGCAAACCTTTCAATTACCCGTTTATTAATATTCTTGCTCCAGAGCTCCTTTTCTCTTCTTCTGACCCTCGTAGAGCTCTCTAACCCTTTTTAAAGTATCTGCCTCAGACGGAGCCTTATCACTCCTTATTCGAGTTATTCTCGCAAACCTCAGTGCGAACCCAGACTTGTACCTTGGGCTCCTCTGGATTTCACTGTATGCTACCTCAACAACTATCTCCGGCTTTACCCAGACAGTATTATCCTCCTCTCTTACCTTGAGCTTCAGCAGCCTTCTGGTCATTTCCTCGAATTCCTCGTCAGTCAAGCCTTTGAAGGTCTTGCCCACTATCTCGTAGCCCCCAGTTTCCTCGTTCAGCGCCGCTAGGAAATAGTCGCTTAACCAGCCTGTCCTCCTCCCGTAGCCCCATTGGGCACCGATAATGACTAGGTCAAGGTAATCAGCTGTCTTCAGTTTAAGCCAGAGCCTCCCCCTGGTTCCTGGCACGTAAGGACTGTTGAGAGCCTTGGCGACAACTCCTTCGTGGCCTTCTTCTAAAGCTTTCTTCAAAAACTCCTTGGCTTCACTGATGCTTGAAGTCACTATTCTCGGGGCGAGGTTCATGTTTCTCCCAACCTGTTCAAGCATGCTCCATCTCTGCGAGTAGGGTTCATCTATCAGCTGCCTACCGTTCAAGTAGATCAAGTCGAAAAGATACAGTTTAAGAGGTATTCTTTTCATCTCTTCTTCAATATTCTTAACTTTAGTGAACCTTCTCATCAAATCCTGGAAGGGGAGTGGTCTGCCGTTTAAACCGACAGCTATAACCTCTCCGTCGAGTATCGCCTCCTCAGCATTAACCCCGTTTATAGCCTCATCAACTATTTCAGGTATGCTGACAGTAACGTCTGTCAAACGCCTGCTGAAAATCCTAATCATACTGTTCTTCTTATGAATCTGTACGCGAGCTCCGTCGAACTTGTATTCGAAAGCAGCTTTCTCGTGATACTTGAAGACCTCTTCCACGCTGTAGACCATCTGTGCAAGCATGGGCTTCACCGGATTAAAGAGGGTTAGGCCTATTCTTTTCAAGCCTTCTTCGCCAGAGGTTAAAGCTGCCTCGGCGACCTTTCCCAGGTTGCCCGAGAACATGAGAGCCCTCCTTACGAGGTCCAGACTAGTTCCTGAGGCTCTTGCAATAGCCTCGAGCATAACTCCCTCTCCAACTCCATGCTGCATTTCTCCAAAAATATTCTTAACAATATATTTGGCTTCAAGCTCAGAGGCTCTCTCAAGCATGGATCTTAAGACGAGCTCCTTGTTCTCCCTCGACCCTGAGCCGGTGGCTTTCGCAATCTTTTCAAAATATTCTGCAACGTTCAGGATTGTCAGAGGCTTCTGGAAGAGGGGAGTCTGAGAGGGAGATTCGATGATCTTGCTTATCGTAGCGTATCCTATTTCAAGGGTCTTGGAAGAAGCTTCCGGAAATATTTCTCCGACTATCAGCAGAACAGCCGGGCTTATCTCCTCCCTTCTCAAACCCTTCAGAAACTCTCCTATCATCCTAATCTTCTCAAGCCTCCTCGTTGTCTCGGAAAGCTTCTCGCAAAGCTTGGCGAGTTCGACGAATAATGTCTCCCCGCTTTCCTTCATTTCCTCCTCGGATTCCGTTTTAAAAATGCTCCTCGGGCTGATAAATCTATGCGTTTTTAAACCAGCTTGAGACCCTTAGCCCAAGCGCCTCGTGATAGTCTCTAAGCGACCCCCCTTTCAACAGGGTTTTCAAAGCGGAAGCCAGTTTAAAAGCCATTTTTCCCTCCCAGTTTCCCCCGAATCTCCTCTGCAGTTTTACCGCGGTATGTCTAAGAGCCTCCGCGTTATTCAACTTTGCTTCAAGAAGGTTAAAGACTTCGACGACATCCTTGGGAATGTCCAGCATGCCGGCTTCTTCACAGTAATTGTCGAGTAGAAGTGTTAAATATTCGCCTACAGTAACATGGTTTCCATTCCAATAGAGCTTCGCAGCGGCGCCTCTCCGCGCAGCCTCAGCCCTTGTTTCAAGGTATGCTTCATGCGTCAACTCGTTGCAAGGATCTCTACCATTTCTCCAAGCTAAAGCCAGGATCCTGAGTATAGTCATGACGGTGCAAACATAAGGTGGAATATTGCTGTCGCAAACTCTGAGTTCAAGCGTTGAAGGTTTATGCTTATTCTCAGGGTTGAAATTCATCTCCCTGTAATGATTCTGGTTTAACTCTCCTTTGGCAACAGGGATGCAGTATTTACCGCCGCCGCGCAGCAGCCTGTTAGACGAGTATGGTGTTATTCTTCTCCTCCAGACAGGCGAGTTGGCGGAAACCGCTATGATAAAAGGAATATGATCGTGAATGTAGCTTGCCAGGCTTCCAGCTTCTTCTCTGCTTAAGCCCCTATCCTTAAAACCCAGGTGGAAATGGGTGCCTGCAAACCTGTCGTTCCATCCTCCTACTGGCAGTGGAAGAACGTTGTCAGCTATGGGTGAATCAGCATACTTCTCGAGTCCAGCGCTTATGGTTTGCAAGGCTTCTCTCACGTTTTCAAAGGGCTTGGAAACATATTCCGTGCCTATGCTCTTGTCAACGGTAAACCTTTCTCCTGTCTTTGAAGGCTTTACATCCGGGATAATAACGCGTCTCGATATTTTTCCCTCGCTATTTAAAATAGTATAGAATTCTATTTCAACACCTATCGTAATGGGCTCTTCCTCCTCAACTAACACGTAGTAAGTGCTCTTCGTTTCCAACAGGATTGAAAAATGGTAAAATATAAATTTTATCCTATAATTAAATCTATTTTGCCGTTTAAAAAGTGGCCCTTCTTTCCTATGTTCGACGATTCAAAAAGCTTTTTCTTTTTTAAGGGAACACGGATTCTTACGGCTATCATTCTCCTGTAAAAACGATATTCCTCTCTTCTCGTCTTTATTAACGGCGATGCTTCTGGCTACTCCCGGAGAAAATCATGCAGCTACGAGTTTCTTTAAAGAATAAAAGTTGTTTGTGAAACAGGCTGTGAATCGAGCTTGATTGACGATGGCTACACTGGGATGAGCTGTTTTCAGAAAACATTTTTACCATGGAGCAGTTAATTTGTAAAATGCTCAACATCAGAATATTTATTTTTAAAGCAACCCTGCACCCTATTTTCAAGCAACGCTAAATCTGAGAGATCATCAGATTCAACAGGATTTTTCAGGTTAGTAGCTTGAAATCAGGCCGTTTTCAAAAACCATAAGTTGAAACGATTAAAAGATCCATTACGGATGAAGAATTTCTTGGGAAACACGATTGTTGCGAGCCAACCACTCTCATTCAACCGTCTAAGCTATTTAACCTTCTGTATTTGGTAGTTTTCAAAAGCCTTTAACCGGCGGCTCGATGTGGAGAACACCCTATTCCTGCTAATAAGTGGAACACTTTTGCAAAACGAGTTTGGCGATTTTAAAAATATTAACTGCAAAGCCTTAAAGGGGGCTCTGGAGTATGCAAGTAGCTTTAATTCATCGAGTCTGGAGAACAGTGTTTAATGTGTTATGCCTATTTTAGTGTAGAGTTCTCTCGGGCTCTTAACCTCCACCACCAGATTCACGAAGTCAGCCCTGTTGACGAGCTCAGGGGGCACGTACCTGCCTGTTAAAACCACGTCTGTTTCCTCAGGCACTTCGTCTAACAGCTTTAAAACGTCTTCGACAGAAACTAAGCCTATAAAGGCGGCTAGGCCTATCTCGTCTAACACTAGGAGAGCCGGCTTCTCCTTTAGTTTTTCCCTAGCTAGGTTAATGCCTTTTCCAGCCATCTTCTTGTCCTCCTCAGACGGGTTTTTAAGGTCCACCCACTCTTCTCTTCCAGCCAGATGAATCTCATACTCGGGCTGTAAGCGTTCAGCTATCAAGTATTCTCCGGTGTTCCTCCATCCCTTCATAAACTGTATTATCACGGCTTTCAAACCGTGGCCGACTGCCCTGACGGCTAAACCTATCGCGTTAGTCGTCTTACCCGCTCCTGTTCCAGTATAGAGGAATACTTTACCCAAGGGTCACGCCTCCTCTAGGAAATGGGGCATACGCTCCAACCGCAGTCGATGCAGGTTAGGCACCCGCCCTCCATGATGAGCCTTTTACTGCCACAGCTCGGACATTGGTCAGACTTATTATTCTCGTTAAGAATTAGAACAGGTTTCTCCGAGGCGGCTGCCGTTTTTGATGTCTTGCCTTCCGATTCTTCTCCGAAATCTTTTATTTCGACTCCCAGGGTCCTTGCGATTTCAATAGTCGAGTTGTCCACGATCTTCGCATACTTTCCTAGTTTCGAGGAAGGTGTGACTAAGACCTGATACGGGAGGGAGCCGTCACGGTAAATGGTGACTCCCTTTACTCTCATTGCACGTGCCAGAGTGAAAGCCTTCTGAACATCCTCTACAGTAACCCAGTTCGGCATGTTTATGGTTTTACTGACCGCGGCGCAAATCCATTTCGTGAACTCTGCCTGAGCCCTCACATGGTCCCACCAGGGTATATCGTATGCGGTTAGGAACACGCGGCGTAGCTCCTCGGGTAAGTCGAGGCCCACGAGCGAACCGCCGTTGTCTGAAATCAGCTTAAGCGTCTTCTCGTCGTAAAGACCATTTTCCCTAAGTGCTTTCTCAAACTCAACATCCACGTAATAGAATGTTCCTACGCTAACCCTCTTCTCATATATTAGGGCAAACTGGGGCTCTATCCCAGAGGAAACGTCAACCAGCATGGAAATAGAGCCGGTTGGAGCGATGGTGGTCACCTCCGCATTCCTTATTCCAAACCTTGTTATCTCCTGCTGCAGGTCGCTCCAGGGGAGAGTCTGCCAGTCCTTATGATAGTAGCCTTCAATCGGCATCTCGCCGTCAGGGTAAGATGATTCAGCATACAGCGGGAAGGCGCCGCGCTCCTTAGAAAGCATGCAAGACTCCTTCATAGCGTAGAAAGTCAAGTGTTCCGCTATTCTGCCCATCAGCCTGAAGCCCTCCTCGCTGTTGTAAGGTATTCTCAGGGCGAAAAGTAAGTCGGCCAAGCCCATGACACCTAGGCCAACCTTCCTCGTAAGCTTAGTCGCACGCTCTATCTCGTTTAAAGGAAGCTTGTTCACATCTATCACGTTGTCTAGAAACCTGAGGGCGATCCCAACTACTCGGCTAAACTCCTCCCAGTCGAAGACAGCTTCTTCTCTACTTCTTTTCACGAACGCATACAGGTTTATCGAACCCAGGTTGCAGGATTCATAGGGATACAAGGGTTCCTCTCCGCAGGGGTTAGTGGACTTTATTGGACCCTTATTTTTCGCCATTATGTTTCTCCTGTTGATGTTTTCCAAGAAGAGGACACCCGGGTCGCCTGTTCTCCAAGCCATCTCCGCAATCTTCCAGAAAACGTCTCTGGCACGAATAGTCTTCCAAACCCTCCTATCCCTTGGGTTTGCAAGCGGATATGGTACATCCTTCTCCAAGTAGTCCCAGAAATCATCATTTATGAGGACAGATATGTTGAAGTTTTCAAGCCTCCCCCGTTCAGACTTGGCCGTTATAAACATCTCTATATCCGGATGGTTAACCTCGAGAATCCCCATGTTCGCCCCCCTTCTCCTACCTCCCTGTTTAACCACGTCTGTGACGGTGTCTATTATCCTCATGAATGAAACGGGGCCACTCGCCACTCCTGAGGTGCTTGAGACAATGTCGCCCGCGGGCCTCAGCTTAGAATAGTTTATCCCAATGCCTCCACCGGATTTGAAGATGATGGCCGCCTGGGTTGCAGCATTCATAATAGACTCGATATTGTCCTCAACATCCAACACGAAGCAAGCTGAAAGCTGGCCAAGCCTAGTCCCAGCGTTAAACAGCGTCGGTGAATTTGGCATGAACTTCTTAGAAACCATAAGATCATAATAGGCCCTGAAATTCTCGTAATAGTTTTCAAACTCGCCTGAAAGAAGCATTCTGAGAAAACCGCTCCAAGAAACCTTCATCCTGCCTTGAGAATTAAGCTCGTCGTAAAGAGCCTTCATGCGTTCCAAATGATACTCGTTCCAGGTGACAGCATACTCGTTGCCGCTCTTTCCTAGGCCAAGCTTATTCGCATAGTGGCTGGCGTTGAAATCCTCTCTCGGAAACACCGTTAATCCTCCATCCTTAGAGAACACCCTCGGGTCGTGAAGAATATCCGGTATCACAACGGTTAAGGCTACTCTTTGAAACAACTGTTTAGGCGACTCGACGAGCTTACCGTTCTCATCTTTAAGAAGGTAGCGGTTCACAAGCAGCCTGATCGCGTTAACAGAAAACTCCTTATCAACCTCGTCCACAAAGCTTTTCTGAAGAAGAGCCTTCTTCTCCTCCCTTACCCTCTCCCTCTCCTTCCTGTAAAGAATATAGGCTTTAGCAACATCGTAAAGATCAAACTTCATAAGGGCAAGCTCAACCACATCCTGAATATCCTCGACATGCGGAGTCTCCCCGGCCTCATACTTCCCGTTTAAAACGTTTAACACGTAGTTAACAACCTTCTCCAAAGTCTTCTCATCATACTGTTTCACACTCGCCATTGCCTTTGCAATAGCGTTCCTAATCCTGTTAGGGTCGAAATCCACGACCCTGCCGTCTCTCTTAACAACCTTCCTTTCCTTCCTTTTCTCCATGCGGAGCTTAAACCAGAGTCACAGGTATTAAAACATTAAAACGACTTTTTTCAGCTTAATCAACGGGAGAATACTGACAAAAAAACAAGGTTAAACCATCCAGCCATAAGATTAAGCAGGGCCCTCGATTAACGCGCGTGAAGAACGGCCTAAGTTCCAGAAACCTGTAAAACAGATCATCGGAAGAGATAACAACCAGGTTTTTCTGAAACAATAACTGTAAGGGGAAAACGTCGGGGGCGGGATTTGAACCCGCACGGCCCTCGTGGTTCCATCATGGAACTCTCATGGGCCACGAGCTTAGCAGGCTCGCGTACATCGCGCATCTCGCGCCTTAACCAGGTTTGGCTACCCCGACGTCTAAAGTAAGGTTGATGCAGAGGCCAAATAAAGCTTTTACTCCTCGTTTATAAAAAAATACCTGAGGTACGACGAGACCCTCTCAGTGGTAAGAATGGCGACCTGAAACCACGAAGGCTGGGCGACTCTATAAAGACCCTAGATGAGGCGAATCCCTTTCCGACGATACCTAGTGTATTTTCCCATGCTTTTTAAAACTTTTAAAGAAAAGGTGATGAGTTCATGAGAATGCAAGTCGCGCACGGGCCCCTCAAGTGCGGAAAGCCTTGTCGCAAATGCGATTACCTTAGGCTCGGATTATGCACTGGATGCCACTCATCGAGGAGGAATTTATGCCTGGTTTACCAGTGTATCGTAGGAAAGGTGAAAATCGTGGGGCTAACTCTTAGATGCAGGGCCTGCCAGCTCGCCTCGGCCTGCGTTAAGTCGGGCAGGTTCGTCCCCCCCAAGGGCGGGTGCATATCTCAAGCTAAGCCTGATGCTGGAGTCTTGCGCGCGCGGGAGGGCGGAGAGCCAGCACGGGAGGAGCCCAGCGAGCTCGCTAATTACCCGGAGGGCCTTAAGGTGAGATGCGTTTTTAGGCGGAATAAAGATAACTTGAGGATTAGAATACCCAGCGAACAACTCAAGCAGTACCTTGGAGGGAATCATGTTGAGTGAAAATCGAGGTCAAGAGAAGGACATTTTACAAGAAATATGGGCCGACATTTGAGTTCGACCTTCCAAGCAACATAGGTCGGAGTGGTGAGGAGGTTGAGATAAAGATCGTCAAAATCACCACCCATGAGTTCGTTAAAACCGTGTTTAAGGAAGCGAATGCGTCCTTCGACATCGCATTCAGCTCAGGCGAATATAAGCTGGTCGTGGATGGGAAGGAGGTTTGCAAATTGACGTTGGAGAGGAACCCGCATTACGACAGATCGGAACATGGACCAGCCGTCACCTTCGCGATTAAGGATTACAAAGGTAAGGAGCACCTAATCAAGCTGGTCTACAGGAAGTCCAAGGAATACATTCCAAGGATAATGATCAGCAAATATAGGCGGATTAAAATCACAAAATACGAGGTGGATAGAAAGAAGCTCACGATAGAATACTATATGGGGGTGGGGGAAGCCGCATCTCGCTACGAGGTATTCCTGGAGGACCCCGAGAAGGTTCTGGTGGTGAGGGTTGAAGATGTAGGGGGCCTAATTAACAAAGGGTTTTCGATAGACGATCCAAGGGTTAAAGGACCGGTTGGGGAAATCGGCTGGGATTATGCAAGATTTTACCGAGAGGAAGACGTTAAGGAGGTAGTATCTAGGAAGACCGGAATACCTAAGGAAGAGCTCAAGGTCGTCCAGGGATATGAGACAGAGGGACCGGACTTCTACGTTTACCATAAGGGGAAGTGAGTAGCGATAGTTGAGGTCAAGACCACGATCGTATCCGATTATTATCAACGTAGCTTAAGCAGAGCAAAGAAAGATCTGAATAATTATTTCACCGAGGATAAGTGGAAGCATTTATGGGAAGCCGCGTTTGGCATTCCGGTAGCTATATGCCTTGAGAACCTGAATAAAATTATCGAGACTGAGTTTAAAGAGGGTGTTAAATGCACCTTAGACGATATTGAGGAGACTGTAGAGAACATTGTGGAGAAACCTAAGCATGAGCCTTAACTTGAGGCAAGTAAAGTGCCCAACCCCTCTCCTTTTTAAGCTTCTCGGCCTCGTCTTCCCTTAGGACAACTAAGATTATGTCCTCATTATGCAACCCGTAATATTGATATCCGGTATCCTTGATCAGCTCATTTATCCTCTCTATGAGCGGGACCATGTAAAGGTATTTCCAGTTATTGTAGAACTCGGCCAGATGCTCCTTCCCTCCGAACTCAAAGCATACCTTGAAGATAAAGCCACCGTAGGGGAACACCATTTCCCCAACGCCGCCCTCAACACCGGAGGGGGTTTCTCCCATTCTATCAACTCCTCCTTAATGTACCTGGAATTGAAAGCTCCCCTGGAGATCCTCGCGAGCTTCATGTGCAACATCTTACATATCCCCTTTCTTACGACCGTCTTAGGATCCTCTATAAAGATCCTCTTGGTATCGAAAGACGCCACCTCCAAATCCACTTCGTAAATGCTTTTCTTCATCCAGTGTTCTTCGCGCCTTTAAGTAGCTCCCTCAAGATTTGCCCTTGAGTACTGAATTTCCTCCGCTCCTCCTCGGGCCACTCCTCGATGAACCACTGGTCCCCATAGTCTATTTCCCCACTAAGGATCTTGTCGAAAATCTCCTCCGAGGATAGATTTGAGTAATCCTTGAAGAAATCCATTTTTCTAAGGTACTCTATTGAATCGACGAAAAGTTTCCTGAGCTCGGGATTTACCATCCCATTATTAATGCTCATGAGGCTCATTTAAGCATAACTTATTTCTAAAACTTAAAACATCCTTCGTAAGCATGCTGTAAAAACCTTAAGATGACTGTACCTTACCAGGCTCGGCTACCCCGACCTGCGATTCGAAAGATCACCATTATGCAATGTCGTTCGAGCCCCGTCTTACTCATCCGACGTTTAAAGTATCTGACAGGATTGGCTTACTGTTCTTCGAAGCGTATTTCCCAGAGTAAAGGGTTCTCGCTGGAAATCATCGGGATTACTAGGGAGCCATTAGCCCCCGGCAGCGCGATCGCTGGGCGGTTGTCAACAATGGTTCTAACCTGTCTAGTAGGGATGCCGGCTGCAACTATGAAGCCCAGCTGGCCCGGTGGCCGCTGTAGCTCGCCCTTCAAAACTTTTTTCGACTCATCCCAGGCTACGTTCCGCAATTCTCCGCCGCTTGTTAAATGGAAACTCGTTCCAACGATCCAAGGGTGTGGGCGCGTTTCCCGTATTGCTAACACTCTGACCGCAAGGCCGAAGAACGTAACTTTCAGAGACTCTTCCATGGCATCCCATAGGAGTTTCCCAGCGTCCCCGGGATGTGTGTAGCCGTCCAGCCTACGTGTCGAGGGGTTTCCCCTAGGAACTGGCCTGACCAGAACTCGTAGACCCAGTATTTCCTGCGAGGGTTTAAACCCAGCAGGCTCCACGGGATGTTGAACCTGGTTATCAGGTGCTCCCTCCCCTCTTTAGTTTTAGGAGGCTCCCAAGCAAACAGGCTGGCGATGATCCAGCTGTCCCATTCAGTCTCCACCTGTTGCACCAGATGTTCCCCCCGTCTTCCTCAATGCTTCCTACCGTGGCCTCGCTACCGCTGCGGCTCATATCTTCATACGACAATTGTTCAACGGTAATTGGTTCGAAAAGGTCCACGGGCTTGGCTGAGGCTCCGGCTGGCGGCAGCACTGAGAGTAAGACTTGCCACCTGTCTTCAGGCAGAGTAGCAAGGTTGTCGCCAATACTGATCTCGCCACCCGAGAAGTATGCTACCGTGGCGCGATCCTTGCCTCCTCAAGTGTGCCAGGTAGGCCGACGGAGAGACAGGAGGGCTGGATTATCCCCCACCTATGGTTTTTCCACAGGTGGGACGCGACAGACCTATAGTTTTCCTTCATAAACTGCCAAGTGACGTATCCGGTGTTACCCGTGTCGTTGCAGGTGTAGAGCAGCTGGAAAAACCCTACGCCGCAAGGCTCATACGGGTTGCAGTTCAACACTAGGCACTCCGGGTCAATGCTCCTCAGGGTTTCAGAGATTATTCTACATCCTAGTCGTGCAGCCTCAACACCTCCTCCGGCTACGATTCTCCGGTTGTACCCGTTGCGTAGACGCGGGTTACACGGGCCACCCATAAAGTCGAGCCTGAAGTATTTGACGTATTTGAAGCTATTTCTTCACGAAGATAGTTCTGTGCCCCTGGATGCGTAAGATCCAGGGCGTAAACCTTTCCATACGGCTTCCAGAACCATGTCCAGTATGGGGCTGGCTTCTCCTTCTCGTCTCCAAGAAGCCACTCCGGGTGTTTGACAGCAACCGTGTCGAGCTCGCTTATTGTGAAAGGAGCCTTCCAGACCCCCAGGTTGAAACCCATTTTCTCAAGCTGCTGCGACAGCCATTTCAACCCGTGGGAGAACTGCTCGTTCTCATCGTATGAGCTTGGCAGGTGGTTCTTCTCCCAGCCTAGGTCGACCTGAATATTCTTAAGCCCAAGGCTCTTTAAACGCTCAGCCCCGATCCTGGCGTTATCCAAGACGCGTTCCTCGCTGACGCTTAAGCGGAAGGGGTACCAGCTGCACCAGCTTATCGGAGGTCTTTCCAAAGGCCTAATGCAGTATCTTTCTTTAACCAGGTTTCCAAACTCTTCTAGAAGAAGCCAAGGGTCCCGCCCAAGCATGAATGCAACGTCTTCCAGCTTAACGGTCTCCCTGGGGTCGACTATTACGTCGCCAGCGTCAAAACCCATCTTCCACCCGATTACTCCAAGTGATGCTTTGAACTTTGTTTCAACCATGCCTAGCCATCTTTCAAACGTTAGGAAACCCGCTAAGAAAGCCATTCTGTCAAACGGGTTGTAGACTTCCCAACAGACTTGAGAAGACCCCTGGATCTCGCTGCTTGAAGCCTGCTCCGCCGTTTCACCACTCGGCTTCGGGCTCCGGCTTAGCTTTCGGACAAGTCCCCAGTAGCCACCATCCTCGTAAACCCGGGCTTCCCCATGTCTTGTTCCAAACGAGGTTTCACCCGGCTCCGCGGATTCGAGTAGAGTCAGCTCGCTGAGACAGGCGGCCCTAGTCGAAAGGTTTTGGAAGAAGCTGCTTATTTCAAGATGTTTCGGACGGCTAGTGATTTTCTGAACTATTTTCGCACCAGCCTTTTTAAACGTCCAAGTCATTCTTAAGCCTTCCTCGTTATCCAGCCTCTCTACTCTAAGCTTCTCCGGGTAATGCTTCTGCCCACTTAAGCATACGTGGCATGTTAACGATCCTATTTTAAACCCGGGCCACTGCGAGGAGGAGAGATTCCAAACAGATTCTTCCGTTTCAACCTTGAATAGGCCGGCTGAAAACATGGTTCCCATGTCAATCACGCTTCAAAGGACTAGTGAGAACGTAGTTAAGCATTACCCCTGGTTCTTTGACACGCATGCTAAAAATGAGAATTATGCTTGTTACGCGTGTTTAATCAAGGTTGCCTGCCAGCATCCTTCAACACTTTTCTAAACGAGTCTAGGAAATACTCTATCTCAGCTCTCCCCTCGTAGCCTACGTTGCCTATTCTGGTTGTTTCATTCCTCAGCCTACCCATTCCTCTCGCTATCAGTATCCTATACTCTTCGTACAGCCTCCTGATTATTATGTCGGCATTAAGCCCCCTGTTTTTGAAGACTATTACCGCTGTAGACCAGTATTCTCTATTGCGTGGGAAAATCTCAATGTTCTCAGACTCTAAGAATTCATATATCATTCTAGCATTCTCAGAGTGCCTTCTTATCCGTTCCTCATAGCCCTCTTCTTTCAAAATTTCAAGCGCTTCAGCCATGCCGTATAGCAGTGGCACCGCGGGCGTGAAAGGAGTCTCCCTCTTGAGATGGAACCTGTGAATCTTCTCAACATCCAGATAGAAGCTTCTCCTCCTAGGATTGTTTAAACCCTTATCTAACGCTTTTCCGCTCACTGAGACGAAGGATAAGCCCGGAGGCCCTCCGAGGCCCTTCTGGCTTGCAGTCACACAGACGTCAACACCCAGCTTATCCGTGTAGAAGGGTTCAACACCCAGGTCTGAAACAGTGTCTGCGAAAACCAGTATCCCCTCTTTCCTAGCAATGTTAGCAACCTCTTCCATCATTCTGAAAGTTACTCCCGTAGAGGTCTCGTTATGCACTATGAAAATGCTTCCAACATTATTGTTCTCAACCGCCTCCGCAATATTCCTGAGGCTCGGCAGGCTTCCCCACTCTGATTTCACGGCAACAGGCTCAGCACCAACCTTCAAAGCATTCTCCATAACCCTCTCCGTGAATTCTCCGAAATCCGGTATAAGCACCTTCTCACCCTCGTACACGAAGTTCTGGAAAACCATGTCCACTCCCGCGGTTCCAGAGCCACTTATGATGTAGACGTTGTTCTCAGTCTTGAAAACATTTCTCAAGCCTTCTTCAATTCTCTCGTAGAGAGCGTGAAACTCATCCCCCCTATGGTTTACGATGGGTTTAGCCATCGCTTTCAAAACCCTTTCTGGCAGTGTTATTGGACCAGGAATTAGCAGCATCTGGGTTTTCCGGTTCATCCCCGGAGCAATGTTGAAAAAGTTTTTAACCCTTTCCCAAGCTAGCCGTGGGTCCTGAGCCACTTGGTGAAACCGGTTTCAGCCTCGTAGCCGTAGGATAGCCTGAGCAGCGTAACCTCCTCAAAATGGTCTCCTACGAGTTGAAGACCTACTGGAAGCGAGTTGACAAAGCCTGCCGGAATACTTATAGCGGGAAGCCCAGCCAGATTGACGGCGACTGTTTCAAAATCCATCATGTACATTTCAAGCGGCGACACTATTTCTCCTGTTCTCCAAGGGAGGACGGGCATGGTTGGCATCGCCAGAGCATCGAAGTCTCTAAACAGGAGCTTAAAATCATCATGTATCTTCCTCCTGACCCTGCAGGCCTTCATGTAGAAATCCTCCTTATAGCCTGCGGAGAGCACAAAGGTTCCTAGGAATATTCTTCTCTTAACCTCCTCCCCGAAGCCTTCGGTCCTAATCTTAACAATCCTCTCCTCCCACCTGCCTTCGGCACACCTCCCTCCGTAACGGATCCCGTCGAACCTTGCAAGGTTGCTTGAACATTCCGCCATGGCTATGATGTAGTATGCTGGGAGAGCATACTTCATAAAGGGAAACGATACTTCCTCAACTGAGCAACCGTTTTTCTCAAGAACACCTATGGCATCGTAAACCTTTGCCGAAATTTTCTCATCAATATTCATGAAACCCTCTTTAACAATGCCGATCCTCAGACCCCTGGTCCCGCGCGTGGCTTCTTCAACGTAATTCGAGGGCTCTCGGCTTGAAGTGGTTAAATCCCTTGGGTCACTGCCGGCTATTACCTGAAGCAGCAGGGCTGTTGACAACGTGTCTCTAGCCATCGGCCCTACCTGGTCGAGACTGCTAGCATAGGCTATTAAACCGTAGCGTGAAACCCTGCCGTAAGTCGGCTTTAACCCAACCACCGAGTTGAAGGCTGCAGGATTCCTTATCGATCCTCCCGTATCGCTTCCGAGAGCAAGCTCCACAGCCCCGGTTGCGAGGGAGACCGCGCTTCCACCACTGCTTCCCCCGGAAACCCTAGAATGGTCAAAAAAGTTTCTCGTCGGACCGAAGAAGGAGGTTTCGGTGCTTGAGCCCATTGCGAACTCATCCATGTTTGTCTTTCCAATTACGATGCCATCTTCCATCTTTATTTTCTCAACAACAGTAGCATCATAAACCGGAACATAGTTTTCAAGCATTCTTGAGGCGCACGTCGTCCTAAGCCCCCTAGTGGAAATGTTGTCTTTAACAGCAACCAGGAGACCGGCTAGCCTACCTGTTTTCCCACCCATCCTGATTCTACGCTTAAGCTCCTCTGCACTTCTAAGGGCACCCTCCTTATCGACCGTTATGAAAGCATTCAGTCCTCTTGTTTTCTCAATCCTTTCAAGAGTCTTATAGACTTTCTCAACTGGGTCAACTGAATCCAAAAACTGTTCTGATAAGCTGTTTAACCTAACACTTGGCCCGACACAAACCATTTCTCATCCTTCTCTCCAGCATTCTTAAAAACATCATCCTCTGAAAGGGTTTCAGCCGGCTCGTCTTCCCTCAGGGCTTCGCTGAAACCAGTCACATACACCATTGGCTCAACATCCAGCTGCAGGCTTCTCACAATGTTGAAATACTCTAGTATCTCGTTAACATCTTTCTGGAGCCTTTCCACGTCAGCCTCGGTCAGAGAGATCTTGCAGAGCTTAGCGTAATGCAGAACCTCCTCTTTTGAAACAACTACTTTTCCACTCATCTGAACGACCCTGTTTCTCTCACGAGTGTCTATTTATCGGTTTCCTCAACAGCGCCAGCCCTTTAGGAATTAGGATGATGAGCATTCCAGTATTTAAACCTCTAAGACGGCCAATTCCAATGGTTTTTAAAAAAACTGCGCAAGCCCCCTGATGGTCGACTAGTTTTCAAAGAGCTGATGTGAAATCATTAAGCTTACTGAGTCCGGGAACCGGTTTCTTCCATGTGTTGTCTAACAGCCTCAGGTATCTCTGGGAAGCTTGATTTCATTTTCTGAGAAGCCAGGATGGATGCTTCCTTCAAAATCTGGTCTGCCTCGCTGTCGGGCGCAATATATGTCTCGTAGCCTGTGACCTCGCCAGCCTGTATAAGCACCCTGTTCATCATGTCCTCTACTTGTCTGAGACTGTCTGCAACTTGTGGAGCAACATTCCTTATCTCGTTTCCAACCCTGTTTACTACGTTAACAACCGGTCCAAGGATCTTCAGAGTCTCCTTAAAGTCTATAGTATCTTCAAGCCTAAGTATTACTCTTTCAAGTGCAAGCCTGTTGCTAAGAATTATCTTACCCATCTTCCTTACCTGAGCAACCTCGTTCGCATAAACTTGGGCGCGGGAATTATCTCGTTCAACAAGAGCCTTCTCGACTTCTTTGAAAAGCTGCTCGTCTCTCATCTTAATCCTGTGGTATATCCTGTCGAGATTCTGCTCCTGAATCTTAAGCATTGCAACTGCTTCCCTCAAGGCGTCTTGAAATGCATGCTGGTCCGCTGGTTGCGGGGGCGGTTGAGGCTTCCTGCCGAATAACGGGCTCATCTTTATCACTATCCGCTTTAAACCGTGGCTTAAATATTTTTAGTGATACAATAAATCTTTACTTTAAGGTAGATAAAACTTAATAGGAATCCTTTATTGGTGTCAAGCAGGAGTGGAAGTATCCAGCTTGAGCTGGCGGAGCGAGCTTGAGAAAACTGCGATAAGAAAGGCACATGAGGCAGTTACAATGGACAGCCAAGGAGACTACAAGTCTGCCCTGAAACTCTATAGGGAAACAATTGAAATACTCATGCAGCTTTACACGCTGACTGATAATGACAGTATGAAAAGGGTCTATCTGGACAGGATAAGGGAGTATCAGAAAAGAGTTGAGAAGCTTGAAGGATTTATGAAGAGGAAGGAGGAGGTTGTTTACATTAATAAAACAGAGTCAAAAGAGGGAGAGGACAAGTGGCTCCAAGACGTTGTCCTGATAGAGAAGCCTTCTGTCAGGTGGGAGGATATAATAGACCTGGAGGAGGCTAAGAAGAAGCTGTACGTCAACGTGATCTTTCCAACTATCCGCCCTGATGTCTACAAGCTGCCCTGGTCCACAGGGATCCTTTTCTACGGCCCCCCGGGATGTGGAAAAACACTCTTGGCAGCAGCCCTAGCCAACAGCATCAGGGCTACCTTCTACTTGGTTAAAGCTTCCTCAGTACTTTCTAAATGGCTGGGAGAGTCGGAGAAGAACATTGCCAAGCTTTTCGAACACGCTAGGAGGAACAGCAGCTCCAGCGAGCCTGCTATACTTTTCATAGATGAAGTTGAAAGCATTGTCGGAACCCATATTTATGAAACAGGTGGAGAATCTAGAGCCAGATTGCAGCTCCAGCAGGAGATGGATGGTCTTGCGAGCAAGGGTCGTGTGGAACACGTGTATGTGATAGCGGCGACGAACAACCCGTGGCTCCTGCCGGACTCATTCCTAAGAAGGTTTGAGGAACGCCTTTACGTGCCTCCTCCAGACATTACGGCTAGGAAAAAACTCTTCATGTATTTCACATCCAAGCTCAGCCTTAAGCCACCAATACACTACGATGAGCTGGCGCGTTTAACAGAAGGGTATTCTGCTCACGATATTGAAAACATATGTAAAGATGCTTTCAAGATGACGATTGAAGAATTCTTTGAGCAAGGTGACCCGATGAAAGGCGACCCTAGGCCCGTCAGCATGGAGGATCTCGTCAAGGCGATTAGAAACAGGGGCAGCAGCATAAGCAGGGAGAGCCTTGCTAAAATGGAGGAGTGGAGGAAGGAAAGGGGTTCTGCTTAAACAAGCTCCTCCTCGCGTTTTACAACAACCCTCCTCTCCTTAATGAGCTCGTTCAAAAGGCTTTCAACCTCACTCTTCTCCATCGAAAGCTCTTTCGCGCATCTCTCTATGTTGAAGGAATCCGCGTTTGTCTTAAGGTATTCTAAAACCCTTTGCTTAGCCTCCTCCCTTAAATCATAGCTAGGCACCTTTGGAAAAGTTGTCTCAAGCTTCAGCGAGGCAAGTCTCTCCGCCTCCTTGATGACTTTCTCAGCCTCAACGTCAACGGCTTCAGCTCTTATGTCTGTCGACCTAGTTATTATTGAGGCTGCTTCCTCAAGCTTAGCCTTAACCCCGGTGAACTCCTTTTCAAGATCCGGCAGTGGGCTTGTCTCACTTATCCTGGAGAGAAGTCTCGCCAGCTGCGGAAGCATGCCGTACAGCTCCTCGGACTCCACCATTGTTTCAAGCCTAAGCTTAATGGTTAACACGAGCAGACTGGACTGGTAGATAAGTTTAGCAACCCTTCTAAGCATAGCTATCTCTTCGGCATAGGCCTTAGCCCTGTCATGATCATTCTTTTCGAGAAGAATACTTATCTTCTCAAGGTACTCGCTGTCCTTCCTCCTCAGGTTCCTAACGATCTTCTCAAGGTCGTAGGATACTAGTTCTATGTCGGTCAAAGACTCCCTGAGCAGAAGCTTCACCCTCTCCATGCTGCCTGCGGGCTCTATCTTCATCCTCTTCTCCCCTTTAATTCTAATACTCCGCTGCTCGTACCTACATAAGCATAGCTTACGACGCCTTCGAAGATACCGTTCTCCAGAATCCCAGGCGTATTGTTGAAGAAATCGTCCAGCCACTCGAGGCTACGGTTTTCAGGCAGGGGGACGTCGATAATAGCGTTTCCAGAGTCGGTTATTACAGGCCCAACCTTGCCGCTTCCCGTCCTAATTCTTACGCTTACTCCAAGAGCCTTTTCAACCCTCTTTTTAACCAAGAGAACCAGGTTTTGAAGAACCTCCACCGGTATTGGGAACCCCGGCGGAACTCTTTCAGCAATCTTCCTCTCATCCAGAATCAGAACCATCTTGCTGGAAACCGAGCTCAGAACCTTCTCAAGAAGCAGGGCGCCTCCCCTGCCTTTTATCGCGGTCAAAGATTCTCTTTCAACAAGGTCTGCACTATCTATAGTAATATCCACATGGTCTATCTGGTTGAAGCTAGCGGCTTCTAAACCCTCCTCGAAAATCTTAAACTCTATTTGGCGAGAAGACGGGACGAGGCGAACATCTCTAATAACGCCCGTCCTGATCCTCTCAGCCAGCAGAGGCAGGAAAACATCTGCCATCGTGGTTCCGGAGCCAAGGCCAATAATCATCCCGGATTCAACATGGGTTAGAGCCTTCTCTGCTGCCAGCCTCCTCAGGTCAGCGAGGCTTGTCATCTCTTCAAACCAGCCGGCTCAGGTTGCTCAGGGTTTCCCTGGCAACACGATAAGCCCTGTTCAACTCTTCTTCAAGCCTAGACAAGTCGCCCAAAATGAAGTCGGGCTCCTTGGAAACATGCTTGCCGCCACCGTTTAAAAGAGCTGGGGCTGCTGGAGGCTTAAACCCTATGCCGTGTTTCTGGGCAAGGAGAATGCACCTTTTAACCATTTCAAGCCTGAGCGTTTGAAGAAGATTCTCCAGCTTATCAACACTCGTATCCGGATCACTATTCCCACCGTTTTTCAACTCGCCAATTCTTCTCTTAACGGTTTTCATCATACTCATTATTTCAAGAACCTCGGAAACAAGGGTCTCGGACTCCGAGGACTCCTCACCCTTGACATCTTGTACAAGCATCTTTAGCATCATTTCCACTGCAGGGACTGACTTATATGGCTTTTTATAATGGTTTCAATACAATCTTCTTTACTAGTTTATTCAGAAAAATTCCTGAAAAAGCGATGCAGCATCAATTTCTAAACACATTCCTCCGGCAACCGGCTCAGCCACAAAGCTTAAACGCGAAATTAAAAACCCTCGTCAAAAAGCTTAAAACAGCCTGAAACCAGGAGTACTGCAGCCCCAGTAGCTCAGCCTGGTTAGAGCGCCTCCTTGGTAATGCTGGAAAAGCGTCAATGGAGGAGGGCGTGGGTTCGAAGCCCACCTGGGGCTCGTTTAAGCTGAACGTCGTAATGCGTCAAGCATCCGCATTAAGCCAGCCATAGGAAAACCTCTTTTACTCTGTTTTCCTCTGTATACAAATCTTCGATCGCTAATTTCTCAGTGTTGTTTTCCAAATCGTATCCTATTATGCGGGTGGCAATCTTATGTTCAACTAATCCATTGGCAAGGAAGTGAATGTAGTCCAAGAGAGATTGGAGGTCGCAATTGCCTGCCCACATAATTACCTTATTAAAGAGCGTTGATTCTAGCTCACAGAATACTGAGGTGGCCGAGGTTATTGCGAGTTTTCTCTCCTTCGAGTGAGGCTTTACCTTCTGTTGATTCTTAAATTTCTGAATGGGAATTTGCTCCCTTTTTCGTAGCTTCTTTCACAAATGACAGGCTATGTCTATATGTTCTCTTTTCCTCGTCATCAGCGTGCGCTAAATTCATTTGCAAACAGTTGCCATAGGGGCAGGAAAACTGTCGATACTTGGAAACCATGTCCCCGTATCAAGGACCTTTGACCAGTGATATCAATCTCAAGCACAAACCTAGGGATCCTTATCCTTGTCATTTACTTTCTTCCTAGGAGATGAAATCAGCATCGTGGGAGGCCTATCCCTGCTTCCAATCGGTCAATACGGCCTAAGCCTGCAGGAGCCCTTGGGATGCGTTATCCCAGTGTAGGAAGTGTCCCTGACGCATTTATCCACCAAGCGAGTCTCAATCACACAGCCGATACAAGGTTTCTTAAAATAGGGGCAGCTTACGCAATCAAACCCACACCTGCTCCTCAACACTTCCAAGATTTAAGCAGACACGTCCAGCTGGGCTCAACAACAACCTTAATGATCCATATTTTTGAAGGAAGCCTCGGGAGGGATTCGAACCCTCGCCTAACAGCTTTCTCAGCCTTTTCCGCTTACAAGGCTGCCACTCTACCAGGCTGAGTTACCGAGGCTCAACAGTTTTCTTTGGAAAAGGGGCTTAAAACGTTTTCGCCGAAAACCCTTTAGAAGGTGGGCAGGCTGGGTCGAGCATGTTTGAAGCTAGTGGTGGTTCGAGGGGAAGATTTAGAAATAAGCGGAATAGGAGTGTTAGTCTACAGTATTATTTATTCCTTAATCTCAGTAAATATTGGAATTAATTATTTTCTAATCCACATTACTCGCATCAGGAGGCTTGTTTCCAAATATTGGTTGTTAAAGGGCCGCTGCCGAGATTCGAACTTCCAACCTCTCTTTCTTCAGCTTCTCAAGGAGGAGAAAGTTTAAAACGGGGCTTCAACGTTTAATCTACCGTGGCCGCTGTGGCGTATGTGCGTGCTAAAAACCACCGCTAAACCAGGTTAACGCGGTGGCCTGTGGAGCCACTGATTCCGCGTTCAAATCGCGGCGGCGGCCTTTTTGGCTTGTTTCTTTCCAGTTTCAGTATCAAGTGATCGTAATTGTTATGGGAATGCTTAATGGCCAATCAAGGCGTAGTAGTAATGCTGAGAAGGATATATTTGATTTGAGGATAGTTACGCTTAAAAACTGGAGTTTCGTTAATTGTTAATGAGAATGGTAGATCCTGAGCTCAGGAAACGATTTGTAAATTCGATTGAATATCTTAGGAAGATGAGCTTCTTCCAGGACTATTCTGACCTATCCTCTGAGGAAATATTGAAGAAGATTTTTAACGGAGAGATAAACTATTCACATAGATGGTGGGATGAGAAGGAGAAGTCGATATATGGGGCGTCTCATGGAATTCTTCTCAGAGAGTCCCTCATGAAATATGAGAAGGATTGGATGGAAAAGAGTGATACTGAAATAGACGGGACACTGATAGTCTTCGACACCAAGAGGATCTTAGAGGAAGATGCGGAGACGATGCTGGACGAGGAGATGGGAAGGGCTATCTTGGAAAGGCTTGCAAGGATATCGAGGGGAGTTTTTCAGCCTACGAATATAAGCTCAAGGTGGTTAACGCCCTCGGCATCCAAGTGGCTAATACAGGAAGTCAGCTTCGACTTTAGAGGCAGGAGGCATAGCATTGAGATCGCCTTGTTGCACGACTACATCCAGGACATGGGTCTCAGAGAATTGAACGAGCTCATTGAGGACACTGAGTACCAGGATTATCAGGTCAAGTGTAGGGATATAATGCGTATAATTGTAGTAGTGCTGACGAAGGAAGAAGCTGAGAAGCTGGAGAAGGAAAGGGGCTGGAGCTTCGAGTATCTCGTTTAATTCCTATCTATTTTAAGGCGATAATGCGCTCCATATTGCATTTGCCTTCTTGTTCTTTATGTCGAAATAGACCGAGAAGCTTATGTAGGCTTCAATATCTTCCGCCTTCTTCACGCCTAAGCCGATCTTTCTCAAATCGAGGCTGTACTTATTGATCAGCAACTTATATTTTTCCTCCAAATCCTCTATACCATCCTTAAGATTATCCTCAAGGTAATCAGAAATCGTGGTCGTCTTAACTTCTAAGACTGTTAAGCGCTCGTTCTCTTTTTCAACTACCAAGTCTACCTTTCCTATAATTCTTCCGTGCCCGTTTCTGATGTAGACTTCCTTGTATATTTCTTTCGCGTTTTCTATTTCCGGAATCCCTCCAGCTCGTATGACGGCCTCAACCTTATCTCTCCCAGCATTTCCTAGTCTTGTTGCATTATCTGTAACTTCTTTAATTCTCCTAATTTCTTCGTCGCTAAGCTCCCATGAGCCTTGCCAAAGCTTAATAATCGGGATCCACACTTCTTGATCCTTGTATTTTATTATCAAGAAGCCCCCCTCAACTCTTAATGTAACCCTAAACATAGTTCCATATATAGAAGATTCTTTGCTGAGGACTATACTAACTTCTCCGTCCTCAAAGAATGCGAGGTATATTTCGGCGCCCTGCATGCTTTTCTTCACCAGCTTGACCATCATAGATGCTCCATGCCTCTCACTCCAGCTCAGTGGCTCGACCTTTTCTAATTCTATCTTCTTTCCCTCTACAATAAGCCCCTCTCTTGGACAGAAGTAGAAGTTCGAACCTTTTGAAAGTGCAGTAAGTAATTGTATTTGACGATAGTAATCTCCACATTCTTTCCAACTAGTTCCTTTAAGAATTCCCCAGGAACTCAAGTGTTAAGGGCATTGTCTTTTTTATCCTTCCTAGTTGACCACTCGAAGATTTTTCCATCTTTTGTCTTTACTCTGATCAAGTAAAGGCCTTTTTCAAACTCCCCGTGACGCTCTATATGGCCGGACTTGAATATCGTTCTTTCAAACCTATCAACGATTACTTCCTCAGTTTTTCTTCAACAATCTTCTCGACCTCTTCCTTCTCAGGCCCCTCCCCTTCTCCTGCAGCCACTGCCTCCGGTGTCCTTCTAACTCTTCCTTAGGTTTCTCGTATTCTGTAATCTCTTCTTTAGCCCCTTCCTCAGGTTCTTTTTCAATCTCTTCAATTAACTCACCGACTTCCTCGACTTCCTCAACGACTTCTTCGGCAGTCTCTCCAATTTCTTCTTCAAGCAACTCCTCTTTCTCTTCGGCTTCTTCCTCTCTCCCAACCTCCTCAACAACTTTCTCAGCAGTTTCCTCAACAAATTCTCCAGCTTCCTCGGCTACCTCCTCAACCACTTCCTCAACTTCTTCTCTAGCCTCCTCAACTAGCTCAGCCCTTTCCTCCAGCTCCTCCTCAACAACCTCTTCAATTAACTCACCGGCTTCTTCCTCAACTTCCTCAATCAGCTCGACTTTCTCCTCCAGCTCTTCTCCACAAGCCTCTTCGAAGCCCTCGGCGATTTCTTCAACAGGTTCTTCTCCTCCCATTAGCTTTTCGAATTCTTCCTTTAGGATATCGAGCTCTTCTACGGGCTCTTCATAATGCGTCTCTTCGGGTTTCTCGTATTCCACAGGCTTTTCAAGAGGTTTTTCAACCTGCTTCCCAACCTCTTTGATTCCCGCCAGTTCCTCAGCTTCTTTAAACAGTCTTTCAAGAGGAGTTTCTGATTCCGCCTCCTCCTCAACTTCCTCGCAATACTTTCGAACAACTCCTCCCTAAGTAGTTCCTCCTGTCTCTTCTCCTCCTCGTTCAATACCTCTTCCAGATTCTCCAGCTTCTCGATCATCTGAGGATACCCCTCGGCCAGTGCCTCAATCTCCCTTATCTCCCAGTCGAGCGTTAGAGGAGTTACTTCCTCCTTTTCCTCCTCTTCTTCCCCAGGTCCTTGCAGAAGGACGAACCTATTGGACGTTACTACCTCATGCTCCTCACGCTCCTCCTTCATATGTTCCTCTATTTCTTGCTTCTCCTCCTCCGACAGGTCTCCCGTCATCATCAGCAGGGAGGAATCCTCATTGCCTCCACCAGCGTTAGTTGTGGATTGTAGAGCTGGGGTTCCCTCGGCCCCTCCGTAAATGCGAGCCTCGCCAGAGCCTCTAGAAACCTGGAGGCGTATGAATCCGAGCATCCTGATACGTATCCTATGCGGACGTTTAGGTTTTTCAGGAGATTGAGGAAGCTAATGACTTGCGATGCTTCCGGCTTCCCCCTTATGAAGTCGAACACGTCCCCTAGGAGAACCAGGTGGGTTGGGTGGATTTTCCTAAGCATCCTCAAACACGGCAGCCAAAGGGATTGGGAGATGCCTATGTGCAGATCCCCCACAACCGCCAAGGTATCATCCTTCCCCAGTATCATGTTGTAAACAGGCGTTTCATCAAGCTTACCCTTCTCCGCATACTCCTTGAGCAGGACCAAGTTATGCCACGCTATGTCATCCTGGTTTTCAACGACCTGACTCGGAGACTTGCCTAAACATGCCTTGCACTTACACTCCATGATGCCCCTCCCTAGGTCTACGATGCCCAGGCCAGAGGATGTGCCCACGTAAGCACGCCACTTCCTAGCCTCTATTAGCCAAGACATTCCCGCTAGAGAGATCTCTCCACGGACTCGTGGTAGTCGCGGAGGCCCCTGGGGCTTAAGGCTCCCATTATCAGTGGCTTCGCTCCAATCTCGTATATTTTCACCAGCACCAGTGAGTAGAGGTTGTTGGCGACTTTAGCTAAGTCTCCATAAATCCCAATGCCGCCACGAGTTCTAGCTAGAATATACTCAGTGGCGTGGAGCCCAATCCTCTTGAAGCCTATTTTCTCCAACCACTCGGCGTGAAGCGCTATCTCAGAAGAGTCTCCGCCTTTCAACAATGGTATTGTTGGTATCCCCTCCTCCACATACCTCATCGTCAGGAGCGTAGCCTTAACCAAATTGGATAGGTTTAATGCCTTGGGATAGTCAGCGTAAACGGGCATGTCCCACCCGACTACTCCGTCGAAGCCCCCTTTCTTCACAAAGCTTACGGTGAAGTTGAAGGTTTCCTCGGTTAGGAGCTTGTCCGGCATTATGGTTGAGAGCAGTATTTGACCATCGTACTCGAGGAAGCTGTGCACACCTTTCTCCTCAACCTTCGTCACGTTCTCGCTATCGCGCGCGCGGGGTGAACCTGCCGGACTTTACGCAAGCCGGGGCAAGCGGGCAGGCCCTACATCTGAGGGTTATTCCCATGATTCTAACCTTCCTACGATGCACTGGTAAGCCAAGCAGAGGTTCCTCTTGGGAAGGTGGCATCCAGCGCATAACCCGAGCTTAAGGTAATCGCACCTGCGGCATGACTTCCCACACTTCAAAGGGCCGTGCGCAATACGCATTCTCATCAAACCCCCCATCTTTTCTTTAAAAAGTTTTAAAAAAGCATGGAAAAACATGCGTCAATCTCATACCACGATCAGTTCTCATGCCTCAGTTCATAGCAGAAGTTGGCAATATCCCTGAGGCCCAGTTTCTTTTTAAGAATCTTTCTAAGGGCTTCTTTGAAAAGGTAGATAATGCTCCATTTGAGCGGAAGGCTGGTCTTGAGCAGACCAACTACGACCCTCAGCATCAGGGCACCGCTACTGATGAACCATTCTACTTGCTTCTCCTAGGTCTTCCTTATCTCGTCACTTATCTGCTCGTATACTGGCTTAGCCCTTTTTAAGATACACCCGGCGCATGAGTGGTTTACTTGATGCTATGTATACTAATCCTGAGAGATCATGCAAAAAATTAAACGTTGAAGTCCCGTTTTAAACTTTCCCTTCCTCATGGGAAGCATTTATATATCCTTGAGGGAAGTAGAAGCCTCAGGGCCGGTAGTTCAGTGGTAGAATGTCCGACTTGCACTCGGAATGGGTGACCTCGAAGGGTCGAGGGTTCGAGTCCCTCCCGGTCCATTTCTAAGCAATTATCTGGCGCCGGTATACAGAATCTGCTGTAAACGTGCTGAATCATCACGAGCTGTTTCTTCACTGTTTTATCTGAAATGCTTGAGCCGGGTTCTTGGCTAAAACCTCGTCCACCAGGCTTCGGCTGAACCCTTCCCTAAGCATGATTGGGATGAAATGCTTCACCAGGTAGCTGTAAGGTCGGATGCTGCCTCCCTTGTTCTCGCCAACGTTATACCATCCTGCGTCCTGAGAAAGTAGAAGCCTGTTGCTGAAACCATTCTCAACCACTAGCCGTATCATGTTCAAGACTTTCGTAGACGTGGCTTCACTAATACCGTCGTATTCAACCCATGCGCCCCGCTTAAGTATTTCGAGATGGTTGTTCCAATCCTCTTCTGCATCGCAGTGTGCAACTATTACCTTAGCGGGGTCAAGCCCCTCCTCGCCGATTATGTTCAAGAGATCCATCGCCGCCACGCCGTTGGCAGTGTGGCAGACTATTGCGGCTCCGGTGGACAGGCTGCATCTTGCAGCTGCTCTCACGATTTTCCGCTGTATCGGGATTATGCGGCCCGGGTTTACAGCGATCTTCACGAAGCCTGCTTTAACAGGTGTTTCCTCAATCCCCTGCTCGATCTCTCTGACCCACATGCTGGCTAACTGTTCAACGGAGTATTCGAAAGCATACTTGGGGAGGAAAGGCTCCTTATACAGGCCCGTGTTGGTTAAAATATGAATTCCCGAGGCTTTCGAAAGGCTGGCAAGCAGCAGCGGGTCTCTTCCGATGAACGCCGGCGTGCAGTCTACGAAACCGGATACGCCCAGCTGCTTAATCTCGTTCAAATATGGCAGCATGACGTTGAAGACTTCCTGCGCGTCGTAACGGTTCCTGCTGACTTTATCTGTCCCGATGAAATCGCAGAGAATGTGCTCATGCACCAGCGCTAGTCCAAACTCCTCAGGGGAAATATCCCCCAACACTGTTCGAATCCTCATAAAGCAACCATGGCCGCCGGAGTACTTAAGCCGTAGCGTTGACGATTATGGAGACTACAGCCACGTCCTCCCTGGTTTCCACTGGAGAATACGCTGTTAAAAGACGGGGGTCTTCCAACGGGTTTCTCAAGCCTTTTTAAACGTCGTTAACGCGTTAGAAATGCTTAAATAAGCGTCTGGTTCACTATACTTCGGGCCACACTGGAACGGCGTGCCCCCGGGACACTGGTATGCACCAGGTATGATAAGGGGGCTCCATGTGTGGATACATATCTTGAGGACTCGAAAGAGTCTGATGCTGTTGAACATGTAAGGAAAGTCCACCGCCCAAGACCGTAACTCCCAAACCGGTTGATCCTGCCGGACCCCACCGCTATCGGGATGGGACTAAGCCATGCGAGTCGTGCGGCCCGGTCAGCGGGCAGCGGCGTACGGCTCCGTAATACGTGGTCAACCTACTCGGAGCACCGGGATACCCGCTGGGAAACTGCGGCTAATCCCGGATGGGCGAGGAGGCTTGGAACACCTTCTCGCCGAAAGGCCGGGTTAACGATGCTTAGCTCGGCGGCTCCGAATGGGACCACGGCCGATCAGGTTGTTGGTGAGGTAACGGCTCACCAAGCCTAAGACCGGTACGGGCCCTGAGAGGGGGAGCCCGGAGATGGGGACTGAGACAAGGCCCCAGGCCCTACGGGGCGCAGCAGGTACGAAACTTTTGCAATGCGCGAAAGCGTGACAAAGTCATCCCGAGTGCCACCCGCTGAGGGTGGCTTTTCCACAGTCTAAAAAGCTGTGGGAATAAGGGGAGGGTAAGTCGGGTGTCAGCCGCCGCGGTAATACCCGCTCCCCGAGTGGTGGGGACTTTTACTGAGCTTAAAGCGCCCGTAGCCGGTCATGCGTGTCTCCAGTTAAATCCAGCAGCCTAACTGCTGGGCCGCTGGAGATACTGTATGACTTGGAGGCGGGAGAGGCTACCGGTAGTCCCGGGGTAGGAGTGAAATCCTCTGATCCCGGGAGGACCTGCAGTGGCGAAGGCGGGTAGCCAGAACGCGCTCGACGGTGAGGGGCGAAAGCTGGGGGAGCGAACCGGATTAGATACCCGGGTAGTCCCAGCCGTAAACGATGCGGGCTAGGTGTCGGTGCGGGTACGGCCTGCACCGGTGCCGCAGGGAAACCATTAAGCCCGCCGCTTGGGGAGTACGGTCGCAAGACTGAAACTTAAAGGAATTGGCGGGGGAGCACCACAAGGGGTGAATGCTGCGGTTTAATTGGAGTCAACGCCGGGAACCTTACCAGGGGCGACAGCTGGATGAAGGCCAGTCTGAAGGGCTTGCCAGACTAGCTGAGAGGAGGTGCATGGCCGTCGCCAGCTCGTGCCGTGAGGTGTCCTGTTAAGTCAGGTAACGAGCGAGACCTCCGCCTCCAGTTGCCACCGTTCCTCGAAAGGGGGGCGAGCACTCTGGAGGGACTGCCACCGATAAGGTGGAGGAAGGAGGAGGCAACGGCAGGTCAGTATGCCCCGAAACCCCTGGGCCACACGCGGCAGATAATGGCGAGGGCAGAGGGCTCCGACCCCGAAAGGGGAAGGTAATCCCTAATCCTCGCCGTGGTTGGGATCGAGGGCTGCAACTCGCCCTCGTGAACGTGGAATCCCTAGTAATCGCATGTCACCATCGTGCGGTGAATACGTCCCTGCTCCTTGCACACACCGCCCGTCGCTCCAACCGAGTGGGTCTGGGTCGAGGCCTGGTCCGACAAGGGTCGGGACGAGACCTAGGCCTGCGAGGCGGGAGAAGTCGTAACAAGGTCGCCGTACGGGAACGTGCGGCGGGATCACCTCCTACGTTTAGGACGGTGGACCCTTAAAACATGTTCAACAGCATCGTTGTAATGACCCTAAGCTTAACGCTTAGGCGAATGCATGAGCCCAATAATTTTGGGCTGTGAGTGCGTCACAGGCAGGTCACAGACTGTTCCAACGGGAAGTTGGGGCCGTGGCACATGGACGCTGCCTGGTGGATGGATCGGCTCGACAGCCGATGAAGGCCGTGGCAAGCGGCGATACGCCCCGGGTAGGAGCATGCATCCGTTGATCCGGGGATCGCTGAATGGGTAACCTTCCCCGAGCTAAAGCTCGGGGAACACCCTCCGCAAGGAGGGTGGGGGAACCCGCCGAAAGGAAGCATCTGAGTAGGCGGAGGAAGGGAAATCAAAACGAGACTCCCTGAGTAACGGCGAGTGAAAGGGGACCAGCCCAAACCGAAACAGGCGTGGATGACACGCTTGTAATGTGGTGTTGAGGCGGAAGCGTTCCCTCCAATCCGGGCCAACCCGAAGGGACCTGGAATGGTCCGCCATAGAGGGTGACAGCCCCGTAGGGGAAGGCCTGGAGGAGGATGGCTTCTCAGCCCGAGTACCATAGCTCGGATATGCTATGGGAAGCAGGGAGCCAGCTGCTTCCAAGGCTAAGTACTCGTCGAGACCGATAGCGCACCAGTACGGTGACGGAAATCTGAAAAGTGCCCCGGAAGGGGGGTGAAAAGCGCCTGAAACCAGGCAGTTATAGACGTGCATGGCCTGAAAGGGTTACTCCCTTCAAAAGCGGGAGCTGGAGACGGCTCTCCGCGATGAAGGGTACCAGGGTCATGCGCTCCGTCTTGAAACACGGGCCGGGGAGTTTACCGTCATGGCGAGCTTAAGAGGCTTCAAGCCTCGTAGGCGTAGGGAAACCGACTCCACGCACAGCCTTTAAAGGTTGGAGGTGGGGGGTGTGTTGAGCGCCCTTAGTCATGACGGTAAGACTAGAAACCGAGCGATCTAGCCCTGGGCAGGGCGAAGCCAGGCGAAAGCCTGGTGGAGGCCCGTAGGGGTGCTGACGTGCAATTCGTTCCTCTGACCTGGGGCTAGGGGACAAAAACCAATCTAGCTCGGTGATAGCTAGTTCCCTCCGAAGTGAGTCGCAGCTCAGCCCGCCTAGAGGAGGCACGGTGGGTAGAGCACTGATTGAGTGGTAAGGGCTCGAAAGGGCCCGCCTCTCTTTCAAACTCCGAACCAGCGTGCTCCTGAGAAGGGCGGAGTGGGGTTCCGCGGGTTAAGCTCGTGGACCGAGAGGGGAGCAACCCAGACCAGGGTTAAGGTCCCCAAATGCCAGCTAAGTGTCAAACCAAAGGGCGTCTTGCCTCTTAGACAACCGGGGTGTAGGCTTAGAAGCAGCCATCACTTAAAAAGTGCGTAACAGCTTACCGGTCGAGAGGCAAGGCCCCGAAAATGGACGGGGCTTAAGCTGGCTACCGATACCCTGGAGCACGCCGCGTGGCGGCGTGTCTGGTAGGAGGGCGTTCGGCTTGGGGAGAAGCTGGGCCGTGAGGCCCAGTGGACCGAGTCGAAGTGTAGATCCCGGTGGTAGTAACAGCAAAGTTGGGTGAGAATCCCAACCGCCGTAAGGGCCAGGGTTCCCCGGCAATGCGTCGTCAGCCGGGGGTTAGTCGGTCCTAAGGCCTGCTCTTAACACGAGTAGGCCGATAAGGGGAAGCCGGTTAATATTCCGGCACCAGACGGGTACGTGCGGCGACGCTAGGCCTAGGAGCCGACGGCTTGGGATAGGGTGAGCAGGGTTGCTGCCCTGTTTAACCGTTTAAGCCTGGGGAGTGCCGTAAAGGCGAGAACCAGGTGAAGGCGGGAATAGCACGCCATTAGGCGTGTTCACCCGATTCCTAGGCCCATGGAAAAGGCTTCTAGGAAGGATCCCGTCTGACCGTACCGAGAACCGACACAGGTGCCCCTGGGTGAGAAGCCCAAGGCGTGTCGGGGGTAATCCATGGCGAGGGAACTCGGCAAATTGGCCACGTAACTTCGGGAGAAGTGGTGCCTGAAGCTGGGCCGTGAGGCTTGGCTTCAGGTCGCAGTGACAAGGGGGTCCCGACTGTTTACTAAAAACATAGGGAACCGTTAGCCCGAAAGGGTTTACACGGTTCCTGAATCCTGGCCAGTGGCGGTACCTGAAACCTGGGTCCAACCGGGCTAAGGGCCGCTAAACGCCGGGAGTAACTCTGACTCTCTTAAGGTAGCCAAATGCCTTGTCGGGTAAGTTCCGACGTGCATGAATGGATCAACGAGGGCCCCGCTGTCCCCGCCTGGAACCCGGTGAACCCACGTAACGTGGACGAACAGTCCACGGACTCCCAGCGGGAAAAGAAGTCCCTGTGGAGCTTTACTGCAGCCTGTCGTTGTAGCGGTGGCTCCGGTGCATAGCGTAAGCGGGAGCCGTTACCAGGTTCATCCTCTCGGGGATGGGCTGAGGCGACAATGAAACACCGCTCACCGGGACTGCTGCTACTGATCCTGGCGGAAGCCGGGAAACAGCGGCAGGTGGGCAGTTCGGCTGGGGCGGTCCCCCCTTGAAAAGGTATCGAGGG
Organism: uncultured archaeon; assembly: GCA_938045545.1. Classification (GTDB taxonomy): domain Archaea; phylum Thermoproteota; class EX4484-205; order EX4484-205; family JAAOZP01; genus JAAOZP01. The sequence goes on along the minus strand of CALIBN010000016.1, from coordinate 27,231 downwards.
GGCCCAAAGGTCGGCTCAGACGGGTCAGAACTCCGTCGTGGAGGGCAAGGCCAAAAGCCGGCCTGACTGGTTCTCGCACATCAGGAGAACCAGGGGCGAAAGCCGGGCCTAGCGAACCTTCGTGTCCCCACAGCTGGGGGCCGAAGCTGGCAGAAAAGTTACCCCAGGGATAACAGGCTCGTCGCGGGCGATAGTTCCCATAGACCCCGCGGTTTGGTACCTCGATGTCGGCTCTTCCCATCCTGGCGGTGCATAAGCCGCCAAGGGTAGGGCTGCTCGCCCGTTAAAGGGGAACGTGAGCTGGGTTTAGACCGTCGCGAGACAGGTCGGACTTTATCTGCTGGGAGTGCTGGTCGCCTGAGGGGAAGATGTCCTCAGTACGAGAGGAACTGGGTGTCGCGGCCTCCGGTCTACCGGTTATCCAGCAGGGTAGACGCCGGGCAGCTGCGCCGTTGTGGATAAGGGCTGAAAGCATCTAAGCCCGAAGCCACTCCCGAAAATAGGCGACCAACCTGGGTGTAGGGCTGGGCAACCAGCCTGATCCCAGTCGAGGGCGGGAGTAGAAGACTCCGTTGATGGGGTGGGGGTGTAAGCGCCAAGGATTAAAATCCTAGGTGCTCAGCCCGCCGCTCCCAATAGCCCGAGGTACACGGTTAACCACTCTCGTTGGAACAGGTGAAAACCTGCCTGTGATGCTCCAAAAATTTTTTAAACGTTATTTGACACTATGCTTCAGGCAGGGGGGAAGTTGAAGGACGGGTGTCGGGCTCGAAGAGGGCCTGAGGAAACTCCCTTCTTGATGCGGGTGCTGCAGCGTCGTGAGGCGCAGGGGGAGACCCCTAGGCTGGGACAGAAACGGAACCCATCCGGGAGGAATGTGGATGAAGAACGCTGACGACCCTCGGAGTGGGTGTGAAACGGGCTCAGCCTGCGGCAAGCAAGGCCAAACAGGCCAGATGAGTAACCCGCATGATGGCCAGGTGGGCCGCTTAGTCGAATCCCGTCTCGAACAGAAAAGGGGTTACTCTCAACATCCCCCCTGCCTCTACGCTCTCCATCTGCACGCGGATGACCCGAGGAAGTGCACAACCCTTGTCTTGAAGAAGCACGGCCTGATTAAGGTTTTCTCCAAAATATCTCAGGTTCCGAAGCGCTCGATAATTTTAAACCCTGAGGCTTTGACAACGCTTTCACCAGTAGACAGGGATGTTGCGGTTAAACATGGGGTGACAGTTATAGACACCTCTTGGAAATCCACAGACAATAGTGTCTTCCATCTTCTTAAAGCACCATTCCAGAGGAGGCTGCCCAGGCTGCTGGCGGCGAACCCTGTTAACTACGGTGCTCCAAACATTCTCTCAAGCGCGGAGGCACTGGCTGCAGCCCTCTTCATACTTGGTTTCCCAGAGCAGGCGTTGAGCATTCTTTCAAAATTCAAATGGGGCAGTTCCTTCTTAGATCTTAATCGCGAGCTGCTGGAGTAAACCCGGAAACCTAGCTCAGGCTGGCTTCTAGCGTGCGGCTTAAACTATTTTAATTCGTCGAGGGTCTTGACAACTATCTCTCTAGGCATCTTCTCCACGATGCCTATTCTCTCGCCGACCATGATTTTCACATTCTTGCTTTGAGCAAGGTCGAGAAGCCTTTGGGAAACAATACCGTCGAAAATAACTCCGGCAACGTTGTCAAGCTCACTCAGCCTTTCGAAAAGCTGGCTCACAGGGACCTCGTCCATAATCTCTCCCTCATCGTCTAGAAGAATCGCGGTGAAGGACTCCTTCACCCTGTCCCTAAGCGTCTTCATAACGTTCAGAAGGTTTTCCGGGGCAGCCGGCTTAGCCGTCGCCTGCAAGGTTGCGAGATAAGTCTTAACGTCAACCCTCCTGCTTATCATGTCTAGGATTTCAATAGGCTTCATCTCCTCAACCTCCCTCCCTTGAGGAGCCTTGCCTACGTAGTCTATTTTCGCCCCTCTTCTCAGAAGCTCTTTCACAATCATGTCGCCAACCCTGTCGCCGTCAGCCAGAACTGTAACCTCCTTCTTCTTATGGGTCAGGTTAACCACATACTGGGAAATGTTCACACCGTTGGTCGCAACCACGTTCTTAACGCCCGCCTTCATAAGAGTGGTTAAATCAGCTCGGCCCTCAACGATGAACAGTGTTTCACTCGACTCAGCCTCAGGCCCGCCTTCAACATCGGCAGCGAGACTAACTATTTTGCCAACGTCACTGACCTCACTAACCTGGCTTATCATCTGTATTACTTCGCTCCTCTGGGAGGCTGACCATCTCTGCATAATGTCCTTCGCTCTCTCCATGATCCTCCTCCTCTTCTCTTCCCTCATGTCTTCAACGCTAACTAGTTTAAACCAGGCGTCGTAAGGTCCAACCCTCTCTATGCTTTCCAGCGTCGCCGCTAGAAGCGCTGCAGTAGGCTGATCAAGATTATTAGGGATAGTCACGTTTCCAACGGTCTTCTTATCCTCCTTCTTCAGATCAACGTCTATTCTTCCAAGCTTGCCACTCTTCTGGAGTTTCTTCAAGTCGAGGGTGTCTCCGAACAGACCTTCAGTCTGTCCGAATATGGCTCCTATAATATCGTGTTTATGCGGGAACCTTCCCTTTTGAAGAAGATTCTCTCCACAACCCCCTCGACTTCAAACTCCACCCTAATCACGTACTTCGTAATCGGCGGGGGCTGTTCAGACCCCATTTCCATCAAGCCTCCTTGCCACTACGGATAAGCATGCTTTCACTAACCTCATTAAGCATCACTGTCATCCTAAGCCTTTAAAGGGGATTTAAACTTTTTATCCCGGACTGCTTTGACCAAAGCGAGTGCTATTGCCCAGGCTTGGGAAGACAGGGAGCAGGCGCGACACTGCTTCAGCAGAAACAATAGGCAGGATTATTCAGGAGCTGAACCTCGGCGACGCGGGACTGCTCATAGTGGTTGAGGGTGTAAAGGACAGGCAGGCGCTGGTTAAACTCGGGGTTAAAGCCAAGATAATGACTCTTAGAAGCTTCATCAGGCTTGCATCCACAGACTGGCTTGAGAAGGAAAAGCTTTCGGAAATAGTTGTCCTAACAGATTTCGACAGGAGGGGAAGGTCGCACAGCGTGAAAATAAGGAAGATCTGCTCAGGGCGAGTAAGGGTTAACACAGAGTATAAGTATAGGCTTAAACAGGCTCTAGGCGGCTCCGCTAAGGATGTTGAAGGCATACCCAGTTTTATCACGAGCAAAACCGAGCAGGAGGTTTTTTAAGCTCGGCCTGACGTCCTTTTTCACAGCATGCCTAACGCATGCTCTAAGGCCTCTTTAACCGAGCTCTGCTGTTTCGCCGCCCTGGGTCCTCCTCCCTCACAGCAGAGCTTAAGCCCTATGCTCGGTTAGATCCGCTTTCGGACGGCTAGGTTAGGAGGAATGCCCGTTGCTTTTAAGCTTTAACGGTTTAAAAACCCCTTCTCATCAATCTCTCCCATTCTAACCCTGGTGCTGGATATCGGTGCAGAATCCTCAGCCTCTAGGAGGGGTGCTATAAGAATCTCTAGAGGAGGCAGGCCTTTTTCAACCCTAACCCTATTTATAAGCAGGCCATTTTTTAAAGTGTTAAAGGTCACTAGAAGGGATCCCCCATCTAAGGTTGCCGCTGGGCCAGCATAGTCATCCAGCTTCAAAATACTGAACCCCCTACACCCGATGCTCCTTAGAAAACCTGAAACCTTCTCGAAGCGCTCGGAGAAAGGCTCAACCCTGTGGGGCTTGCTGCCTGCAAACTCGTCTGATGTGACTCCGACGATTATACTCCTCCCAAGTGCTGCTGCCAGCCCTAGGAGGAGCATATGCCCCCTGTGAAACCTGTCGAAAGTGCCGCCCAGTATCACAGTCTTCCTCTTAACAATGGCTTAGGAGACTTGGAAACCCATTTAAAGCCTTTCCCCAGAATTGGAAGCCGGCTGTTGAACGAGGAGGAGAAAGAGAAATACTTTGCAGCAGGCGAGATCGCGAAAAGGGTTAAGAAGGAGGCGCGTCAACGCGTTAAGGCTGGGGTAAGGCTCGTCGACCTTTGCGAAGAAATTGAGGGTCGCATAAGGCAGCTCGGCGGCCTACCGGCTTTCCCGTGCAACATAGGTTTAGACGAGGTCGCAGCTCACTTCACCCCGCCCCCCGATTTTGAAGGCGAGATTCCTCAAGGTTCGCTGGTTAAAGTGGATCTGGGTGTCCACGTTGACGGCTGCATTGTTGACACCGCGTTCACAATACCTCTCTCGCAGGGGGACAGGGAGATTGTTGAGGCTGCTGAGAAAAGTCTTGAAAAAGCATCCGGAGTGCTGAGGAGCGGTGTTAAAATCAACCAGATCGGTGAGGCGGTTGAAAGCGTCGTCAAGTCGAGGGGCTTCAGAGTGATAAGAAACCTAACCGGCCACCAGATAGACCGTTTCAACCTTCACGCAGGGCTCTCAATCCCGAATCTTAAAACTTTCAACATGGAGAAACTTAGGAGAGACATGGTTGTAGCAATAGAGCCGTTCGTAACGCTTGCCGACGGTTTGGGCGAGGTCAGCGAGGCTGGACATGTCTACATATATCGTTTCAAACACTTCCCCCTAGACTACAAGGGAGGGTTCAGCAATCAGGTGGGGAGGATGCAGAGCTTGTTCAGAACACTTCCCTTCTGCGAAAGATGGTTTTCAAGCATCTTCAAGGATGCTGGCGGAAGCATCTTCAACAGGATTATTGAAGACTTAGGGAAAAACCTGATTTCATACCCGGTTCTGGTTGAGAGAAGTGGGAGGAAAATTGCGCAGGCCGAGGATACTTTTCTAATACTTGAGGACTCCGCTGTAAACCTGACTTCGGAAACGGGTTAGTAACGCTCCTCTTGACGCCCCCCCTCTAAGTATATAGCTGTAATCACCATTCTGTTTTCAACACCCGTGTCGCCTAAACTCTTGGGACACCTGGGACACTCCTCACCATATCCGTAAACGTAGTCTCCCTCGCGGAAAGGCCTAACGGCCTTGTAGCTGCATTTGGAACATTCTTCAACGGTTAAAACAACTATTTTCCTCTCCTTCAGCATTTTCTGCATGCTAAGCTGGTATCTTCTTATCATGTAGAATGTTGAAACCAGACCGGTTAAACCAGTCATTATGAAAAGCATGTTGGTAACACTGTCATTCCTGCCTGTACCCGTGACCCCTTGAACAAGAAGGATTAGTGAAAAAAGAATTAGTAGGCCGAGTAGAAAGAAGTAGAATGGGACGAGAAGACTAACCGGGCTTTTCTCCAATGCACTCACCCTCCTACTGAGCGATGCCCATAGTGTTACCAACCCCTATTACCATCACCGTATCTCCTTCCGAAGACTTCTCAACTATTCTCTTTAAAAGAAGCTGATGAGCCTCTTCGACGCCGTTAAGAACGTCCTTAGTCATGGGCGTGATAGCCTCTTTCAAAGACATTTTTATAATCATTCCGTAGAGGGGGATCGCCTTCTTAGTTGCAACCTCCTCAATCTTGTATTTTTCAGTCCCTATTCCACCGATGATTGCTCCAACCCCTTCAGCAATGCTTCCTGTTTTCTCACCCTCCAGCTTGAGCCCCGCGTCAACCATAAATATCATTTTGAAGCTCTCTTTTTCACTGAGCTTCATGAGAGCATCTCCCGGGGTGCCCACAGCCCCTCCCGGGCCCTTTGCCTTCATGAAGTATATTCTTCTCCCCTGAATGTTCTTAACAGTGTACACGTTATCCCTCTCAATATCGAATATCTCGCCGCCCCTCATAAGTCGGGCTGCGACAAGCGCTCCCGCCCCGTCGCCAATCGGCTGGCCGCTTGAAAACGCTTGCAGCGCCCCTAAGTATGCTTCTGCTTCCATCATCACCTGCGGGAGAATAGCCTGCAACTGTATTATCAGGATGTAGCTTGAAGTCTTCTTGCTTAGAATATAGTAGTGCCTCACAACCTTATAATAATAGTTTAAAGCATAGGATGCTTCGAAAAGGTTCATTATGTTTAAAACATGGCTTTCATCAAGATCTGGGATTATCTGCTTTATCTCGCCCCTAACCCTGTCCTCAGCAGTCTTAACTATATGGTCGAGCTTCCAAACCACGCCGGCTGGATCCATGTCGACCGGGGGAATGGTTACGAATTCGAGATAGTTATCCAAGAATCTGTTTATCTCCTCTCTGCCGTATTTCTTCAGCTTCTCCTTAGTGAATTTAACCGACTCATCTCTCATTAGGCGTAGTCTTTCAAGAGCATACTCGATGTCTCGGAGCCGAATCCTCGTCTGTATTTTCTCACCCCAGAAAACTAGCACTAGAAACATCGCTATGTAAAGTACGTTAATTATGTAGCCGATGTCCGTGTTGTCCTGCCCGAGGAATAATGGTGTTTGCATCTATCTTTACGCCGCTGGTTTTTCCAGCCGGAGAATATTTAAGCCTTTAATGAAAATTTTATGGTTAATTAACAAATCGAAGGATGGTTACCGGCTTTCAAACCTCGCGTGGCCGAAGACCACACTAATGTTTGAAACGGAGCTGTGTTTAACTTCCGTGTTCGGAACGGCTCCGCGGGTTCCCCCTGTACGGGTGTTTCCACAGCTCCTATGGCCGGTAACCGGAAGAAGGACGAGAACCCCACTATTAAATTTTTCTCCATCTAGAAAGCAGTTCTTAAATATGATCCGCAGAAGCACTTTTCTTCAGAAGCAGGATATATCCTCCCGCAGCTCGCACACATTGTTTTCGGAGAATACATTAGGAAACTGGCCCTGCCCGCTTTCCTAAGGCTTCCAAGCTCCTCTAAACCCTGCAGGTGGATAATGTTAGACTCAGGAGTGAGGCTCTTAAGCCTGGATTCAAACCTAAACCATTCTTCAAAAGTCATGTTTCTCGGGAACACGTTCACACGGGTTCCTCCAAACCTCTGCACAGCCTCCTCGTGGCTTACAAGGCTGACTAGCACCCTGTTTTCCCTCTTGGAAGACTTATGGGCAAGCTCGTTCACCTTTTTAACAATCTTCTCAGCCTCCGGGAAACTGGCTGAAGCATCCTGAGAGCCGACAAGTCTGCAGGAAGCATCATAAAGCCCTGTCAACTCTATTATTGAGCAGCCTTTCTCAACTAGGAAGTATGTTTCACCGTTAATCCTGCAGGATAGTGGAAGGAGCTTCCTGTCTTCTATAATGCTTCTCAAGCTCTCCCTTTTAAGCTCTAAAGCCTCGACAATCCTGCTCACAATCTCGCCAAGGTTTTCCCAGAAAGCATCCTCGTTCAGAGAAGCGTTCTCGAGAATACGCGGCAGGTTCAGGCTTACCGAGCTCAAGACACCGGTTCTAACATAGTTGTCAGCGTCTTCGTTCAAAACAGTAAGATGGTGGGTTGGACACGAGTTTTGAGAACCAGCCAATATAAGGGCACCCCCCGCGTTTAAAAACTTTGTTAAAGTGTTTGCAAAACCCTCTTCAGAAACCTTCTTATCATAGCCGACTAGTGAAAGAGAAAAATTGGGCAAAACCGTTTTCTCAGCTATTTCAGCAAGACTTCTTAAGATCTCAAAAACAACGGATTCCAGCTTCGCGCTTAAGATAACATTCCACTTCCGCTGGCTTATTGCAATGCTTTTTAAAAACTCTTCTACAAGCTCAAGATCATCCGTGTTTACGAGAAGGCTGTTAGCATGCATAGAGGAGCTGCTGAACGCTTCGACAATCCTCCACGCGACTTGCTTAAGCGGAGACTGGCCACTGGAAAAAGGAATGTAGGAGTAGGTTTTCACAAGGCTTAGGCTTTCCAGAGAGTTTACAGGCTCTTCAGGCTTAAACATGAAACTGGCTAAATGATTAATATTGACCATTCCACTGAGATGCGCATCACCCAATTCCCTCGGAAGCTTGACGAGAAAAGCGTACTGTCTCAAAACCTCTTCGCCAGCCTCGTTCACAACATCGTCAAGTCCCCGCTTAACAGATATCAGTTCAGACACATCGTGCACTGGCAACCCGAGCCTCGTCAACCTGTGCCTATAGTTTTCCATCTTCTTTTCAAGGAGGACGGCGTTAACATACTCCCTGATCAACGGCGCCGTCAGATACTTCACTCCAAGAGAATATAGTCTCTCCTCTATCTCCAAGGCTATTGTTTCTGCAGTATCCTGATCCATCCCAGCCTCCCTGACTAGACACTCTTCAATCCTTTTCCTATCGAAAAGCTCAATGGAGGAGTCTGTTCTCCTAACGAGTAACACATTCTCCTTCCTTCTGAGCGACTCGAAAAGATTCATAGCGTGGTTCAGAACATCCTTGCCGAGCGGAGTTATCACGTATATCTTGCTCTCAGGCTTATACTCAACGAGGCCGTTCTCCATAAGCTTGCTCAAATGATATGCGAACTTCCCGGCGTCGCTGAACCTGTCAAGCCTAACGGTCTTCATCAGCTCACTGTATCTAAGCGGGTTCCTCTCCAGTATTTTTAGTATTTCAACCCGCACTGGAAATCCTAATGCTTTAAAGATGTCGCTCAACGTTTTGAAACCCTTGCTTTCCTCCTCCATCTTAATGATATTCTGCACAATGAGGTAAAACTATTTTAACTTAATGCTGCACACTAATCCTCCAATTACCATGTTAAGAGGGCTGTTAACCGCGGCGCCCCGTGTCTTCACGAGGATAATCCGATCTGATAAAACGGTCTAATGCTTAAAGCCCATCCCAACGGGTCTGCTCGGGGAATGTGGTAAACTCGTCTTTCGGAAATACTTTTAAAGACGCTGGGATTAGGCAGGCTGCGACGGGCTGGTCTAAATGGTGAAAACCGGCTAACTTTGTAGGCTCCATGGCTCGTAAACCATCTGTGGGATTAACAAAATCTTTTTAAATTACAAGGAATAAAAAAGGCCTGATGGGGGCGTCTGCTAGCTTGGTCGAGGCTCCGTGGCTCGGGCCCACGAGAAAGGTTGCGTGAGAGAGCCCCGCTACGAGGGAAACCTGGGTTCAAATCCCAGCGCCCCCATAAAACCGCTTAAATTTTTAACTTATGTTCAAAATGTATAGCGTGCACCGGGATTCAGCATGCACTACCAGTATACTGAGTAAAAGGAAAACGCTACCACTGCGAAGCTAACCTCAGCAAGAGAAACAGATAATCCTAGTGCAGCCGATAAATTTTTTCCCTTTATAGTATTTAAGTGTTGAAGGATGCGTTTCCGGTTCCTATTATGTTTCGAAGTTTGTTAGTATTGTAAAAGGTTTGCCGGCGCCAGACTAGTATGCTGCTTCCTTTAGCAGCGCTGAAGCATAGTCGTCCTTAAAAGCTCGGCTTCATCATTATTAATAGGATGGTGAAACCAGAGCGCATCAGAGCTTCTAAACCCCCTCGACGTGAAACCAATCTTAACGTTATGCTGCTTATAGATCTCGTAAGCCCTCTCGAAAAATTCCCCGCATTCCCTCAGGTATGCATTCATGTAAGGTATGCGGTCATCGATGCGCTGTTCAGGCGTCATCTGCTCTTCCCCATATGAGAGCCCCGTCCTCTTAATGTATTCCTCAGCTATCCTCCTATCCTCTGGATTATCCTTCGAAAAGAAGCTTTTCATCAGCAACATTTCCAACTCATCCTTAACCTCCTTGACCTCTAGGACTTCAACCGGCCAGAAGAACTTTAAACCAGAACCATATGTTTCTCTATCAATTCTGATATTGTCGGGGGACTTTTTAATCATCACGTTTACCTTGGACATCAGCTCGGAGACGATCGGGTCTTTCTTAGCCTCCTCAACCTCCTTCCTCCCGTAAGCATAAGCCGAACGGATGATAGCAGGAATATATCTCAACCCCTTTTTCTCCATAAGCCAGTCCTCTCCGGCTAGTACTGTGTGCATTTTCCTAACTTCCTCCCTCACCCGCCTCGAAGCCTTAGGCTCGGGCTTGATCACCATCCAGTATTCAGTCATCTTTACTACCCTCCATATTTCACCCCTCCTATATAAATCTCCACCATATCCTGATGTTGCCTCATAAGTTCAATCAGGTGGTTAAGCAATTCTTGGGCTTCAGAGGTCTGAGGAGCATGCAGGAAACTGTAGATCAGTTTCCAACCGTTTTCCTTGGCAATTTCAAGGTATTTGTAAGCTTGGCCTACAAGATCGTCAGAGCTTTCGTCCCCATGCTTACACTCTACTATTGCCAGCTTACCGCTGGGCGTTTCTACAAAGAAATCAAGAAATACCCTCTTTCCCTTAAGATGCTTTTCCTCCTCGAGGATTCTGTATTCCATGCCTTCAAATACTCTTTCGTAAACAGCTTCGCGGCGACGTGCTGGGGCTCTTTGAGTACTTTATCCGGGAGCCGGTTTGCTTAAGCCAATAACGCTCCTATGAATCCCTCTACTATCCTCGTACTCGACGACCAACGCTTCCTTCAAAGTGTACTCGAACACTCGGTAGTCCTCACTCAGCTTAATGGGGGGTGGCGTATATCGTAGGATCGCCTGCTTGACATTTTATTAATATATACATCTTTACCTCTTGAGGAATATTAGACCAATTGGCAACCTCACTATATTTTTGAATATGATTTAGAGGATTTTCATTCATTAGCCCATTATATAGCGTTAACTCCATAGGATAATTATCAACTAATGACATAAGAAATATAAGGAGCCTAGAAAATATAAAGCTTCAGTTCATCATACATTTATTTCAAGACTTATTAAAAGTTCCTTCTGAATCAACTTAGCCATGAGTTTCTCAACCACATCGTAAACCATCTTCTCGTTAACCGCACCCATGCAAACAAGTAGCAGGATTTAAAATTAAAAATAATTTCTAAATTTTGAAGGTTTTAAATCTCTATCCAGATGCTCTTCTAGCCTTCTTCCTACCGGTCTTCCTTGGGGCAATCAAGCCAACCTTAGCGCCAGGTGGAGCATTACGGCTAACCGATGAAGGGCCTCCCACATGCTGATGCCTTCCCCCACCGAATTTGTGATAAACACTTATCATTGCTACTCCTCTTACTATTGGGTAGTGTCTTCCTCTGCTTTTCATGAGTTTAAGTTTTGTTCCTGCTTTGAGGAATGGTTTTTCTGTTCTTCCTCCTCCTGCTATTACTCCGATTGTTCCAAGCGAGTTTGCGTCGACGACGAATGTTCTCGCCTTGGGGTCTTGTAGGATGGCTGTTCCATTCGTCTTCCCGATTAAGACTGCGTAGCTGCCTGAGGCTCTGAAGAGTGCGCCGCCGTCGGCTGGTTTCCGCTCAATGTTCGAGAGCATTATTCCCTCGGGCGCTTCGCCGAGCGGTATTATGTTTCCTATTGCGAGCGGGCTTCCCGGCCCTATTGATATTCTCTGCCCTAAATACATGGATTCGACGGCAACTGTGTGGAAGACTTTCCCGTTGTCGAGCCTGATTTCCGCGAGGGGTGCTCCTCTACCCGGGTCGTGGTGTAGTGCTACAAGGGTTCCTTCGAGTCTTTCTCCTTTAGCCAGGGTCGGGTATTTGGCTGGTGCTATCCTTCTGTGGGTTGGGGCCATGAAGTTCGGCGATCTGCCGCGCCTCCTTACTATTGGTCTCTTACCCATTTAGGCGTCATCCTCCTACACTATTTTAAGCTTGCTTGCAAGGTCCATTGCGCTGTATTCCTTGGCGAGCTTGACCACTGCTTTCTTCTCCCCGGTTATGCTTCTTATAATGTTGATTTTCTCAACCTTGACGTTGAAGCTTTTTTCAACAGCCTCTCTGACTGTATTCTTATCAGCCTTAGGGTCCACTATGAATATCAGCTTGTTCTCTTTCTCGATGAGCCTGAAGGATTTCTCCGTTGAAACCGGCCTTATTATGATGCTACTTTGAGACATATTTCCTCACCCTTTCGACAATCCTTTCGAGGGCTGGGAGCGTCCATATCGTCAGCCTCCCGGGGACTCCTCCGGGTGCAAGATCCATTATTGAGAGCCTCTCCGGAGTCTTAACGTCAACCCCGGGTATTCCTGAGGCTGCTTTAACGACGCTAGCCCTCTGGGTTGAAACGACTATCAGGGGGCCAACTCTCCTCCTGAGCCTTCTCCCCCTCCACTTCGACTTTCCACACCTGACTCTCGGCCTGCTGTAGACTCTTTCAAGCTCCTGCTCCAAGCCTATTTTCCCGAGGAGCACGACGAGCTCGCGCGTCTTGGAAATGTCTTCAAACTCTTTCGTGAACACTATTGGGATGCTCGCTGAGCCAAGCCTGTGGCCCCTCTTTTCAACAGTCTCCTTCTTGAAGACTGCTGACAACGCTGAGACGAAAGCCTTCCTATACTCCTTCCTGTTAATCTCTTTCCTTATCTTCTTCTCGACGCGCGGCGGGTGTGTAACCCTGCCCTTGACAGTCATAGGGGCGAACCTAGCGACTCCTCTCTCAGTCCTCGGAACCCTGGCTATGCCGTAGCCGACACCCCAGCTTTCAGCGGTGGTCCTCTTGCCAGCCATCGGGTCCCTGCCCTGCGGCTGTAGTCTTCTCGACTGCGCCGCCAGGAAGGCTCTTCTAACAAGGTAATCTTCAACCTCCGTCTGGAGAATGAAGGAGGGTATTGAGGCTTCACCATCCTCCTCCCCCTTTTCGCTGAGAACCTTTATCCTGGCCTGCTCGAGGCTCATCATGCTGCAACAGCCCTCCTAATGTTGACGTGTGTTAAAACAGGCGGCTGCTTAGGCTTAGCGTAATGCTTTCTGGCTGAAACCCTTATTTTCACAAGCCTCTTAGGCGTGCCTGGGACGCTCCCGTTGAGAATAACTGCTTGGCTCCTTATGATTCCGTACTTGTGGAATCCTCCAGCAGGATTAATCTCACCAGGGTTCTCAACGATCTTGAGAACCTGCAGGTTTCTGACAAGCCTCTGCATGAAGCCCATTTGACCGGGCCTCGGCACAGTGTACATTACTCCAGCAGGCTTCCACGGGCCCAGCGTTGCTACTCCCCTCCTAGTCTTATTGCTCTTCCTGTCGAGAATCTTAACCCTGAACCTTTTCACAACACCTTGGAAACCCTTTCCCTTCGTCACCGCGAAAACGTCAACGTACGCTCCCTCCTCCAGAACCTCCTTCGCACCAACCTCTCTGCCAAGCAGAGACATGGCGTAGCTGATCCTCTCGGCAACGCTCCCCCCGCCGACGCCTATCTCAAAAACCTCCGGCGTCTTCTTCCCAAGGCCCGCGAGATGGGGCTGCGTCGCCACTAGGACCCTGACCTCCCTTGTCTTCTCAGCAATGCCCTCTGGAACCTGCGGCTCCGCTGGTTCCTTACGGTTAGCCAGCGAGCCTATCCTCCTCTTAACGTTTTCAGGAAGGTTTCTCGCCCATCCTTCCCATATTACTCTGAGGCCCTGAGGGCTGTTCCCGTAGAGCCTTACTCCAACGATGCTTAACGGGGGTGTTTCAATAATCGTAATCGGGGTGAAAACCTCCTTACCCTTGAAGGGCGATGAGTCAGAGGTGTCTATCGTGAAGCCGTGCGTCATACCCACCCGGTAGCCGGCGAAGCCTAGAAGCCTTGTTTCCCCCTCAACCTCAGGCCAGAACCTTATCCGGGGGGTTAATCTTTTAAACCGTGCTCTAGGGCGGAACGCGAGCGAACCGTGCCTCGGGGCGGATTGCTTTCTATGGCCCATCTTGTTAATCCCCTTTTAGCCAGCGTGGTTGTCAAAGGAATGAGCAACCCGTTTTAACCTTTTCCCCCGCTGAATGAAACCCTTTGGAGGCTTGTTTACCATATCCGGCGAGAAAGCCCATGCCCGAAGGACATGGGGTGAATCGCCCTTAAACGTTCGAGAGGCTTCCCCGCTAAAAAGCCTTCCCCCTAGGGTCTCAATACGATCGGAATACTAATATACCGGCATGTTGGACAGTACTACGGGAGCTGAGGAAAAGCGCGAAACGAGGAGTTTTTTTGGGAAGCATCTCAGCCTGCTTCATAAGCCGACTATAATAGAGCGATGAACATAATGAAGCGGGCCATTCGCTATATGCGGATGGCAGGGGCTGCTTTGACACAGCCCGTAACCTGGTAGGGTGAGCCCACAGGGCGACGAACCGGGGATCCCACCGGCTTCAGCCGTGAGAGTGTCAACTTGGAAACCACGTGTCTACCAGTATCCTCTCGCCAGAGAAGCCACAAGGGGGAGAGTTATGTAGAGGGCTTCCTCAGTGCGCACCGTTTCAACACCCTGCTCTCCCACAGTGTTGACAAGAATGCTGAAAACATCCTCAACCCTAACCCCCTCTCCAGCCAGCATTTCCCTAAGCCCCATCGAAGGTGAGCCGAACGCCACCATCACTCTCTTCCCGGAGGAGAAAAGCCTCCTAAGCTCACCAAGCCTTCTCCAAACGGGCTCGCCATGCTTGGAAGTCCCTATTTTAACAGCGTCCACGCTTCTCAAGAATTCTCCAAGTGTATTCCTGGGTGTTGAAACCCTGTAGCCCAGGTAGAACGGCGACTCCCGGGGGCTAACTATCCTGGCGGAGAGCCTCGAAGGATCTTCAACCTTTGCTAGAACAATGCTGCCCACCTTGGTTTCAAGCAGAGGATCCGGGACCGGTGCCAGCAGGGTTTTCTCAAGTCCAGCCTCCAGAACAAGCCGGCCGCGTTCCGCCTTAACCACTACGGCTAGCCTGAAGCTCCCGGGCTTAATGTGCTTAAGCGACGCTGGAACTGTGTGCGAAGGTATTTTCAAAGGCGGAAGCAGGCCTGCGAACCTAAGCTCCTCCTGCTTCTTGAACACGAGCCTCCTTAAATACTGGGGGACAACCATGTAGTTGAGAAGCTTTGAGAAGACCTTCTGGTTCCTCATGGACTCCGCGTCATGATTATCCAGGTAAATAATAATCTCGTCAACCATGAATATTGCTGCAGCCCTCCCGACGAGACCAGCCCTGAAAGTTTTAATCCTCAGGTCTTCTGAAACACCTATGACGGACGCTGGAAGCAGTATTGAAACCCGCAATTCTTCTATGTCAAGCCTATTGCCCTGCCTATTATGGGTTTCTGGTTTAACGCTCAGAGGCTATTCGAGCTCAGACATTCTTTCAGAAAGTATTTCTGAGAGAGGCTTCCTCTCCTTCCCGTCTGCGACCATTATGCGGGGCTCGTACCTAACTGGGATCCCCAAGTATCTTAGAAACCTGTAAAGGTCTCCTGCGTCAACAGGCCCGTCCACATACCCCTTCTTGACAAGCGCGTAGAGCAGGAGCTTAGCCCTCCTGGTTTCCTCCGGGAAATCCTGCTCCGCGAGCGAAAGTATCTCCCTGCCCTTCTCATCCAGCAAGCTTAAAACGGTTTTATCAACGTCGTCAACCGGTTTCGGATGCGCAGTTTTCTCACTCTTCTCGCTGCTCTTGGCAAGCCTGTTCAACAGGCGTTTCCTCTTCTCCTCAAGGATGCGCTCCAGCTCCTTGTCTTCAGACAACAGATACCACGTTGAAGATACAGCTTTTAAAACGGCTTTTAAACGTTACCCGGTGAAAAAGCTTATCTAATTCAAAAAGGAAAAATAGGCTGTCTGCCGGGGTGGCAGAGTGCGCGAATATTCTCTTGAACAACCACACCAAGATACACCCAAGAATCCCTAAGACTTCCCGTCTATCTTGAGGAGTCTTATACGCTCCTCGGCATTTTTCATCCATTCTCCCGATTCTGATTTGCGCGCGAAAACGCATTAAAGAGGCAATAAGGAGATTAAAGGATGAAAATTGCAAAAGATTCTCAAAAGCCGGATGATTTCCAACCGTGAAAAATGACGCGCCGGGGAAGGGAATTGAACCCTTGCGACCCGCACGGGTCACTGGCTCTCAAGGCCAGCGCATTAACCACTCTGCCACCCCGGCTCGATAAAAGCATCTTACCCTGCTTTTATATACTTTCTGTCATAAGTTGGCTTTAGTAGCGGGCGATGTCTATCAACGCACTGTTAATTTCCTTCAGAGGGTTCCTTTAGTATCCTGAATCTTTATGGGCGTTATGCTTTTAAGGTTACGGCCGCATTATTATTAGTGATGAACCCTGAGCTCAGGAAGCGATTCGTGAATTCGATAGAGTACCTCAGGAGGATGGATTTCTTCAAGGGCTATTCCGATTTAACTTCTGATGAGATACTCGATAAGATTTTCAACGGGGAAACAGATTATGATGTCGATTGGTTTGTTGAGACGTGGCCTAAAAAGGAGAGGGGGGCTCGCGGGCGATACTTGAGGGAATCGCTCGAGGAGCACGAGGATTATTGGATGAAGGCCAGCGATTTTGATGTAGATAAGAAACTTTCCTTCTTCGACGTTAAGAGAGTCTTCGTCGAGGACGTCGAGGTGGTCATAGAGAAGGACATGTGTGAGATATTGTTGAGGAAGCTCGCGAGGATATCTAGAGGGGTTTTCAACCCTAGGTACATCGGGGAGGAGATGTTGGAGTGGGACGAAGAGCCTCCCCCGGCGTTGAAGGCGGCATTGGGAAAGTGGTGTTCCTATGCGGGTTGGATTTTTAAGGTATTCTTTGAGTTTAGGGGAAAGGAGCATTTGATGGAGTTCTATAGCAATAGAGATTACCTTTACATGGATCCAGCTATAAAGAAGATAAACGAGTTGATTAAGGATGCTGGATACCAATACTATGCGATCAGCGACCTCGATTACACAGTCTACGCGGTCTTCTCAGAGGGCGAAGCTGAGAAATTGGAGAAGGAGAGAGGCTGGAAGCTTTACCTGCCCTAGCCTCAAGGCCATCCGAGGCTTCTGATGATCTCCTCCACAATCTCCTCGACCTCCTTCTCCTCAAGCTCGGCCTTAGTGATGCCCCGCATGATGAGCTCAACCCCCTCTTTAAATTCCGTCTCGATTATCCTATCCAAGTCCCTAAGGTATATAATTACGGAGATTCCGAGTTCAGCACCTTTGTAGTCTGAAGTGACATAAAGTCCCTAACGGCATCTTCCAAGATTCTTTCGGATATTTATCAGATACGGTCGTGGTCTTGACCTCGACTATCGCCAATAACCCCTTTCCATGATAAACGTAGAAGTCCGGTTCCCATGTCTCATACCCTTGGACGACCTCGAGCTCCTCCTTAGGTATTCCGGTCTTCCTAGATACAACTTCCTTAATGTCCTCCTCGCGGTAAAACCTTACATAATCCTCACCGATTTCTCCAGCTTATGGTCTGCGTCCTACCGCCTACTTTAAACTCCTGCAGGGGGAGGCTCCTGGGACGGTAGTTTAGGCGAAGCATGTCTTCAACCTCAAGCCAGCAGCCGTCTCCAGAGAGGGCGAACCTCTCGCTTATCTTCCAGTCTCCAGCCTCCAGAGAGTTCAGGTTCATGACGAATGGGACTTTGCTCTCAAACTCGCCGACGATGGTGTAGGCAAACATGTTCGGGTTAAGACAGTGGAGCTTAGCATAGACCTCCCGCATCTCCCCGCAGAAGAACCTGGCCAAGTTGAAAATATGGACAACCTGCCCTATTAGGAATGCTTTAGCCGGGTCCTCTATGCCCCAGATCGCGGGTAGGGGCCGTTTGAAAACCTTGCCTCAAGACAGTGAATACCCCGAACTCCTGGCTGAAAGCTATTTTCCTCACCATCCGCACACGGCGTAGCGCTTCATGTAAGCTACAGCACCCCATAGTCCAGCGTCCTCAGCATGCTGCGCGAGCTCAACAGCCTCCCTGTGGGAAACGGCGGAAGGCTTCTCAACGAGGATCGGTAGGCCGGCGTCGAGGCAGAGCTTCCCGAGCTCGCAGTGCATCTGTGGAGGGCCGACGATTATGGCGCCGTCCAGCTCCTCCCTCCTAAGCATCTCCTTAACATCAGTATACCAGCGCAGGGCTCCGAAGCTTCTAGCATTCCTCCTCGCAAGCTCCTCCTTCAAGTCGCAAACAGCGGCAAGCTCAATCTGCGGAATAGTGTGAATGGCAGGATAGAGAGAGGATGAGGCGTGGCTGCCGCAGCCTATGAAACCGATTCGCGCCTTTCTAACGCTCATGACCTACTCTGAGTCAAGAGTTTTTTAAACATTTCTGCTTCTAAATGCGTGCGCAGGAGGAAAGAGACAGTGATACATTCAACGATGGTGCACAGGCAACATAGTCGAAAAGACATAGGCTCAACGCTTGTCCAGAAATTTTCAGAACAGGCTTTTGAACAGGGCGTGGAACTCATATTCGCCGAAGTAGAAGAGGGGATCGACAAATTCTATGAAAAATTCGGGTTCAAAAAGATAAGTGTATGATACTCAATGGTCCGAGAAAGGGTCCTTAAAGGAATGAAAACAGTTTCAACGCATTTTTAACGCGTGATCCCTAAGTCATGACGTTTTTTAGAGTATTTCAAACTGCAGTAAGCCAACCCACCTGTAACAAATATGCTGCCAGCAGCACGCCCTACTCGTCGGTCATCAGAACACCATTGTTTCCGTCCCGCGGCTCGATGACAACCCTCCGCCCGTGAAGCTGCTTACCCGTCTCAAGCCTCGTACCCATTAACGCTGGGATTGAAAACTCCCGGCTGACTATGGCCAAGTGGGAGCCGAGGCCCCCGGAAAGGCATACTACTCCAGCCAGCTTTGAAAGCACTGGCCCAAGCAGCGTCACCCCAGCGTCGTCAACCATCACTATCTTACCCGCAGCCCCCTCCTTCAAGAGGGCCAGCACATCCCTCACATTTTTAACGTAGCGCAGCTCCCCCTCCACCCTCGTCTTTATCGTGATCAGGCCGCGGCCCACTATTTTCAAGCCCCGCTCTCCTCCTCCCGGCAGCCGGCTTGGAATAGCCAGACAGTTCTATATGTCTTGCTTTAAAAACTTATTAGCCTAATTACAACCATCCCACCATGCCTATGCGGGTGTCTGAGATAAATGAGCAGATAGCCCACCTCAGCAATGTTTTCCTGAACATCGTGACTCAGAGAACCCTGCTAGAGTCCAAGCTTTTCCCGGTTAACGCGTATATTTGCGTCGGCTTCTACCAGACTTATCACCATCTCTACGACGTTATGAAGAGGGTTTGGAGCAGAATAACCCCGGAGGAACTGGCTGCTAGAAGCAAGTTCCTACTCTCCCCCATACAGGCCCTTTCAGTCTCCTACCTCTGGCTCTACTATTCTCTAGCTAGAATGGGAACAATATACAACAAGTATGGGGGAGACCCTTCCAAGGAGCCTCCTGAGAAAAGAGAACAGTGGAGATGGATGCTTGAACACTGGTATCGCCTGGCAACGAACTACTTCAACACTGGGAAGCCGACTGTCGCCGCATCCGGAGGAGTAAACCTCGCACTCAACGAAGATGCTTTAATCTGGGTCATGGAGAACCTTCAGCCCGTTGGCGAAAACCAGGTTGTCAAGGCGCGGCGGGCAATAGGCTCCGTAGACCTTTACGCTTTCATAGACGAGTGTGAGGCCCGCGCGAAAATAGTTAACCATGGCCCATACCCATTCGGGGAGAACGAGATACTCGTCATCTCAGAGTATACGAATCTCTATGACGGCAGGCGGCCCTGGCACCCTTGGTCTGCGACGGAAGCCAAGCTCCCCAGCTCAACCCTCGGAGTTGCGATGACCATCCGCGGGGCTAGAGCAACCTTCAACGACATTGGCACTATGATCGTGGAGCCAGGGGACTACAGCAGGCTGGTTACGAGGATAGCAGCCTACACTAGGAGGAACGACACCATCATGCCGCTGCAGCTCGACGAGCTCTCCGCCTATGGTGAGGCCGCTGAAGCTGCTCAGATGGAGCTCTACATGAGGTTCGCGGAAATGGATAGGAGGCAGCTGCTTCTCGCCGGGGCTGAAGCATACTGGAGGTGTTTCGTAAGGTATACAGACATAGTTGGGGTTACTGGCGAGATAGACTGGGAAATATCCCGGGAGGTGCAGGAGGAGTACCTGCCCTACTTCATGACGCACGACGAAGACCCGGCGTTCACCCGCATAAAGATGAAGGCGGTAAAGATGAAGGTTCTTCCCTTCCTGGGGGAGAGGGACCCGGTGCTCTACTATCTTCCGGAGTAGATGCTGAAATGATGAGCACTCCTCATCCTGGGGACGAGCAGAACCATAAGCCCTCCGAGAGAAAAGACTGGAGGGAAAGCTACTATTTCAACTTCGTAGACCTTGAAAACATGGTTTCAGGTTTCGCAACAATAGGCCTCTACCCAAACTTGTCCAGGAGGGAATTCGTCTTCGCCGTCTTCCACGAGGGTGAGAGACATCTCTACCACCAGGAGCATGACTCGCCTTTCAGCCTTGAAACCCTCGAGTGCCTAGACGACGGGCGTCTATGCTTCCAGCTGGTTGAAGCCTTGAAAAGCTGGCACATAGTTTTCTCAGGCCTTGAACTTGAGGCGGAGATCCTTTGGACAGGAAGGTTCCCCGCGTTCAGCTTCGGCCGGGGGAGCGGAACATCCTGGGAGGGCCACTTCGAACAGTCCGGCAAAGTATCCGGGGTAATTAGAATCAGAGGGGTTGAGAAGAATATTCAGGGTTACGGGCAGAGGGATAAGAGCTGGGGCCCAAGACAGTGGCACATAGACTATTGGTATGCTTTCCACGCCCAGTTCAGAGACTTCTCCATAGGGCTTAGAATGGATAGTGTCAAGGGTGTTAAAACAGTCTCAGGCGGGGTTTCAACAGCCCGGGGGAGCACCCCTGTTTCCAGCGTTAGGGTTGAGACTGAGTACGGCGGGGAACCGGGGACACCCACCGGCGCGGCAACCAGAGTAATCTGTCAAGACGGAAAGGAATACGTTGTCCGCTCGAAACTATTGTCGCCGTCGAGCTTCGTCAAGTTCACCCGCCGGTTCCCAGGGGGCACGACGGAGCTTGTTGAAGCCATGGCTGTCCACCGTCTTGAGGAAAGCGGGGAAACAGGCAGCGGGCTCCTGGAATGGCTGTTCACAAGCTTCTCTTGACAACGGCTTGGGGAACCCTATTTTCTCGGCTTCCTCCTAAGCGTCTCGAAACTACCGTAGCCACCCTCTACACCGTCCAGCTTAAAGCTGCCGAAGGACTGCGCCAGTATTGAAACATTCTTCTCGCTGTCAGTGAAGGGCACCGGGATCACTGGGCCTGCTCTAGCCTCCAGCACGTGCCTTCTGCCGAGGCCGTCGACCAGCTCAAGCCTGGAGCACACGGGTATAACCTCGTCTCGAAACTCCTGCTCGAGAACACGGATTCTCTCAATCGGAATATTCCTTCCCTTTTCGAAAAGGAAGCCTCCTGTGGAAACCCTGCCGTCACCCATTATTATTGCAGCAGGGTTGACTGCAAGCTCCCTTGAAAACCAGACAACGTAGTAAAGCCAGTAGTCTATGCTGGTCCACTCGCGGACCCCGTGAGTATGGTCGCGCTGACCCATAGACTGTTCAACCCCGTATGTCTCCCCGCCTAAGTGAACCTCCCCGTTGACGATGCCGATCTGCTCCCAGTGCTCGTCCCCAGACTTTTCCCCAAGCATCCTGGACTCAGGAGTCATGTGCGCACTATATTCGTAGACCTCGCTAATCGGCGTGAGGGAAAGCTCAACCCTAGAAGGGAAAACGCCTGAAGCTAGAGAAGGGTTTCCCCTTGTCCTAGGAAGGTCTTCAGGGTTCCTCACTGCAATCATGTCCCCCTCAAAAAAATATTTCCAAACACCTTCGGGAAGAGGCTTGTGAACAACCTTGCCGACGCGCAGACCCTGAAGCCCATAGTCCCCGGTCTCCTCCACAGCCTGGTATCCCGCGGCGGAGCCGTCCGGCAGGAAGAGGAAAGTCATGGCCTCCTTCTTGTTCGGCTTGAAGCCCAGCCTAGTCATTCCGCCGAGCCCCTGCTTCAAGTCGTAGAAAACAAAATAGTAGGACTCATTCCACTCAACATGGTTCTTCGGCCTATGCTTTAACGGCTCCATTCACGCCGCCCCCTCAACCCTGACGAGGCAATTGTTCCCGTCTATGGTTACCGTCCGGCCCGTCTTAAAAACCCTGCAGGCGTTCGGAACGTTTGTGACAGCCGGAATCCCGTATTCCCTGGATACTACGGCACCGTGGGAAAGCATTCCGCCTGTCTCCGTTATCAGGCCGCCGATCTTGCTGAAAACTGGTGTCTAACCCGGGTCTGTGCGCGGCACCACCAGAATCTCTCTGCGGGCGAAACCCAAGATGGTTGAGAAAAGCCTCCATTTAAACCAGCCGAAGCGGAGAGACCTGATTCTCCGCTCAACCATCCTCATAGCCTCCTCCTGCCTCAAGCCTTCAGGCTCCACTTTTGCAACGCTCCCACCCTCCTCGACAAGCGGCTTAAGAATGTCGAAAACATACTGGGGCGCCTCACCCCATCGGGGGTAATACGGCTCTCTGGTGAAGCCCCGGGCTCCGAAATCCTCTAGGAAACGGTTGAACTCATTCATGAACCTCTGCGCTTCAGGAGTTTTCAACAAGCCTATTTTCTCCAGATGTTTCTCCGAAGGATCGTCAAGAATAATCCTCTTAAGCTCGGGCGAGGAGCTTGCGATGAAAGCAAGGATACTGATCCTCTCGTTCGTCTCACTCGTCTTATGCTTCAAGCCGGATATTAGAACAGGATAGGTTTTCAAAGCCTCCTCCTCGCCTATGAAACGCTTCAACAAGTATTGGGCGAGCAGGTTCATGCTGATGTTGTGAACCGGAATACCATACCTAACCAGCCGGAAGTGGCCGGTCATCAGCTCATCCAGCTCCTCAGCCAGATCAACATAGTTCCTGATGCTCGCCCCACCCCTCATCCTGCTTATCCTCGACTCAAACTGCTCCCAGAAAGGGTTAAACACTCTACGGGTCCACTCCTCGTAGGCTGATGCTGTCCTAGTCACGGAGCCATTAGGATCGTGAAGCATTACGCGGAGCTCAGCCATTATCCGTTTCCTAAGCCTGAAAGGCAGTTTCTTCACGGTCTCCTTGCCGTACGTCCCGCTTCCATCAGGGAAATAGTCAAAATATCCTCGTTGCGCAGGAACGGGGGAATCTCATACTCGACCTTCCGCTTCAACACCTCAAGGTTGAAGTAGGCGTGCGCGTGGTGAAGCTTCAGCAGCTGGTCCGTCTTCCTGGAGCCGGGTTGAGAGTAGCCCATGATCTTGTTAAGCTCAATGTTCACAATGTTCGTAAGCTGGTCGCCTAGGAGCTCGAAGAACAAGGGTGTAACCGGGTCGTTCCAGTAGTCGTCCGAGTAGCCCCTGCTCCAGACAACCTCGTCCTCAGAAGCCTGCCTGGGGAGCGAGGTCACCGGCCTAGACTGGAGTATCAGAATACTGTTATCCGCGTCGACAGCCCACTCCACGTCCTGCGGGCACTCGAAAACCTTCTCGATGGCGAGGCCGATTTCAGCAAGCCTGAGAACATGCTCATCGCTGAGCGAGGGCTGGAGGCACTCCTCCGGGGAAACCTCAACGTGCTCAACATCCATCTCTCCGGAGACAGGCTTGGCAACATAGTTTTTAGCCCCGATCTCCCTGCTCACTATCTTCAACGATCCTCCTTCCCCCCTGGGCCTGAGGATGACGAACCTGTCGGGCATAGCCCGGCCTGAAACAACTGGCCTGTTTTTAAAACAACTTAAACGATTTAAATATTAACAGCGTGAGCTGAGAAGACTTAAATAGTAATCAGCAGTAATTTTAAAGGGTTTAACCATGTGCGACTGGTGCATGAAGCATGGCGCCGGTGGAAAATGGTATTTGAACGCTAGGAACTATTCATACGAGCTGGCGGAAGCCATGAATCTTCAAGCATACTTGGAGGAACAGTGGAAAAACTTCGAGCAGGTCTACATTAGGAAGATAATGGGTATTTCCTCTATAGGGTTGGGCTATAAGCTTAGAATGCCAATCATAGGCCGGGTGATCCGGCGGGCAGTCGAGGGAATGATTCACTCTGAAAGCAAGAACAGGAACCCTGTTAGGGCAGACGGACACTTCGGCCAAGTAATACCTATTGAGGAGGCGAAGCTGATAATGCTCAACCTTGCCGCTGAACCCATTATTCAGAACTACTGCATGTGCCGCTTGATGCAGAAGGGTATTAAAGACGTGTGCTGCATCAACTTCGGCGTCCTCTCAACAGTAATAGAGAAACTACCCAGGTTCATTCCTGAGAACACTAAGGTGCGTTTAAGCCGTGATGAAGCAGCAGCGGCTCTGGAGGAGCAGAACAGGAAGGGGCGAGTAGCCACAGTCTGGTTCCAGCCCGTGCCCTACATATGCGCCATATGCTCGTGTGAGACACCGCAGTGCGGCGGCCTACGTTTGAGAATGGACTTCGGCCTCCACACTGTTTACAAGGCGGAGTACTATGCGGAAGTAAACCCTGACCTTTGCCAGGGCTGCAAGACGTGTGTTGCAAGCTGCCAGTTCGGCGCAATAAGGTTCAGCCCCACTCTCAAAAGAGTATTGATAGACCCTACTAAGTGTTTCGGATGCGGGCTCTGCAGGGACAGGTGTCCACACGACGCGATAAGGCTGCTGCCTAGGAATGAGAACCCTCTCCTACGTGGCAAGTATTAACCCGGGGGTGAACACACTTGGTGAAGACGAAGATAGTAATCGACTACTCTAAATGTGGAAACGCAACCGGGGGAATAGATCCTAGGCAATGCAGCAAGTGCCTGCAGGCCTGCGACCCAGCTGTCTTCGTACGCCACATGGCTTTCAACGTGAAAGAGGATAACCCCTACGACCCGCAGTACTGGCAGATAACACCAGTTTGGCTCTCACTCTGCACGCATTGCGGCAAATGCGTGAAAGCCTGTCCACAGAAGGCGATAACGGTTTCATTCTAGACCGCATGCATGAGGAAGCTCGACCGGGTGAAGAATATTATTTCAAATAGAAGTCTGGATCTGTCTTCAATCATCAGCATCAGTTTTTCCTAAAAACTTAAATATTAACTTGAATAGTTTTCACTGCAAGGCATGGTTTCATCCGGCTTGCTTGGCCCTTTAAAGACTCATCCAGCTAATCCGCGATATTTCTGCGACTCAACAGGTAAAGCAGTTTATCTGACGGGCTCCCACACTTGGAGCAACCTGCAAGAATATGAGAGTGATTCTCCGTTTGACTATGAAGCTTACCATAACTTCATGCGGATGTGGGCATGGGAATGCGGGGCTGGAGGGGAATGGCTTCATGGATGGAGCGAGGATAAGCGGCTGGTTCATCCTCTACCCTACAGGCGGGCATCCTCCGGAAAGTTTAACCTGACGGAGTTTGACGAGGAGTATTTTGAGAGGCTGCGGAGTAGGGTTGTCGCAGCCGGGAGACAGGGTATTTATGTTTCAATAATGCTTTTCCAAGGATGGGATGTTGAGAGCAAGGGTAGGGAGACAAACCCGGTCACCCAGCACCCGTTTAACAGAAACAACAATATGAACGATGTAGACGGTGACCCGTATGGGACGGGGGAGGGAAGACTAGTTCACACGCTTAAGGTTCCCGAGGTCACTTCCTTGCACAAGGCTTATGTTAAGAAGGTTGTTGAAACGGTTAACACTTGGATAACGTGCTTTACGAGATATCGAATGAAAGCAGCAATGAATCCGTGGAGTGGCAATACCATATGATTAGCTTCATACACGATCTTGAGAAAAAATTGGGGAAACAGCATCCTGTTGGAATGACTGTCCCATGGTCTCCCGGAAGCCCGGGTGATAATGAGGATCTTTTCAGAAGCCCGGCGGAATGGGTTTCGCCGAACACTGCCGCTAGAAACGGCTACAGCTACAGGTATGATCCGCCTCCGGCTGACGGTGTGAAGGTTGTCCTCTTGGATACGGATCACCTTTGGGGCATTGGTGGAGACGCAAGCTGGGTTTGGAAGTCCTTCACCAGAGGTTATAATCCCATTTTCATGGATCCGTATGATAGCGGCTACACTGCAGGCGGGCTTACTGGCTTAGGGCTTAAGGACGTGGGGAGGGTTGACACCAGGTGGGAGCCAATTAGGAGAGCAATGGGCTGCACTTGCATGCTGGCGGAGAAACTGAACCTCGCAGGGTTCACCCCCCGCCCGGAGCTTGCTAAAACAGGCTACTGTTTGGCAAACCCTAGGGCTGAATACGTTGTGTACGTTCCGAGAGAATACCCGTTGACCATATGGGTTGATCTTTCAGGAGCGAGGGGAAGCCTTAGGGCTGAATGGCTCAACCCAGTCACAGGCGAGGCAGCCGGCGAGGAGAAATCCGAAGGCGGAGGGAAAAGATTATTCACAGCACCGTTTAGCGAGGACGCCGTTCTAATAGTGGGAACCGTTTAGAATTATTCTGAACGTTTTACCACGACTCAGAGGCTTTTCAACAGCTCGGGCTCGAAAAGCTCCTCGTCACTAGCATCCGCGACTTCAAAAGCATCCTGCTCACACCCCTCCCAGGGTGTGCCAGCGTATTTCATAGCGTATTTCTCAACTATGCTCGCCCTGACCCGTAGAACAAGCTGGCTTCCGCTAGCACTTCTAAACCAGGCGGATAAGCAGTCCCCATTCTTCACGGAAATGCTTCCACCCAAAACAGTCTTCAGCCCGTCGACGCAGCATAAGTAGGGCTTCTCCCCGGGAGCAGTGACTTCGCACGCAACGGGCCTGCCCACCGTGTTCCACGCTTTTAAACCCATTTTCAAACCTATGACTAGAAATGGGCCGAGATGCCCGTGGAGGCTGACAGCCTTCTCTAAAAGCTCTCGTTGAACACGTGTCAACATCTAGATGCTCATCCCCTGCTTGCACAGTCCCCTAGCCTCCAGGCTTAAAAAAAGCGCTACGCCGATGACCCATCCCACTGCTCCGCCAGCCATGTGGAGCAGAACCCAGCCGAACACCCCTCCCCATCTGATTAGCTGTGGGGCAGCCATGAAGAACGCTCCTATTATGAAGCCTGCTACCGCGGCTGAAGCCGTTGAAGCAACCAGTAGAAGCACCGCGCCGACGATTCTCCTTCCGAAACAGTTCCCGTAACGGAACACCCAGGCTAAAGCGTCGAACACAACGCTGGCCGCCGTAAACCCCAAGAAGTGTGTCCCAGTAGGTCTTAAGATGAAATTTATGATTGTTGCAACGAAGCCTACCGCGCTTGCTACTCCAAGTTTCCTAATCCACCAGACAGCTAGAATCAGAGAGGCGAAGCCAACCATGTCGCAGAAAACAGGAATGCCGAACATGGCGAATATTATCGGCGCAACAGTAGCGTTTAA
>CALIBN010000015.1 GCA_938045545.1 uncultured archaeon | reverse complement strand
CGTCGCCGAGGGCTGGGGTGAAACGCCCCTGAGCGTGCAGTGGGCTTGGCCGAGCAGAATCTCCTACGAGGAGCGCCACGAGACGCTTAAGCAGTTTTGCATAATGCTGACAGAGGCCTGGGCCTCCTTCAGGGAATGGGGCCACCCCATAGAGGTGGGGCACCTCTTCCAGGTGGAAGTCCTGCCAAAACTCTGGAAAGGAATAAACGTCAAACGGGCCGATAGCGAGCCAATGCCCTGGCTGGCCGCGCTTGTCTGTTGCTCAGCTTTCGACATAGCCCTTCACGACGCTTACGGCGTACTTCACCGCCGGCCGATATACGAGCTCTACGGCTCGCCTTTCATGAGCTACGACCTCAGTCATTACTTGGAGCCGGCCGAGGACACGAATATCTCCTTCCAAGGCAAATATCCCAGGGATTACCTAGTCTTCCCTCGAAGGGACAAGCTCCTCGCCTGGCACCTCGTCGGCGGCCTAGACCCCCTCGTCTCGGCTGACCTGAAGGGGGATGAGCCGAACGACGGATATCCGGTGCTCCTAGAGGACTGGATTGACCGCGATGGGTTGAAATGCCTCAAGGTGAAGCTGCGTGGCAACGATGCTTCATGGGATTATTCCCGGCTTGTGCAGGTGGGCCAGATCGCCTTACGTAAGGACGTCTATTGGTTGGCTGCCGATTTCAACTGTACTGTTACTGACCCGGCTTATGTTAACGATATTCTGGACCACCTGCGCGAGGAGCATCCCCGTATCTATGGGATGATCCTTTACGTAGAGCAACCCTTCCCTTACGACCTTGAACGGAACCAGATCGACGTGCATAGCGTTTCAGCCCGCAAACCCCTCTTCCTGGATGAGAGCGCCCATGATTGGCGACTGATCCGTTTTGGTAGGAAGCTCGGCTGGACTGGGGTGGCGCTAAAAACTTGTAAGACTCAGACCGGAGCGTTATTGAGCCTCTGCTGGGCCAAGGCACATGGTATGATGCTCATGGTGCAGGACCTGACCAACCCCATGCTGGCCCAGATCCCTCATGTCCTCCTAGCTGCCCATGCGGGAACCATTATGGGCGTGGAGACCAACGCCATGCAATTCTACCCTGCCGCTTCACTACCCGAAGAAACTGTGCACCCCGGCCTTTATCGGCGGCGCAATGGGCAAGTGGACCTTTCGACTATCAGAGGCCCTGGCTTCGGATACCGTTTGCACGAGATCCGTCGCGAACTGCCCCCGCCGAGCGCGGTTTTCTAACTTAAGCGTTTCTGGGTTACAAGGATAACAGAAACATCTCAGATTCTTCTTTTTTCATTAAAAAATTGTTTTCAATCGAACCGTCATATTGAGGTTGACAAAAATTTAAATTTAGGAAGAGTAGAATGAAAGAATGGAAACGGGCTCCCTAAAGGTTTAGCTCCTCGAAGGGATAGCAGGGATGGGGATTCTCTGCTACCTTCTCTTGTTCTTCCTGTACTATCCTATGGTGGAAGGTTCGTCATGGGAGATAATATTTCATCCCCTAAGAAACGAGATCACGGTAACGTTAGGGTCGACCGCTGGGACGCCTGTAAGAATACCCACAATAGTCACTGTCCTTTTGATCCTCGGCATTTTCTTGATAGCAGCCTTCTTGATGGCCGATATTAGTTCGCTCTCTTAGCAAACCAAAGTCCATCCCTTTCCCCGTCTCATTGACGGCCACGGCCTGGAATGAAGATTCCGAAGCGTTCATGGAGCTCGTCCCAAGCCTTCGGGGAGATCTCAACCGTCAGCGCGGAAACGGCTTCGTCCACGTGTTCGGGGAAAGAGGCTCCGACGAGTGTTGTTGAAATGCGCTCCTCAAGGAGGCAGAAACGAAGGCTAGTAGCCAACAGGCTAAGACCCTGGTCTCTAGCCCATTCCCAAAGGGCCCTGGCTTTACGAACTCTTTCGTCATTAGGGGGAATGTTCCTGCGTTGTGCAGCGATAAACGGATCTTCATCCGTAAGCAACCCCATAGCGAGCGGCGACCCATTGATAACGCCAACGTTATGCTTGGCGGCCAGCGGCAGAACCCTGACCGCTGCGCTCTGGTTCAGTAGGTTAAAATCCAGGTGGGTTAGCACGACGTCGAACTCCCCGCTCTCTATGGCTTGACAGAGGAAGTCATGCGAACGGACACCCAGGCCAATGGCCCTAATGATGCCCTCCGATTTCAATCTCTTTAAGGCGCTCAGCGTGCCGTTTGGCGCGAAAATCGGCTCCATGCTCTCGGGGTCATGGATGAGGACGATGTCGACGTAATCCGTTCTGAGGTTTTCCATGCTCCGTTTTACGCGACGAAGTGTTTTCTCGGCGGGGAAATCGGGGGAGTCCACCTTGCTGCAGATTACGAGTTCATCCCTTCGCCTACCACGCTGGAACCAACCCTCCAATGCTTCTCCGACTAGTCCCTCGTTATGATTATATGTATCGATCATGTTGATTCCGGATTGCAAAGCCCTGAGGACGGTTGCGGTAGCTAGGTCCTTACGTACCCCGTTCGGGGTCCACCCCAGCCATGCTCCACCCAGGCCTAAAGCCGTAACCTTAAAGCCGGTCCGTCCCAAAGTTCGAAGAGGTAACGTGCTCAATCGCTCTCCCCTTTAATCCTAAACTACAATATATAACGTTTAACTGAAAGAAGCCGAAAATCGATGGGCAACGATGTCCATTAAGATGGGCTTATGCTCATTTAGGTATTGAGCCTAAGCGACCGGCGGCAGCCTTGGGCCCGAGAGGATCGCCCTCACTATCTTCATGGTCTTAACGGAATCTTCAAAGTTCGTAAGGGGCTCTTCATCCCTCTTTATGCAGTCGATGAAATGCCTGTTGACCTGGAAGGTCCCGTCGATATGCGTATACGGTACGTTGCTCCCTATAATATCCTCGTTCCTGATGACCCTTGCCTCCTCATATGGCTGGTTGTCCTTAACGACCTTCAGATGGTCAACGCCCGCTATGCCGGGTATATCGCCGTAGACCGAGATCCCCTTAGAATGGGCCTCGAAGTAAAGGACCCTTCCGCCCGAGACCCTGTTGCTGTGGAGTATCCCGATGCCCCCGCTCTTGAATTCAAGGATTGCTGTATACAGGTTCAAATGTTTCCCTATATTGCTATAGAATTGTCCGCTTAAGCTATGTACCTTCTTAACGTCCCCTCCGAGCCACCTTAACAGGGCGATTATATGGATGACATCGTTGGTAAGGCTATCGAAATACCCCTGCCATTCGCCGTACTTGTGGAAGGCGGCCATGCAGTGTATGATCCTCCCCCTCTCCTCCAGGATCCTTTTCGCTTCCCTTACGAGGGGATGGAAAACCCTCTGGAAGCCGACGGCGGTTTTACAACCATGTTCTTTAGCTAGCTTGGCCCATTTCCTCGTCTCCTCGACCGTCGTGCCAGGAGGCTTCTCGATGAAGACGTTCTTGTTCTTCTTGAGACAATACGTCACTATGGGGTCTAAGAACTCCGGGCCCATTATGATGTATACCGCATCCAGGGCGACCTCCTCCAACATCTTCCTATAATCCGTATACCTCAAATGAATTCCATATTTGTCCCCGACGGCCTTCATCCTCTCGAGGTTGAGCTCGCAAATCGCCGCCATCTCCACATCTGGCATCTCGGCCAAGGAAGGATAATGCGCATAGGTCGCCCTCGCGCCCGCCCCGATCATTCCGACCCTTACCCTATCCATCTTTACATCACCATCTTCTCCTGACGGTGCATTTTAACGTTGGAAGCCTGAAAGGAAAGGTTTTAAGCATAACGTATCTACGGAAGGGTGGTGTGGATATGTTTCAGTTAACAGCCAAGGAAATACGCGTCGAAATTCAGGACAGTCGTACCGGCACCGTAAAGTTGTCCTCCTCCCATTGGGACAAGTTCCGCCTCGAAGGTCTACGTCCCTCCCTGTGCCTCGACGGGCAGGAATTAGAACCTTCTGCCTGCGTTATCCGGCAAGGCGATCAAAATGCCCCAATCATCTTGGAATACGATTTCGCAGATGTGGCAAAGCTTTCGTTGAAGTTTATCCCAGGCTTGGACTTCCTCCAGGTGCACTCATCCCTGCGGAATACGAGCGGGAGGGACATTATCCTAAACGAGGTAACGCTGCTCGGTGGCCATGCCGATGGCGGAAGTCTAAGCCTCGGCGCCGCTCGATTCGTCAAAATATTGGAACAGACCAGCTACACGGGCCGTATTCGTTCCTTGATATGGGCAAAGAAGGAAGAGAAACCAGTTTCGGCGGGTGAAGCTAACGTCACGAGTGAAACCTGCCCTGGCCAAATCCACTCCGACCTTCTTTCCGTCGCTTACGACCGGAAGGCACGTTTCGCTTTCCTCGCGGGGTTCCTGACCTCTGAGCGCTGGTTGGGCCGAATTGGCATCGTTACGGAAAACGACGGTAGGATCGCCTCTTGGAGGATATGGTTCGATGGCGGGGATACCCGCATCACGCCCGACCAAATCACCGAGCTGGAGGAGTTCGTCCTCACCATTGGACGGGACCCATTATCCCTCATGGACTGGTATGGGGAAATGGTTAAAAAACGGCATGGGCCGCAATTCCCAGAGGAGCCACCTGTTTCCTTCTGCTCCTGGTACCCCTTTCGGTTATCCGTGACGGAGGAGCGGATACTGGCTAACGCATACATCGCTGCCGAACGCCTGAAGCCGCTTGGGCTGAAGATCATCGAGGTGGACCTGGGATGGGAGGAAGGAAACCTGCCCTCCACCTACACGGAGAACGAGCGGTTCCCACACGGGCTGCGCTGGCTTGCAGAAGAGTTGGGGAAGCTCGGTTTTTCCTTGGGCGTCTGGAAGGCACCTTTTTCCATATCCGAATTCGACCCTGTGAGCGTGGAGCATCCAGAATGGTTGATTCACGGGCCGGACGGTAAACCCGTCTCCTATTACGAATGGTTCTGGGAGCCCTACGGCAAGACGTTCATCCTTGACCTCACACACCCCGGGGCAAGACAATGGTTAAGGGAGAAAATACGGACTCTCGCTGAACGCGGCGTTAAATACTTCAAAGCTGACTTCATTAACGCGGTGTCCCATCCGCTTGCTAAGCGGCGTTATGATGCGGGGATGGTGTGCGGCGGTGGCACGGAGGCCGGCCGTTTAGGTGCCCAAATTATTAGGGAGGCACTGCCCGATGCGTTAATACTCAACTGCGGTGGCCCAGATATGCCGGGGAAAGGGCAGTGGCCACTCCTCTATGCTTGTCAAGACACTGGTAACACGGGATTCGTCAGCCACCGTTTTCAGTATGAGAATTACCTGGGGTTAGCATGCCACCTCTTCAAGAACAAGCGCTGGGGAATAATTCAGCCATCCTGCTTATGCGTAGGCCTACCTGGGACCGTTGATGATGCTAGGATACGAGCTACCGTGGCGTTTCTCACCGGGGGACAAATCGACATTTCAGACGACCTGACAACGCTGCCGGAGGAGCGCTGGCCCATCCTAACCGCCAGTTTACCTGTGCTCAACAATACTGCGCGTCCGGTGAACCTGTTTGAACCTGTCTGCGAAAGCTACGATGACTATGAAGCCATGCAGAGGGGGGAGGCGGATGAATGTAAAGAACAACCGCCGGGCACCGTCTGGCATGCGCATGTAGTTGCGGATTGGGATGAATGGGATTTGGTTGGCGTTTTCTCCTTCGATGAGGGTGCTTCGGCTGAAGAACCGAAGATATCCCGTTTCTGCATTCCTTTCTACATGCTGGGAATTCCGGAACATGAAGCTCGTTGGGGCTACGAATTCTGGTCGCAGCAATTCTTGGGCATCCTACCTGGCAGACGGCTTAATCCCGGCGGCTACTCCCATGCAGGGGACTTCCAGGAGCTTAAAGTCGGCGGAAGGCAAGGGTTCTTGGAAATCGCCTTCTTTGGTCCGGGAGTTAAACTGCTCTGCCTGCGTAAGCCTAGGGACCACCCGTGGGTTGTGGGCACGAGTTTCCACCAAAGTTGCGGCCAGGAGCTTGAAGACGTTCGGTGGGATCCTGACTCCTTAACCCTGAGCGGGATCATCCGTCGGCCGCCTGGTGAGAGCGGAGTGATTGTAATCGCCACCAATGGCATGAGACCTGTTTACCAGCAGGTGAATGGGCAGTTCGTTCCCATTCGTCGGTCTGCCAACCATAGCCTTGTGTTGCCGATCATAATAAGTGGTGATATAACACCTTGGTCAGTAAGGTTTACCAGTGATCCCCACACCGGGTTTACAAAGTATAGTGTAGCAGAGAGTTATAATACGTAAAATGCAAGATACCCCCTGGAGTTAGCAGATCTATGGTCGGGTTTGGCTCAGTTAAGGGATGGGATGGACCATAGGAAGCGTTATATGCTGGATGCATTTTGATTAAGGCGTGAGGGCAGTCTCATTAGAAGGGCCAGGGAAGCTGAGGATCGTCGATATCCCCGAGCCGCGAATCGGCGATGAAGACGTGCTCCTCGAAGTCCGCTACGTGGGCCTATGTGGCTCAGACCTGAAGGCATATCGAGGTGAGATGCCATTCGTCACCTATCCGAGGATCCCTGGCCACGAGGTAAGCGGGGTCATCATATCTAAAGGTGGAAAAGTGCCCCCTAGCATTCAGGTCGGCGAGAGCGTAGCCGTATGGCCCTACACAAACTGCGGAAAATGTCCCGCCTGTCGTCGTGGTCAGTATAACGCTTGTCAGTTTAACCAGACCCTGGGTGTGCAACGTGACGGCGCGTTAAGCGAGCTCTTCTCCATCCATTACACAAATGTTTTCGTTAACAAAGTGCTCAGCCGAGAAGAGTTAGCGCTAATTGAGCCGTTGAGCGTTGGACACCATGCTGTCAGCAGAGGTAGGGTAAGCGAATCGGACATGGTGCTGGTGATCGGTTGCGGCATGGTCGGGATGGGGGCGATCATAGCAGCCGTACGGAGGAACGCAACAGTAATCGCGTGCGACATAGATGACGATAAGCTGATGTTCGCCATAAAATTCGGCGCCAAGCATGTCATTAACTCTGCTAAACAGGATCCCTTGAAGGAAATCCTCCGCTTAACGTCGGGGGAGGGGGTGAGCGTGGCCATCGAAGCCGTGGGCTCGCCGCAGACCTTCAGGCTGGCGGTGGGGGCGACTTCCTATGCTGGACGGGTAGTATATGTTGGATATACTAAAGAGGAGGCATGCTACGATACCTCCGAGTTCGTACGTAAGGAGCTGAGCATCTACGGCTCGCGCAACGCCTTGCGGGACGATTTTAAAGCGGTCATGGATATGTTGGAAAAGAAGGAGTGGCCTTTTGAAGCGTTGGTGGGCCACATTTACCCCCTCGTCCAAACTCCCCAAGCCTTCAAGGAGTGGGATGAAAATCCTGGAAAATTTATAAAGGTGTTGATTAAAGTCAAGTGACTTAAAGATGGCTAAGAGCGAACGCATCCTTAATTTACGCGTCAGGTATTATCAGGATAGCACCCCGCCCGATATACCGTGCCGCGAAGAAAATTTCATCAGGCGCGAGATACCAATGTCCCTGCCAGTAAATCAGACGGCGTTAGTACTCGTTGATATGTGGAACATCCATTTCATAGAAAGTTGGATTGAACGCGCCCGCGAGGTGACGGAATCCGTAATCGTACCGGCCTTGAACGCTGCTCGCGAGGCTGGGCTTGCCATCGTGCATGCCCCCTCCCCGGAGGTCGCTCGGAAATATCATCAGTTCGCTAAGCTTAAGCCGCCGAGCCCTGAGCCCGAACCCGATTGGCCGCCGGCCGAGTTTCGACGTCGCAGGGGAATTTATGCGGCATACCGTGGCCCACGTCATCAGCCACCCGGCATAGAATGCCACATGCGTAGGATCGGGATGGATGAAAACCTGGACATATCCCCAGCGATTAAAGTATTGGACGACGATTACGTAGTCGCAACCGGGCAGCAGCTCCATGAGCTCTGCAAAGAACGAGGTATCCTGCATCTCATCTACGTCGGCTTCGCGGCCAACTGGTGCCTACTCGGCCGCGATTACGGTATGCGTGCGATGGCGAGGCGCGGCTATAATGTAATCCTGATACGCGAGGCAACGACAGGGGTTGAATTCCCGGACACGTTGCCTAGGCTTCTCGTAACCGAGATGGCAGTCCGAGAGGTTGAACAACAGCTCGGCTTCACGGTATCCCTCGATGATTTCATAGCTGCTTGTCGGCGAGCGGCGAGCAGTTGACGAATACGAGGCGGAGGTTAAAAGGGCTTGGATGAGATTAGTCTGCCGGCTCCGACGCGTAGCGATGCGAGCGCTTTCGTAGGTGGCGTACCGTTAGGTGGCCTAGGGACGGGCACCGTTGAAATACGCGCAGATGGTTCCTTCCGAGAATGGCAGATATTCAACAATTGGGGAAACGCCCTCGTCCTAAGGATTTGGAAATATGCGCCACCATATGACCTATTGAATGCATTCATCGCTCTGAAGGTCGGGGACGAGGCCTTCGTGCTGGAAACCTCCCCGGCGCTCGGCTTGCCCGGGGTTAGGGCGATCGAATACGATGGTAAATTTCCGTTCGCCAACCTGCGTTATTCCCTACCTGAGGACGTCCCGTTGAGCGCATCGTTGGAAGCCTTCTCATCCTTCATACCCCATCGACCCGAGGACTCGGGATTGCCCGCATTCGGCCTAACGTTCCGTTTCCGCAACCGTGGCGATAAGCCCCTGGATGTGACGCTGGCGGCATCCTTCGTCAACCCCCTGGGGGACGTATGCACCACGGATGGCTTCGTAGCATCTTGCGACGGCCCCTACGGTGGCTTGGCCGCCGCTTCCTTGGATGCCCCGGCGCGCTTCGTCCTCGGAGGGAAGGACGATGCCGAATCTTTGCTCAGCTTCTGGCAGGGCTTCTCTCAAGGCGCAATTCAGGGAAATGAAGAGCCCGCAGAAGGTCAGCGTTTCATACTCGTGATTCCCGTCGCCGTTCCTCTAGGGGGTGAATGGACCTTAAGGCTGGTCGTCGGCTGGTTCTTCCCAAACCATAGGGAGAACGGCACGGGTCCGCTGGTCGGACATCGTTACCAAGCCTGGTTCAACTCAGCTAGGGAGGTCGTACGGGAGTTCGCCCGTCGCTACGATGTTCTTCTGGCGGAGAGCGCTACGTGGCGAGATACCATCTGCGACGCATCCTGGCCCAGCTGGGTCAGCGACCTCCTGGTTAACATTCAAGCTAACCTGGTCAAGAGCTCCTGGTGGGTACACGATGGGCGCTTCGTCCAATACGAGTCCTTCAACTGCCCGAATTGTAGTCCCGTTCACCTGATCGACCTAGCGAACTGGCTTCTACTAGACCTTTTTCCGGAATTGGAATTAGACCTCCTCAGCCGGTATGCCGACGTGCAATATCCCAGTGGACAAATGCCGGAGCAATGGGGAGACGTCAGCACGACTGGACCCTCCATCACCCATCCCGGCGGTCGCGACCTCGTGGATTTGAGCCCAAAATATGCCGTGGAGGTCTGGCATCGTTTTAAGGAAACCGGGGACGAGGGCTT
The DNA here is from genome assembly GCA_938045545.1 of uncultured archaeon. Taxonomy (GTDB): domain Archaea; phylum Thermoproteota; class EX4484-205; order EX4484-205; family JAAOZP01; genus JAAOZP01. Next base: position 75,418 of record CALIBN010000015.1, on the reverse strand, counting down.
CTTGCAACATACTTGGCCCCCGGTGCGGCGGGCCATTCATTACGCCGAACGATTCGATGAAGACGGCGATGGACTGCCGGACCATGTTGGGGGGAGTCGCACCAGTTGGGATCTATGGGACCTCGGCTACCTGCCGAGCTATACTGCAACCATGTGGCTGGCCGGCCTGAGGGCCGCTGAGGTCCTCGCCAACGCCGTGGGAGAAAAGGAGGAGGCCGAGAGGATGCGGTCACGATTCCTGCGCGGCCTGGATGCCATAAAGGCTAAGCTGTGGAATGGAGAATACTATGCCTTTTCCGCGGATCCCGAGGGGCGCCAAAGCCCGATTTGCATGGTCGACCAGATATACGGCGAATTGCTGGCGGAATTCACGGGCCTCGGGGAGTTGTTGCCGCCCGAGCACACGAAGCAAGCCCTACGGGCCATCGCCAAATACAACGGTGCCCCGAGCCTATACGGCTTGGTCTGCGGAGCCCTGCCCGATGGTTCCATCGTGATACCAGATGATGACCGCGTGCAGATAATCGTCTGCTGGATGCTTCCGACGGTCATAGGTTTGATTCGAAACGTCGATTTAACGGAGGGCCTAATGCTCTTGAGAAGGATATACGACACCTTCACCGCGGCGAACCCAGGCGGCCTATGGGACATCCCGGACTGCATCCTTGCCAGCAATGGGAAACCCCATCCGCGTGCGTTTCACCATTATCTGCGTACGCAATGCCTATGGAGCTTGCTTAAGATCCTGCAGGGCTGGGAATACAACGCCGTCGAAAAGGCCCTAACGGTGGCGCCGGTGTTCCACCCCGAGAAAACGCGCGGCCCCTGGATTACGCCGACGGCCTACGGTAAGCTGTGGCAAGAGGTCGGGAGGACACAACACTTAAAGTTGGAGGTACGTCGGGGCTTCCTCGAGCTGGCCTCGTTGTCAACGCGACCCCTTAGACGAGCTTTACGCCGAGCATCTGTCAGGATAAATGGAGCCCAGATTCCTGCACGCTCTGTCCCCACTGAGGGCCGTCTTAGGGTTGAATTCTCACCACCCGTTATATTAAGGGCTAACGATATACTTGATGTCGAATGGGGCTGAAGAATGAAAAACTTCAATTAGCAATGATTAAGTCATCCTCTCCGTAAAACCTCGATCAAACCATTTAATTAGAATTAATTAGAACGATGTGCGAGTTTGATAGCCGACAGATGGATTGAGAAGGAATTGAATCGAGATAAGCAAAGCGGTGCTCTTCCTTACGTGAGACTGTTGTCACTTTGAATTTTCCGCTTCTCTTAAGCAAGACGACCGTAGTCTCCCTACCGAACCTTTCTAATTCCCCAGGGGTTTTAGGCCATGCTCCTTCCGTTTGCCATATCCGAACATAGTTCCGTAGAGCCATCTCTATATGCTCAGTTGTTAGGAACGTCAAAATGATAACCGGGCCTATCGCTCCACGAGCCGTAATGTCACCAAAACTCCCACCGAGTCGCTGATCTGATGCTGACTGCGTAGCAGGAGGACTCTTTGAGGCCAAGCCAAAGCGGCCCTTAGCCACTGAGCATAAAATCGGCATATGCATAGACAAATGGAAGATGTGCCCGACAGGTAGCGTAAGGTTCAGTGCTGGAGTAAAGGTAAAGCAAGCGTTCACCTAAGATGGCGCGGGCGCTGCGTATCAAATGGTAATCCAGCTGGAAAGCATCTCGATGTTCAATCCAACCGTCGAAATACAATCCATCACCCCATACTCCTTCAAAACTCGCTCCATTTTAGAGAACATGTCTGGAGCATGGAGTAAACTGGGCTGAAATATTGAATGAATTTCATACCAAGCCATGCGATTCATTGCGCATCCTGAGAATTCCTTCGAATCAGCAGGAATATGCCGATCGGTCGCCATGGCTTTGGATGTTGGTAGGTTATTGCACTTAAAAATATTGTGGGTGTTTCCGATTCTAAAATACAATGCTTGTTGAAACTTGGCCTCTAATTTTAAAAGGACATCTATGAGGCCGATGCCCTACGGATTCAAACTTGTATTTATTCCGGTACTGATGCGCTACTCAGCGGTGATAAGAATCTCGTTGGTGCTGCGCAGAAAATAGGCTTAAAAGCTATAAATATAAGAGATGAAAATAGAGTTAGAGAGTCGATAAGTGAGAAATAAAACCATTCAATCCGTGTGGTTAATTACAGTTTAACGTTTTTTATTGTTCCATAGGGAAAAGCTTAAAATTTACTATGCTTTAAGAGTTCATGCATAATCCCGCCTTTCTCGCTTTTGACCTTGGGGCGGAGAGTGGTAGAGCACTAATCGGAATACTCGCCGAGAATAAGATAGAGGTGAATGAAATCTATAGGTTTCCAAACATGCCGGTGAAAATAGGGGATAGCGTATTCTGGGATGTTTTAAGGATATGGAGCGAGGTTAAGAACGCTGCCTCGCTCGCCAGCTCTAAGTTGAACGGAAACCTTGAATCGATCGGCGTGGACACTTGGGGCGTGGACTTCGCGCTCCTAGATAGCAACGGTGAGCTTCTCGGGAACCCTCATCACTATAGGGATCCCAGGACGGAACGTGCCTTTGAAGAAGTTTTTAAAAGGGTTTCAAGGGAAGAGATCTATTTCAGGACGGGAATCCAGTTCATGAGGCTGAACACCCTTTACCAGCTGTATTCACTGGTCTTAAACAAGTCCTCAATGCTCAAGGCCGCGGACAAATTCCTGATGATGCCCGACCTGTTCAACTACTGGCTGTCCGGCGTAAAGGTTTCAGAGTTTTCGGACGCCACAACCACACAATTCTATAACCCGTCTAAGGACAACTGGGACTATGAACTCCTAGAGAGGCTGGGAATCCCGACGCATTTCCTGCCTGAGATAGTTAAGCCTGGAACCGTGCTCGGTAAAATCTCCGTGTACCTCGCTGAAGAGCTTAAACTTAGCGGTAGGGTTTCGATCGTAGCTCCTGCCTGCCACGACACGGCTTCTGCAGTGGCAGCAGCACTCCTCGAGGACGAGGGGTCGGCCTACATAAGCTCCGGAACCTGGTCCCTCGTGGGTATTGAAGTAGATAAGCCGATCATAAGCCGGAACTCGTTGGAATACAACTTCACTAATGAGGGAGGTGTCCTCGGAAAATTCAGGTTTCTACGCAACGTTCAAGGGTTGTGGCTCCTTCAGGAATGCAGGAGAAACTGGATTAGCCAGGGCAAGGAATACTCTTACGATGAACTAACTCATCTTGCAAGCAAGTCCAGAGGATTCGTGGCTTTCATCGACCCTGATGATGGGAGGTTCATGGCCCCGGCGAACATGGTTGAGGAAATAACACGCTACCTAGACGAGACTAATCAGGAGAAGCCGAGGGATGAGGGTGAGATGGTTAGAATAATACTCGAAAGCCTGGCCTTCAAATACAGGCTCGTCTTAGAAAGGATAATGGAGTTGACCGGGAGAAAAATAAACCGGATTAACATCATTGGGGGCGGGTCTAGAAACTGGTTGCTGAACCAGCTTACCGCTGACTTCACCGGGATAAAAGTAATTGCCGGGCCGGTGGAGGCAACCTCCATCGGCAACATTCTCATGCAAGCATATGCAATGGGTTTCGTGAGATCCCATAAGGATATAAGGCAGATAGTTAGGAATTCGTTTGATTTCAGAGTATTCGAACCGGAGCGTGGAGAATCCGTTGAAGATGCTTACGCCCGTTTCTGCGCCATAGCTACGAAGCCGGGCTAGGAGAAGCCAATCGGCATTAGTTTTCCTCGAAACCTGCTCTACTGCACTAAGGACATCGTTAAATTTATAGTGTAATGTTGAAGATAATAATAGGAGAGTGAGAAGTATGAAAGTCCACGGGGCCATTACATCTTGCCCTTCCACTGATCCTTTTTTACTTGAGCACCTTGGCTAGACGATGAGAAAGTTCACGACGGAGTGTTCCGAAAAAGCGTATAAGGATGAAACAATGGGTTGACCGGCGTTGCCAATGGAATGAGAGACATGCTCTTATTTTTGCCACTATAACGTGAAATGGGTTCTCTCTTCGGAGGGCGGGTTGCAAGCTGCGAAGGCGGCCACTACGTTACTTTCTGGGAAGAAATATGGCCGTAGGTAGCCTGAATCCTCTTCACCGTCTATGGTTAAACGTTAATCTTGCAGGTTTAGCTCTTTAACTATTTTCATAGCCTTCTCCTCGCCGACAGCACGCTTCAAATTCTCAACGGATTCCCTGCCTTTCCAAGAGTCCACTATGTTGAGCACGAGTTCTCTAACGCCAGGGTTAAGGTCTCTCAAAACGATTTCGATGCGTCTCCTCCTGTTGAGAATATCATCCGGCCTATGAACTACCCCCATACCAAGTTAACACTCCCGCTTGAAATATAAAGCTTTAGGGGAATATTACTGGTGTCCACCCGAAGAAATTAAGTTTAACTGTTTCACCCGGTTCTGCAGGTGTGAAAATTATTCTCAACCCTGTGGCCCTGTCTTTCAACATGCTTACTTCAAAAAGGTCTTTAAAAACCCCCTCTATAATCCTGCTCGGAGCATTGTCTGAAACCACAGCCATGTCAACCCCTGAAACGCATGCTGAAGCCAAGTGTACAAGGTCCCTAAGCTTAACTTCTCCTGCAGCAACCCTCTCCTTCAGAACATTGTCCTCTGCAACCGGCAGCATTACCTCGTTATAGCCTGTTGCCTTTATCCCGGCTGTTTTAACAGCGTTCCCAATCAGACTGTTTATCTCCCTGATGATGCTGAAGGTTCCTGGAAGAGGCATTTTAACCCCCGAGGTGAACTCGATGATCTCTGCAACGCTCTCCTCCATCCACGGCGACAGTGAGACGTCGATCCCGTAGTAATTGACCCCTAGCCTCTCTGAAAGCTTCAGCCCAACCTTCTCGGTAGAAGCGTAAACTTCGGCGAGAATGTCTTGAAACTGGCTTAAATGCTTGTGTCTAAGCAGGCTGGGATACAGCAGGGATATCGCCAATCCTTCTTCACCATGAAGGTTGCATGCTGAAGGAAAGTAGGGTGTAACAATGTTTCCACCCATATTGACGCATATCCGGCTTCCATTGGAAGGGTTTTTTTCACAAGCTTTCCTCAGAACGTTTACAATGCTCTTAATTCTACTGACGTTCCTCATGTTTATCGACACGTAGAGCCCGTTTTCAGCAACCTCCGCAGCCTCGTCTAAAGCCGGATGCGTGTCCTCAACCTGCCCTATCGAAACATAGTTTACGACATTTAGATCCAGAAGCTGAGAGGCCCGTTTCATGGGTGACTCCTGCTCGCCTAGGGGTGGAAGCGCCACCCTGGTGCTCCAAACACTTTCCGAGAGAAACATTGATTCCATGTGGAATGAAAGCATTGAACCCAGGTTGGCGATACGCTCCCTAACGCTCTTCATGTCTCCAGATGCTGCGAAAAGCGTTACAGATCTTATTTTCATCCCAAGTTATCATCATGCCTCCTTTAAAAAGGCTTTCGTGTTAATTATTTCTTGCCATATTAATACGGGAAACGCGTTGCAGTATTGTGCCCAGCGTATTTAAAGAGCCGCAGCCCCGTTGCACGAATCCAGGCTGATTAACAGTATTCATAGAAGATGTCTAGTGCAAAAAGTTTATTAAATTCCTCAGTTTTTCCCCGGCGGATTGTCGGTAATCCAGTTGATAAAGAACAGGGCTAGGGAGAAGCCGATGAGGATTGTTCTACCGGAGCCTGAGGATGAGAGAATATTGAGAGCGACTGTCGCCTCCGTGGAGCAGGGTGTTGCAAAGCCAATACTGCTGGGCTCTAGGGAAACCGTGGAGAAGAATGCTGCTGAATTAGGCTTATCCTTAACCGGAGTTGAAGTCGTAGACCCGTCGGCCTCCGGCTATTTAGACGGTTTTGTCAAGGAGTACTGCAGGATCCGGGAGGAGAAGGGCGTCAGCGAGGCTGTTGCGAGAAGAATACTTAGCAGGCCGCTCTACTTTGCTTGCATGATGGTTAAAACGGGTTTGGCTGACGCCATGGTTGCCGGCGCCTCCACCACTACTGCAAACGTTATTAAGGCGAGCCATCTTGTAATCGGGTATGAAGAAGGGGTTGAAACACCTTCAAGCTTCTTCATAATGGAGACTATGAAAAAGAGTATTGGTGAAAACGGCGTCTTGGTTTACGCTGACGCTGCAGTAAACCCAGACCCCACTCCTGAGCAGCTTGCGGACATAGCTATATCTACTGCCAGAAGCGTCAGCAGGCTACTAGGCTGGGAGCCGAGGGTTGCGATGCTCTCCTTCTCAACCAAGGGTAGCGCGATCCACCCTCTTGTGGATAAGGTGGCGAGAGCCACGGAGATCGTTAGGAGGCGAGCGCCTGAAATAAAGGTTGACGGGGAGCTTCAGGCTGACGCGGCACTCGTGATCGAAGTCGCAAGGAAGAAGCTGAGGGACCTCGGCCCCGTTGCTGGGAGGGCAAACATCCTGATATTTCCAGACCTTGACGCTGGGAACATCGCGTACAAGCTTACTCAACACGTGGCTGGAGCCGGGGCCTATGGACCTATTCTCCAGGGTTTCAAGAAGCCTGTCAGCGACCTTTCAAGGGGTGCTAAGGTTGAAGATATTGTTGGGGCTATAGCCGTTGTCTCTGTTCTAGCGCAGTCAGCCGGGTGACACGGTTGCCGGGAAAAATACTCGTTGTAAACTGCGGCAGCTCCTCCATAAAATACAAACTTTTCGACGCCGATTCGCTGACAGGCGTTGCCAGCGGCTTGCTTGAAAGAATTGGAAGCAGGCCGGCAATACTTAGGCATGAGGTCAGTGGAATAGTAGCGAGGAGCGAGGTCGATGTTTCCAACCATAGGCAGGGCCTTGAGATCATCCTCAGGATTCTCCTCGAAGCTGAGCCCAAGGCTATTGATTCGCTTAGGGAGATAGTTGCTGTTGGACACAGGGTTGTTCACGGCGGGGATGCTTTCTTCGAATCCACCATCGTCGACGAGAATGTTCTTGGCGCTCTTAGGAAATGGGCTAAACTGGCTCCACTCCATAATCCTCCCAACATAGCTGGTATAGAGGCTGCGCGAAGCCTTCTTCCAAGCGTCCCCCAGGTGGCCGTGTTCGACACCGCTTTCCACCAGACCATGCCGGAGACAGCCTATCTCTACGCCATACCATATGAGCTTTACGGGAAGTTCGGAATCAGGAGATACGGTTTCCACGGGACAAGCCACAAGTATGTTGCCCAGAAGGCTGCTGAAATCCTCGGCGAGCCTATTGAGAAACTCAGGATGATAACCTGTCATCTCGGAAACGGGTGCAGCATCACCGCTGTTAAGAACGGCCGCTCAATAGATACTAGCATGGGTTTCACTCCGCTGGAAGGACTAGTCATGGGAACTAGGAGCGGGGACATAGATCCTTCGATAGTTTTCTACCTTATCGGCGAAGGCTTTCCCCCTAGAGAAGTTGAAGACATGCTTAACAAGAAGAGTGGTCTACTAGGTGTCTCAGGCGTTAGCAACGACATCAGGGATGTGGAGAGGGAGGCTGAGGCTGGCAGCAAGAGGGCCAGGCTCGCGCTGGAGGTCTTCGCTTACAGGGCTAAGAAGTATATAGGCGCCTACGCTGCGGTACTTGGCGGGCTTGACGTACTGGTATTCACAGGGGGGATAGGTGAGAACGATCCTCTCATAAGGGGAATGATATGCGACAACCTGGGTTTCCTGGGGTTGAAGATCGACGAGGATGCGAACAGGGCCACGGTGGGCAGAACCGGGGTAATAAGCAGCGAGCAGTCTAAGGTTAGGGTTCTAGTTGTACCGACCGATGAGGAGCTTGCTATTGCTGAGGAGACTAGGAAACACTTATTAAACCGTTAAAAACATAAAGCTGGCAGCGGTGAGAAGGATTGAAGATATGCCTATTCGAGGATGAGAAGTATGACCTTCTTTACCCGTTAACGCTTACAAGGGCTACTTTCGAGTTGAGATGCGGGTCTATGACGCTGGTCGAGAGAATCAGGAGGATTAATCCTGGTGTTGAAACCTCTTTTTTCGTCAGGGATCACTTAGCACTAGTTCTAAGGGAAAGGCTTGGAGATGCTGCTGTGAACAGCCTTGAGGATCTGAGTAGGGATGACGCTCTTTTAGTTAACGGAAGGTGGCTTCCAGAGCACGGCCGCCTCCCTTCCGAGGACGATGAGATTATCGCCATGTGTAAGGGCGATATCGTTTATATTCGCGTCAAGAGGGAAACCATTAGGAAAAACCTTTCGGATACTCTTCAGAAGACTATTGAAAAACTGAGGTCTGAGCTCAGCGTAAAGCAGGTTGATGCCCGGATGGTGGAGTACCCATGGCATCTCGTCCAGTATAATCACGAGTTGCTCAAGGAGGATTTTGAGGCATACTGGTCTAAGAAGGAGGGGGTTAAAGCGTTAGAAGAGAGGATTGCTGTCGTCGGCGATAAGAGCATGCTTCACGTTAGTAAGAGTGCAGCCATACATCCTTTCGTCGTGCTCGACACTAGCTCCGGCCCAATAATGGTTGACGAGGGTGCACGGATATATCCGTTCAGCCGCGTGGAGGGCCCATGCTACATCGGCAGGGATACTTGGGTCGTTCGCGGAAACATAAGGGAGGAGACGAGCATAGGACCTGTCTGCCGGGTTGGCGGAGAGGTTGAGGCGAGCATCATCCAAGGTTATTCTAACAAGTATCACACGGGTTTCCTCGGCCATGCGTACGTTGGTGAGTGGGTTAATATCGGCGCTCTCACCACTAATAGCGATTTGAAGAACGATTATAGCAATGTTGACGTCTATGTTAAAGGTAGGCTAATGGACACGGGAGACATAAAGGTAGGGAGCTTCATAGGTGATCACACGAAGTTCGGCATAGGCTGCCTGCTGAACACCGGGACTGTTGTCGGAGTAGCATGCGTCCTCCTCGGCGGGGAGGTTCTTCCAAAATACATTCCAAGCTTCTCCTGGTATGCCGAGGGGAGGTTGAGAAGGGGGGCTGGCTTCAGAAGGACCGTTGAGGCGGAGAAGAGGGTTATGTCTAGGAGGTCGATCGTAATGTCTGAGAGCTACATCAGAATGCTTGAGAAAATATATCAGGACACTAGGGAGGAGAGGGAAACTTTAATAAGGAAGGCAGAGGCAAGATTGGAGCGAGGAGGCCTATAGAATGTCGGTTGAGGAGAAGGTTAAGAAGATAATAGCTGAACACTTCCGCGTAAGCGTTGACAGCTTGAGGGATGACACTTCCCTCGTGGACGACCTTATGGCTGAATCCATAGACACTGTTGAACTTATTGCAACATTTGAGGAGGCTTTCAACCTGGAGATTCCTGAGGAGGAGGCGGAGAAAAACCAGACGGTCGGACAGGTTGTCGAGTACATAAAGGCTAAGCTGGCTCAAGCAGGGCGCTAACGCGTCCAGTTGGGCTTGATAATCGGGGTCGGCGTGGACGTTGTTTCGATAAGCAGGGTTAAAAAGGCTATAGAAAAATGTGGCGCAAGTTTTCTAAAAAGGGTTTTCACAGAAAGAGAGCTTGAATACTGTTTTCAATCAGGCTATTCTTATGAGAAGCTGGCCGTCAGGTTTGCGGCTAAGGAGGCGGTTTTCAAAGCAATAGGCCGTGCTAGCAGGAGTCGGCTTGGGTGGAGGGGTGTTGAGGTCGAGGCCGTCGACCAAGAGGCTAGGGTGGTTATGAGCGAAACGCTTCTAAATATTCTTCGCGAGAAGGGTGCGAGAAACATTTTGATCAGCTTAAGCCACGATAGGACGAGCGACGTTGCGATAGCTGTAGCCTTGCTCATCGCATGACTGGAGCGGGAGGACTTCAGCTCGCTCACATAGTAAACCATTTGAAAGCCTTCTAAAGTTTTTCACCGAGAGCCTTCGCAAACCCGATTACTCTTCTCGCCAGCGTCCTCGCCTCTTCCATGCTGCACTTTGCTTTCTCCCAGCTTCTCCAGGTTTCTAAAACTGTTTCAACTACCTGAGCCTGAGGAAGCTCGCCGTACTCCTTCAGAAAGTCTTCAACGCTCTTCTCAATGCTGTTCGCGTAGACTCCCTTAATGTTCAGCGCTGCCTGGACAAGACGTAGCGCTGTCTCAACCGCGTCGTAAGCCAAAAGATCCGGCAGCTCCTCCACGGTGAAACCATATCCGCCGGAGTCATACTCCGCCAGCATCCCTTGCTCATCCATTTCAACCAGCTTCTCTAAGCGTTCAACCCTCCGGCGACAGTTTTCCCAAACTGTTTTACCGTTCTCCTTAAGGGACTCTCCCGCTGATTCTGAGAAGCCTTGTTTAAACAGGCCTTTTTCATACGCCTTTTTCAAGGCAAGCATGAACTCATCCGTCTTCACAACCCTATATGTTCCACCACTAAGTTTTTCTATTACGCTGCGTAAAACCGGCATTTTAACCTCCTCTCTAACGTGTATTGAGACGAATAATGGTCGTGTTTCACAACCTTCCACAAGCCTCTTCAGCTCTTTCAGAATATCGGTTGAAGCGGAAGCGTAAAGCGTGGTGTGAAAATAGGGCGTATTGTCGACGAAGATGGCTGGCTCGAAAGCCGACCCCGCGTAACCATGTAGGAATCCGAAACAGTTTTTAAGCCCTTTGGCAAAAGCCTCAGGTATCCTCGGGTCTTCAAGCTCCTGATAGGCCACCCGGGGGTTACGGTTCATGATCAATATGGATCTTAAATCACACGCCTCCATATACCTACTAGTCTGCACGAGAAACTCGTCAAGGCGCTTGTTAACGCTTGGCGCCGTATAGCCTGCTCCAGAAGGTCCTGCTATGAAATAATCGTTTGAAGTAGCAGTCCTATAGTAGTGCTCAAGCATTCCGGGTGCTAGGTCCAGCAACAGGGGTTGGATCTCCCACGTGTATGGAAACCTTCCCCTCTGGCTGTCAAGCCAGTTAAGGTTTTGAAAATTGTTCATCGCCCAAATAGCGTCTCCGTCAGACTGTACGAAAGTCACGTAAACCTTATCCTCCAATGTTACTTTGCTGGCGTGCTTCTGTTTAAACTTGAAATTAGTCTTTATACCCGAATGGACAGTCAAGTTTGGAGAACTCAGGTTGCAAAGCACGAAGAAACCATTTCTAGAGGCTCTTGCAACAGCCTCTGACTCAAGGTCCCTGATGCAGTGCCATCCTAAAACCACTCCTAAAGAGTCGAAAGAGCCAAGTATCCTGTCGAACAATTCTACTTCCCGGCGGTCCCTAATCTTGGTGGAAAGGTCGAACGAGAATGCTTTCACCGCAACAAGATAGTCTCTAACATGATGCTTATTCGTGAAGGAGGTTAAAGGAGGGTCTACACACATACTTCCAACAATCCTTCTGTTACACTGCTTCATCAAGTTTTGAAAAGCCCATTCGTAGGCTTCAAGCCTGTTTCTCCATCTCCCCCTGAAGTCGGCTACTTTCCTGAAGCCAGCTTCAGAAAGCCTTTCCGCAACCTCTGGTGACGCTGGAACCGCGTTGCGAATACTCCCGTAAGTCATAGCCACGTTCGAAGAGTGCAGCATGTTCTCGTCGTAAACCACAAACCCTGCTATTTCCTTTCTAAAGTATGACAGTAGCTCGTAGAGGCTGTTAACCTCCTCATGCTTAACACCGTATCTTTTCCCGTAGATTGACAACCACAGCCTGTCAACGTAATCGTCGAAAACCAGATAGACTCTTGGCATAACACGGTTGATCAAGCCCTGTGCGCAAGTTATCGTCATCTGTTCATGCCAAGAATATGGGCGGACATCAAGTACCCTGAGCTTCCTGGGCCTCTTGAAAGCCGGGAAGATTCTATCCTTCATCAGCATGTCACCTCTCCCGCCTGCTGCAGACATATTTAAGATCATCGCCGCAAGTCGTCTTAGAAATAAGCATTTGGGCAATTACTGGTCATAGTGTTTAGCAGCCTAAGTTTTAAATAGGATGGTTTTATTGAGCATTCCCGATGGAGCCCTTCAACCGAGCCAAGTATTCTAGCGTTCTAGAGGAGAATAGGAAGCGTTTGGAGGAAGCTGCCCAGTTCAAGGAGTCTGACAGGGTTCCGGTGGTCATAGGGCTTGGAGGCCCATATTATGCTAGGCTCTTCGACTATACTTTTGCCGAATATTACAACGACATGAGTATAATGCTGGATGCTCAGGTGAAAGGGTTGAAATGGAGGCTCAGATGGCTTAAGGATGATTTGACAGAAATACGAGTGCATCTAGACCTCGGAGCCGTATCTGAAGGCATTGTTTTCGACTGCAAGATTGAAATGCCGGATGAGAGAAACCCTTGGCTCAGCCCATGGATAATCCCCCGGATTAAGACCCTTGAGGATATCGATAGGCTGGAGGTTCCTGACCCTCGTCGCCACAGGGGTATTCAGGCTTACTATGAGAAGCTTGAAAAGTTTAGGGAGCTTGTCAGGAAAAACTATGAGGGTCTTCCAGTCGGCGGCAGGCTCCAGATACATCCACCGGTTTCAGCTGCAGGCTCGTTGACTGGTCCCGAGAAACTGTACCGCTGGCTCTACGAGAGTCCCAGCGACATGCATAGGCTTTTCAGAAAACTGGAGGAAACCTTCAACCAGCTTCAGGAATATTACTATGAGATTTCTGGTTCTGGACCAGGGAGCCTCGGCCTGGCCGACGATCATTCGGGCTACTTGAGCAAGGATATGTACGAGGAGTTCACGCTGCCTTATAACCTGAGGCTTTACGAGCGGCACGGTACTGAATATCGTTACTTGCACATGGATTCTCACATGGACCACATAACGGGCATACTTGTAAACATTTACAGGATAAATGAGGCCGATGTGGGCGTTGAGAACGATATTAAAAAGATTGCTGAAGCATTTAAGGGGAAAGTGTTCTTCAACGGCAACGCTGACTGGAGGGTTCTAGTCAACGGATCTTTTGAAAACATTGAGCTTGAGGTTGAGAAATGCATATTTCACGCTGCAGCTGGTGGTGGCTATGCTTTCGACAACGGTGGCGAAACATATGCCAACGTTCCTCCTGAACTCTTAAGGTACGAGGTTGAATATGCTAAAAAGGTTGGAAAGTATCCGATCAGGAAGGAGAACTTCAAACACTTAGACAAGATTTTAAAGACTTAATAGCATGTTTCTCAACTTATCTCTATCGGGTATGTTCCTCTTCTAAAGCCTTCGTCAAGCATCGCGAGATAGTTTTCTAAAGGCACATAGTTAGCTATCGTGTTTCCAGAGCCTAGAGCATAGGCGCCTCCCGGCGCACACTTCTTAATTATTAGCCTAACATGCTCCCTTAGGTTTTTCTCCGGCAGTTGAACAAGCTTATTCATATCTACACCGCCCAAAACCGCTATCTTCCCCCTATACTTCTCCTTAACCTCGTATACCGGCATTATGTTGTCCTCGAAAGAATGTTTGGCATCTATCCTGACGCTCTCTACAAGGTCGTCCATCACTGTTCTCCCAGTTTCATCAGGAGTATACAGGTTTCCACAGGAATGTATTATGAAGGGAAGCCCCCGCCCATGTGCCAAATCGGCCAGCCTCCTGTAGTTTGGGAAAACGTATTCCCTCAGAATCCTAGGCGCCAGGAATGTGCCTGTCTTATAGCCCAAGTCGTCACCCATTCTAAGAGCATCAACAAACCCCTCTCTAACTATTGTCTCATCTAAAGCAAGAATGAGCGAGGAGACCCTGCTGAACATTTTTTCAACAAGCCTCCTGTCTAGGTGCACAGCCCTACAGAGTTTTCCAAGCCCCATAAGCCAGCTCGCATGCTCGAAGAACCCTCCTGCAACGCCTCCAACAACACCCATGCCTTCAGGCAGTTTCCTCCTCAGCCTTTCAAATACTGAAAAATCCAGCGCCTCATCCGCGTTAGGCCAAGGATATTTTTCAAAATCCTCGATTGTCTCAATCACACCCCTGTTCTCATCCTCCCAAGTCCTTTTCCCACGGGAAAGATAAGCAACATCGTTCGTCTGAAGAATGTTCGTCCTAGGAAGTTTGGGGGGAACCTCCATTGGAACATAGTCGTATCCAAGCCTGGCATAAAAGTCAACCAGGATATCCAGGTATTTCTCTGAGCTTAAGCCTCCTTCGGCTAAAGCCTTAGACACCGGCTTACCGGTTAAAGCCTCAATAACCTCGTTGTCTACAAAATGCTCGTAGAAGGGCACTCTATCGGGCTCTCCCTCTCTCAGAAGGACTTTAAGCAGCCTGGTTATATCCGGGTTTCTCAACACGTTTCCTCAGGGTTTCCAGATAATACTTAAGTTTTTAGCCTTAGGCGAAGCGTACGAGTTGTAAGTAAGGTTTAAAGCTTGATTGAAAACCCGTATTCTTAGTTTTGAGCATCAGGGAGAAGAAGCTTAGAGTCATAGACATGAATGGCTGCGGATGGATCCCTTGTAGGCTAGGAGTTTTCCCAACAGCTTGGAACAAGTATAGAGAGAAGCTTGAGGACCTGCTTGCCAAGCATACTAGGCTTTTCCCAGATTTTAAAAGAGGGAGTGTTAACTTCAATGATTTCGGAGCCAGGGTCAGGGGGAGAGAGGTTCTAGATGCCTTCGGATGCTTGTGGAGGTTCAATATAAGCGGACTCCAGGGGCAGGTTGTGAAACATCCTTTGGAGGATTGGGCTGACCTAGTGCACTACAGTCTGCCAGACCCGGAGAGAGGCATTGTTCAGGAGGGTGGTGGAGTAGACCCTTGGGACGCGATTGAGGAGAGGATAGATAGAGCGAGAAACACTGATGATATCGTGGTCGGAAGCATGCCTCACGGCTTCTTCTTTCAAAGACTCTATTATCTTCGGGGCTTTGAAAACCTAATGATTGACTTCGTTAGAAACACCGGTCAGCTTGAAAAACTAATAGAGATGCTGACTGACTATAATCTAGCCCTGGTCGAGAGGCTCATCAGGCTCAAGGTTGACATGGTTTCCTTCGGGGATGACCTGGGTCTTCAAGACAGGATGCCTGTCAGCGTCAAGACCTTCAGAAGGTTCATCTACCCCTCATACAGAAAGATATTCCAGAGGGTTAGGAGATCAGGAATAAGGGTTTACCTGCATACTGACGGTCACATAATGGAGGTGGCGGATGCCCTGATTGAAGCCGGGGTTTCAGTTTTAAACATTCAGGATAGGGTTAACGGGATAGACAATATAAGGGAGAAGATTAAGGGAAGGGTTTGCATCGACCTAGACATAGACCGGCAGCTCATAGTGCCCTTTGGCAGTCCTGAAAAAATCAGGAGCCATATACAGGAGGCTGTTGTCAAACTGGGTTCTGAGAAAGGCGGCTTAATGATGTATTCCGAGATCCACGCGGATGTTCCGCTTGAAAACATAGACGCAGTCTGCACAGCGTTCGAGGACTTCATGAATTATTACGGTGAATGCAATGGTTGAAACGTTTTTCAGCTCATTCAAACCATAGGGTTGCCATTCTGAGACCCACGAGGAGGACGACTATGCTTAAAGCCTTCCTCAGCATCAGAGGCCGGAGCCTCCTAGAAATCCTTGGGCCAAGCTGCCCTCCCACCGTTGCTCCGACGGCTAGCGGCACGCCGTATTCCAGTAAAACATTTCCCAATGCGAGATGCGAGATGACACCCGTGATCTTCGTTATCGTCATTCCGAAAACCGATGTGGCTACAGCTACGTGGGGTGGGACTCCGATCAGCATCATCATAGTAGTATCAACCGCTCCCCCTCCTATTCCGAACAGGCCTGTGGCAACCCCGCTTAAGATGCTTGCAAGCTGTGATAAGGCGAGCTCCGGAACGCCAAGCTCATACTCATAGACGTTTCCATCCCTGTCTGTCAGACGACGCTTAACAGATATCCCCCGGCTCTTCCTTTCAACGTTTATCGCCTCCTTAACACTGCCCGCCCAAAGCCTCCACGCTGAAAATAGTAGAAAACCACCCATGAGGAGAGCTGTGACCCTGGATGGTAAGATAACCACTAAGTATGCTCCTGCCACCACGCCAAGTATGTCCAGCGTGTCGAAGAGCAGGGCGAGCTTCACGTCGACCCTCCTCTGCCTGAAATACGTGAATGCGGCTGAGAATATTCCGAATATTATTGCGAAAACACCCGTGCCTGCAGCATATCTTGACTCCAGCCCGAAAAGCAGGACCAAGACGGGGACTATTAGCACGCCACCTGCCAACCCGACGGCTGAAAGCAGTGTTGTCGATGCGAAAGCGATAAGGGTGAGGCTTATGGCTTCAGCCACGTTCACATGGGGCGGGTGATTCTGCATCAATATAAGTTTTTTACGCTCCCGCGGCTGGAAGCCAGTGGCACTTATGCGAAGTGTCTTCTCCCGTCTTTAATCTCTTCGCGGCGGGGCTCCTTCTAAGATAGAAGTATCCTTTGCTCCTCTCGCCTCCCACCGTAGAAGTTGCACTGCTGCTAAAAAATGCGTTCTTCGACAGTAAGCTTAGCCGACTTGGGATATGGCGAATCGCAATATAAGGTTATTCCCACAACCCTCCCATAATGGTTGACGTGGGACTCTTTTCACGGCAACGCATTAATACCCCAATTTTTCACCATTGCCGACTGTAACTTTCAAAAAAATTCTCAGGTGAGACTATGAGCCCGATTCCAAGGCCTCCGGAGTACGTAACATGGCTGCTTACGGCAAAGTGCAACTTTAGATGCGAGCATTGCTACGTTTCCTCCCGTCCATGGAGCAGTGAACTCGGCAAGGACCGAGTTTTAAAACTGGTGGAGGAAGCCTGTGAAATGGGTGTTAAAAACCTTCATTTAACAGGTGGAGAACCACTTCTAAGAGAGGGTATTTTCGAAATACTTGCCGCCGCGAGCAATGGGCTCAACGTCTCTCTTTTTACAAACCTATCTGAAATAACCCGGGATAAAGCAAGGAGGCTGAGCTCGCTTGGGATCCGTGTTTTCACGAGCATAGACGGTGCGGTTAAGAATACGCATGAGGCCGTGCGCGGCCCAGGAGCTTGGGATGTTTTAATGCGGAACATAAGGGTTCTCAAGGAGGAGGAAGTTAGTTTCACACCTATCTTCTCCATTTCCCGGCTGAACGCCAATGAGGCTGGAGACTTTGTGCGGCTTGCAGAGAGACTGAGAGCCTCATCTGCGGTACTGCTCCCAGTAATGCCTTTTGGGAGGGCTGCAGACAAGGATTGGCATGCTGACGCTTACTCCTGCATTAAGGCTTTACGCTTGGCCTGTGAGGCGGCTGATGAGCTGGGCTTCCTTACTACTCTATGGTGTATGCCGTTCGCCAGCCTGATAGTAAGCTCACGCTACGTTTCATGGGACTCTTGCAGGGTTGAGAGGAACATGGATATCGGTCCCGGAGGGGAAGTGCTTCTCTGCGATACTCTCGACATTGTTGTTTCAAATGTTCGCAGAAAGAGTCTTTCGGAAGCATGGCGGGAGCTGTGTTCAAGCAGAGTTATCTTGGAGATCATGGAGAGTAACACGTGTCCAGACTGTCCTTTGATCGAGACTTGTAGAGGAGGATGCTACGCCAGATCATACAGGCTTTACGGGTCGTTCAACAATCCTGATCCGTTATGCCCAAAAATCCTGGAGGCTTCAATGGCTCGCTGATAATGTCTGCGGGCAGCCCTTCTCCATGTTAAAATTTTAAACAATTCCCAGAAATCTGGATAAAAGTTTATTTTCCCTTAACGAGTCCAACTAAAAGCATGTGCGACACTTTAGTAGCGCTTAGGAACTCGACTAAGGAGGGAGTTACGATTTTCGCTAAGAACAGTGACAGGGAGCCGAACGAGCCTCAAGCGTTGGAGTTCCATCCTAGAATGGAGCATGACGAGGAGTTCTTGGACTGTACTTACATCAGGGTTCCGCAGGTAAAGCAAACGTATGCTGTGCTGATTTCAAGGCCAGTCTGGATGTGGGGCGCTGAAATGGGTGTTAACGAGTTCGGGTTGGCCATTGGAAACGAGGCAGTGTTCACGAGAGAGGGTAGGCTGGAGAAGGGCTTAACCGGGATGGATTTGGTAAGGCTGGCCTTGGAAAGATGCAGAGACTCGTACGAAGCCCTTATGCTGATAGTTGAATACTTGGAGGAATTCGGCCAAGGCGGTAACTGTGGGTTTAAAAGCAAAACGTATTACCATAACTCCTTCATAATAGCTGATCCTAGGGAAGCATGGGTCTTAGAGACCGCTGGGAAATACTGGGTTGCTGAGAAAGTAAAGAACGTAAGGAGTATTTCCAACGCTTTAACCATTAAAAACAAGTGGGACCTGGCTTCTAAAAACATTGTTGAACATGCTGTTGAGAAAGGCTGGTGCAAGGACGATAAGGATTTTGATTTCTCAAAATGCTATTCAGACTGGTTTTACTCTCGGTTCGCCAGGGGCAGGGAGAGGCATGCGTATACACAAGGATGTTTAGAGCGAAATATGGGTGAGATAGATGTTTATCTAGTTAAGAATATTATGAGGAGCCATACGCTTGGTGAAAACTTTACACCGCCGAAAGGATCTATGAGGGACATCTGTATGCATGCAGGGGGTCTTACGAGGCCTTCTCAGACTGCAGCCTCCTACGTTGGCCAGCTTTTCGAAAAACTACCGATCCACTGGTTTACTGCAACATCCACTCCCTGCATAAGTGTTTACAAACCGGTCTTCATCGAGGCTGGTCTACCTGATTTGAAACTAACGCCGGATAGGCTTTACGACTCCAATTCAATCTGGTGGCTACATGAGAAGTTAAGCAGGAGAATACTGGGCTCCTTTAAAGAATACTTTCCAAAGATATGTAAAAAGATAGAGTCTTTAGAGGCTCGGCTATACTCTAGGGCCGAGGAACTGAGATTAGAATTTCTTGATGGTAAAGCATCTCTAGAGGACTTGAAAAATATCACAATCAAGGCCTTCGAAGAATCATTGAGGCTCGAAGAGAGCTTTATCAGAGAAATAAGGCCTAAGTCTTCAGGCATATTGTTTGAGCTCTACTGGCGTAGGGTTAACTCTGAAGCCAAGATGATGCGTCAATTATCCTGACGTGAGTTGCCTCCAGCATCCACACTACCTAGTTGTAGAGAAATAGGTTTTCCTTTAGGCGATGAGGATTCTTAGAAGCATCAGTTTAAACGCTTTTATACCATCTATTCTAAAAGGCGGCCGAAACCCTCCTCCGTAGCACTGTTATCGTAAACCTCTTCGACGTTCAAGATGTAACATGGCTTAAAGGCTCTTTTTTCACTAGGAGTGTAGTGAAATGCATCATGAGCTAAATTAACGAATTCGAAATATTTTCCTTCGGTCAATACGTCGAGTTCACCTCTAACTTCGAAACTCGTGTTAGGAGGCATATAGTAAAGCATGACTGCCTGTCTACAGCTCTGAATATTCTCCCATGTGTGCTTAGATGACCACGCTATTCTCACACTAATTTCAAGAGATGCTATTTTAGTAAAGTCGACTCTATGGTTCGCCTCTTTCTCATCCTCAAAATAGAGGTGTCTCAGCAAAATTTGAAGCCCATTTTTAGCATACTCCTCACTGGTAATTGAACCCCCGGTTTCCACGTGAGACCACAGCTCTCTAATAGCGTCCTCGAGGAAACTTTGCCTAGGAACAAAGCCGGCGCCAACGATCTTCGCGTTCAAAAATATTTTATTATTCTTGACGCGGGCTGTGCAGAGAGCCGGGTTATGCCTCGTCGACTCTATAAGGAACATCACCTTATCCATTTTTTCAGCGTTTAGGATTGACTTGATGAAGCGAACCCTGTCAAAGTAAGCCCACTTAAGAAATCTATCCGGCAGCTTCCTAACCATCTCTAAACCCCACCTAGCCTAGAACGGGATTTTTAACTCCTAATATTTAAGTATGAGGCTTCTGATCCCTAGCCTAAAGCTTCATCCCGCGGGTTAACGCCGTGTTAAGTCAGCTCCATCGCGCAACCTGATTTACAAGGGTTTATACAAGACGGCAGTCTTTTTCTTATCTGGAACATGTTCAGAGAAAAAAGCCCTAAGCCACTTCCTTTATTGGTTCAATCTCACCATTTCTTCTTTAGCGGCATGCAGATTATTTAAAGTGCATACTACGTGCGTGCTAAATGCTCTTATTAAACTCGTGGATGCTCATGAAGCAACTTTTTCAAAAAATGGAGAATTAAGGGACCAAAAAATTTTCGACGGCTACAATTGAAAACAAGGGGGAGGCTGAGCATGAAGTTGGCCTGCTCAACACCTAGCGAGTGGTTGCTTACAGCTTTACGAACAATTCGTTTATCCTGCATGTTCCAGCGCGTGCTATAGCGTGTGCTAAAATTCAGCAAACTGTATTTTCTCATATCTTGCTGCACCCTCGATTATGAAAAGACCTGCTGGCTCACCGTGGCCTCCGTAGGCTCGACAAGATAGTGCAACACGTTTATCAATAAACGCTTCTACGATGCTGTTTTCAACGAATATAAGGAATGGCATCGATTTATCTGGTGCGAGATATATTGGACACTCGGCGAGTGGCGCCGCATCACCTGCTCTTGGGAAACGGTCAAATATTACTCTGTTCCTAACCGGTTCAAACTCAAGTATATAGCCAAAGGAGAAATCAACACTGGTTCGGATGAGCAGCCCGAATGAGCGAGTACCCGGCTGGAAGGAAACATAGCCTTTCAGTGCGAAATTGTTTTTCAAGCCGGATATGGTGGCGTAGGCAAGCCCGTCTACACGTTCTCCATAGACACCGTTTTCTTGAAACACCCATTTCCCAAGATTACTCGAGACACTTTTCCCTATGTCTAAGTCTTTGAACTGAAACATGTTGACAACTTCTTCTGGACACCGTACGGAAAGACTCCTGTCCACCTCTACTTTCAATTCATGGGGAATAGCTAAATGTCCACCCCATTGCCATTTACCTTCGTCACTCTCATTCTCTCTCGTCGGTATCCAGCCGAATAAGAATCTCCTTATTCCGTCTCCAGCCGTCTTCGCAGCATAAAAGCGCTGTCCGTTGAAAACCTCCGATTTTGCTACCCGCCAAGGGCCTTTCAAATCATCGGCCACACGATAATGCGTCTGCATTTTTTCAGTGAACTCCGAGAAAACCAGATACCAGTACCCGTCTAGCTTGAATAAATCAGGGCATTCCATTGGACCGCAAAAATTCGGCGCGTAGAAAGGCGGGTGGCATTCCCATTTTTCCAAGTCCCGGGATTTAGCAAGTCCGATGCATCCTCTCTTTGCCGCGGGTCCACCTTTAATAGTTGCACAAATCAGCATGAAGTAACGCTTCTCTTCTGCATTCCAGAACACGAATGGGTCTCTCCAGTCGGCTTTTCCATACCAACGTTCATCAGGCACAAGAATCGGATTACGTTCATCCTTCTTCCAATGTATTAAGTCGCTGCTGACAGCGTGGCAAATCGTTTGTGGAAAGTGTGCGCTCGGGTTCCATCCAGTATAAAACATGTGAAAAACATTATCCTTCTCTATAACGGATCCTGTCCAGCATCCTCCGCTGTCAGGCGCATCTTTTTCACCGGGCAGAATTGCATCCGGCATTTCGTTCCAGTGTATTAAATCGTTTGAAGCGATATGTGCCCAAAGAAGACGATCTCCTTTTTCCCGGGTTGTCTTCAAGTAAAAAACGTGGTAGACTCCTCTCCAGTAGAAAGGTATGGCGTCGCCGAAGAACCCGTCAGCAGGCCTATAATGGAGTTTCAAACTTGTTTATCACCGGTCAGGGGAATTGTTTCTTTGATATAAGTCTTTAGGATTCGAGCCTGCTCGCATGTACAAACTATTAAATTTCATAACTGGTTTCTTGCTAAAATTTTGAAATCTTTCCTCTTCGCGCGCCTCAGTGGCTGTTTTCAAAAAGTTGCGAAATTCTCTAGAAATCAGTACGTCTTCTTCGAAATTTACTTCTGTAAGTGCACGCTACATTATGAGAAGCCACATGCTGGGGAAAGTGAACTCTGAAGCAAAGGTTACTCTTAAGCATTCGCCTAGCTTATAATGATATTTTACCTAATATTTGATAAAAAAGATGGTTTTTGTTTTCCAGCCTTATGCCCTGTCCAGTAACGCTTAATCCCACCACTTCTTTTTCAGAGGCATGCAGATTATTTCTCTCACTTCAAGCCTCTTAGACTTATCGCTGCTGAAAATCTCCCTGGTTGGTGTTGCCCTCGCCACCACTGCCGTGTCAGCCCCTTCGCCGCTTCCGCCTATGCCTATAACGTCCTCATACGGTTTAACAAGCCCCTTGTCAGCAGCAATTAGAATAACCTCTAAAGCCACTTTAAATCCTTGTCCAAGAGTGTAGAACGTGTCCCTAACCTTATCCATCCCCCTTCCATGAAGCGGCAGATGCGTACCGTCCTCAGCGATTCCCCCCAGACTGCTTATCTTCCCCTTAAGCTTCTGATCCATCTTCTCATGGGAAACGGCAACAACCTGCGCCTTACCTTTCAACGCCCTTGCAAATCTGACTCCTGTCCTACCCGAGGTGCTTGCAACAACAACCTTCGTCAAGCCTCCTTTTCTAATTCTCTCGGCAACCGCCTTTATCACTTTACCAGTATTCTCTGGCCCGGGTTCAGTAAAATATTTCATACTTATGCTACGTTTAGCCATGTTTACTATTTGAAAGGTTGCTTAAAAACTTTAATGATGTTAATGCTTATAAGCCTCTTGTCTAACGGCCGGTAACACATGCTGAACGGAAAAGGGCTCCCCGCGCTCGTCGTATCTACATGGCTCTTCGGCTTCTCCTTCGGGCTTTACGAGATCATTTTTCCCCTCTACATGGATCATGTTTCTATCTCGCTTATGGAGATTGGATATGTGTTCACAGCTTCAGCAATATTCATCGCTTTCCTAAGCATCTTTCTCGGCGCTAAATCGGACAAGTATGGTAGAAAAGTCTTCATGGCGCTTGCTTCGCTGCTTGCTGGGCTCTCCTACTTCTTCACACCTCAATTCGAATCGGTGGGTGTAATGGTTCTCGTCAAAATTCTTTTCGACTCGGCGGTCGCAATCCGAAATGCTGTTTTCGCAACCATGGTCTATGAACAGGATCGCAGGGGCTTCATTGCATCTTATTCAAGGGTTTCAGGGCTCGAATTCACCTCTCAGGCGTTGGGCCTTGCATCCGCCGGACTGTTCATCAGCACTTATGGTTACCGGCTTCCACTTGTTTTCTCGGGGCTTCTTCAATTAATAGGTTTCTTAGCAATAGTGTTCTTCTTCCCTGAGCAAGAGGTTCCGGCAGCAAGGCGTGCCGCTAAAAACCTCGGGGAAAAGCGTGTTGGCAAGGGTTTAAACAGGGGGCTTATGATAATGGCTGTCTCCGGTCTAGTGGTGACGATCGGAGGTTCTGCCACACACTCCTTCATCACACCCATGTTCTTTTCAAAGAAATTCTCGTTGCCACCGGAAACGCTTTCAATCCTGATGACTGTTCACAGGCTTAGCCTGGGAATACCCATGTTGTTCAGCAGCAGGATTGTAACAGGATTGAAAAAGTTTTCACACAAGTCCTCCCTCATCCTTTTCACATGCATACAGGGGGTTTTCACATCCCTGGCCACTGTGCCAGGTGATTTCACCACTTCCGCAGCCCTATGGCTTCTGCACGATCCTGCAGGCGCTTCAGTATGGCTCCCTCTTAGAAGCTACCTTGTTCAAAAATACTGTAACGATGAAACTAGGGGGAGAGACTTTAATGTAGTCAACTTTATAAGCTCCTTGGGGAACATTATAGGCCCCTACTTAGCGGGATGCACTGGTTCTATAAATATAAACTTGCCTTTTTTCATCGGGGGGCTTGTAATAATTTTTTCAAACCTCCTGTTAATACCATTGTAAACCTGCCATCTTAAATTTCCACATGTCTGAAAACTTAAATCCTCCTAAAAGTGAAATCCTCATTTATGAGCCTATTTAAAAAACTTCGGGAGAAGGTTACTCCGCCCAGGGTAAACGTCTCCTTGTTTCTGAAGGATCAACTTTTTTATCTCGGTGGAAATGTGGAGGGCACAGTACAGGTTGAGTCTCAGGAAGAGTTTGACTGTACTGAGGTCAGATGCGAGCTGGAATGTATTGAGCGAGTACGCAAGACGAAGAGGGTTTACAACACGGCTCTTAAAAGAGAGGTTGAGCAACAGGTCTGGGAGTCTGCAGTAATATTTTCAGCTAGGCCACAGTTGGCAGGGCCTCTGCATATTTCAGAAGGCTTTATTCAAAGCTTCCAGTTTAAAATACTGATCCCTCCAGGAGCACAGCCTTCTCTGAAAAGTATGGATAGAATCGTAGTCTGGAGTCTGAAGGGAGTTGTCGCAGTAGAGGGTCGCCCAGATGCGACTAGTAAAACTACCGAAATACAAGTCTCTCAACCCCCTCAGGTTCAGCAAGCACCATTAACCGTTTCATGCAAGTATTGTGGAACAGTTTTCCCGCAAAACCAGACTAGATGTCCCAACTGTGGTGCACCTCGCACTGCCTCTTGACATTCTTTAGAATCGGGTTTCCATGCTCACTACTCGGGTTGAGGAATATGTCAAACCGGCTCGCCATACGCGTATAGTGCACACTTGCTTCATAATGTATTCAATAGCAGCTGATTTACTATTGGACAGTAGACGAGTAAAACTTCTTTCCTTAGTTGGGAGGTGGCACGCTATGGAGAGATGCCCTAGTTGTAGGCCTTAGAGGATACCTCTATTTAGCGGTTTGAAGCAATGTCTAAACGTTTCTCAGCCTGCTCTACAAGTTTTTCGAAATATTCCTCGTCGAAGTACATGCCTTCTCCAAGCCCGCGGCAGGATGGATCGGCTTGAAACACGTCTGTTTCCCCGATCCTTTACAACGTGAAAGGGTAGAACCTGTAGACTAGGGGCCTTATCTGTAGATCCTGCATTTTCCATCCGGCTGGAGGAAGAAGCATCTTCCGTCGATAAGCCTTATTACATATGGATAGGCTTCACTATTGTTTTCCTCCGTGAACTCGTTTAAACCGATTCCCATGGCCTCTAGGATTTCCGAGGTGTCTCTCAACGTTAGAATGATCTGTCTCTCGTGCTTAGTGTCTTCGTGCAGCATTTTCCGCACTGTGTGCATTTAAACATGGTTCTGGAGAAAAGCATGTTATACTTCTTTCTTCGCCCCATCTTCAACCGTTTTCCTTCCTTACCGAAAACATCTGACTATATGATTCAACTTTATCCAAACCTGTTGCATACCGAGGATGGCGGCCTGTCTCTGCAATCCTCAGGCAAGCTTTAAAAACCACCTTGGCCCATTTTTAATAGGTGATACCAGCTGAACGAGTTTCAATTGCTTGCGCTTGTCTTCGCCGATACTCCTAAAGGGGTTTCGGAAAAAATGGTTAAGAAGGCCGGTAGGCTTACTGAAAAAGAGTTTAAAGAACTGGTTAAAGAAGGCTATCTTGAACCGGTTAAAGGGAGAACTAAGGCTGTTAAAAAGTATCGGACTTCTGAATACGGCAGGGCCTATTTCATGGAAAACGTTTGGAGCCTTCCTGTTTTAAAGTATACTAGGCTTAAGGAGGCTGAACAGCTATCGCCCGAGAAGTTTCTCGAAACTTTAAGATTGAAGTATAATAACCTAGTGAAGACCAGCCCAATAGCTCCCTATGTGAGAATAGCCGACCTACGGCTTAAAGTATCTGAAGAATTAAATATAACTGGCGATGAATTCGACAGGAGGATAATAGAGTTGAACAGTAGTGATCCGTACGCCGTTCAACTTCACGCGGGCAGCGGGGAATCAGATAATGGGTTGAAGACGGCGAGAGGTGTTTACCACTATGCAATCGTCAAATAAGTATTCCCGCCTAATGCTTGAAGCCAATCCTTTTCCACTAACCCCTGTCCCAAGCAGAATATGGATACTTGGCGGAGAATCTAGAATAAATGCGTTGAAAAGGATTAGGGAGGAGATAGATTATTCTTTCAAGCTTGAGGAACCTAAAATCGACATTCTCATAGGGGATGCTGGAAGCGGGAAGACGCATCTCGCCTTGCATCTGCAATACCTTCTAAGCCAAGAGAAACCTGGTCAGCCTTTCTCATATATGCCGACTATTCAAGACTCTGTTTATAAGCCCTCCTTAATCTTCTTCACCTCCAAGGTTGTGGAAACGCTGGGAGGCGAAGAGTTTCTCATGGAACTTTCCCTAAGGCTTCACCAAGCACTGATCTCTAAAATGGGCTACGAGCTGTTTCAGAAAATCGTTAGCGTCGGGCTGATTTCAACAGTACTGGGTAAAAAGGCTGAGAAGGCTCGAGAGGCTTTCAACATGATTTCAAACGATTTCAGAGTTGTAAGGAAACTTGTTGAAGAGGGAACGCTGGAAATAACTGGACTCGTAAGGCTTGAGCTTGAAGAGCTTGGAAAAATGTTTGAAACAAGGTTCGAGCCCTCGAAAACAAGGAGATTCACCGATCTTAACCTTGCGAAATGGATCCTTTGGCTTCCAAGCCCATACTACGGAAGCTGGGGCGCTAAGCATTCGAATGATTTCCTGAGAGAGTCTGATGAGAACGCTTTAAAGTTCTTGACGACGCTCGTGAATCTGTCGAAGCTCGTTAGCAACACGCCTTTCGTAATCGTTGTAGATGAGGTTGAGACGCTGGTGCAGGATAATGTTGACTTTTTCTTCCATACTTTGAAGAGGATTGTTGACAATGGCCCAGGCGGGCTGTTCATACTTCTGCTTTTAACGCCAGTGATGTTCGAAGAGTTGAAGGGGCAGAGGTTCAGGGTGGCACCCGCGATAGTTAGCAGGGTTTCCTCAACCCCGATAAGCCTCGAGAAGATAAGCGTGGAGGAGGCTAAAGATATAATCGACAGGTATGTGAAGGCCCTCTACTTGGGTAAGGGTGAGAGAGCATATTCAAATCTGTTTCCAATGAACGGTGTTAAACTTCTCTGGGCGAACTCCGGTGGGGAGATCAGGAGGCTGCTGTCAGAGTGTTTCACCTGCATCGAGATACTTGCTGAAAGACTTGAAAGAGGCATTACTCAACCCGACTATGTGGACACTGTGATAGCGATGGAAGCCGTTATGAAAATGGGTCTGCCAGCGGCTAGGCTTGCAACTCCAGTTACGCCTGACAGCGATGTTAAAAACCAGATAATCACAAGGTTCTACAACATTGAGAAACCCTCGGAGAGAGCGATCCTAATGGAAAAAGCCGTTTCAAGCCTTATTGAAACAGCTTTCGGAAAGCAGAGCCTCATAGGAAGGAAGAGGATAAGCGTCTCCCTAACCAGGAAGAGGGAGATAGACCTGCTTTTCACGGACGCCACGAGCGGAGGCGCCCAGGTTGGAGTGATGATTAAAGCGCCAAAGCCTTCTGAAGGCCTTAAAAGGAGCAGTATTGAGCCGCTTATAGACTTCGCCAGGAGCAGGAAGCTCGACAGGATTGTGATGCTGACCACGTGCCCAGTCAGCCCGGAGCTTCAGAAAGCATTGGAGTCACTTGGAAACGTTAAGATACGAGTTTTAAGCGACGAAGAGGTTGCAACACTGCTCTATGTTTCACAAGCCTTCAGAAGCCTCTCAAGGCCGGAAAGCCCAACGCGAGAATTATCCTTGGAGCTCCTGAAGAAAATAAATCTTATAGGCTAGTAACTTAGCCACATGCGCGCTTAAAATTAACGCTTAAGTCCTCCATCTTAATACCTAATGCTAGAGCTTTGCCATGAGGTTTCAACTAGTCTTCCCGCGTGGTCTTGAAGACGTTGTTAAGTCTGAGCTGGAGGAAAAGATCAGTTTTAAAATCGTTGTCGAGGAGAACCCTCAGGGTATCCCAGGGAGGCTCATCATAGATATTCCTGAATCAGATTCTCCAAAGCTAATGTCGCTCAGGAGCATAGACTGGTTCTTGGAATACGTTGGAGCCTTCAAAGTTGATACTAGTATAAGGGGCTTGGAAGACATTTACAGCGGGATCATGAATATGAAGTTTCCCAACGGGTTTCGCAAAGCCTCCTCGTTCAGGGTAACTTGCAAGAGGCGTGGTGAGCATGAGTTTACAAGCATGGATGTTCAAAGGAAGGCTGGTCAAGCATTGGTAGACAAGTATGGTTTAAAAGTGGACCTAGAGAATTTTCAGGCTAATGTTTTTCTGGATATTGTTGGAGACACCTGCTTCGTCGGGCTTTCCGGAAGCGAGCATCTCTCCGGCAGGTACATTGTTTTCACTCACCCGGCTGCCCTCAGACCCTCAGTTGCATATGGAATGGTTAGGATCGCCGATCCCAAGCCTGGGATGACTCTTCTCGACCCGATGTGTGGAGGCGGAATCATACCTATCGAGGCTGCTCTCTCAACAAATAGCGTCAAGATATATGGGTTTGACATTTCAGAATATTATCTGGAGGGTGCAGCTCTTAACGCTGAAGCTATGGGTGTTTCAGACAGAATAGTGTTCAAGAGGGTTGATTGCAGGAGGCTCTCTAAAGAATTAGGGTTTAAGGTAGACAGGATAGTTACAGATCCTCCATACGGAACTAAGCCCATAGCGAAGATCAATCCTCGCGCTTTCTACAGCAGGTGCCTGCCTGAGATTAGGAGGACTCTAAGCGAGGATGGGCGGCTCGTGCTCATAACCATAAAGCCGGGCTACGTGAGAGAAATCTCTTCAGAAATAGGGTTACGCCTCGAGCATGAGAGAACCATTAGACACGGCGACGCTAGCCCCAGCATAATGGTTTTAAAGCCTTCTTAGGCATGAGTGTGCGCACCAATACTTATAAAACCTTAAGAGAAATCTATTAGCATGGCTAGGCCCAGGGTCTATGTTTCAAGAAGAATACAAGACTCTGCCCTAAGGCTTCTCAGGGAACACTGCGACGTTGAGCTCTACGACTCCGAATGCCCTCCGCCCAAGAGTGTTCTGGTTAAGAGTCTCGAGGATAAGGATGCTGCACTCATACTTCTCAGCGACACGATAGACAGGGAGGTTCTTGATAAGGCTGAGAGGCTCAGGGTTGTAAGCACGATGAGCGCCGGCTATGATCACATAGATTTGAAGGAGGCTACTGCACGAGGAGTCTACGTTACTAATGTGCCCAGCGTTTTAACGGACGCTGTCGCAGAGTTTTCGCTGGCCCTTCTCTTCTCGGTTGCTAGGAGGATTGTGGAGGCAGACAGGTTTCTCAGAAGAGGCTCCTGGAAGATAGCTTGGTCCCCGATGTTCATGCTCGGACCTGAGATAAGCGGTAAGACACTCGGCATCATTGGGCTTGGAGCCATTGGAAAGGCTGTGGCGACCAGGGCCAGGTGTCTAGGCATGAGGGTCATATACTTCAGCAGGACTAGGAAGCCGGATGTTGAGGCTGAGCTAGGCGTATCCTACAGGCCTCTTAAAGATCTTCTCAGGGAGTCTGACTTCATCATTCTCTCGACGGCTTTAACCCCTGAGACCTTTAAGATGATTGGCGAGCCGGAGCTTAGAAGCATGAAGCCCTCCTCCTACCTGATAAACATCTCCAGGGGGGCAGTGGTTGATGAGAAGGCTCTGGTGAAGGCTTTGAAAGAAGGATGGATCGCTGGCGCTGCGCTCGACGTTTTCGAGAAGGAG
The DNA here is from genome assembly GCA_938045545.1 of uncultured archaeon. GTDB lineage: Archaea > Thermoproteota > EX4484-205 > EX4484-205 > JAAOZP01 > JAAOZP01. The sequence continues at coordinate 45,799 of CALIBN010000015.1, read as the reverse complement.
CCTCTCGATCCTGACAACCCGCTCATAGGCATGGATAACGTTGTCCTCACCCCGCACATGGCGAGCGCGACATTCGAAGCTAGAAGGAGGCTCGCTGAGAAGGCTGCTGAAAACATTCTGAGCGTTCTCCGCGGCCAGGCTCCTCCGAGCCTTCTGAACCCCGAGGTTATGAGAGTAAAGCCTTTAGAGATGGTGAAGATGCTTTAAGGTGGAGGCTGATGGACCGGATTAGAGTAGGGGTAATAGGCTGCGGCGTTATGGGGAAGCATCACGCCCGAGTCTACTCGGAGCTGCCGAGGGTTAAGCTCGTTGCGACCGCGGATGTTGTCGAGAAAAATGCTAGGATGGCTGCGAAGGAATTCCGGGCTGAAAAATGGTATACTGACTACAACGAGCTGCTGGCTAGGCCGGATATTGATGCTGTCAGCATCGCTGTCCCGGACCATCTTCACCGTGAGCCTACAGTGGCGGCGGCGAAGGCTGGGAAGGCGGTGCTCTTGGAGAAGCCTATTGCCACAACTCTGAGAGATGCGGACGCCATTGTGAACACGGTTAGAAAAACAGGAGTCACTTTCCTAGTGGGCCACATAGTGAGGTTCGACTACAATTATGCGAAGGCTAAGGAGTACATGGAGAGGGGGCTGCTCGGCGATCCCGTTTCAATCTGGGCTAGGAGAAACAACTCTATAACTTCGCCAATGAGGTTGGAGAACTGGCTTAAGGAAACCTCGCCGCTTCTATTCCTTGGCGTGCACGACATTGACGTAATGAGGTGGATTATCGGGAGGAATATTACCCGGGTTTACGCTGAGGCTGAAAGCAGGGTTCTCAAGCTCCACCATGTCGAAGACGCTGTCTGGTCTGTCTTTAGGTTTAAAGGGGGAACTATTGGAGCATTGGAGAACATTTGGATTCTACCCTCCTCAATGTCTTTCGATTTTAAACTTGAGCTGGTGGGGACACGGGGCAGCCTCTGGATAAGCCAGCCTAGCGACAGCTTCCTATTCTGGGGGGAGAAGGGGCCTGAAACCCTTTCTTACTATCAGCCGGTTGTTCACAGACAGGTCAAGGGATATCTCAGAGACGAGATAATTCATTTCTTAAACTGCGTTGAGGGAAAGGAGGAGCCTCTGGTTTCAGCTGAGGATGCTAGGGCTGCTGTGGAGGTTGCCCTGGCAATGCACAGGTCGCTTAAAGAGGGCAGACCTGTTACGCTACCCCTGTAAGAAAACTTGTTTTTAAATTCTTCTATAAGTAATGTTTTTAAGCTAGTTATAAGCTTGTACTTTCATGAGCGAGTTCATAAAGGAATATGAGGAGAAAAGAGGGCTGGCTGAGAAGATAGCCTCCTATATTCCCGGATACAGGGGGTATAAGCAGAAGGAGGTTAGGAGGGAAGCTGATAGGCTTCTTAGGGATTTCATGGTTAAAAAGCTTGATGCAGCCCGGTCGCACTTGAAAACAGTTTCAAGGGAGGCTGCAGACTCCGATGCTGTAGAATTGTTCAAAACGATCAACAGGGTTTCCGCGGTCCTAGACAGGGTTATAAACAAGATTGAGCATGCCGACTACGGTTACTCGGGGTTCTTCGACCTTGTTAAGGTTCGAGAGGATGAGCTTGACAAGCTGATGAATTATGACTATAAGCTTCTAGGGGCTTGCGAAGAGGTTTCCAGAGTAGCTGAGGAGGCTGGCAACGCTGCGGGCGCCGGAAGCCTGGATGTTCTCCCGAGTCTTCTGAAGAGGCTTGAAGCCAAGGCTAGGGAGCTTGAATCAGCCTTCGCTTCAAGGGAGGAGGAGATAGTCTCCATTAAGAGGGGTGTCTAACAATGCCTCAGATAATAGAGTGGGTAGGGGCTTCCGCAGAAGACATCGTCTGGAGATACCCTAAGGAGGAGATAACCTGGGGAGCTCAGCTGATTGTCCACGAGTACGAGGCTGCAATATTCTTCAGAGACGGCAAGGCTTACGATGTTTTCGGGCCTGGCAGACATACTTTAACCACCATGAACCTCCCGTTGTTAACAGGCGTCTTAACAAGGGTGGCGGGCTTCGAGACCACGCCTTTCAGGGCTACAGTCATATTCGTTTCGACGAAACAGTTTAAAGGATTGTTCGGCGCCAGTGGTCAGACCGTTGAGCTCGCACCCCTTAAATTCTACGGGGCGTTCTGGTTTAAAGTCGGAGACCCAAAGACTTTCGTAATGGAGGTCGTAGGGGGACAGAGTGCCTACACGACTGAAGCGGTCAACAGTTTCCTCAGGGGATACATGAACGAGAGGCTTATAACGCAGCTCTCTAAATACGACCTAGTGACGGTGTTCACAAAGCTTGAAGAGGTCTCGTTCAAGGTTAAGGCTACGGTAGACGAGGAGTTTAAACGCGTGGGCGTAGATATCGTAGACCTGAAGTTCGAGGGTGTCGACACCACGCCTGAGTACAGGGACAGGCTTTTCTGGATAAAGCAGACCGGAGGCGCAGCCACACAGGTTCTGGCGATGGACACGACTAAAAGCGTCGCCGAGTCCCTGAGCAAGTCGCCCGGGGCGGCGGCTGGAACAGGAATAGTTCTCGTGCCCCAGCTCATGCAGCAGGCTGCAGCCGGAGCACCCCTAGTAATATGCCCAAGCTGCAGGGCGCAAGTTCCCTCAACTAGCAAGTTCTGTCCGAACTGTGGTGCAGCCATCCAAGTACCACCACAGCCTCCTGCACAGCCGCCCGCCGCACCCCCAGCTGGAACAGTAGCGTGCCCGAAATGCGGGACTCAGAACCCGGGTGCAGCAAAGTTCTGCATGAGCTGCGGCACACCTTTGCAAGCCACCATCAATTGTCCTAAATGCGGCTCTCAGAATCCGGCTAACGCGAAGTTCTGCATGAACTGCGGGGCACCGTTGCAGCCTCAGATTGTCAACTGTCCTAAATGCGGGTCCACAGTTCCCGCTGGTTCAAAGTTCTGCCTCAACTGTGGTGAAAAGCTGCAATAATGGTTGATTGACATATAACATTAAACAAATAGACCCAGCGAGTTCGATGATCGGGAACATGCGGCCGAATGGGTTCATTGATCCAGATTTTTACTCGGCTCTTATGAGTTAAAGTTTTATTCTAAAGAGAATATTCCATGAAGAATATTTTTCCAATATTATAGTAAGGAGGAGGGAGGAAATGAATTAAGGGGCTTAAAGGGATGGATACTGGTGTATGGGAGGTGGAAAACCGGAAGACTTTCCTGTTGAAGAGAGTTTTCACTTAGTCTAATTACTTCATGATTACTTTTTCCCAAATTACTACAGATGAGGCAGTTAGGCGCATGGAAAACTTTTGAGAGACAGGAGGGTTGTCATATTGGACGAGTTTCAAAGGCTGTCGGATAAGCATTGGGACTCGGTTGTCGTTAACCATCCGAACGGGAGGCATGATTCTAAGCGTGCTGGGCAGGGAGCTACAGTTCAGCCTAGGGGAGATGCTTGCTGAGCATCTTGGAGGGACGAGAAGCTACATGATTCTGCCGAAGGGGAAGGAGGATGCAGATATAGTCATCCTGGATTCGAAAGGCAGGACTCCGATAATGGGGTATGAGGTTAAGATTGGGAAAATCAGCGAGAGCGAGGCTAAGAGAGCCATAGAGCTGAATTCATTCCCAAGGGATTCCTAGGGCTTATAAGTGTTAGCAAGAAGCCTCCTAGAGTAGCTGGTTCTCACGAGGAGCTTGGCCCCGAAGAATTAGTGAACCTAGCGGGGAAATTGAGGTGGGTGCTTAATATTTCTTTAATCGCTGATGAAAATAAGGGAAAAGTTATATATTGAGAACGTGCCTTGTGGTTCCGGAGGCTTATGCGATGAGTAGAAAAATCGGGTACGGAAGCTACGCGCTGGCCGTCCTGCTAGTCTCAATCGGCATAGATGGCATACTCTTTTCAACGGGCTACGGTAACCTCATGATTCTAGTTTCACTGCCGCTCATCATGCTCGGATTATACACTGTTTTCTTCTCGATTCACGCTACTGACTGGAAGTACTACCTGATTTGGGGGCTAGTAATGTGCTGCCTCGGCTTCTCGCTCTTTCTGACGATTCTCACTGGAAACCTACCGCTGAACCTGAGTGCATCTCTCATAATAATCGTTGTGGTCGGGGTAATAGTTTCAAGGATTGGTAAGCATTGACTGAAACAACAAGCACCGAGAAAGTTTTCAAATGCTCAAACTGCGGGGCTCCCTTAAACTATACTCCTGAAACAATAGTATGCGTGTGCGAATACTGCGGTACGGTCAACTGGTTTTCAACCGGGAGGCTTGAGATATTCGTTCTTCCGACTCGCGGTAAGGATGAGGTGGTGAACGCCTTCTGGAGCAGAATGAGGCGTGACCCGGATATGGGCAGGGTTTATGGCGACATTGAGCTGATAGAGGCTCAGGGCTTCTACGTGCCGATTCTAGTCGGAGATGTTTCAGCCGTCGGCGAGTGGTCGGGCTTCAAAAGGGTTACTGAAAGGAGAAGCATGTCCTACGCGCCTACAGCTGCTCCCGGCCGCCGGTACGCCGGGCCCCGGGCGAGCGAAACATACGTGACAAGGACTATTACGAAAAACGGGTCTTTCAAAACTTCTATGAGGCTCGCGTTCCAGGCTAGGAGGGAGGCTGCTGAATACGGCTTGGAGGAGCTTGTTGACCAAGCGAAGTCCGCTAAGGATCCCCAGCCACTTGTCGCTATAGACTGGAAGAGAGTTGGGCTGCAGGTTTTAAACGCTGAGCTTCTCCCCGAGGAGGCTGAGGACGAGCTTAAGGATATGGTTGAGGACGAGTTGAGAGAGAACATACGTTCGTCAAACGGCTTAGACGGTTTCTACTACTATTCCTGCCGGGCCAACGTGGACTCGCTCTGGATACTCCTAGCCCCGATGTGGATCCTAGTGTACAAGTATAAGGGTGGAATGTATAGGGCAAGCGTCTCAGGATACAACCTTCAATTCCTAAGGGTTTCTGAACCAGTCTTCCTCGGACAGAGGATGCTTTACGTGATAGGGAGCATAGTGACGGTGGTGCTAGGCGCCTTCGCGCTAACCCTACTGGCAACCTTTGAAAACTGGTTTCCAGTAATGGCCTTCATACTTTTTTCAGGAGCCGGAGCCCTACTGGCCACTAGGGCTGTTAGCGACGTTAGGGAGGAGAAATGGAAATGAGCATGAAAACAGTCACATGCTTAAACTGCAACGCTTCAATAACCGCGCCGCATTCCGCCTCGATAATTGTCTGCCCCTACTGCGGCCACACCTTCGAAACCTCAACCGGAAAGGCTTGGACATACTACATGTTTCCGGCCTACGTGGAGAGCCCTTCAGCCTGGCGTAAAGCAATGCAGTTCATAACTAGGAGATACGGGGTCCCCGCTGATTTCAACGCTGAGGCTAATCTTCGCAGAGCTGAGCTCTACAACGTTCCCTACCATGTTTTCAGCTGCAAAGCATACTCCTCCTGCTCCCACGGTGGCAAGCAGGCCACTTATCTTGAAACCAGGAACATGCCGATCCTCGCAGCATACACAGGCACCTGGCTTGACAGTCACGCTAAACAACTCTCCTTCTCGGTAAGGGGTAGAAGCTTCTTTAACCCGAGTCAGGCTCAGAGGAGCAGGTTCCACATGCCTACTGTAAGCTACGATGAAGCCTATAATGCTGCCTACAGGTTCATATCTGGGCAGGCGATGGCTGAGGCCGGCAGAAGCTGCAGCGGCTTAAAGAGCCTTGAGAAGGTTGAAGTCAACTATCTCGGGCTCGTACACTACCCTTTCTGGCTCATCGAGTACGTTTACAAGGGCAGATTGTTCAGGGTTCTCTTAGACGCTTCCAGCGGCAGGGTTCTCTTCGTCGAGTACCCTTTGAGCACAAGGTCTAGAGCAACAATGCTAACCGCCTCCGCAGGCATCATAGGAATAGGCTTGCTCGCGGGGCTTCTGGTAACAGCTTTAACAAGTTCTCCGCTGGGCCTAATAGGCGGCCTGGTCTCTTCCCTCATAGCCTCCTCACCGATGCTTTTGAAAAGCCTCTCGATAAAGGATGAAGGCTCGGAAACACCTAGCCAGCGCAAGTGGAGCATAGACGCCTGGAGGATGGCGAGCAGCCTAACTAGGATGCAGGCTTCACCCGGGTTCCCGATAATCCTTGACTATGCTGATCGTTGAGGGAATCAGAACTGGCAGCCCCTTCAATTGCCCAAGTTGCAACTACTCCTGCGATGCTGACTCCAACGGCGCGATGAACATAATGAAGCGGCCATGGGCTATATATACGCGTATGGCAGGGGCTGGCTTGACACATCCTTAACCGGCAGGATGAGCCCTCAGGGTGACGAACCGGGAGCCTCATGCTTAAATATGTGGATGTCAAAGAACAGTTTATGGCTGAGAAGCTCAGACGCGAGTTCATCGAGCTGCTTGAGAAGGACTTGGAGTTCCGTTATACTGTAGCAGGTTCTTAGGGTTGTCTGAAATATTGAAGAGAATGGATAGGCTTGAGGAGGGGCAGAACAAGCTTGGGAGGAAGTTAGAGGTTTAAGAGAAGGACAGAACAGGCTATGGGAAGGTCAGGGTAAGCTGTGGGAGGAGGTTAGAAGCCTAAGGGAAGGGCAAAACAGGCTGGTGGAGGCGGGTGGTGCAACGAGTCTTCAAACGTAAACATATTTGTGAAGCCTCGAATCTTAGACTTTAGCAACGGTACTAGGAGAGTTTTCGACTACTGGTTTGGAGAGGGCTTGGGAAGCTACACTGGAGACCGTTTAAACGTGACACTCATAGTTGAGGCACCGGTGAACGAGACTGCCATCTGGAAAACACAATACCTCGTCGCTTTAGACTCTCCATACGGCAATCCTGTTGGAGCAGACTGGTGTGACGAGTCTTCAAGGGTAAACATTTCAGTAGGAACTGTGTTTTACGAGTCTCCTTTGACCCGCCTAGTCTTCCTGAGATAGGAGGGGGCAAAAGGCGTTTATGACGCAAACTTCTTGATGGTCGTCAACTCACCTCTTACGTTTAAGGCTATTTGGACCAAGGAGTTCTACCTTAACGTCACTTCTCTACATGGGGAAACATGGGGCAGCGGCCGGTATGCTGAGGGCACGGTTGCATCATTCGGAGTTAAGCCCCAAGATTCTTTTGGTTGCAGAGGTTTTCGATGGGTGGGGCGGAGACGTGGAAATAAAGGCTTTAAACGCCACAGTCGTAATGGACAGTCCGAAAAAAGTGGTGGCGAGATGGCGGAGGGATTACTCGATGCTGGCGCTGGCTGCGACCACGGTGGCCGGGGTAAGCATGCTTATACACTTCGGGAGGAAGCGTAGAATAACGGCTCTACAAAATAAAGCTTTACTGGAAAAGACTTATGAGGCCCTCCAAAAAACCAAATATACTGGCCGGCTCCACTTCGACCTGTGAAAATCTGTTATGTTGCCGTAGATGTCGCTGTCCCCCCATTTCAGAGGGGCCTCAACCCATGTCTACGAGCTGGCGAGGAACCTTATACGGCTTGGGCACGATGTGCACTCAGTGTCTCTAGGAATACGCGTTGAGCAAAAAAGTTTTGAAGAGCTGGATGGGATAAGGGTGCACAGGGTGCGTGCGCTAGCGATTGGCTTAGGGTTTCTCTTAGTAGTTTTATACAGGTGCTCAAACACAGGCAGGATGCTCATCGTAGGGTTCCTTGTCTTCATAGTGCTTCTAGCTTCCTACTTTACTCCTGCATTACTCGGCTGTTTCGGCAGAGCATTAACCTGCAGATGTTGAGACACATCCTGCTTTAAGTGGATGACCCGATTTTAGGGTCTGCCAAAGGAGCGATAAGCCTTGGTCTAAGACATGATTTCCTGGGAACTCACATGATCTACGGCGAGGGGGAAAACTGGACCCTTGTCTCCACGTGGCTTGGCCCAGCCTACCTGGACCAGGGCTAATGGGGGTTTTCCTCACGATGTTCGCCCTAGGCGCGACCCTCGAGCTTATGCTTCAAGTTCTAAAAATGTCGGAGGACGATATCATGCCCGCTACCCTTTACCTTACTTCTCTCTCTATACTCGTGTCCTTGCTTGAGGATGATGCCAGTCTACCCGTAGTAATGTTCATCGTGCTCATGATTTATGCTACTTTTTCACAGTCGCCGAGGCTTGAGCCATCCCGATCTGGTTTCAGAGCAAGCAGCTTGAAGAGAAAGTTTTCTCTAGTAGTGCTTGCGATGTCTCTAATAGTTCTAGCGTTATGGGCGTATGCATATTGTTCCGAGTTCGGCGGACTTAAGACAATAGTGTACGCCTAGACAATTACGCAGGAAAGGACACTAGTCGATCTGGTTCTGGAGCCAAGCAGGTTTTACCATGTGAAAATCATTGGCCCCGGAACCGAGTGTCTCAAGGGGAAGATGACTGTTCTCAGCGACATTGAAACGCCAAAAGTTTTAAGTTGGGTTTCTTTCGAAGGCTGTCTCTGGGCGGCTAGGTGGATCAGATTGATCTCGGTCGGTTCAGCATGGAAGGGCAGGAGTCAAGAGTTATGGTTCTCTTAGAGCTTGCAAACCCCCCGGAGGAGCCGTCTGAAATGTACCTGAGGGTTGAAACTCCAAGCCTCACGCCTTGGGTTTCGAACGATGCTTTGATTCAAATAGCTATATGCATCGGCTTTTTAATAATGGTATTGCTAGCCATAAATAACGTGCAACTGGGCCATGCTCCAGCGTGCGCTTCTCCATATCCCTTAAGAGTCTAACCAAAAGTTTAGGCTCAATCCTAAAGCCTTTACTCGGCAGCATCAGAACAGTTTCTTTAGCATACGCTGAAATAAAGATTCTTTGTTAAACGCTACTATTCGAGAGATAAAAGTGTTAAAGGGGACTCCCAATGGTCTTCAGACTGACATGAGCAAGATATTTTTCTACAATCGTTATTCACGAGGTAATAATAAATTGACATTTAAGCGCCTACTGCTCTAAGAGGAGTTGACAATTCTGACCTGTTCTCTTCAGAATGATGTAAGGGAGGAGGTGAAGCTCTGTTGAAGGATGGCTAGGTTTTTAAAATTTATATCCGGTATGTTTCAGACATGAATTATCGTCTGGTAGGAAAGCATGACAAAGGAAATACCTTGGAGAAGAGTGAAATCTTGGGCTTGTCTCGGTTGTGGAAGGTGCTGCACTAAATTTGAAGTTATCCTCCGTCCCTATGAATATGCACGGATTTTCGAGCTTATGCCGGAAGCTGTAGTAACTGGCGTAAAGCCTTCCTTGAGAAAAATTGGCGGAAGGTGTATCTTTCAGAACGAGTATGGATTATGTAATCTACAGGAACTAGGCTTGAAACCGTTCTCTTGCAAGGTATGGCCCTTTTTGGTCTACAAGAAGCCAAAATCTGTAAACTTGGAGGAGGCTGAGTTTTACTACAATGATGAGATATACTATGTCTACTTTAATCAATACGCTTTCATATGCCCCGGAATCAACATGGGCAGGCCCGAGGAATTGCCAAACATAATATCGGAGGTCATAGAGATCTACAAAAATCCGTGGAGAAAGCAAAAGTACTCGACTTCCCGTCTAGTTTATCTACGAGAAACTATCAACATCGCTTGAGCACATCCTTGAGGCATATTCCCATGAAGACCGTTTAATAGGTTTCTTAAAGACCTATCTTAGCCTTTATCGCCGCTATCTCTCTTTCTATTTTTTCAAACCTTTCCTCCATGTAGTTTCTCAAGTCTTCTCTTAATGCTCTTATCTCCATTATTGTTTCATCCTGTTTTCTTAACATTTCATCCTGTTTCTCCAACATTAGATCCATTTTTCCTAGCATCAAATCCTGCTTCTCTATCATTGTATCCTGTCTTCCAATCATGCCAATTCCCACGCTCACTATTTTAGCCAGCTGGTCAACGCTGAACCTGTGGTAAAACCTGTCCATAGACATAACTTCCCCGCCGTAATCCTCCACCCGCACTTCATCCACCTTGGCGAACTCAGGGTAATTGCTTTCTGCGAATTTAACGAATTCAATCACCCTGTCGTCATCACCTTCCACCATGAATTCAACGTAATCCTTGACATTCCTAGCTTGAAAACCCTTTAAACCCGAGTCTTCGGCAGCATCTAGAAGAAAGAGCCTATAACCTACATCCTGAACCCTGTCGCCTTTAATCACGATTTTCTTTTTCACAATAATAATTGGGCGATAAAATTATTTAAGCCTTGCTGATAAGATTTCCATTAGGCTTGTCGCATGCTGGTGCGCGATTTAAATGGCCTGAGCTTAGCGCACATACTTTTATTCTCCAACTATCTTTATTAGAATCCTCCGCCTCCTAGGCCCGTCGAACTCGCATAGGAAAATTCCCTGCCAAGTTCCCAGCATGAGTTCGCCATCCTCTATGAACAGGATCGCGTTGTGTCCGACAATGCTTGCTTTCACATGGGCGTGCGCATTGCCCTCTAAATGGGTGTAATCGCCCTCAACAGGTATTAAACGGTTTAAAGTGTTGAGGATGTCTCTGGCTACACTAGGGTCAGCATTCTCGTTTAAAGTTATTCCGGCGGTTGTATGGGGGACATGGATGAAGCAGAGGCCTTTTTTCACACCGCTTCTTTTAACTCGCTCCCTTATCGCCGAGGTTACTTCTACGAGCTGTTGCCTAGTTTTCGTCGAAACCTCTATTATTTCATAGCTCATGTTGCGGGAGTTTTTTCCGAATAATATTAACTTTGCTGCATGTTTCTTTCATAATCGTTATTACGTCGGCCTATTCTATCTTGCGCTGAAGCTGCTTTTTCTCTTACTGCTAAAAGTATATAAGGTATAACGGCTTAAATATTTTCAGAATGCAAGGGTTAACGATGTTTAGACACGGATTATCCAATATAATTGATTCGGATAGGAGGGAGTTTGTTAAAGAGGTTCTTAATCTCCTTAACGGCTTTTTCGGAGAAAAACTGATAAGTGTAGTTGTTTTCGGCTCTGTAGCCAGAGGGGATGCTAAGCCGTCTAGCGATACGGATATTCTCGTCGTCGCTGAAAATCTTCCTAAAAGGATTAGTGAGAAAATGGAGATCATGGCTAAAATCCTAATTAAGCTGAGAGATACTCAAACGTACAGGGAGCTTAGAAAGAAAGGCGTTAACACGTGGGTACAATTTTATCCTCTTACTCCGGAGGAGGCGAAAATCCATAGGCCAATATACTTGGACATGGTTGAGGACGCTGTTATCCTGGTCGACAAGGACAGCTTTTTAGAGTCTGTTTTCACGAGCCTTAGGAAAAGGCTGGATGAGTTGAAAGCTAAACGCGTTTATCTCAAAAACGGGACATGGCTCTGGGATTTAAAACCCGATATAAAACGTGGAGAGGCGGTTGAAATTTGAATACTGAGGCTATGGCTAAAGGGTATCTTGACGACGCTGAGTATTCTCTCTACGAGGCTGAAGAAGCCTTCACCAAAGAGATGTACCATAGAACGATTAGAAGAGCGCAAGAAAGTGTTGAATTAAGCCTAAAGGCTGTTCTCAGACTGCTGGGCATGGAGTATCCGCGTCAACACGATGTCAGCGATGTTTTGGTTGAAATAGCACGTGTTAGAGAGCTTCCGGATTGGTTTAGATTTGAGCTGGAAACGATCAGTATTGTGAGTAAAAGGCTTGCTGGAGAAAGAGGTCCGGCTTTTTACGGCGATGAGAGCGCCTTCACTCCTCCCAGGGAGCTCTATTCTAAAGAGGATGCTGAAAAAGCAATAGATAATGCTAGGAAGATACACGAGTTGAGTAGAAAACTATTCTACTGGTGGAAGGAAAAAAGTTGAATTATTAAGCGGGATGTGCTATTGTTTAAAAAACGCATTAAAACTGTCTCCTTCAACTGCGGCGGAACGCTATACTATGAAGTTGAAGAGGATCATATGGTCTTCCATAAGATCCTGCTTAAGTTGGGATATCGGTTTGAGCCCGTTAAAGTTAGGGAGGCCTGGAAGGATGCGTGCGTATGGTGGAGTGAGGAGAAAGCAAGGACCCGGGAAGTTTGGAACGAAAATGCCTGGGCTAGGCTGCTCCGGAAAATGGTTTCGAACCTCGCCATCCCGAACCAAGATCTGGCTGAACAGCTGCGCACCGCTGGCTATCCGAAGCAGATTTCCGGGCCTATGAGGATGCTGAGCCCACTTTAAGGAAACTTAGGGATAATGATCTCAAGCTGATCGCTGTTTCCAATGTCTCCTCCAGCAGGAACCTGGCAACATACTTGAGGAAAGCCGGCCTTCTAGAATATTTCGGAATGCTCGTGGCTTCGGGCGATTTAGGGTACGAGAAGCCTAATGCTGAAATATTCCGTATTGCCTCCCGACTTTCCAATACTCCTATGGAGAACATGCTGCACATTGGTGACAGGTATGAAGAAGACTATCTGGGTGTGCGTGCCGCCGGCATGAACGCTATTCTAATCGACAGGAGAGGGATGTACGGAGGCAAACAGTGTCCAAAAATATCGAGTCTAACAGACTTAGTCGGTCTACTATAGACTTCTTTGAACGAAATATTTATTTTAAAGCTATCCGCTTATGTTAGTGAATATGAAAATCCGCGTGGAGCTAGTAGGCCAGTTTAGAGATATCGTCGGGTCTACGGAGACGCTGGTGGATATGGAGGAGGGGAGTACTGTCTACGATCTGGTTAAGAAGATGGCTGATAAATATGGGATGAAGTTTAAGGAAAGGGTTTTCGCAGCTGGAACAGAAAGCCTTTCAGAGGACTTTACGATAGTCTTGAATGGAAGAGTGGTCCCGGTGGATAAGGCTCATTCAACTTTTTTAAACGAGGCCAGCAGAGTGGTTTTAATGCCTGAGGCCATCATATAAGTCTTATAACTGTCCCGTGTCATGCAGTGCGATATCATGGGGAATCAGGCTGGCTTAAGGCTTGGCGCTACAGCCCTCTCGCTCGACGAAGTGTTGGAAGCCTTAGAGCTGGAGAATAGTGCAATATTTCTTGACTACCCTAAGCTAGTTAGGAAGATTGTTGAAAAAGGTTTTAATCACGTAGAGCTTAACACGGATCTCTACTATATTCTTCCAGCCTCCTTCTCAAGGAAAAACCTGGAGGAATGGATGCTCATGAGGGACATGGGTATTACTTTCTCTGCGCACTTGCCCATCTGGTCTATCGAGCTGGATTCCCCCGTAGAGGATATTCGGGTGGCTTCGGTCAACGCGGTCGTTAAGCCTGTTGAGATCCTGGAGGTTCTTAAACCACTCGCGTATGTTCTTCACGTAGCAGGCCCCTTGGCTTCGGAGGTCAACAGGATGGGGGTTAAACAAGAATATAAGATGCTTTTCTTCGAGTTTCTTGCCAATAATGCTTTAAGGAGCGTTGAGCAGATAGTCTCATACATGGCTAATGCTGGCGTGGACTCGCGTAGAATAGCTTTGGAGTCTATAGAGTTCCCTTTTTCGAAAACTCTTGAAATCGCTGAGAGGTTCGACACGTCGATCTGCATAGACACAGGCCATATTCTCGCCGGGTACTCCGGGGATGTAAGCGTTGACGATGCTCTTAAAAAATGTTCGGGGAGACTTGGAGAAATACATCTTCACGACGCCTACAGGCGAGTCGAGGAAGGTAGGCTGGTTGTCAGGGATCATTTACCCTTGGGGGCTGGAGACCTTAACATTGAAAGTTTTTTCAAAGTTTTGAAAGAGACGGTGTTCACCGGCCCAATAGTTTTTGAATTGGGCTTAAAAGATGCTGAAGCCTCTTTAAGCAAAATAGCTTCATGCCTATAAATGGGGCACGTTTCCCTTTAAACTTGGAGAAGTAACGGGCCAGGACTGTTGTGAAACACTATGGGAAAAGAGGCTTCACCCCTTTAGTCTTAAAATATTTTACAACCGCCTCCTGCTCCTCTGAAGCGAGCTTTCTAAACCTTTCGCCCGCACTTATTATCTTTGACCAAAGCCTTATGTCGCACGCCATGGAGTAGGTTGCAACCGGCTCTTGGGAAAGGGTGAACCACACTGCCTTGTCAATATCCTCCTGACCATCCATCGGCTCATACCAAGTCTGGTATTTCCTCTCCCCCGTCCACCTGCCTTTTGAAATCGCCTTTATTGCGATGACTCCAATATCCCTGTCTCTCGCGATTTTCAGAACCGGGTTGAAATCGTTCTCGGGCGCAGGTGCAATAAGGCTTCCAACGTTCACGGGTATCAGCACTGTGTCGAAGTCGAATTTCTCAAGGGCTTTAACAACTATCCTCATGTCCGAATGGGCTGTTATCCCTATGTGTCTTATCAATCCCTGTTCACGAGCCTCCAGAAACGCTTTCACAGCACCGTCTTCGCTGAAAATCTTTTCAAGCTCCTCCAGCGTGCTCACTGCGTGAAACTGGTACACGTCTATGTTTTCAACTTGGAAACGGGACAGGGTTTGCCGGAGCTCTCTCCAAGCGCCCTCCCTGGTTCTCTCAAGAGTTTTCTCGGTTACTATCAACTTGTCACGGTTCCTCCTTATTAATTGCCCAAGCCTAGTTTCAGCCTCTCCATAGCTGGGCGCCACGTCAACCATGTTAATGCCTTTTTCAACCGCTTTTTCAAAAGCCTTAAAACCGTCCTCCATGTTCGGAGCTATTCCTGGGCCGCAGCCTCCTATGGTTAGAATGCTTGCTTTGAAACCTGTTCTACCTAAGCGTCTATACTCCATGAAGAAACTAATTCCTAATCCTGCTATTAAGCTTTTACAACGAATATTAAGAATCAGGCTTATAACAGGGTAAGAAAAATTGCAAAGGATAAATTATAAAAACGTAAAGCGCGTGTAATGTGAAGAATCTACAGCATAATGAGAATTCAGCATACTAAAGGACGTTTTACAGGCGTGCTCGGGTTTACTCTAATATGGATAGGCTGGGCATTCTCGCTTCTCGACACAAGCATGGCGCGCGCTGCTGAAGCTGCTGTAGCCATTTTTACACCGTAGCGCGCAACCGGATGTAGGTATATCATTAATGCTTATGATCATCGGTGTTCTAGGAGTTTTTACTAGTCTCACAGGATATCGTTTTCACGCCATACGGAAGGCGGATGACATTCTGCCGGATTATGGGTTGAAACTTAATCGTTAACTTAGAGCCTTATTTTGGGAAAATTGCTTCTCATGGTTTAGCGCGTGCACTTGAGCTTTTCCCTGATGCTTCTCCTTCACTCGACGAATGGCTGGTGAGGCCTTTCCCCTTTTCCATTTGCCTGCGACAAAGGAATGGGAAGGTTATTCCTCTAGAACCTTGCTTCAATGACGTTTTATGGCAAGCCCGTACACACCTGAACCCCCAGGTTATTCCTCTAGAACCTTGCTTCAATGACCCTTCCTGCTCAGGAAGCCGGCCGCATATCTCCTGGGGTAGACGAGCTATTGGAGCTTTCGATTCAGGCTTATCATGGTATAGTCGTCTCCGATGAGCGGGAAACGATGTAAACCCGCATGCTCCCGAGCTTCAATCCGTCTCAGTAAGACATTTAAACAAGACGATTTCCACCGTTAAGAAATGATGGAGAGGACGCGGTTTCCTCAGCGCACGCTAAAGGGGTGCTTCAATAATTGAGTGCTTGGACTGATGACGCTGAGTACGTGCGGGTGTTAAAGGAGCTCTACGAGCTGAGGGGGATAAAGCTAGGCTTGGATGTTGTCAAGGGGGTTCTGAACGAGCTTGGAAACCCGGAGCAGGACTATCCTGTGATCCTCGTAGGGGGTACTAATGGGAAGGGTTCCACTGTCACCATGATAAGCTCAATCCTACGCGAGGAGGGTCTTAAGGTTGGAATGTTCACGAAGCCGCACCTATGCAGGTTCACCGAGAGGATAGCCGTGGATGGCTGTGAAATAACCAGGAGGGAAGTCGTGGAGACCTATGAGGTGGTTAAAGAGGCTGGTGAAAAGGTTTCGAGAAGGTTAGGACGCTTTCCAACCTTTTTCGAGTGCAACGTCTCAATGGCATATGAGTATTTCTCGGTGAAAAACGTTGACGTGGCTGTCGTTGAGGTGGGTATGGGAGGTAGACTGGACGCGACAAACGCATGCGACCCGATGCTCTCAGTCATAACAAACGTCTCTTTAGAGCATATGAAGCACTTGGGTGATACTGTTGAGAAGATAGCTTTTGAGAAAGCAGGCATAATAAGGCCGGGGCGGCCCACCGTAACGGCTTGCTCGGGTTCAGCGCTTAAAGTCATAGAGGAACGCTGCATGGAATTGGGCTCCGAGCTCACCTTGGTATCCAGGGATGTTAAGCACAGAGTTTTAAGATCAGACTTAACCGGGATGCTTTTAGATGTTGACCTTGGGGAGACGCTTTTGAAGAACCTTAAGGTTTCGCTCAGGGGGAGTTTTCAGGCGACGAACGTATCGACGGCCATAGCGAGCTATCTAAGGTTTTCCGAGCTAACTGGTAAATCGGACTTTAATGAGGATGCCATAAGAAGGGGTCTTGCTAACATTGTGTGGCCGGGGAGGCTGGAGCCCGTTAGTCAAAGACCACTAGTCATATTGGATTGCGCAAAGGATCCGGCGGCTGCTGAAGCGTTGTCGTCGAGCATAGAGGAAATGCTGCCGGGAGCCAGGTTTAAAACAGTCGTCAGTATTTCCTCGGATAAGGAATACGATAAGATTCTCCGATCTGTTGCGAGGATCACGGATGAGTTCATCTTAACTGAGCACGGCGTCATGGGGAGAGCTCTCCCGATAGAGAGGATGGCGGATGTTTTGAAGGATCTGAATGCTAAATACAGTTCTGAGCCGACTGTTAAGGAGGCGGTGGCTCGAGCCTTGTCGTGCACCGGGGAAGAGGGTAGAATACTTGTTACGGGCTCAGTTTTCACCGTTGGGGAGGCAAGGCCGATATGGACGGGCGAGCCTTACGATGGGTTCTGAGGCCTCCATATTATCCTTGTCAATACTCGGATGGCCGGGACTCCAACCAGCGTGCTCACCAAGACTAGAAGCATCCTCTCTATAGGATATATCCAGAATACCGTATACCAGATTTTCTCAAACCCCTCTCTATTTATCATCCCGGTTAGACCGAACACGTATCCAAATAGTGCACTACCCATAGAGTGTTGCCCCATGGTTCCGAGTAAAGCGCATCCTGAAAACTTCAATGCAATTGGATCAGCCTTATGTTTAAAATTTCCAAGCCTGATGAGAATCAGGGAGACGGGTATTGCTGTGAGGTGCAGCCAGTGGAATGGCAAATCTGCCTCTAAGCCTGGAAGGTCGAGGTGTATAAGTATCAGGCTAAAAGGCCCTGTCATGAAAACGGCTAATACGGAAACATAGATGAGGAGTGCTAACCACGTCTTCCTCCTCCAGAGCAGACTTACTGTCAAAGTGTTAACCAGCGGCGGTAGGAAGTCCAGGTAAAGAAACCTGGGAGGCTTTATTAAGAAACCTAGGATTGTTCCTAAGAGGATTACGGTGGCGCCGTGAACAGGCTCGAGCAAGACTCCGTAAAGCGGCAGAATGACATCTGAAACCGGGAAGCTTCCTCCAGGTACCCCTATGATTGGGAAGGTTGGGACTGCCCTAAGCACGATGAAGAGTGCCATGAACAGGGAAGAGGTGGCAAGTTTATGCACGTCGAATTTTTTCCTGCTTAAACCAGATCTTGGCCCTCCAGCGTCGCACCTTATGATGCTGGATTCCGTAACCACGATGTCGACCTTCGCATCGTTCTCTTCAACCGGTATGCTGTCAAAAACCTGTTCTGAGAAGGCTAAACCGATTACTTTCTTCCCTCCGTTAAGTCTCTTTAAAAACCTGTCGAAGTAACCTTTCCCTCTGCCAAGCCTGTTGCAATTTCTGTCGAAAGCCATACCTGGGACGACAACGACGTCTATTTCCTCAGTGTTAACGATTCTCAAATTCCCGGGATCCGGCTCCATCACACCGAATGTTCCAACAGCTAGTTCTTCGAGGTTTGATATTTCACAGGGAATCAGCTCCATTCTTTCCTCATCTACGAAGGGTACTGCAACTCTTTTACCGGATTTCAACATGTCAGTAATGAGCCCGATCGTATCGACTTCATCCTTCTTTGAAACATACACCATGACACATTTTGCTCTCGAAAACTCATCTAGACTTTTAAGGTTGGAAACTGCCTTCAAGCTCTTATTCTTCCTCTGCTGTTCCGACATCGCTAGAATCCTCTCTCTTGCTAATTTCCTGAATTCATTCTTAGCGTTGCCGGATTCCTCGCCCATTCTCAAATTGTGAAAAGAGTTCCCTATAAAAACGTTTCATGAATACTAGAAATTCATATTTTAAAACTCATCGCCGGGACTAATAGTTTATAAAATTTTGACTGATGGAGCAATGTAATCGAAGCATTTATAAGGACGCATGTGTTTGAAGAAGGACACGATGTCTCACTGGTTTAGAGAACTGGTGAAGGTTGATGAGGCTGACACTAGGAGTGGGCATCACTCCAACTGTTGGAAAGTAAGCCCCAGTATGACTCGTAGACACATCTCTCCTAGTGGCAAGTGGCATTCATCAGCATCGAGGGTCGCGATTTACAGGGGCTGCGGTGATTCCTGATGGCGGCTAAGATATTGAGCGGAAAGCCCGTGGCCGACGCGATTCTAGCTGAGGCTAAGGCGAGGATCGAGAAACTGGGCTTCACGCCATCGCTGCACATCATAAAGGCCTCGGGTTCAAAGGCACAGGATTCTTTCGTTAAAATGAAGGTTAAAGCCTGCAACTCTGTAGGGGGGAAAGCGGTGGTGCATGAGCTTAACGATCCATCTGAAGCCGAGCTCATCTCGCTCATAAAGGAATTGAATAAGGATACGGGTGTTCATGGGATAGTTGTTCAACTACCCCTTCCGAAAAACGTGTCGACGCTAAACGTATTGGAAGCCTTAGACATTAAGAAGGATGTTGACGGCCTGCATCCATTAAACCTGGGAAGATTGTTATCCGGCTTGGAAGCCAAGCCCACGGCGACGGCAAACGCTGTGATCAGGATTTTGGAATGGTATGGAATTAACGTAGAAGGTGCCGACGTCGTCATCGTGAACAACAGCATACTCGTAGGAAGGCCCCTTTTTGCAATGCTTACCTCACGAATGGCAACAGTAACCGTTTGCCACATCAAGACTAAAAACCTGAGCGAGAAGACATTGAAAGCGGATGTATTAATCTCTGCAACCGGTGTCCCGAGGCTCATAACCGACAAAATGGTCGGTGAGGGTTCTGTAGTGATCGATGCTGGAACCAGCTTCGTCGAAGGCACTCTCGTGGGGGATGTGGATTTTCAAAGCGTTTCCCAAAAAGTGTCTGCGATAACACCGGTTCCAGGTGGAGTGGGCCCGGTGACGGTCGCGACCATCATACGGAATCTGGTTGAATGCGCCTCCGAGGCCTCGTAGTGTTGCTTAGGATAGGCATACTCGCATCAACCCGCGCCACCGATATGGAGGCCATCTTGGAGGCGATAAGACACAAGAGGTTAAACGCTGAAATAGTCTGCCTCATAAGCAATAAGAAGAATGCGTATGCGCTGGAGCGGGCGAGACGGAACGGTATAGAAGCGATATTCATAGATCCTAAGGGTAAGGATCCTGCGGAGTACGATATGGAGGTCGCCCTAGAGCTTGAGCGTAGGAAGGTTGACCTCGTACTGCTCATAGGCTATAACAGGCTCTTAAGCCCCCAGTTCGTGAAAAAGTTTAGGAATAGGATTATGAACATTCATCCTTCTCTTCTACCCGCCTTTCCAGGTTGGGACCTGAACGTCCATCGCGCGGTGCTTGAATCCGGCGTGAAGATTACAGGCTGTACTCTCCACTTCGTTGATGAGAAAATGGATGCTGGACCAATAATATTGCAGAAGGCTGTTGAAGTGAGGGAGGATGACGATGAGGAGTCTTTGAAGAGGAGGGTTCAAGAGGCTGAGGGTGAGGTCTTGGTGGAAGGGATCCGTCTTTTCCAGGAGGGAAGAATCATAGTTGAGCAGGGGAAGACTAGGATACTTCGCGAAGCGGAGACGAAACCCCTTTCGAACCACAGGGATTGAAAGTTTTCCTAACCGACAACTTTACGATCACGTCTCGGTGATGACACGGAGGGGAAACCGCATAAACTTAGGCAGGAGTAGCGAATGTTAAACGCTAATCCTATCTGCCTCTGCTGCGTTCTCTACTCTTTGAATATTTTGAACAGCGGATGGTTGCTAGTTAATGGTCTTATTCCAAACTCCTGCCGCACGCTGTAAGCCACATAGGCGTCGGCCAATGCACAGTGGAAATACGCGTTGGAAGCATTCTCTATCGGCCCATATATTACGAAGTTCGCCCCCATGAATATGGGAGCCACGTCGGCTACGCTACTCGCAATGGAGAAAAGTGTTCTATCTAGTCTGCGCATCCTGTTCCACCTCTGGACTGCGTTATGCGTTCCGGCCCCGGCCGGTAGACCGTATTTCTCCTTCACCAGGTAGACGACTTTGCTTACCGGTCCTGGGTCGGGGATGTCGAGAACAGTCGTATCAACTAGGATTCTCTCGACGCCTGCTTTTGAGGCTAAGGCTAAAAGCTCGTCAAGCATCTGCATACGCCCGGCTATCGTGGGGTTTTTAGCGTTATACGTTAGTAAGACGGCGGATTTAATCCTCGCCTCCCTGATCGCAGATATCTCAGCCTCTTTAATATGCGGCATTATCGAGTTGTAGACGACGCGCTCAGATAAACCGGCTTCACCAACGTATTTGGCTCCTGCAATCCTCGCCTCCTCAGTTGTTCCATCTATAGCGAAGGGACCGTCGATCGTGTCGGCCACGAACTCTATGAGTTTCCCAAAAGCTTGGGGCCAAGTGCAGCATACGTCTACAATCCTAGGATTACCGGTTTTGTCAGATACTTCCTTCTCCTTATTCAACAGCTCTTCAGCCTTTTCTTTAGAGAATGCTCCAGTCCTCTCGTCCTCAAATATTTTCTGTTTGCCATAGAATATGCTTCCTATCATTACAGTAGGTAGTTGACCCGGCTGACCGCCAACCTTCACGCCAGCGATATCGTAGATTTTCTGCTCCTGCTTAAACCTGAACATTTTCTCACCCTCTTCATCTATTCACCTTTTTATACTTTTAGAGTCCTCGCTAAACGTTAATTATAATGGTTGGGCTGGGGAAGCCCTCTTAACGGTCGTTTAACACCTCATCATAGCCAGCTCGGAAAGTTGAAGGACATCGTGGCCGGATACTCTAGAAGAGGCCTCTTATCCTTCCAGTTTCCGTTTCCACATCGATCCTTAGGAAGGCGGGTTTTCTCGGGAGGCCTGGCATCAACTGTATTTCGCCACATATCGGGATAAGGAAACCGGCTCCAACGAAGGCGAGTATGTCGTTGACTGGAAACGTGTAGTTCTTAGGGACGTTTTTCCAGAGCGGGTCGTGAGAAAGGGAGAGGGGTGTTTTAGCCATGTTTACAGGAAACCGGTCGTATCCAAGGCTGTTGTAAAACTCTATTTTTTCCTCTGCTTCAGGCGAATATTTCACGTCTTCTGCCCCATAGAGTTCAGTAGCTATGGTCTCGATTTTCTCCTTGATAGGGGCTTCAGCGGGATAAAGAAACTTCAGCTCACGCGGCTTCTTCATCGCTTCAAGAACCTTATCAACAAGTTCCTGGCAACCCTCGCCTCCTTTAGACCAGGGATCTACGACGGCAACACCATCGGCGCCAGCCTCGATGGCTTTTTCACACACCAGCCTTATCTCGCTATCGG
The DNA here is from genome assembly GCA_938045545.1 of uncultured archaeon. Taxonomy (GTDB): domain Archaea; phylum Thermoproteota; class EX4484-205; order EX4484-205; family JAAOZP01; genus JAAOZP01. The sequence continues at coordinate 24,009 of CALIBN010000015.1, read as the reverse complement.
TATCCGTGATAAACCTGTTTATGGCAACTACGGCTGGAATACCGTATTTATGGACTATTTCTATGTGTCTAGCCAGATTCTCGCAGCCTTTCTCGACCGCTTGAAGATTTTCCGTTTCAGCCGCCCTCTTGACTTTCCTATAGGGCATTCCTGGGCGAAGCAGGAAGGCACCGCCGTGTTCTTTAAGTGCTCTAATCGTGCAGACGATAACGGCGCAATCGGGCCTTATCTCGGGAGACTGGCGGCATACAATGTCGCAGAACTTGGAGAAGCCGCATTCAGAGCCAAACCCGGTTTCGCAGATAACGTAATCCGCAAGCTTCAAAGCCACTAAATCAGCTATGATCGAGTTGGTCCCGTGCGCTATGTTTGCAAACGGAAATCCATGGACTAAAACGGCGTGGCCTTCTGTGGATTGAACTAGATTAGGCTTAATGGCTTCCACGAGTAGAGCGGCCATGGCCCCGGCCACTCCAAGTTCTTCACACGTTACTGGTTTCCCACTATAGGTGTAGGCGACGACGGCTTTTCCAAGCCTTTTCCTTAAGTCTTCCAACCCAGTGGCCAACGCATGGATGGCTGCCGTTTCAGTTGCCACAGTTATGCTCCAACGCGTCTCCCTAGGGTAACCGTTTGACCTTCCTCCTAATCCTATGACGGCTCGTCTTAGAGCCCTAGCCTCCACATCCATGCAATAGGGCCATTCGATTGACAGGGGGTCGATGCTTAAAGGATTTCCGTGAAGTATGCTAGCATCTATGGCTGCTGCACAAAGGTTATGGGCAATCTCCACGGCCGATATGTCTCCCGTGAAATTAAGATTAATCCTATCCATTGGTAATACTTGGGAGTAGCCGCCGCCAGTTGCACCGCCTTTTACTCCAAAGGTAACGCCCTTAGAGGGTTCGCGCAGAGTGTTAATAACCTTTAAACCCCTTTCATGGAAGGCTTGGCCCAAGCCTATTGAAACGGTTGTTTTCCCCTCGCCGAGGGGCGTGGGGGTGATTGCCGTTACGATAATCAATTTGCCGCGGGGCCTATTATTCAGCCTGTTGAGAATGCTTTTGTAATCAACCTTAGCAATATATTTCCCGTGACTGTCAAGCTCTTCCTCTAGAATCCCAATATGCTCTGCAACCTTCTTAATCGGGTAAAGCTCGGCTTTGTAAGCGATCTCAATATCACTAGGCACTGGCCAGCTCTTTTTCACCGGCATTATCAACGCCTCCTTTTCCCATGATGGCAAATAGCTAACATTTAAGGCTTTCTGAAATCATGGGGCGACTTATGCCATCAGCTTTTTAATGACTTCTATATGTCTAAAGTCCCTTCCAATCCACAGGGCGTGCCTAAAATAGCTTATGAGAGCATCTTCTCCATGGCTCAGTGCGCTAGCGTCTGCCTGTAGAAGCATCCGCTTAATTAAATTTTACTCTCCGACGCAGTTTTCACACTTCTCAGCATAACTCTTTTCCCTAAGCAAAGGACCACGCGTTTCACAAATAAATAAGTTTTCTTATCTCTTTACCGTCCTATTCCCTGAATTTCTGTAGTTTATCAAGTAGCTTTTTATCTGCCTCCAGATCTCCTAGGCAAGTAGAGATTATGCCGTCTACAATACCTTGTAGTTCGGCTGCGAATTCCTCTGCTTTTTCTAAGGTCGTTGTAGAAGGCCATCCGATTCTTTCCAGAATCTTTTTATTTTTAGGCGTCTCAACTACAAAATACGGATAAATGGGTTTTCCTAAATTTTTACACTCCGAAGCTAATTCTTTTAACTTTGGCAAAGAGGTCTTTTCTAAGCGCAAAAAAAGGCAGAAATCCCAAGCATCCCTTATGCGTGTAATAGCCTCTTCCGTAGGTCTACGACTAGTTAAGAGACAGCCTAATTTTAACTTTTTTATCTTTACGATATTACGCAGAAATTCCCTAACTTCTTCCGCAGGACCGGTTGCGCGTCTAAATCTTTCAATCTCCTCTTTATCAGAAAGAATTTCACAGGTTCCGTCTTTTCTTGTCCTTATTGGATATCCGTATCTGGGAGCGTCTCCCGGATCAGGTACCATTCCATAAATCCCTAAGGCTTCGCAAGCACTTGCTACAGCAGCGATTTCGACTGGTCCCTTATAATTAGTAATCAGCATGGGAATCATTATTTTTTGAGGATACTTTATCTTAAGCGCGCAGGCTACTGCAGTAGCACTGGGAGCAGGTATCCCTCCTGCGCTATCGGTAATGTTTAAACCGTCCACTAGATCCTTTATTTCTTCTGCTAAATCTATAAAGTTCGCTTTGGGAATAAATTCATACAATATCTTCATTTACTCATTCCTCCTCCCAATTTTCTAAGATTTTAAAGTTTATATGTCTTTTTAAACTTTAGCCTTCTAGATTCTTATTTCAACTGGAATTTTTCTTCAGTAATAGCTGTCGTTTCTACCACTTCTATTCCCAACTTGATAATTTTAGTATTCGCCTTTTAGCACGCGTTACATTTTTGATGTGTAAAGCCTTAAATTTAATCTTTATAGGACAGATCTAGGCTTTGTGGCAATCCTTTAAAAAATTGATTTGGATAGGCCGCTATACAAGCCTCATTCTTTTAAGGTTTTCTATGCAACGCTTAACGCATTCGAGAGGAGAATAGGCATAGCTCTCCTGCTCAACAATATACCACTCGGTTCCACCCACTGTTCTACAGAGCTCGAAGAATTCGCGCCACTTCATTTCCCCTTCCCCAATCACTGCCTTAGGGTCTTTAGAGGAATACTCTTTCACATGCACGGTTACGGCTCTGCCAGGGTATTTCCGGATTATCTCCAGAATGCCCTCAGCATCGACTCCTCCATGCATCGCGTTCCCAGTGTCCAGCTGCATCACCACCTCGGGGATCGTGGAGCTGAAGAACAAGTCCCATATTCTCTCGCCGTTAATGGTTTTGAATTCTAACATGTGATTATGGTAGCCGACCCTCATACCCTCTTTCCTAAGCTTTCCAGAAATTTCGTTGAACAGATTAGCCGCCTCCAAGCAATTGGCTTTTGAACCCAGCATTTCAGCGGGCAGGCCTGGAACTATTAGAAACCTGTTTTCCAGGACACGGTTAAACTCAACAGTCTTGCCAAGCTCTTCCCCGAGCAGAGTATCTATACTTATGTGCGTCCCAGCCACCTTCAAACCCAGGTCGTCAAGGATCGCCCTAAGGTTTTCAGCACTTCTCCCATAATACCCTGCGAACTCAACGCCCTCGTAACCCATTTCAGCAACCGCCTTAAGAGTCCCCTCAAGATCCTTGGCGCAGTCTTCGCGTACCGAGTAAAGCTGCAACGCTATTCCCATTTCTGCTCAAGGCTTGAGAATGCTGAAAATATTTTAACTTTTTGGTTACCAGGCTTAACGCAATTCCCTGGTCGTAATGAGAAGCCATATTCAACTCGGGCAATTCTTCAATTTAATCTTTTGAAAGAAGGCTTCGACAAGCTGTTTTTCCACGGCTTTAAGCTACTGGTCACAGGCTAATGGCGGATTTATAGGCAGTCCGCCGTATTTGTATAGCGTCTCAGTCACTGTTTCAATACCCTTCCTGTAATGATCCGGGTGAACATCTTCCGTAACGCTTATGATAAAACCTTCTCCTGGAGCTATTTCCTCGAGCAGCCTTATTGTGAAACTCCTTATCTCTTCAGGCGTTCTGAGGAACACTTCCTCTGGAAAGTTCATCCAAACTACTTTATTCCCCCAGGCTTCCCTGGCTTCCTTCGGCGAAAGGTCTCCCCCAGGTGGGGGTGTAAAAGCCTCTATAGCGTCAAGCCTTGTTTCACCTATAAGGTTTTTAAGCGCTTTAAGCCTGCCATCCATGTGTGAAACAACAGTCTTTCCTTTTTCATGAAGAATATCTGCATACTTATTATAATAAGGGAGGCAGTATTTCTGGAAGAGGCTTGGAGATATGAGCATTGAGTCAATGTTGTCTCCCACTCTGACTATCTCGGCCGGCGAGTCAGCTATTATCCTATACATTTTTAGAAAACTCTTGTCCAGTGTTTCAATCAGCTCCTCTATCATCTCCCTGTTTCTCCGATACATGACCGCGAAGGTTTTGAAACCCATGTATCTGACGATTGTTTTCATAAGGGGCGTGTAGTCAGCCCAAACAGTAACAATACCGTCTTCCTCCAGCTCTTCTTTAATCCTGACATATGTTTCATAGTCGGGTTCGTAGACAGTATCCTCTATCATGAATATTAAAGCCTTGATGTCGTTCATGTTTTTCACCGGGTGCTCAACAGTCCATGAGCCTCCTGGAAACTGAAACCTCATTCCAATCCGCGTCTTAGAGTTCAGCTCTCCAACAGGAGTACGGTAAGTCGTGTAGACGTAGTCGCCTACTGTTCTACTCTCTATCCGGACGTTCGGGTTCGACGCCCTATATATGCTGCACCTTTCCTCAAGCCCTAGCCCCATGTCTCTCATCCTGCGCTCAAAGCTCCCCCTTGGAAGATGGCTTGAGTATATAATCCAAGGGATCCTGTCGGGCATTCTTCCTTTAAGAACATTTTTTACCCTTTCCCGCGGCCCCATTGCTGGTCCTACCCCATTTATATATTAATCCTTTCGACTAGGGCTGAAGGGCAGGCTAAAGTGGCCACATAATCCGGGCATTTCCTGTAGTCTAGGTTTACACATTCCCATGCTTTCCCCTCTGCCTCGCAGAATTCGACAAGGTCTGTAAGCATTCTCTCAGCCAGTTGACGGTTGGCGAGTGATATTGCGTAGGCCACCCACCCCGTCGCCGTCCCCCAGTAAGCCCCGTTTTGATACGTGCCGGGCTCCATTTCTGTAAGGGTTTTCTCCCAGACTAAAGGCTCTGGCAGATGCCTTACCTGACCCCATTTAACTATCTTGTCGAAACAGCTTGAGAGCCACCTGGAAATCTCTATGGCCCTCTGGTTGTCAACCGCATCAACCCATACGGCGTATGCCGACCCCCATACATCTGGCTGCCTACAGTCTACGGAGGCTGCGAAGAAATAGCCCTCTCCAGACCACAGTTTCTCCAGCGAGCTCTTTACTTTAGCCGCCTGCGCCTGATGTGCCTTTGCCTCCTCCGTTCTTCTCACCGCCCCGTAGAGCTCAGCCATTTTAACGTGCGCCTCGTAAAGAAGTAGTGAGGAGAAAAGTTCCTCACCGGTTTTTGCAACGCAGTCCGTAAAGCCGTAGGGTGAATGCGGGCTCCCGGGGTCGATCCAGATTAAGCCAGAACTGCTCAAAGGAAGTGAACCTAAGGCTTTCTCCAACCTGTCCGCAGTTAGCATGAATGGGGAAGCGTCGCCGTAAGCACGCCATATTTCCCATGCTATTTTAACCGCGAACTGAGGATTGTCAGTCGGAGGTTTTAAACCGAAGACATTATAGTAGGGCTCCCCGTTTATTCCAACTCTATCGGGAATAGCCCCGTCGCCCCTCTGGCGGCTAACTATGTAGAAATAGGCTTCGACAGCGTCTTCGCGCTTAATACAGCCTGGGAGGCCTTCAAGCATGTAGCAGAAGTCTCTTGTCCAGAGCGCGTTGTAGTTTCCTCCTCCATCTGGCCTGAACAAGGTTGTACCGTCCGAGGCCTTCGACAAGCATTTGTCAACCAGCTTCACTCCTTCTTCAACAATTCTCCTTAAAGCCTCGTCTAAATCCATGGCGGACCAGTCACCCTTTTCCCTAATAAGTTTTATTGCTTAAATGGATTTGAGACTAGTGTTTCACAGGTTTTACCAGGCTCTCTCCTGCTGACCCTCCTTGTAGCGATCACCTCTGCGCCGTACGCGTTTCTCATGACAACCTCGCCTATCTCAACCGGGGCCTCCAACTCTATTGACGCAAGCATTCTCATCAGGTTTGAAACATTACTCTTAGGTATTGGCTTACTTGTCTTTACAGAGACTGTAGGCAGCTCTCCGTTTCTCACTCTAACCACCGTAAAAACCATTCTCCTAGGGTCTGAAAACTCCTGCTTAGCGTATTCAACACCCCTTTGACATCCTGCACCATCTACCTTTACAAAGCGGTCCCCTTCCACCTCTGCTCTAAGCAAGCACCCCGCCGGGCAGACTATGCACGTGTACTCAACAATTCTATTCATCGAACCACCTCGAAAGTAATCTTTCCCCGGTGGGCCTTAGCTAGTTCTTCAGCGGGAATCCTGATCCTAATCATCTCCGCCGGCTTAACCCTTGGAAACCTTTTCCCATAACCCGTCTCCCGGATCGCGAGTTGCACATTATCCTCAGGATGCTGAACCCTACTGTAGAACACGACATCTCTATCTCCGCTTACGAGCTGGGGCACTATGAGCCTCAGGTTCCTGCCCCTCTCAACCCTCTTCCATTCTACCCGTGGAGACACGTAGTCCTCCAGAAGCTTTGAAGCGTGGGTGGCTGCTGCCTCACCCTGCTCCACGTTATAGTCCACGAGATCGTTTACGACGAGTGCGTTACCCACTGCGAAGACGAGTGGCACACTGGTCTCGTAAAACTCGTTTACAATAGGCCCCCCGGTTGCAGGATCTGTTTCAACACCTGTCTTCTCGAGAATATCAATATCTGGTTTTAAGCCGGCGGAGACAATGACCGTGTCACACTCGAGTTCGAATTCAGAGCCGTCAACAGGCTTCATGTCTTCACCGACCCTTGTGACAATTACTTTCTCAACCCTTCCGCTCCCCCTGACTCCGCTAACCATGTGACTCAGATAAAGCGGTATGTTGAAGTCGTTTAGACACTGAACGATGTTTCGCGTCAAGCCGCCTGGGTATGGTAAAATCTCTATCACCGCCTTAACCTCAGCCTTCTCCATGGCAAGCCTCCTCGCCATTATAAGCCCCACGTCCCCGGAGCCGAGGATAACTATTCTCCTACCGGGCATGACGCCGTAAACATCCATTAAGGCTTGGGCCTCGCCAGCCGTGTAGACCCCGTCAGGCCTGTCCCCTGTTAAGCCAACCTCGTACTGGTGTCTCTCCCGCGCGCCGGCAGCGTAAACTATTGCTTCAGCCCTAATTTTCAAAAAGCCTTTTGGACTGGCAGCGTAAACAGTCTTCTCCAAGGCTGAATGAACTTGAATATTTAAAACATGTGTTTTAACCATGCTTTCCACACCCTTCTCCACAGCCCTATCTATAAGCCTGGTGATGAACTCGCAGCCTGTTAAGTCTTCTTTGAAACAATGGATTCCGAAACCCGTGTGAACGCATTGAAACGGGATGCCGCCGAGCATCTCCCTGTTTTCAAGCAGCAGGGTTTTCAAACCGTTTTCAACGGCTTTTGTGGCGGCCGATAATCCGGCTGGTCCCCCACCTATAACGATAACGTCATACTCTTTCTCAACCATTCTTCACGCCCTCCTTGCTCTCTATCCAAAGCGTCTTGACCCCTCCGATTCCGATGCTCGACTTCTTCATAATGACGCTGTGAAGGGGTATCCCGACTGCCTCAGATATTAAAAGGGCTATCCGTATCCTGCATCTTGAAGCCTGACACTTCCCGAAGCCCGCCGTCGTCCTAAGCTTCACGCCGTCGAAAGTAATAGTCTTAACACCGATCGCCCGCATCCTTTCAACAGCTTCTAAAACCTCTGCCCTAGAAACATTGTTGCAGAAACATATGATCTCACCGTAATCAGGGTTCTCCGAGATACGTTTATCCAGGGTGCTGTAATCCATCTCGTTAACTGTGCTTATTCTTCTCCTCGACGGTTTCCATCCTTTCTTCTCAATTAGCCTAAGCCCGTATGTCTCCCTAAGGAGGCTTAAAACATAGTTTGCTATAGCGGGCGCAGCCGTTAAACCCGGGGACCTTATGCCTGCAACGTTGACGAACCCGTAGGGCTGAGAGTATGCTTTTATCAACCATTTACCGTCAGGCGGCTCAGGCCTCAACCCTGCGAAAAACTTTATTATTTTCGAGCGTGGCGGTGTTCTACGAAGCATTCTACCCGCCTCCTTAACCAGTTGGTTTAAGCCTTTCAGGCTTGTAGACATGTCTCTCTTCGACTCGTAAGGCAGGTCCTCAGCGGTCGGCCCTATCATCAGGTTGCCATGTATAGTTGTCAAAGCGTAGACTCCTTTCGTGATGGGCGTGGGCATCGTGTGTAACACGAGGCTCGGCTTAGGCTCAGCGTCCTTATCGAAAATAACGTACTCTCCTTTCCTAGGCTTTATTCTGAACCAGGGTTCAACACCTGCGGAGTGAGACACTTCATCGGCGTTCAACCCTGCTGCGTTAATTACGATATCAGTCTCAATAAACCCCGTGCTCGTTTCAACGCCCACAATATTATTGTTTGTAGCGATTATTCTCTTGACTTGCGTCTCCGTGAGAAGCCTAACCCCGTTGTCGACAGCGTTCTCAACTAGGGCCACAACGGCCTCGAAAGGAGAGATTAGGCCTGCCGTGGGCGCGTAGACACCTCCCTTAACATTCCTGCTTATTGAGCTGTCCATTTTAAACAGGTCCTCCCCGTATAGAATCCTTACGCCTGCCACGTTGTTTCTACGGGCCCATTCCACGTATTTTTCAGCCTCCTTCTCATCCTCGTTTCTCTCGAAAAGCATGAGTTCACCAACCCATTTAACAGGGATCTCCAGCTCCTCACACCATCTTCTCCAAAGGGCATTACCGTCAACGCAGAGCCTCGCGCGCAAAGGCTGGTTTTCGGGATCCTCCTCGTGGCCAGGGTGTATTACTGAGGAATTAGCCCTGCTCGCGCTTCCACCGACATCATAGTTCTCCTCTAAAATGTAAACCTGCAGGTTTTCAAACCTGCTTAAAACCCTTGCTATGGCAGCTCCTATGATGCCTGCGCCTATTATGGCGATGCGTCTCCCCGCCGCCATGTGTAATATTCTCCTTCCAACCTGTTCAAGCCTACTCGTATCCGTAGGCCCAGGGCACTTCTCTAGCCCATCCTAGAGACCTTTTGACAGCCGCCTTCCAGCCCCTGTACAGTTTCTCCCTCGCATCCTGGCTCATCAAGGGTTTAAACTCCCTCTCCATCCTCCAGTTGTTTTTAACCTCGCCTATGTCCCGCCAGAAGCCCACGGCTAAGCCGGCTAGATATGCTGCTCCAAGGCTGGTTGTCTCCTGCACCATCGGTCTGACAACGGTGGCGTCGAGAATATCCGCCTGGAATTGAAGCAGAAAATCGCTCCTGGCTGCGCCGCCGTCTGCCTTAAGCGTTTTAACCTTTCTGCCAGTATCGTTGAACATCGCTTCAGCCACGTCGCGAGTCAAGTAGGCGATGGACTCTAAAACTGCCCTGGCAATATGCCTCCTGCTCGTCCCCCTGGTTAAACCTATCATCATGCCTCTCGCATAAGGGTCCCAGTAAGGTGCTCCAAGCCCTGTGAACGCTGGTATGAAATACGTGCCGCCAGTGTCTTCAGCAGCCTCAGCCAGAGGGTTAACCTCCCCGGAAACCTCAATTATCTTCAGGCCGTCGCGCAGCCACTGGATGGCTGCACCAGTGATAAAGACGCTTCCCTCAAGAGCATAGACTGCTTTACCGGGTTCAACGCTGTAAAGCACTGTAGCCAGCAGCCCTGTTTTAGAGCGGACCGTGCGCTCTCCCGTGTTCATCAGTATGAAGTTTCCAGTCCCATAGGTACATTTCACGTCGTATGGCTCAAACCCTGCTTGGCCCAGTAGAGCAGCCTGCTGGTCTCCAGCATCACCAGTCACCGGCTTACTGGTTCCCCCGAAAATGCTTGAGGCCTCTGGCCCAGTCCATCCATAGATGTTTTTATCGCTGCTTGGCCTCGGCATCGCTAGGGCTTCAACAGGTATTTTACCCTGTATCTCTGCAAGACCCTCGTCCCAAGCAAGCCTATGTATGTTAAAGAGCATCGTTCTTGAAGCATTGCTGTAATCAGTTACGAATGCACCGTTAAACTCCGGAGTTTGAACATCTGGAGAACCATTCGTCAGGTTCCATATTATCCACGTGTCTATTGTCCCGAAAACAGCTTCACCCCTCAAAGCCTTCTCACGCAAACCCTGAATGTTTTCAAGCATCCACCATATCTTGGTGCCCGAGAAATAGCTGTCCGGGATCAAACCGGTTTTCTCAACAATCTCGTTCAAATAGTTCTCCCGGAGATAGTCAACCAGCTTAGCTGTCCTACGGTCCTGCCATACGATTGCGTTTGAAACGGGTCTTCCTGTTTTAGGGTTCCAGGATACGATTGTTTCACGTTGATTGGCCACTCCTATCGCAACTATCTCCACCGGTTTAACACGAGTCCTATCCAGCACGCTCCTTATGCAACGCTTAACGTTCAACCATATTTCGATAGGATCGTGTTCAACCCAGCCTGGTTTAGGATAAGCCTGCGAATGCTCAACGTAACACCAGCCGTCAGGATGCGGTGTTCCATCATGCCTGTACAGTGAGACTCGGGAGCCCGTGGTGCCTTGATCAATGCTCATTACAACTCTTTCGCTCATCAAACACTGTTTGCAAACCCTTGGAAGGAAATATAAATCTTAATATGCAGGAGGCACGCGCCGTTAAGCATGGGAGCCAGAGATCCTTTTTAATTTTTGCCTAAACCTCATCTTTGCACATTAGCACAGGCGTCACGGTTTCAAATACTCGTTATAGACATGTTTTTCTGGAGACGTAAAGGGCTAAGTTCGGCAAGGGAGGCTAAGAATGATGCTGAGCTTAAAGAAACGTGGAAAGAGGTTTATTGCATTGTCAAACCGTTGATTCGCAAAGCTTTTAACTTCAGGCTTAAACCCCGTCTTAAAAATGAAGGTTCTTGTAATCGGCGGAACCGGGCACATCGGCAGCTACCTTGTTCCACGCCTAGTTTTACGCGGCTACGATGTTCAGGTTCTAGCGAGAAACCCTAGGCCGCGTTACGGTGGGGCTGACACGGAACAGCTATGGAGCCAGGTTGAATGGGTTGTTGCTGACAGGGTTATGGAGGAGAGAAACGGTTCATGGGGGAAACGCATGGCTACGGTTGACGCTGATGTTGTAATAGACCTTATTTGCTATACTCCTGAGCAGAACAGGTTGATCGTCGAAAATCTTGATGGGCGTGTAAGTCACTTCATACACTGCGGCACCATATGGGCCTATGGTCCAAGTACTCGAGTACCCTACCGGGAGAATTACCCTAGGAAACCGGTTACGGAGTACGGTAAGCTGAAGGCTAGGATTGAGGCTGATCTCCTTGAGAAATATAGTAGGGAGGGTTTTCCCGCGACAGTGATCCATCCTGGCCATATTTCAGGGAAGAAGTGGCTCCCGATAGATCCTCAGGGAACCAGGAATGGTGTAGATGTTTACAGGAGGCTGGCGCACCAGGAGGATGTGTACCTGCCGGACACTGGTCTGGCAACTCTTCACCACGTGCATGCTGAGGACGTGGCACAGATTTTCGAGCTGGCAATTCTCAACCGTAAAGCAGCCTTGGGGGAATCCTTCAGCGTTGCAGCGCCCTATGCTATGACCCTGGCATCCTGCTGCGAGTTCGTGGCTTCTCTTTTCGGAAGGAAACCAAGCCTGAGATTCGTTCCCCTGCAGAAAATGGTGGAGGTCTTAGGAGAGGAGGCGTTTGCAATTATGAAGGATCACGTTATTCACTCTCCCTGCGTCAGCATAGAGAAGGCCCAACGGCTGCTCGGATACCAGCCGCGCTACACTACAGAAGACATTTACCGGGAATGCATAGCGTACCTGTTGGAAAGCGGCGAGCTTGTCGTTTAAAGCTTAAACGACCCTAATATGGTCTACTTCGAGGAACGCTTTTCTCTGTTTTCCTGAGTCGCATGCCTGTAGACTCCACCTGGATCCCCCTTCCTAATCTCGTAGACAGCATTATCTATCCACGCGTCTGCACGAGCCCTCTCCTCTTTAAAGGCGAACGGGATTTTCGCCACCTCCCTGCAGTCTACGTAAAAGCTTACCCCCTGTTTAACCCATTCTACTCTATACTCGTGCCACTCGTCAAGCTTGAGCTCCTGCATTGTGGGCTTCGAGGATACTATGTCTACCCCGGTTATTCTACTCGATATTTTCGAAAGTATTGAAGCTACAGTAAACTTGCTGCTTTCCTCGAGAAGCATTATCGGCTGGAAACGGTTTCCCACTTGGGCGAAGAAGCCTGAGAACGCATATGGGCGCCTAGTCCTTAAGTATATGAACCATATGGGTAGAGATCTATCTGTAACCATGGTGTGATTCCAGAAGCCCCACCCGGCGCTGCCGTAGTGCTCCCCTAAGAGCCTGGCCTTTGTCTCAAAAGTCTTAAACATCCGGGGGAGGTCGTCGAAAAGACCGTCAGCTATCTCGGCATTCGAATAGTAGAGGGCCTCCGTCGGCCCCATCCACATTTTTAAAACGCCCCCCTTGACCTCGAAGCCGGCATGGTTGTCTACCCTCCAACTCCAGTAGGGTGACTTGGTTTCAAAATCATCCGAAAAGCCCCCTTCTTCAGCAACCTTAACCCTTAAATTCTTCTGCTCCTCCGTTTTTGGAAAATGATTTAGATGATCATTTTTAACCGTTTTTCCAGTCGCAGCATGGTCTAGATACGGTAGCAGGTTTAGAACGCTTAGAGTGTTTAGATCCAAGTATAGTGTAGGCTAAAACACTTGCGGCAAGCCCGGCTGCCAGAATTGGCAAACCGTATCTAGCCGCCCAGAACCTTGCCTCGTGAGAGGTGAAAAAGACTCCTTTCAACTCTCTATCCATAAAGTCAAGGATCCTTGAGGCAACCAGCTCCAAAGGAAGATCGTGGCCGGAATCATACCAGTATACTTGCTTTGGTTCTCCAGCCGCCTTGTAAAGCTGCTCGCCGGCTTCAGCAGGGACAATCCGGTCGTATTTCCCAAGGTGGAAGACCACAGGCCTAGGCGCGAATCTCCCTATGAAGTTGAGAGGGTCAACAGGATCCAGTTTTTCCTGAAGCTCCTTATACGTCATGTTCTGTTCCTCCAAGTATTTTCTTATCGCCGGTATTGCTGGATGCTGGCTCCTCATTATCATCAGGCTCATGTTACCCCCTGCAACTAGGAGTGCAGCAGCCCTAATCCTGGGCTCAACACCTATGAATATTGCTCCTAGGATCCCCCCCATGCTGCCGCCAACATATCCTATCTTCTCAACATCAATCTCCTCCCTGGTTTCAAGATAGTCCACTGCCCTCCTAAGGTCAATGATGGTTTGAATTATGCCGTTTCTAGACTCCTCCAGGTTCGGCGAGTATAATGCTTTCCCCTCCTCCCTACGCTCACCGTGGAACACAGCGTCTATGGAGATGACCGCATAGCCCTCGGCTGCAACCAGGCTTGCAAAAGACAATATGTCTTCTTTAGAACCCCCGTAGCCGTGGAGAAAAACGACGCATGGATGTTTACCCTGGCCTGAGGGTATTGAAACCAGGGCTGGAACCCTTTCGTTGTTAACCGAGTTAAAATAAACCTTGAATATTTTGCAAACCCCCTCGTCCCTGACTAGTTCTTCCACAGGATTCAGAGGAATCGTCTTATCATACGCGTAGAATCTTGAGAAATCTTCTCCAGCGAGACGGTCCCGAATTGCGGGGGAGCCCGTTGCACTGGAGTAGAGTGAAGCCAGCAGCATTAGCAGGATGAAATGAGACGTGAAAATACTCGTCCAGTTCTTCCCGGGTGAACAGCTAGCTGGTTTTTCGACTCGTTTCAACAAGTTTTCCCACTCTTTTCCTCTGGAAAACGAGGGGCATGTTTCCAGCATTTGTTGAGAGTTAAGTCTTGTCTTCGTTAAAAAGTTAATGTTCAAGGGGTTCCGAAGCTGAAAACGAAACCGCAGTTTTTACATCTAAAAGCATTATTACCTGTAGGTTCTAAACCGGTTGAGCTGAAACACTTCGGACAGAAGACCCCACGCGTTAAACCGTCTTGATAAGGCAGTTCCAGTTGGCGATGCTTCGTCACCTCTATTGTTCTAAGCGTAAAAATAGTCACGGCTGTGAAAAAGATTAGAATTATGGCTATGAGGAGGTGTGTGAAGCACTGCTTGTCAACCATATGGTTTTTCCCTCAGCCTCGTTCAATAAGTCCTCCACAGGGTTAAAAGCTTTATCCTTGTTTTCAACGTTTAAGCATGTTGCTCTAGGCCTGCAGGGTCATGCGGCAATGCTTCTAGCGTTCCCCTGCCTCAGCCACTGTTTTCGAAGAGAAGTGTATGAAGGGATAGCATTCGGGAACGTGAGAATCCCACACGTAATGAGGGCTCCAGGCCCAGCCTCCAGAGTCCTGTGCTGGAGCCTCCTTATACTGGCTGAAGCGGAAGAAGTTCATACGCCAGGCTTCCCCATCCCTAGGGGGGAGTGGCCTGTTGTCAGGCATGGCGAGCACCCTCATTCCTCTCCAGGGTAGAGCTAGCTTAACAGTCCAGCCCCTGTCCCTATCCTGGTTATTGTTAAGAGTACCGTCAACATGAACACCTGCTTTTAAGCTAGGAAAATCCCAGTTCCAGAATCCTATTCTCCGCCCCCGGAGATGGTTTCTGAAGCCTACTCCTGGGAAAAGCCTTACACCGGAGCATCTCTTCTAAACTCTGGAAGCCTACTGTAGCCGGATTTCTCATAAGTATCCTCCCATATGAAGAGAGCCTCATAAAGGGTTGCGAGCGCGTTGATCTCGAACTCATAGTAGGCGTCTCTACCGGCTATAAAAAGCTCCACGTCGTTATCCTTGTAGATCGGGGAGTCGCGCTCAGTAAGGGTGGCAACCACCAGGGGCTCTTCAACCCAGAATCCAACGTAAAGGTTTTCATCATCCAGAGTACTGCTGCATACGTGTCGTAAAGAGCCGGCCTGCCGCTCACAAGGTCGACAAACCGGGGGGGCGAGGCACCTTTGCCAACAAACCTGTCCAAAAACGCGTCAACACAGATGGGCTCGGAACACGGTAGGCTGTGTAGCGGGGTGTTTTCTGCTCGGGGCAGGGAAAGGATGGATGGCTCCTCATGCGCATGGCTTCCGATTCGTTAATTTTAGTTATGCATAAGGATTTATACTTTGCCAGCTAATACCTAAATAGGTATTCGCCGCTAGTTAAACAGGCTTGCAGAATGATGATCTAGATGCTGGATTCCTAGTGGCCGGCTTACCCGATGCGGTTCGCCGCCTTGAGTAGGAAGGCTTGTTTAAAGAGGCCGTGGGCGCGATAAACCGGTTGCTGTCTGATGGAAGGACGCTTCCCACGCTTCTCAGATCCAGGTTAGAATGGGAACTGGAGAGGATTATGAGGGTTAAGTGGGACTACTGTCTTTAAAAAGAGGACGCTTTCAAATCGCTTAGTGAGCAGATACCGGGTTTAACTATGAGTGAGTTCGACGAATGGCTTGGGTAAGGCCTCATAGACCATATGGAGATTGAGGGGGAAATAAGGATCTTCAGAAACTTTCTACCTAACTTCTTGAGGGAAAGAGATGAAGTTAGAAGCAGAATTAAAGCAAGGAACTATACTGAGATCACAGGCATGCTGCGTAAACATTTAGACACCGTTGTTCGTAGAGCAGTAGAATTAGGCACTAGGCATGTGGAGCCGGTCAAAAACAGAGTGTCAATGGTTTTAAGGGTTAAGCCTGAGGCTGTTCCGGAAGGGGAGACCGTAAGGGTCTGGATTCCCTTCCCTCAGAGGAATGAGTTGCAACCGTTTGTTAAACTCGTGTCAACTTACCCGAGAAGTATTTTCTTGCCCCGGAGAATCCCTCCAGAGGACAATATATATTTCGAGGGAAAATCAGTTAAAGACGGGGGCTTGAATTCAGCGTTGAATACGAATACGTGGTGAACGCTGCCTACGTGGAGATAGATCCTGAGAGAGTAAGCCCCTATATTGAGAGCGAGTCATACAGGAGGTTCACTTCCGAGTTTCTACCACACGTAGCCTTCACACCGTATCTTGGAAGGCTTGCGGACGAACTCGTCGCCGGGGAATCCAACCCCTATCTTAAGGCTTGGCGCATATACGATTGGATAACGGGAAACGTTAGCTACGCGCTGGTGCCGGAATATTCGACGATTGAATGCATCAGTGATTATGCTGCGAGAAACCTTAGGGGGGACTGCGGTGTCCAAGCCCTGCTCTTCATAACCCTATGCAGGATAAGCGGGGTTCCGGCAGGTGGCAGTCAGGATGGTATCTTAATCCCATTAGACCGAGTCCACGCGACTGGGTCCAGTTCTACGTTGAGCCCTACGGCTGGTTGTACGCAGACCCGTCTTTCGGCGGCCATTGGAGGAAGGTTGAAAAGTACCGCCGGTTCTACTTCGGGAACATCGATCACTACAGGCTTGTGGCGAACACGGATCTCTCGGTTAACCTTACTCCTCCTAAAAAGTATT
Source organism: uncultured archaeon (assembly GCA_938045545.1). Lineage (GTDB taxonomy): Archaea > Thermoproteota > EX4484-205 > EX4484-205 > JAAOZP01 > JAAOZP01. Next base: position 7,613 of record CALIBN010000015.1, on the reverse strand, counting down.
TTAGGTCAGATACTGTTGACAATCAACGCGGGGAAGTGGGGTGGAAAGGGGGAAACCTGTACTACGATAAGTGGACTTACGAGCTGAAGGTTCTGTCTCACGAAAAAATCTCTGAGGCTGCTTAAACCCATTCTGAACGCTTATACCCACCTCTTAGGTTTCTCCTAAAGTGTTTAATCGCGGGCTAATCGTAGGCTCGTCACCGCTAACTCTAAATAGGGTTACACGCGTTAGTGTTTATGCTGATGAATATTAGGATCATTTTCTAGTGACAGCCGGGACAGAGGGATTGCCAGAGGTTTTTTGTAAATGCGCGAACTGCAGAAGGGCCGCGCTAACCAGGCATCACATGCGTGTAGACGGTGCTACGGGTTAAGGAGGAGATGGTGAAAAGGGGTAGGATTCAGGCTTCTCAACCCGCTTTGAAACGCTACTGATGTGAAATATTCTAACACCCTTCTTTCTTAAATATCGCGCTATAAACCTTCTGTGGCAATATTTCGGATCGGTTTCAAGACACATCATGCATACTCTTCTGCCTCTCGCCAGGTCTAGAAGTTTTTCAACACCCTCTCTGAAAAGACTTGTCTCCATGTGTTTCTCGTATCCTCCTCGACGATAACCCCCAAGCTCTTCTCCAAGCCACAGGTATTCCACGCCTTCTTCCGGAAGCCATTTCTCCATACTCTCTTTGTGAAAATGCTCAAGCTTGGATGTTGGGAACCTGCGTACATCCACCAGCAGGTTGATTCCGTGCTTCTTCAAAAGGCTTAGGAAAAAGTCTTTTGAAAGGCTTCCATGTCCTATGGTCCATACGCTTAACCTGCGCTTACCCCCATTCAAACCTAATCATCCCCAGGTGCATGCCAAGTGTTAGGCTGATATTGGCCTGCCAACCCGCTTTTAATCATGTTTCTCATTAAAACTCTTTGATACGCTATTATTGAATGTATCGCGTCATACAGCTCATTGTCAGAATATTTTCTCCTTGCCAGGTTTAGTTCAATAGCTTTTTTCGCAATGCTTCGAGCAACTTCAACATAAGCCATATAGTCATCCATTGTCGGCAATATGCTATTCTCGTTCAACCCCTTGTTTTCAGCGTAAAGCGCTAGGGACCTAGCGCCCTCGATGCAAAGCTCATCAGTTATCGCTCTAGACCTTACTGTTAACACTCCTCTGAAAACCGAGGGGAAGGCTAAACTGTTGTTAACCTGGTTTGGAAAATCACTTCTTCCCGTAGCAACGATTCTAGCGCCTCCGGCCTTAGCGTCGTCCGGCCATATTTCAGGGAGAGGGTTCGCCAGGGCGAAGACTACCGGGTCTCCAGCCATCTTACGTATCCATTCTTTCTTAACTGTACCTGGCTTCGGAACTGATAGTGCGATTAAGACGTCCGAATCCTTTAAAGCATCTTCAGCACCACCCTCGATATTCTCAGGATTTGTCCTCATAGCCAGCTCGGCCTTCCAAGGGTTTGCTGCCGATAGTTTTTCCATGTCCGACCTTGAAGAGCTTAAAATCCCTTTGCTGTCGACGATCAGCATGTTTCTCCCGCTCGCCCCTGCCTTAATCAGTAGTCTTGCAGTAGCCATTCCTGCGGCTCCAGAGCCCATTATCGTGATCCTGGCCTCCTCCAGCTTTTTCCCAACGATTTTAAGCGCGTTGATCAACGCTGCCAAAACTACCAGCGAGGTGCCCTGCTGGTCATCGTGCCAAACAGGTATTTCCAGGGATTTTTGGAGGGTTTCAAGTATCTGGAAGCACTTGGGGCTTTCAATGTCCTCAAGATTTATTCCGCCGAAGGATGGTGAAATCAGCCTTACGGTCTCTATTATCTTATCCGCGTCCTGCGTTGCTAATGTTATCGGGACAGCGTCGACGCCTCCTAGAAACTTGAAAAGGAGACATTTGCCCTCAATAACCGGGTAGCCAGCGTAGGGCCCAATGTTCCCGAGGCCGAGAACCCTGCTGCCGTCACTAACCACCGCGACCAGGTTCCATCTCGACGTTAATTCGAACGAAAGCTCTTTATCTGAGGATATCAGCCTGCATGGGGAGGCAACCCCCGGCGTATACCATATTGAGAAGTCTTCAAGGCTTTTAATAGGCACCTTTGGAATAACCTGGATCTTGCCCCCATACTTCTTATGAAGCTCAACAGCCCTGTCTTCAATCATAATGATTTAGACGCATTAACAATATTAAGGCTTTTGGCTTTAGTTTATTCTTGAACCGGAAACCGGGTAAAGGTTATAAAAGCGTTTAAACAGCTTAAACGCGAGTTGAGTGAAATGAGGAAACTATTCGGCTCCTTGGAGCTGGGGAGTGAAGGTTTTGCAGACTTCAGGATAACCGAGGTGGAGTCAACATCAATTTCGATTAGAAAAGGTGTTGTTGAAGAAGTGTCTCATAACACGAGCATCGGCGGTGCTGCGAGAGTATTGTTCAACGGGGGCTGGGGGTTCTACTACACAACTGATCTTTCCGTTCAAGCGATAAACTCTGCTTTGGAAAAAGCCTACAGGACAGCTAAAGCCGTATCTGAGAAGGTTGCTGAAAAGTCAAGGATTAGGATAGAGAAAACTTATGAGGACGATGTTCGCTTGAACGTGAAGACTGATCCTAGGGATGTTTCGCTCGAGGAGAAAGTGAAGATTGCCCTCGAGTTCGACAAGTGCATATGGAAGGGTAATGAGGGAATAGTTACAACCATGGTCGGGCTCTCTGACAGTGTGAAAAAAGAATACGTTGTGAACAGTTATGGTTCAGAAGTCCGTTACGAGGTGTGCAGCGTAAGGCTCTCCGGCTCAGCGGTCGCCAAAGATGGTGACCTTGTTCAAAACGTGAGTACCGCCGTAGGCGGAAGCAGTGGCTGGGAGCTTGTGGAAGAGTTCGACCACGTTAAGGAGGGCTCGGAGCTGGGTAGAAGAGGCGTCGATCTTCTTAGGGCTCTCCCCCCTCCCAGCGGGAGAATGAACATCCTGATGGATCAGAGCCTGGTGGGAGTGTTTATCCACGAGGCTTTCGGGCATGCGGCTGAGGCTGATGCTGTCAAGGCCAACAGGTCTATTCTTTCAGGGCTGATCGGCAAAAAGGTTGGAGGGGAAACTGTAAACGTGGTTGACGACCCAACCATCCCAGGAATGAGAGGATCATATCCTTACGACTCGGAGGGGACGAAGGCGGAGAGAAGGGAAATAGTTAGAAACGGCATCCTTGTAGGATACCTTCACTCGCTGGAGACCGCTGCCCATCTAGATGCTAAGCCAAACGGGGCTGCTAGAGCCATGAATTTTTCAAGCAAACCAATAGTGAGGATGAGCAACACTTTCGTTGAAAACGGTGAATACAGCTTCGAGGAGCTTGCTGAACTGGTGAAGAATGGCATATATTTGGCGAAATCCTACGGCGGGTATGTTGACCCGGCTAGGGGGCAGTTCTACTTCACCGCGCAGGAGGGCTACCTGATTGAAAACGGGAAAATACGGGAGAAGGTTCAAAACGTATCGATGTCCGGGTTAACCCTAGACGTGTTGAACAACGTGATAGGCGTGGGAAAAGATTTGAAACTAGCATTCCCTGGGACTTGCGGGAAGGATGGGCAGTGGGTTCCTGTTTCCGGCGGGGGGCCGCATCTCGCTGTGAAGGATGTCGTAGTCGGCGGTAGAAGATAAAGAGAGTTCTTAATCTGCTACAGATGAGCTCACTCCTCCTTTCTTTCCTTGCGTCTAGGTATAGGGGGGTTTAAGCTTCTCTGCAATTCTGCGGGCATCTTCTGCTTCATCGATTAACAGCTCCCAGTCGACTTTGTAACCTCCTTTTCCGTAAATATAGACATCTAGCACGCGAGCCTAATGCATGCTCTATCATCATCTTCTCATAAAGCCTTTTCTTTAAATCTAGTCTTTCTAATCTTCTCAACTCCCACATTCTGGCTCGTTCTTTTTCTGGAACGAGTCTAAGCATGTCTTCAGATTCATGCGAATCAATTACACAGTCCCTTATCGCTTCACGAATGGCCCTTTCTATGTCTTCTCTCGAAAACTCCTTGTCTATTAATTCCCTTATCAGCTCCTCTCTACTAAGCCATTTCACATTTCTCTTCATAACTATGTCTTCAATCGCCTTTTCCAATCGTTCCGTCTTGTTAATCTCTTCCTCCCTTTCCCCCTCCTGGATCCAGTAATATGATTGTGTTTTACTATCATAGTGTAGCAGTTTCTTTTTCTCAGCTTAGATTATGTCTTCTGCATCATCATGATCTATATCCATCTCCTTCAGCCTACCGATCAATTCTCCACGTCTCATTACCTTTACCTGTCCATTCTTAAATATCGAATTGATCAAAGAAGGAGCTAACTCTATGCTTCCCTCCATTTCTTCATGACCTTCTCCTCATCTAGGTTATCAGGATACTTGAACTTCTTCTTTCTAATCATATTCATGATTAGCCTATTTCCCTCTTTGTCGCATAAAGTTTTTAAACATACCTGTAGCAACAAGAACTCTCGATGAATACTGGTTTCCGAGAGGAACGTACGCTGAGAGGTATTGTCGTCGGGGGCAGGAGATAGATGGATGCGCTCGATCTCTGTGTTAAAGGGGTTAGGCTTGCTGAGAGGCTTGGCGCCAGCCAAGCTGAAATAGTCGCCTCGGTGGAGAGGTCTCTCAGCCTATCTCTGGAGAGGAGTTTTGTAAGGAGTGTTGACGAGGGTCTTTCCTCATCCTTCGGCGTTAGGGTTTACATAGGTAAGTCGATCGGTATTTCAACCTCTACGCTGCTCGATGAGCATAGGGTTGAGAAGGCTGTGAAGAGGGCAATAGCCTTGGCGAGATGCACGCCTCCGGATGATGCTTTCGTCTCGCTTCCTGGAGAAGGAAAGCTGGTGGAGGTTCAGGGACTGTATGACGACGCTATAGCGGCGCTGACCTCAGAGGAGCTTGTGTTGAAAGTTTTAAACGGTGTGCAGGCCTTGAAAAATGTTGATAAGACGCTTGATGCATCCGGCCGGGCTGGCCTAAGCGTGTCCGAAGGCTTCATCGCGAACTCGCTGGGGGTTGAGAGGAAGCAGAAGTCTTCCAGGCTCTTCTTCGGCATTGAGGCGCTTAAGAAGGGGGATAATGGTGAAATCGGAACCGGGTACGATTATTTTCTAACCAGATCCATTACGGAGCTGAGGTTTGAAGAGGCTGGGGAGAATGCTGCGAGGAAGGCTGTTAAAAGCGTGGGCGGTAAAGGGGTTGAGAGCGGCGAGTATGCTCTGATTCTCGACGAGAGGACAACGCTTGGGACGCTGGAACGCATCGTCGGCTATGGTGCGAACGCGTTCTACGTTCTCCAAAAATCCTCCTACTACTCTGGAAAACTGGGGTCTAGCGTTGCGAGTGAAAAATTGAGCATACTCGACGATCCCCTCTATCCTTCCGGCTGGGCTTCCTCGCCTTTCGACGACGAGGGCTACCCCTGTAGCAGGGTCAGGATAGTTGAGAAAGGGTTGCTGGTGAACTATATTACTGATTCCTATACGGCTAACGCTTTGAATATTGAGAACAATGGGCATGCAGCTAGGCCCAGTTTAGCCGAGAAGCCTGTGCCCAGCCTAACTAATCTTCAGATAGCTCCGGGGGATTACGGGGATGAGGAGCTTTTTAAAGACGTAAAGCGGGGAATATATGTTTACGACAGCTCGCTGGGTCCAGTCGGGGGGTCGACAAACATATCGAGCCTTATAGATCACGGGTTCCTCGTTGAAAACGGGGAGGTGAAGCATCCCGTGAAAAACACTATGGTCGGAAGCACTGTTTTCGAGATACTTCGATCCGTAGACGCTGTCGGCAGGATGACTAGGAACGAGGCTGGTAGGGTCGCACCGAAAATAAGGATAAGAAACGTGAGGGTGAGCAGTTAGGATCCTGAACGCAGCTGAATGAATTGGAAAAAATGAGGAAGGCGCTTTACGGGCCTAGTCTTTCAAGGAATAAAACTTGATAAACGGTGGTGGAACGACCTTAAATAAACGATCTGAATAATCGATATTTTGTATCTTCATGTGGCCCTGCGGTTTTTACCGGATAGCGCACGCTCCTGTTTAAAAGCGCTGTCAACGCCAAGCCAGATCCTCTTAACCTCTTTAACCTTGTCAAAGTCCTCGTCTTCAGACACTATGCTACTTATCCCAGCCTTCTCCATCGTGGCCAAGTGTATGGCGTCAGAGGGCTTCAGATTGTAGTTTACGAGATACTTTTCAATGGGCTTAAAATCCTCCTCATCTATGGGTACTACTTCCGTGTAGGGCAGTATAATACTTTTTAGGAAGTCCAACGTAACGTCGTAGGCAACACCATACTTTCTAGACATGTAAAGTACTTCGTCCACAACCAGCATGTTGATGAAAAGCTGCTCGCCCAGCAGCTTCTTGAAGAGCTCTTCTAAAAGCCTCCTATTCTCGCTGGTCATGGTGTTCAGATATATCAGAAAACAAGAGTCTAGGAAAACCTTCAACCCGTCTTCTCCTCGAACTCTATTTCAAGACAGATCTTTCCAAGGTCTCCCAATCTTGGACCAGAGACCCCAAGCTTCTTAATCCTCTCCAAATGCTTTCCGAGTCTACTCATCACCTCTTCCGGAGAAGGCCTCCCCTTTATGAGAACCCCTTCCTCCACGGGCTCGATCATCACCTGCACCCCCTCCTGTATTCCGTATCTGTCCCTGAGTATCTTTGGGATAATTATCTGCCCCTTTTCCCCTACCTTCACCCTAAGTTCAACCATGGTTGCCAAAAGTTATACTCTAGTTGGAACGATTTAAACTTTTACCGCATAGCCCCCGCGCGCCACCGGGGCCACCAAGCCCCGGGCTACGGGCTTGGATAAGCTTAGAGTTTACATTTATCCTGGACATTAACCTTTGAAAAACCTATTAACCAAATAAGCTTTACTCTGAGAACTGGTTTTTCCCCGCTTCTTTCTGCGCGGGTAGAGCAAGAACAATGCCGTGCAGAGCAAGATTATGACTAAGGCAACGCTGAGCATGATTGTAAAGCTTGACGAATCTTCTTCAAACTTTCCCTCCTTCGCTTCCCTAACAGCCTTCAGAAGCTCCCTGTTGTTAAGAAGAGAATCCCCGTTGAACACCAGTACCCCAGGCAGTCCAGAGTCGACTACAACATACTTTACCTGTTTTTCAGCTCAGATGGGGACAATTGTCATGCACCTATTCCGACGTATAGTTTTGCAGGTTCGCAAGCCTTCCTCTCCCCATCCACATAAGCCTTGAACATGTAGAATTCCTGTGCATAAGCCATTGTGTACACGTAGTCAACCCATCCTTCCTCAACCCACTTCTCCCAGTCTTGAAGCTGGTTTGCAGCAGCGTTCGAAGGAGATGGGAAAACCGCTGCTGAAAACTTCAGGCTCCTTTTCACTGATTTAACCTTTTCGCATACTCTCCACACCCCTTGAGAGACCTAGTTTCTAACGAACTCCTGCCATCTCTTTTCATCACTATTGGGGTGAGCCCGGTCATCTCCAAGTAGAGCCTTTCACTAGCCTCTGCTCTGATTACTGACCTTGGCATTCTTATCCTGTCCAGCTGCAGCCCGTCTACATCA
>CALIBN010000014.1 GCA_938045545.1 uncultured archaeon | reverse complement strand
TACGATCTCGCCTCACTAACTAAACCCCTTGCCACATCCATCATTGTCGCTAAGCTTGTGGAGGAGGGTCTTCTGCATTTGAAGCAGAGGGTTTCAGAAGTTCTTCCAGAATACTCCGTAACTAACGCGGGGCAAGACGATTTAAAGAGCAAGACTGAAATATGGATGCTGCTCTCCCACTCCGCTGGTCTCCCAGCGTGGGCTCCCCTGTATAAGCTTGGCAAGAACAGTAGGAGGGAGCTTTTTGAGGAGGCTGCAAGGTCTTTTATCAGCAGCCCTCCCGGTTCAAGGGTTGTCTACAGCGACCTGGGCTACATTGTTCTTACGGCACTGATGGAGAATGTCACGGGTGAGAAGATAGACAGTCTTTTCGAGAAACTGGTTGCGAAGCCTCTGGGTTTAAGGAGAACAGTTTACAATCCTTTAAACCATGGTTTCACGGAAAACGAAATCGCGTCAACGGAAATCGATCCTGCAACCGGCCTCCCCTTAAGGGGGATTGTGCACGATGAGAATGCTAGAGCTTTGGAGGGCCTCTCGGGTCACGCAGGGTTATTCTCAGTGTCGAGGGAGGTTGCTTTAATAGGGAACGAGGTCCTGCAATCCTACTTGGGTAAAAGCGACCTTCTCGTTAAAAAGGCTACTGCGATGACGATGCTCAGGCCCTGGGCAGACGGTGAGTACTGCTACGGGCTGGGCTGGCAGGTTTACAGGAAGACTGTTACACAGGCTTTCGGAGACCTTTTCACGGATGGCAAGGCTTTCTGCCACACTGGTTTCACAGGCACCTCGATATGCATAGATGTTGAGCAGAGAATTGTCGCCGTCCTTTTAAGCAACAGGGTTCACCCGAGCAGGGAGAACACTCGGATAATGAGGTTTAGACCTGTTTTCCACAACCTGCTGGTATCCTCCTTATAGCGCTATCTCCCCCATGACGACGCTTTTCTCCGCCCCCGTGGCCCCAGGTATGTTGTTTGGAACTCCGCTCAGGGTTGTGTGAGCCAGTATGGCCATTCCCAAAGCCTCCTTAATCTTCGAGTCTATCCCCACATCTTCGTGTCTAAGCATTCGTAAGCCTCTTTCCCTCAACTCTTCTTCGAAGTGCTTCATAAGCGTCTTGTTTCCAACTCCTCCCCCGCCGACAATAACCTCTTCAACCCTGGTTTTCGGCAGTATGAAGAGGTCATAGTTTTTAACGATGCTTTTCACAGTGAACATTGTTACGGTGGCAACCAGGTCCTCCTTAGACAAACCTTTGCCAAGCCCCTTCTCAATAATCCTTTTCGCGAGAGACCTGCTGAAAACCTCTCTCCCAGTGGTTTTTGGAGGAGGCTTAGCGATGTATTCGTGGGCCATAAGCTCTCTTAAGACTTCTTCATCGCAGGACCCTTTGGAAGCAATCTCGCCATCAGGGTCGTAGGACAGACCAGGGTAAAGCGTTCCAACCGTAAAGTCTATCAGGCTGTTTCCGGGACCCGTGTCGAAAGCGTAGACGTCGCTGATTTCAGGGTTTCCGGGAAGAACCGTCACGTTGGCTATGCCTCCAATGTTCTGCACAAGCCTCCCTTTCACGGGGTCTGAGAGGAGAGAGTAATCCACGTACGCTATTATGGGTGCTCCCTGCCCCCCTGCGGCAATATCCCTAACCCTGAAGTTTCCAATGGTTATTAAGCCGGTTCTCTCAGCTATGACTTGGACAGAACCCAGTTGAAGGGAACACCTGCTTGAAAAGCCTCCCGCGGAAGCGTATTCTGGAAAATGATGCAACGTCTGGCCATGCGACCCGATTAGGTCAACCTCGTCCAGGGAGATGTTTGAGCACTCTAAAGAGTTCTTCAACGCGTATGAGAATGCTTCAGAGACGAGATAGTTCAAGAGGCATATGTCTCGGGCTGAGCCTTGTTCAATAGAATCCAGTATGTAACTCCTTAGCCCACTAGGGTAGGGAACCGTCTCCCTATGAAGAACCTTGTGCTCAATATCTCTTCCGAAGCCACTTATCTTTGCGACTACTATGTCAACACCGTCAGCGCTTGTTCCAGACATGAGTCCCGCCACAACCCTTTCCTCTGAAAAAATCTTGTCGACAAGCCTTCTCGCCAGCGGGCCAGGCCCCATAGTGTATTAGAGCCCTTTCCCAAATATTTTAACCTTAGGATTGCTCTGGGCGCTATTTTTATATATGGTGGAAGCTTCTTAAAGCGTTGTGACGGCTGGAAGAGTCTATCCGTTGATAACTCCCTCAAGATACAGGGAGAGCATTCCGGATATTGGAGGAGGCGTTGGGACTCCGAGAATGGTTTACGATCCTGAGACGGGAGGCTGGCTTCTCTTCTTCACCGGCTGGAGGAACGCTAACTCTAGAGAGGTCTATTCCGCTGAGGTTGAGAAAGACATGGCGGTGAGTAGGATTAAGAAGATTTTGCCGTCGCCGCCTACGAGGGACGCTGTAAACGCGATTTACAACCCTTGGGGGGACGGTTTCATCGTTCTAACGACTGAAGGCGGCCCGTTGCAAATCAGGTTTTTCGACAGGGGTTTAAAGGAGCTTGGTTCAAGAAAGCTTCTGGACGGGATGCAGGATTCTGGAGCCGGCGTCCTCAGCCTGATGGGTAATTACAGCGAGCAGAACCCGGATGCAGCAATATTCTATCCGAAGGGGGACAGGGTTCTCTGGAGGCTTGTTAAACGCGTTGACGACTTGAACGCTTTGGAGCTAGGTGAAGAAATGGTTTTCTCCAACTGGGAGGATTCTAACGATGTCATAGATGCTTTCAGGGTTAACGACAGGCTCGGTGTTTTAGTCGAGTATTTCACCGACAGGCAGAACTGGAGGTCGCGAATAGCTATGTGCGGAGCCTATCTTGCTCCCAACGTGAGGGGTTTGAGCGCAAGCCTCCCCGTTCCTTTCAACGACGGCTACAGCAACTTCGGCCATCCTTCTTTCACAACGGGCCCTGACGGTAAGCCTAAGGTTCTCTTCAGCTTCTTCATGTCGCACGCGCCCCCGTTTCCAGTCGTAGACTACAGCAGGCAGTGGAGGCATGAGATCTGGGTCTGGGAGCCGGGTTTCAACATTTTCGACGCCAAGACCTATGGGAGGATGTTCGACAAGCTTGTGTTCGACGACAGGGCTGTTAAGAATCCTCCTTTCTATGATCTTCTTGGGGCTAGGAGGGTCTTCCTCGGGGTGTCTTGCCGGTCTGGGAAAACGCTGACCGTCAGGATTCAGCAGGCTGTGAGCCTTAGGGAGCATTTGGACGGGAATTTTGTGGAGGAGGCTTTCAGAGTGGTTAAGCACGCTTGGAGAACCCTGGATAACCCGCTTGGCACGCTCAGGATAAGTGTGGCCAAGGGTTCAACCATATGGCTTGTCGCTGAGTATTAGCCTTCCGGTCCTCTACACCCGTGGGGAGAAGCTGTTAAAGGTGAAGGTGGCGTCAGGCATATCGCTGCAACCATATTTGAAGCCCCGTATTAAGCCTGGTTTTAAGTGCCAAGCATGCTTGGAGACTAGCCGCCTCTAGAAACGGCTAGATGATTTTCAAAACCTTTAAAACCGGCTTTAAACCAGACTAAAACATAAACGGAGGCTTGATCGAAACCTTAAGGAAGAAGGGGGCGGGGAATCCTCTTAAATGCGTGCAGTGCGGCTCATGCACCTCCGCCTGCCCAGTTACCCTAATCCGTGAAGACTTTAACCCGCGTAGGATTGTCGGCTCGATAGCGAGGTTCAACAGGCTTCCAGACCAGGACCCGTGGCTCTGCTCAACATGCTCCCTCTGCTCTGAAAGATGCCCCCAGGCGGTTAACCCTTTCAGCATAATAATGGTTCTTAGGTCAGTCCTCTATGAGAACGGGGGTGAGGCTCCTTTAAGCATCCTTAAAATGGTTGAGCAGGTGAGGGAAACGGGTTTAGCCTTCCCGCTTACGCCTGAGTCTCGTGAAAAAAGGCGTCTACTTTGTCTGCCTGAGGCGGGGCTGAGCGAGCAGGGTTTAAGCGAGGTCCGGAGGATCCTGAGGGAGGCCGGCTTTAAATGAGTCTAACCCTTTACCTGGGCTGCGTTATAAGGACTGTTCAACCTGAGGTTGAGAAGGCTGTTAAAGAGACCCTGAGCAGGATAGGGGTCTCGTTCAGCGAGCAGCCTGAGGCGTCATGCTGCGCCCCCTCCTGGTTCTTCTCCCTGAGCAGGGAGGCTTGGCTCAGGCTTAACGAGAGGAACATGAGGCTTCTAAACAGCACTGTGGTAACCGCGTGCGACGACTGTTTCGCAAGCCTTAGCGACGCTTTCAGGATTATCGCCGAGAGTAAGGGTGTTAAGCCTCCTGGGCTGAAGCCTTTCCAGACTTTGCTGCTGGAGAGGCTGAGGGAGGTTAAGCCGCGGCTCGGCTTCAAAGGTTTACGATGCGCGGTTCAACACAGCTGCCGTTTTCTAAGGCCGGCTGGCAGGGGCTTGGATAATCCTGAGGACCCTAAGACGGTTAAGAGTGTTCTCGAGGCGCTGGGTTTCCTCCCCGTATCCTACGAGGGTGAGCTTAACTGTTGCGGCGGGTTTGTTTCAGACGAGAATGTCGGTGGAGAGATGGCTAGGTTGAAGGCAGGCTCGGCTGAGAAGGCTGGGGCAGACTGTATTGTTGCAACGTGCTCGCACTGCATGCTTCGACTAAGCCCAGTCAGCCGAATCCCTGTACTCCACCTCGGCCAGCTTTCAGCTTTCTCACTGGGCTCAGACCCGCTTCAAATAGGTTTCCCGGAGGCTCTGCTTAGGAGAGTGGTTAAGCGTTGAGGCGTGTGACAATCTTGCTATGCACCTGCAACTCGACCCTGCTTGGGGAAATGGATTTCGAAAGGCTTAGAAGCGTTTTTTCAGGAAACCCTCTGGTGGAGAGGGTTCTCGTCTCCGACAGGCTCTGCGAGAAGAACGCTTTTGAAAAACTTGGCATAAAGGGTGAATGCAGGATTGTTGTCGCAGCATGTTCAAGCAGGCTTCTTGAAGCTGTTTTCAACAGCTCCTGGAGCTTCAAGGGTCTCGCCGAGTTTGTAAACATAAGGGAGCAGTGCGCCTGGGCATGCGGAAACAGGGAGGAAGCAACCTGGAAAGCAATCCGCCTGGTGAAAGGGGCTGTCCAGAAGGCTCTGCGCGATGAGCCGCTCAGCGTGGATGGTTTGAAGATTGTTAAGGAGGCGCTCGTCATAGGGGGTGGAATAGCGGGGGTCCGGTGTGCGCTAGACATTGCTGACGCCGGCTACCGTGTCTACATTGTTGAGAAGGAGCCCAGCATAGGGGGTGTGATGGCTCAGCTTGACAAGACTTTCCCAACCCTCGACTGCTCCATCTGCATGCCTGGAAGCACAGGAATCATTCTTCACGATGGAACGATTATTACCTTAAAGGAGCTATATGACAAGTTGTCAGATGTGGAGAGAACTTCGCATAAAGATGAGTTTTTAACATATTCTTTTAACTCTCACTCTCTAAAACAATGTAAAATAATTTCGGCCCAAAAACTAATTTCTCCAAGAAAACTGGTCGAGGTTAAAACCAGTACTGGAGCAAAATTGTGCTTCACACCAGATCATAAAATACTAGTAGATTCCCCAGAAGGTCCTGCTTGGATTAAATGTGGGCAACTTAAAGTGGGCGACAGGCTATACTCGCCAAGAAAGCTTGACGTAAAAAAATCTTCAAGAGAATGGATTATTGACCTGCTACCTGATGATTCCTTTAAAGTTGCCGATATTCAACTTAATAGAATGATCCGTAATAAGTTAAAGGAGAAATTTACCACACTACGAAACGCTTCTTCATATCTGGATATTCGATACGATATTTTGCAAAAAGCCGAGTGCTTTCTCTCGATAGGAGAGTTGAAAAGGATCTGCAAAGCGATTGGCCTTAATTGGGCTGAAGTTAGAGAAAAGGTCCGGACGCTTACATATCAGGGAGCTGGCGGGAAGATTCGTCTTAACTCACGATTTCTTGATGAAAAATTCATGTATCTGCTTGGGTTGATCGCATCGGATGGATGTATAGAAACAGAAAGAATTAGATTTTATAATACGAACAAGCAACTCGTAAAATTGTTCCTGAAGAACTATAAAGAAATATTTCCAGCTAGGGCTGCTTGTCTTACTTATTTAAAGTCAGAGAAAGGTTGGAAGAAGAGGATGGTGATTCAGATTAAAAATAGGCTCCTTAATGAGGTTGCCAGAAAATTAAAAGTGAAAGAGGATCTGGGAACCATTTTCAAACTAGATGAAAGGCTGATTGCAGCATTTTTGAAAGGTTTCTTTGATGGAGACGGGTATGCGAGGTTAACTAATAAGCCCGGTTGGGTGACTGCAAAGATAACTTTCACGATTGGAAACGGATATGAATACGGATATGGATTACATCTACTTCTGAAAAGGCTTGGAATTTTAAGCAAGGTGTATGAATATGGAAATAGGGTAGTAGTTGACATTTCAGGCGGGGAGGACTTATTGTCGTTCATTAAGAAAGTAGGTTCTAATCATCCTAAAAAGGCCTCGAGATTAAGAAGGATTGCTAAAAGTCTTAGGTTTCAAAAGCCAAGTGGCGGACTGTTCGATGAAATGCCTCTGGAATGTGGAAGATTGATATCAAATCTTAGGCAAAAATATCGTATTCCTCTAAGAGCCTTTCCACTTGCTCACTCAAACGTTGCCAGAGTTACCCGTCAGGAATGTAGAATTACTCTTAAAAACCTACGTCGCGTGCTTAAAGTCGTTAAAAGGATTGTTGATCTTAATGATCCCGATTATTTGAAGCTCCAGGAATTTCTTAAAACAAAATTCTTCTTAGATAAAGTTAAGGAATTACGAATAGTGCCTTCGACAGACGACTATGTTTACGATATAACGGTGGATCCTACGCATTGTTTCATTCCGAAGGGAGCATTCGTAGTTAGCAACTGTATCGAAGGGCCGCTTCTCTCAGAGGCTGGGAGAAACAGGAACATCACTATTATTCCTAACGCTGAGGTTGTTGAGGTTAAGGGTGGGGTTGGGGACTTTAAGGTTAGGATCAGAGTTAACCCGACGTACGTTGACCCGGATAAGTGTAACGGCTGCGGGGAGTGTGTGAACGTCTGCCCCGTCTACCAGCCTAACAAGTATGACGCTGACCTTAAGCCTGTTAAGGCGATATACTGTCCTTTCGCCCAAGCCGTCCCCTTGAAATACGTGATAAACATGGATTACTGCGTTGAATGCGGGCTCTGCATGAAAGCTTGCACCAGGGCTGCGATAAACCTTGAGGACGAGCCTAAGACTGTTGAGCTGAACGTTGGAGCCATAGTCGTCGCAGTCGGCTCAGACCTTTTCAACCCTACGCTTAAACCAGAGTACCACTACGGGGAGTATGAGAACGTCATTACCAACATGGAGTTCGAGAGAATAATATGCGCCTCAGGCCCGACTGGAGGAGTTCTTCTCAGAAGGGATGGGAAGCCCGCTAAAAGAGTGGCCTTCATACAGTGCGTCGGATCAAGGGAGTCTGGGCCCGGGATAGAGGAGTGCTCGTACTATTGTTGCGCCGCAAGCATGAAGGAGGCCAGGCTCATACGTGAGCATGACAGGGAGGCCAGTGTCTTCATATTCTACAACGAGCTTAGAGCATTCGGGAAAGGCTGGGAGGATCTTCTCTACAGGAGGTGCCTGGAGGATGGTGTTGTCTTCATAAGGTCAAGGCCTTCTGAGATAAGGAGGACTGGAAACGGGAACCTTCTAGTAGTCTACGAGGATACTTTAACAGGTAGGAGGGGCGAGCTGGAGGTTGATATGGTTGTTCTAGCAGTAGGCTTCAAGCCTTCTAGGAGGATGCTTGAGCTCGCTGAGAGACTGGGCATCACCGTTGATAAGCATGGCTTCCTCGAGGAGGCTCACCCTAAGGTGAAGCCGCTTGAAACAAGGGTAAGGGGGATATTTGTCGCCGGCACGTGCCACGGCCCAAGGGATATTGTTGAAAGCACAGTCGAGGGGAGCGGTGCAGCCGCGCTTGTTACGAGCCTCTTCAGGGGGAGTAGCCCCAGGCTCCCGGAGCACGCTCAGGTCTCGGCGAAGTGCACCGGCTGCGGAAGATGCTTAGCCTCATGCGAATACGGTGCTATAGTCAGGGATGGTGACAAGGTTAGGGTTCTCGAGAGTGTTTGCAACGGGTGTGGAGCGTGCTTGGCAGCATGCCCGCAGGAGGCGATTACCCTTGGAAACTGGGGTCTGGAGCAGCTTGCCCCGATGGTCTCGGCGATGCTGGAGGACTAGGAGTTGGCTTGGAAGCCTAGGGTAATAGTGTTCACATGCTGGTGCTCAAGCTCAGGCGTCGACCAGGCGGGTTTCGAAGGCTTCACATACCCTCCTAACGTTTTAACGGTCAGGGTGCCCTGCTCCGCGGTGATAAACCCAAGCCTCATCGTTAAGGCTTTCGAGAAGGGTGCTGACGCCGTCTTAGTGACGGCATGCAGGCCGAGCGAGCTTAGAAGGGTTGCGCCCAGCAGGGTTACGGAGGCTAGGGTAAGCCTCCTCAGGAGGCTTCTGAGGACAATCGGGGTTGACGAGGATAGGCTGAGAATACTTTGGATCTCGTCTAACGAGGGGGGGCTCTTCTCCAGAGAGGTTTCAAGAATACTCGAGGAGGTTAAGGGTCTCGGCCCCTTGAACATAGGGGGGAGAATGGTTGAGCAGGGCTGAGGAAGAGTTGAGAAGCATAGCTGGAAGGCTGCTTGAGAAGAAGGAGGTTGAGCTTGTAGTGGGCTACGAGCATCACGGGAGAAGCGTTAGGCCGTGCTTCGTCTCAAAGCCCGAGGAGGCTAATAGGCTCGTGTGGAACGCTGACTGCTGGTTCAACCTTGCGAGATACTTGAGGAGCCTGAGGGACAGGAGGGTGGGTATTGTAGCCAAGGGTTGCGACGGGAAAACCATCGTCGAGCTTTTGAAGGAGAACCAGCTGGACAGGGGGAGCATCGTTGTGATAGCTGTGGAGTGCAACGGTGTTTTCAAACCTTTTAAATACGGGTTAAACAGGGCTGAGAGACGCTTAGCGGACTACTGTAGGAGGTGTGTTACACGGGTTTCGCCGATTGCAGACTATGTTGTGAAGTCAGACGGACAGGCTTCTCAGCGTGAAAACTCGGTTGCAGACGGGGATGCTTCAGACTGGCTGAGCCTGTTCAGGAAATGTTTGAAATGCATGGCGTGCGTCAAAGCATGCCCCCTCTGCTACTGCACGGAGTGCTCAATAGAAGGGTTTAAGCCGGATCTGGTTCATAGGCTTAGAGTTCCCCAGGAGCTTTTCACTTTCCACCTTACCCGGGCTCTCCACATGGCTGGGCGCTGCGTCGAGTGCGGCGCCTGTGAATCAGCCTGCCCGGTTGAAATCCCGTTGACCAGGCTCTACCATGAGCTTAACGAATGGTTCAAGGAGAACTACGGCTATGCTCCGGGAAGGAGCGTCAACGAGGCTCCTCCGCCACTGGTCTTTAAGGAGGGTTGGAAAGGCTGAGCCGCGTGCTATTTCTGAGTGAAGACGGTTTTAAAATTTTCTTAGAGCAGCTTGTTTCAAGTAAAAACGTTATCGCTCCCGTTGAGACGGATGGCTGCTTCGAATTCAAAACTATTAAGCGCGCCGGAGAAGCCTCCTTAAACTACTCTAACACGAGGCTTCCCCCTAAACGTTTCTTCCTCCCACAGAGGGAAGTGGTTTTCAAGCACGATCCCAAGAAGGGGACTCTACACGAGCCCCTAGGGGGCTTCGAAATGGTTCTCTTAGGCGTTAGGCCTTGCGACGCGTCGGCCCTAAGCATCCTGGACAGTATTCTGCTAAAGCCTCCGAACCCGGATCCCTTCTACGAGTCTAGGAGGAGAAGCATCACTGTCGTAAGCCTCTCCTGCGCCAAGCCTGGGGAGGAGTGTTTCTGCAATGTTTTCGAAGCAGGCCCTGTCAGGGGCTCCGGTGAAGACATTACTCTTACCCGGATAACCGGGGGGCTCCTGGTTGAGGTTAGAAGCAGTAGGGGCCAGGCTCTCGTAGACGTTTTCAAAAACCTTTTTGAAAAAGCTGGCGCTGAGCATCTGGAGGAGTATGGGGAACTCTCCAGCAGGTTGACGAGGGAGATGAACAGTAGAATTGGAATAGCGAGGGAACGCTTGGTTAGGCTTGAGGAAACGCTCGACGAAGGCTTCTTCCAGAAGGAGGCTCAGAGGTGCGTGGAGTGCAGCCTCTGCTCCTTCACCTGCCCAGTCTGCTACTGTTTCGACACCGAGGATTATTTGGAGAAGAATATTTACATGAGGGCGAAGGGGTGGGACACCTGTGCCTCACCATTGTTCACGAGGATGGCGAGCGGCCTGGACCCCAGGGCAAGCAGGGTCGAAATGTTCTGCCACAGGTTCTGCCATAAGCTCAGCAGGATCCCGCTGGCTTTCAACTCCTACGGCTGCGTCGGGTGTGGTAGATGCGTCTCCCTGTGTCCAGCCGGCGTAGACATAAGGGAGGTTTTAAAAAGATGGGGTTAAACCCGTATGCTCCGAAGCCGGCTAGGATAGTCGGGATTAAAGACGAGACTCCTGACACTAAGACGTTTACGCTGAGCCCAAACGTTTTCGAAGGCTTCACGCCAGGCCAGTTCGCGATGCTCACCGTCTACGGGGTTGGCGAAGCCCCTTTTTCCATATGCTCCTCCCCCTTCGACAAGGATTTTTTACAGTTCAGCATAAGGAGGATGGGGCGTGTCACTAGGATGGTTCACGAGGCCAGTGTTGGAGACGAGGTCGGTGTGAGGGGGCCCTACGGCCGAGGTTGGCCGGTTGACACGATGAACGGTAGAGACATTCTCATAGTGGGGGGTGGAATAGGCCTTGCACCCTTGAGATCGCTTGTTCTCCACCTGCTTGAAGAAAGAGAGAAGTATGGTGAGATAGCTGTTTGCTACGGTGCGAGAACACCCTCGCTGCTAATGTATAGGGATGAGCTTGCCGAGTGGGCTGGGCGCGGCGTGAAGCTCTACCTGACTGTTGACGTTGGCGAGGAGGGCTGGAAGGGAAACGTCGGGGTCGTCACGACGATACTTGGAGAGCCTGAGCTAGACAGGGCTACGGCGATAGTCTGCACCTGCGGCCCACCCGTTATGATAAGGTTCGTCCTAAGGAGGCTTGTTGAACTGGGCTTCTCCAAGGAGAATATTTACGCCTCTCTTGAAAGCAGGATGAGATGTGGAATCGGAAAGTGTGGACACTGTCATTTCGGGGGGAAGCACGTGTGTCTAGACGGCCCGGTTTTCCAGTATGATGAGATGACTGGTCTGCCCAAGGGCATATCCCCTTTTTAAAGATTCAGAGTCTAGTTCCCATTAAAAAGAAAGCCCGCCGTGAGTCTAAGCCTGAACGAGCTGCAACTGTTCTGCCTCTCCCAGCTGCAGTCTTCCGCCAAGCTGCTGTTTGATGTTGTCTCCCAGCAACCCGGTGTGAGGCTGCTGCTGGAATCAGCTTTACAGCCGCTTCCCGCCCAAGCCTGCTTCCCACGCCGGGCTTGAAAGAAGGAAGTTGCGAAAATTAAAAAGTGTTTCGCAAGTCCTTCTGTAGTTACTACTCTAAAAATCTGGATCCTATGCAGAATGTTTTTAAAAGCCTTAGACAGCAGGTTTATAAAAGAAGAATTGCCTGGGAATAAGTTTGAAGAAGACGTTGAAACCCTTGTGGACGCGATTGGGAGGAACGTGGACCAGGATATTAGGCGTAGGCTTGAAAACCTGAAGAACAGGCTTATCGAGCTCAGCCGAAAGGGGCTCGTCAAGATAAACCATTCCGTGATGGAGCTCGTCTGCGCTAAACACCTCATGCTTAAAGGCTACGATGTTGATGTTGAACACGACCTCGGAAACGGGCTTGTCTGCGATGTTTACGCTGTCAGGGGGCATGGGACGCTGGCTGTCGAGGTTGAAACAGGATATGTGCCTCCGGAGAACGCTTTGGATCCGGAGCTCTACTGCAGGGCTAGGGTTGCCAGCAAGATAACTAGGTACAGTGTTCTAGTCGACAAGTTTGGCCTAGGCATCCCGCCGTACTATGTTCTTCAAATACCCTCTTCCCTAGTTAAGCCCCCGAGGTTTAGGAGAAGCGACGAAATCATTGAGGTAAAAAGCCTGTGCGACCTGTACTATAAGAATCCACCGGTAGGCCTTGAGGAGATAAAGAACTCGAGGCTTCACACGGTTTACGTTATTGACGTTGCGGGAGACCTCGTCTCGGAGGTTGACCCAGAGTTCTATGTTTCAGCCGTAAACGGCCTGTTAAGCCTCACGGTTCCGTTGAGAAGCCCCCAGCGTAACCTTTGAAAAATGTTCAACCGTTTTCCCGAGCCGAGGAAAGGCTAAAAGGCTTTCCTCCTCTAGGCGAGGAAGCCTTATCCTTTGTCTCAATCCCTAGGTTTTAAATCACGTTTCGACTCTATCAGGACAAGGGGCAGACCGTTTGAAGGCTCGGGAAGCCCCCTTCTAAACCGCACCCTGACGGTGCCTTTCCTACCGTGCAGGCCGGTAATCCTTCCGAAGATTTTCCTGCCTTTCCCCACGAGGCATACTGCTTTCCTCCCGAGGAGGCGGCTAGCAGCCTCCCGCCTGTCAGCGACTCCTTCAAACCTGGCCAAGTACTGGTGTTTCTTCACGTTCCTCATTCCGAGCCTGGGTCCCTCAACTATTCCACGGAGAGCCCGTGACCTGATCATCAGGATGCTTGGAGAAACACTGGTTTTATATTTTTTACTCATGGGGCTCTGGGAGGAAACTTGGGCATTGGCTAAGCTTGAAACCCCTGTTTAAATTGTCTCGGGAGAACTTTAAACCCCGGTCTCCAGGTGTAGAAGGCTTCTAGCCAGAAGCCTTGCCACGCGAATCGGCTCAGGGATCCTCCCGAAAAACGTGAACCTGTTTAAAACAAGTTTCGAATCGTAATCGTCTATTCCGATGCTTCTGACGAAGACTTTGAAGCCGTTTTTCAGCTTGACTTCGCTCCTGGGGCCGAGCCTCCTGTAGGCTTCAAGCTTTCTCTCCCAGTCGTCCGGGAAATGCTTCTTTATAGCGTCCTCAATCCCTTGGGAAGGCCTATAGGTTACTGCTATAACTGGTCTTCCTGTCTCCTGGAAAACCCTGTTAACGTCGATAATGTTATACATGCTTATAACTGTTCCCCCGATCATTATCAGGTTAATGTCCCTCCTGCCCAGCGAGCTGTAGAGAGCTATGATGGAGTCGGTAGCGTCGTCACCCGAGATCGTTGTACGGTTTATGGCGAAACCGTCTATTATGAAGTCGCTGCGCATAACTACTCCGGCTAGAAAAGCCTTGGCCGATCCCTTTCGGAAGCTTTCGGCCACCCCCAGTGCTCTTATGGCTTTCTTAGAAGCCTTTACTCTCATACGTTGTCCATTCACCGGTTAAGGAATATATCTTTTTTACCATATCCAGCTAGAGCCAATGCCCGAAGGACATGGGGGTCGAATCGCCATTAACGTTTGAAGTGCTTCGCTGAAAGCTTTCCCCAGGACCATCCGAATACGATCCGAATTTATCTTAGTATGATCCGTGTTCATCTCTATACGATCCGATATCATAATAATATACGGGCCGGGAGCTGTGGAGGACCAAGTAATCGGGAGCTTTTGGAGGAAGCATCCCAGCCCGATTCATAACGGCTACAACAGCTAAAACACCATGGAGCGAGCCATGCGTTACATGCGTATGGCAGGGGCTTGCTTGACGCAGCCCGTAACCCGGCGGGATGGAGCCTTAGGCTGACGAACCGGAATCCCACTGGCTTCAGCCGTGGAAGCGTCAAAAGCTCCACGGCGAACCGGCTAAAACTCTTGGAAAACATGTTTTTAAAGGCTTTTTCATCGTGCTTTTACATAAGCAAAATTTAACTACGCTGTTTTAAAGAAAGTATTAAGAGAGGAAGACTGGGACATGGGTGAAGAAAAGTCCAGCGAGGAAGCACCGTTCTCACCGCTCCTCAACAGGAGCGATGTTCAAGTGTTGCTCAAGGCTTTGATAGACGGTGCTCTTTCTGAGCTTAAGCCTGAGCTAAACCAGGCTGGGGAGTTCATCTACCCTGAGGCTGAAAAAATAATGGGCTCCTCCACCAAGAGTATTAAGGAGACTCTTGAATCCCTGGCTGACGAGGGAATACTGGTCAGGGAGGAGTCAGCGACTGTGCTCGCCTGCCCACACTGCGGGGAAACGAGGTTTCTCGTAGACCTTTCAGGCATACAGCCAGCGTCGCCTGAGGCGAGGGCTAAGGTGATTGAAAGCATCGTTAGCAACCTGCTCGGCAGGAGGCTCATCTGCTTGGCTGAGAAGCATGTTTTCCACGAGGGTGAGGGAGTGCCCAAGAAAATATATTCTTACAGGCTTAACGAGAATAAGAAGAGCCTGGTTGAGAAATGGGTTATGGATCTTAAGCCCATCGTGGAGGCTCTTAGGGCTAAGGGCTGGAGGGTTGACCATCCTGCGAGGATAATCGGCAGGTCGGGTGTTGAACACGTTTTCACACTGGCCGTCTCCTACAGGGAGGACTCGGATAGTGTGGACGCGCTGATCGACATTATTGTGAGCAGTAGGCCTGTCGACGAATCTGCGCTCTCAATAGTTCTAAAGGCTATGGATGTTAAGGCTGATAAGAAGCTGCTTCTCGTCGTCCCAAGCCTCTCAGACCGGGCGAGGGCTCTTTTCGACTACTATAAGACTTACGACGTGTATATTCTGGAGTGTCAGACGACAAGCGAGATTAACGATGCGCTGTTCGAGATTCTGACCAGCCTCGCCAAGATTAAGCTTAAGGAAACGTGACGACTTGGAGAATTCTAGCTTTTAAAATCGTCCTCCGATGAACCTCGGATTCGAATACGCGCCTTTCAAACCTACTGTAAACCGTGCTCTCTCAGTGTTCTCTGCGTGTTGGCGAGAACATCGTCGCTTATTTTCACACCCGCCTTCTCAAGCGCTATCAGGGATGAGCCTATTACCGGCGGAAACCTGGGCGAGGTCAAGTAGGCTTTCGGAGCAACCCTGTGCACAGCCTCCTCCAGAGGCCCAGTTACAAGCCTACCGGCTTTGAACACTCCCCCGATCAATCCTATTGGAAACTCGTCTTCCTCCATTTTAAGCCTCCTTATTACTCCGCTGACGGTGTTCGCAAGCTCCCTTCCAGCGTCGCGCAGAATGCTTATCGCGACACTGTCCCCTTTTAAAGCAGCCTCGGTCACGAGGGGGGCAAGCCTGGCGAACTCCGTGATGCCCATGCCACCCGTGTAAACGTGCCATATTATCTCGTCAGGAGTCTTCGCGTTGAACCTTTCTAAGAGAAGGCTGGTTATCATGGTTTTCGGGCCTCTCTCCTCGTACTCTAAAAGTGCTGCCACGATTCCCCTTTTAGCCAGGTAGAAGCCGCTTCCCTCGTCTCCAAGAATATACCCCCATCCGCCTGCCCTCGCGTACTCTCCCCTCCTGTTTATGCCGGCTGTCGCAGAGCCTGTTCCAGCTATTATTATTGCGCTCTCCCTGCCCGCGTTAGTAGCGTAGAGAGCAGCCATAGAATCGTGAACGAGCGTTATGCTGCCTATGGGGAACCCTTCCACAGCGTTCCACATGGCTTTAAAATCAAGGCTGCAGTCAAGCCCGGCTAGGGACGCGACGACTATTTCAACGCTCTCAGCGTCTACGCCTGCTTTCCGGATTACTTTCAAGCATGCTTCTTCAAGTGTTCTTCTAGCCTGCTCCACTCCAACGTTATGGTAGTTCGACGGCCCTGTCTCATCGTGGGAAGCCACTTCCCCGTTAAGCCTGAGGAGCGCCGCCTGAGTCTTGGTTCCTCCCCCGTCAATACCTATGACGTACCTCATTCCTCCTCACTTCTTATAACCTATTCTCCTAAGGAACTCGCGCCTATGCTTCTTATCCTCCTCGTTTTCAACACCCTTCGTCTTAACGCCGTCAACAACCCCAAGCACACCCCTGCCTAGCGTTGTTTCAGCAACTATGACGTCAACCGGGTTTCCCGTTGCGCAGAAAACAGTGGCAACCTCCTCCACGCTCTTAATCCTGTTTAAAACGTTAACCGGGTAAGCGTTTCTTAAAACAACTATGAAAACATGGCCGGCTGAAATCTTGAGAGCATACTCTACAGCAAGCTTCTCCAGCTCCTCGCTGCTCCCCTCGTGTCTTACCAGGGCGGGCCCGCTCGACTCGCAGAATGCAACTCCAAAATCCACCTTAGGCATACTTGAAGCAATCGCCTCATAAAGGTCTTCAACGCTTTTAATAAAGTGGGACTGGCCTATTATCAGCTGCACCCCTTCCGGAGGCCTTATCTCGACGCGTTCAAGACTCACGCTGGACATGGCTGGTTTAAAGCCTCTGGGGGGAGTAAAAAGTTTTTAGGCTGCGGGCGGAAGCCATTGTTCAGGAGTGTCCTCTAGGAAAGGCTTCTTCGATCTTCGCCTTCACGGCGGCAGGGCTCCGCAGTGGCTGGTTTCAAGAATGGTTCGTCTAGGGGGTGCTATTGTTGAAGCCATAGTAATGGAGTTCGGCACCCTAGAGCTTTTAAAACGTGTTTCAGACCCCCTCTGGTTTCAAGGCTTCTCAAACGTTCTCGGGTATGATTGGGACAGCTCAGGCTCAACGACGGTTACAGCCGGGGTTCTTAAAACAGTCTTGTCCAGTAGGGACTTGGGGGTTTACGCGTGCGGGGGCAAGGGGGCTGTTTCCCGTAGGACGCCGAGCGAGATAGAGAGCATAGTTAACAGTAGAAGCGTTGATGCTGATCCTGGAAGGCTCGCGTATCTTTCAAGGATATGCGCTAAGGTTGACAACTCGTTGATACAGGCCGGGTACCAGCTTTACCATCATGTCTTCATTTTCGACAAGCAGGGTAACTGGGCTGTTGTCCAGCAGGGTATGAACACTGGGCTGAAATGGGCTAGGAGGTATCATTGGCTTAGCGAGGGTTTGGCAAGCCTCGTGGAGGAGCCGCACTCCGGAATAATAGGTGTCTCAAAGCATGAAAACGTGTTAAACCTGACCGCTAGGGAGAGCAGGGAGAACAGGCAGGCCTCTCTCGACATAGTTAAAGAGCCTCCTCAGAGGCTCAGAAGATGCTTAAGAACCGTTGGGGAAGCGTCTTCAGAAACCATTTTGAAATGGATACCTGGTGCCATGGAGCCTCCTGCCTACAGGGTTGTGCTCGAGAGGAATGTTAACTGGAGAGCGCTCAGCGAAGCCTACGAGCTTAAACCAGGCAGCTACGAGGAGCTTCTCAGCATCAGGGGTGTTGGGCCCGGTACGCTGAGGGCGCTTTCACTGGTTGCTCAAATAGTCTTCGACGCGCCCCCGAGCTGGAGGGACCCGGTTAAGTTCTCGTTCTCTTTCGGCGGTAAGGACGGAGTCCCGTACCCGGTTAACAGGAGGAGGATGGATCGCGTGATAGGAATGCTGGAGGATGCTTTGTCTAGGGCGAAAATGGGTGAGAAGGATAAGCTGCACGCGGTGAGGAACCTTAAGGCCTTGGCTGAGAGGCTTGACGCTGCGGCCAGCGTCAGCGAGAGTGTTCGATAAAAAGATATATAGGCGGAGAATGCTGGTCTCTTGAAATGGCTCTTTTAGACGAGAAGAGTAGGGAGACGCTTCGCGGAGTATTCACCAGGGAGTTTAAGGATCCTGTTGACATAGTGGTTTTCACGGATAAGGGTGACTGTAAATACTGTAGGGAGACTCTTCAGATAGCTCAGGAGGTTTCAAGCATTAACCCGGATATCGTCGTGAAACACTATCCTTCCGAAAGCAGTTTGACGGAGCTTGAGAAGTACAGTATTAGGCTTTTCCCAGCCACCGTCATAAGGTCTCCCGAGAAGGATTACGGGATAAGGTTTTTCGGAATACCATCGGGATACGAGTTTGAAACCTATGTTAAGGATATTCTGATGGTCAGCAATAAGAGGACGATGCTGAAGGATTCCACGAGGGATTTCATTAAAATGGTGAGGGAGCCGCTTAACATTAAGGTCTTCGTAACCCCCACGTGCCCCTACTGCCCGACAATGGTTTTCTATGCGCACCAATTCGCATTAGAAAATGATATGATAACAGGTGAGATGATTGAAGCAATGGAGTTCCCAGAGCTCGCGGAAAAATATAATGTCACGGGTGTTCCGAAGACGGTCGTGAACGATTCTCATGAGCTGGTTGGAATGAGGTCGGAGAAACAGCTGGTCGATTTCCTCAAGCGTGTTTTAAACTATTAGTTTT
>CALIBN010000013.1 GCA_938045545.1 uncultured archaeon | reverse complement strand
TTATAGGGCTGCGGGTTGGGATGAAAATGGCATCCCGACTTCGGAGGAGCTTAGGCGTCTAGGGTTAGATGATGTGGATGAAAGGCTAGAGCATGTTAGGCAATCTTTGAAGTGAGTCCCCATTTTCCCTCTTTTATTTTTGAAGCGCCTTTCAAACGATGAACTTAAACATTACGAGTTTTGGAAGAAATGCACAAATGAGGATGTAAAGCCTGACAAGTTTAATATTTGGAAGCATTTTTGGATCTCAAAGATCTTCGGCATAACATTCGGAATAAAGCTGATGGAAAAAGGCGAAGAAAAAGCCCAGTTAAATATGCAAAAATATCTGAGCCTTTGCCTAACGCAAGAGATATCATGAAAGACTAGGTTAAGCATGAAAAGTAGCTTACGATTTTAATTGATGAGGAAAGGTTAAGATACGTTGGCTCTATAGTCCTGGGCTTGAATGACGCGCTTGTTGAGCTTACCGGCGCCCTTGCAGGGTTCACTTTTGCCCTTCAAAACACGCGCGCAGTCGCAATGACTGGCTTAATCACAGGGGCGGCGGTCTCGCTCTCAATGACTACATCAGAATACCTGTCAACTAAATCGGAGGGAGGCGACAAAAATCCCTCCAAGGCAGCGGCGTACACTGGCATTGCTTATGTTCTCACAGTCCTATTTCTGATATTCCCATACTTACTTCTCACAGACATGTACGCTTGCCTAAGCTTAATCATACTAGCCGCAATCACCATTATTTTCTTATTCACCTTTTATATTTCAGTTGCAAAAGACTTGTCCTTCAGAAAAAGATTCCTCGAAATGACGGCGATTAGCCTTGGAATAGCTGGCCTAACATTCATCGTAGGATTTTTATTAAGGACATTCTTAAATATAGAAGTCGACTAGCGGCTAAGGAATCGATCCTTAATGGAGCTACTTCTAATCCCTAAAAGGAAACCCGAAAGAGTGTTTAACACATTAACATGATAACTTATTAAAGGGCGTTTCCAATCGCTTCCATAGGAGCTTTGGGTCTCATGAATAAATCCTTCAAGGAATTCCTCTATGGAGATCTAAGTTTTACTGTTTTTAACGGCGTCTACGAACCTAGCGAGGATACGTTCCTCATAGCTGAAAACCTTCATGTTTGGAAGGGCGAGGAAGTTTTAGATGTAGGCACCGGATGCGGGATATTAGCTGTGCTCTCAGCTTTTAAAGCTTCAAGGGTCATCGCCATTGACATAAATCCCATAGCCGTCAGATGCGCTAAAGCTAATGCTGATAGAAATGGCGTTTCAGAGAAAATTGATTTCATATGCGGGGACCTGCTCAGCCCGCTTAGGAATGGCGTCTCTTTCAATCTTGTTCTGTTTAACGCGCCCTACCTGCCCGTTGAGGAAGAGCCTAAGAATTGGCTGGATTATTCTTGGTCTGGGGGGAGAAGCGGGAGGGAAACCGTAAAAAGGTTCATTGAAACCGTGTCTGAATATGTGAAGATTGGCGGGCGAATCATGCTTGTTCAATCTTCGCTATCAAACATAAATGAAACCTTAAACGACCTCAAAGAGAGAGGCTTTGAGGCCAACATAGCCGATGAAAAAAGGTTCTTATTCGAAACAATATTGCTGATCGAAGCCATAAAACATTAAACATGATTTAAACTAATTTTTTAAACTTCGGAAACTAACTTTTTAACGCCTAAATTTAAAATCGAAAAGAGAAATATGACATCTTAAAAATGTTTAAACCTTAAATCTTCAAAATTAGAATTTGAAGTATAGTAGACTAGGTTGTGCATGATTTTGTCTGGAAAGAGAAGATTGGGCGCAAGGATCCTTAAGGCAGCCTCATCCGGTTTAAGGCTCAGCATATTAAAATTGCTGTTTGACAGGGGGCCCCTATCATACACCGAGATAATGAATAACTTAAAGTTAAGCCCAAATAAGGACGCGGGAAGATTCGCATATCATCTTAAGCTACTCCTAAGCATGGACCTTATTAAACCAGATGTGGAATCTAAGAAATACATGCTGACAGATTTAGGCAAATCAGTTGTTGAATTTGCAGGCAGCCTTGAGGAGAGCGCCTTCAGAAAAAGGATGCTTGTAAGAACATCCCGCTTAGCAATAGAGCGATTCGATAGAAACAAGATCGCTGAGTCGCTTACTAGGGAGGCTGGTGTGCCAATAGACTTAGCGCAAAAGATCGCCCGTGAAACTGAAGATCGCCTACAGAAGCTCGACACGAAATATTTAACGGCGCCATTAATCAGGGAGTTCGTAAATGCAATTCTCATAGAGCGCGGGCTGGAGGAGTATAGGCATAAGCTAACACGCCTCGGCCTTCCAGTCTATGATGTAACTCAACTGATAAAATCCATGGGTTCATCATTATCCAACGTTGAGACGATACTTGTAGCGGCCGGAAACAAGGTTGTTGAGGAATATACGCTTCTGAACATTCTCCCAAGGGATATTTCTGACGCCCATTTATCCGGAGCATTAAACCTTGAGAATCTTGCATGCTGGATACTAAAATTAAGCGGTTTCCTACATGACCTAAGATTCTTCTTTAAGCGTGGATTAATTTTTAGGGGGCATTACTCCGGATTCTTCCTGACGAATCCTCCAAAAAGCTTTAGGGCCGCCCTAAACTTGACAGCCGATATTCTGAAGCTTGCATCCGCTGAAATATCATATGAGCAGGGCGTAGACTTCTTCAATATCTTTCTTGCGCCATTCATTAGGGGGCTTTCCAAGGATGAGATTAAGGAAAACTTAACTTATTTCATTTCCTCAGTGAGCCTCACGGTTCCAGTAGGCATATCAATTGGGATTGAAACTAAAATACCTAGGTTTCTGGCTGAAAGCAAGGCTCTGGGTCCGGATGGCGACATCACCGGGATTTACGGCGATTACGCGGAGGAAAGCAGCATATTAGCCACGCTGCTGCTGGAAACCTTTAACGCTCTAGGTGAATCTAAACCCATATTCAGCCCCAGCGTAATAATTAAAGTGCGCCCTGAAATGTTGACTGGAAACGAGGAGGAACACATTCTCTATGAAGCCCATAAACTGGCAGTTTACGGTCTCCCATACTTCGTTAACCCATCAATTAACGGCAATGGGGCATCATATATGGCAACTGGCCAAAAGTTTTCCGCCAACTGGAAAGGCGATTGGGAGCTTGACATAATTAGGGTTGGCTACATTGGAGACGTAACAGTAAACTTACCTAGGGCATTTTATGAATCCAAGGGCGACAGAAAAGCCTTCTTTGAAAACATATATGATTTAACCGAGAAATCTCTAAGGGCGCTGGAGATAAAATATTTAACGCTGAAGCAACGTGCACGAGAGGGCCTCTTACCGTTCATGATTCAGGGAGGCTTAAGGGATCCCTACTGTATGCTTGAGAACTCGCTTTCTCTCCTAAGCCCCGTGGGTTTAAATGAAACCGTCCAATTGATGACGAAAAAAGCCATATATGAAGGCGACGAACCGCTAAAATTGGCCGAAGAAATATCCCTCTACATGCAGAGAATCATTGATGAATACTCAAGAAGCCGGGAAATACGCTGCGCTCTCTCCCTGACTCCCAACGTCGAGTCCTCCAGAAGAATGGCCACGCTCGATATTGAGCGCTATGGGCTGGCTGAAACAAATGTAAGCGGCGGTAGGGAGAAACCATACTACAGCGACATCAACGCCATAGCGCAGAATGCGGATCTACCGCTTGAAAAGTTCCTCAGCATAGAGGAGAAGCTAAGCGCAATATTCGATGGAAGTAACCTCGTTAAAATACCCGTGAGGGCCGAAACAGACCCGGAGCAGCTATTATCCACAACAAAGAAAATAGTCAGCAAATTCAGTATTCCGCTGTTCACATATAACATGCCCCTGACATACTGCGACATATGCCGCAAAACATTCCTTGGAGACTACATAAAATGCCCATCATGCGGATCAGCGAACGCAATAACAAAATTCATCCGAGAATCAGCAAGATACAAACCGGCCTGACAATAACCAAAATCCTTATTCGAAGGGAAACATAAATTATTCTTGGCTGGTGAGCTGGCGGACGGCTTTCGAGCGCCACGCTCTCGCAGGCGCTTGAGGAAACTCCGCCCACCGCACAGCCCGCAACGCCGCAAGGCGTGGGGCGAGAGCCCCGGCTCCGGAACAGAAACGAAACGTCCACCAAGCCGGTGACGTTGATGCGTGCTAAGTCGCTGAGTAGGTTTGGTGGAAGCGTTGAAACGGCCGTCCTGCGGGGTGAAAGGGCAAATAGGCGCCTATGAATGCTGTGCGAGGCGCGGGTAGCCCGTTTAGCCGAATGCCGTCTAGAACAGAAGGCGGGTTACGGCCAGCACACCAGCCTTATACAAAGCACACCAGCTTTTCACTTCCTTTTCCTGAAGAACATTAAGCCGTCTTTCTCGCAGACATAATCGAATCCCGCTTCAAGGAGCTCTTTAATTTCCTCCGGTGTTTTCGCAACCCTGACATGAAATTCATCATCAGGATGCTGGAAGAGCGCCTGCTCAATGTTAATGTAAACTTCAGTGCTCTGGAGCCTCTTATGGCCTAAGACCTTCTTAACATGCCAGGGATCCTTCGTTTTATGGTATTCCATCGTCCCCTTCCAATGGCGAAGCGTGTGGAATGTTATCCTTAACAGCCTCGGATTGTTTAGCTTAGCTGCAGCCTTCCCCCTCTGTTTTTCGAAAGCAGTTCTAAGCGCCTTCACATTTGGGTTAAAGATGTATTCGCCCTTCCTGGGAAGAGAATTCAACATCCCGGCAAGCTTCTCAGAAATATGGAATATGCGTGGCTCGCTGTTTTTCTCAGGGCTACTTATGCATAGCGTTCTACGCTCAACGTCGAAATCAACCCATTTGAGCCTTGCAGCCTCACCTATCCGCGCCCCAGTTTCCTTCAAGATCTGAAGTAGCGTTGCAACCCGCTTATTGCTGCACGCTATTAAATCGTCTATTTCCCGCTCCAATGGAATGAAGGGGATGCTCTTCTCCATTCTGTAGCCCGGAGGCTCCCAGCTCACGCCTAGAAACTTCAGGAAGTCCTTGTAGGCTATTACGGCAGACGCCTTACTATTCCTCCTCCAATTTAACTTTGCAAGAGCCTCCTCAACGCTGTTAGGGTCAAGTAGGTTACAATGCTTCGCCAGAGACCTTAGCCTCCGAACCCTAGACGAAATTGTTTCAGCGCTGCGCCCCCTCTTTTGAAGGTGCCAAGCGTACTCAAGAATCTTGGTCTTCGTGAGGTCAACTGTGGCTCCCGCAGCCCAGCTTTCAGCATCCGCCTTCTCCTCCAGGGCGACCACGCCCCGGGCCGAGTTTTTCGCCTGGCCCTCCCAAGCGCATACTCGGCGACCTAAACTTTCAGTTGGGTCCGTTTTTAAACCCTTGCCTACAGAGTTTTCAACATGATTCCTGGAAAATCTGTATCCGCATTTTCGGCAGAGCCAGCGCTGAACCCTTGATCCATCGGCTAACCGCCTGAAGCCATCTCGGAAGAGGCTTTCGGATCCGCATTCTGGGCAGCGGATCTCATCTTCAGGTCTTAATGCGGGAGCCGCAGCCATGTCATAAACCTCTCAAAATTTTAGGGGGTCTCCCAGGCGGGAGCTTAGGCTTTTCTTCGCGGCGCCTACGGGCCAGCGGTATAAGCGTGATCAGAATCTGGATTTTGCTGAGGGCGTCGGATACAAGCGCCGCGATTTTCGCAATCTCATATGTTGAATGCGGCATTTTCCGCTTCACCTTTATGGGTTGCTAATCCTCCATTTTGCCAACATTTTTAGTCACCTTAGGCACCTTAGTTAGGTCAGAATAGGAGGGGGATATTTTTGCAGGGAGATAAGAAAAATTAACCCCTCTCGTTCTGACCTGACTAAGGTGCCTAACCCGCCTAGAAATCATGTTAAAAGAAATCCTCCCGTGACCTTGTAGGCTTGAATAAGCTTAGGCTCTGGATAGAAACCTCTGCCTATTTTGATTAGACCCTCAGACTTTAAGTTGCTCAGCAGAGGCACGACTTCCCTATCTCTTGATAAACTAAACTTTGCCATAATCTCGTCGCGGGTTATTCTGCCCTGCAGGACTATGTAGCGGAGTATTTTGCAGATTGTCTCCCGATCAATTCTTTCTGCAACGGCCGCCTCGATATTCATTAGCAAACGTTTAACGTCCTCCGCATCTAGAGCTTCATGCCTCGTCGCTTGCGCCACCGTGTTTAATCCCGCTCGGCTGTATTCCTCTTTAATGAAGTTAACCACGGCTTCAACATGCTCCTTCGTCACCGTCACTGCGCTGTAGTCTTCGGTTGAAAGCGTTAAGAACGCTAGGGCTGAGGACAACCGGGCCAGCTTCCACTTCATGTCAATTGAAGCCAGAGGGATCTCCTCGCAGAAAAACACGTTATAAAGGCTTGTCGCCTGCTCATGTATCTCCTCAACCGCCTCATCTGCGAAGACGACTTCAGCCAGCTGGCTCCAGCACCACTTCAAAACCTCACCTAAAACCAGCAGGTCCGGATCGTAATCTTCACACGGCGCCCTGTTTATATCTTCAGGCTTAACGTCCCGCTGATCCGCAAAAACAGCTAGGTCCAGCCTAGCTATGCTTGTCCTATCTAGTATTGTGGGGATTGCATGGCAAGCGTAGAGGAACCCGCTTAGGCTTTTAGTGGTGTACTTGTCTGCTTCCCGATCCACCGGGTTGGCAATCTTAATCTGCCTGGTTCTGGCGTAGGCGCTGTTCTTCGCCGCCTTCGCAACTGAGACCACGCCGCTTCTCTCCGCCTCCGCCAGCGCAGCCCAGTTGCTGAGGCTCAGTTTATGCGCCCCATCCACAGCGAGCAGCTTCCGATCAAGCAGAACTAGAAATCCCCAATCAACGAACCAGCCTTGTTTTTCCACCTGCGTGGCTGTTCCCGTTAAACCAACCGTGCTGGCTGTTTCCGCCGTAACCAGCATGCCGGCGCCGAGAAGCCTTATCAGCTTACGTATGGTTTCCGTTTTCGCCGTGGTTGTGTCCCCGTAGAAAAGCACGTTTCCCCATCCCCTTTGAACCTCTCCGTTAAACTTTACCCATGTGGGCGTAAAGAACGCCAGTAAGCCGGCCTCGGCTAGGTTGCTTCTGCCCACTATTTGGCTGTACTTCTCGAAATTTCCAAGAATCCATTTGAGGCGCTCTTCAACCGTTAATCCCTGGAACTTTATCCGCAGCTTTTCAATCACGTTTTGGTCGTAAGCCACGGCTTCTTCAGGGAACTCAACCTTGTAGACCAGCAGCGTTGCCTGCTGGGTTTTAGGGTTCGCGGTCGGGATGCCCTCAACCCTTATCAGGCAGCTGGGGCGGAAGTCAATGGGTTTATCGGATGCAATAAATATGTCGAAGCTTTTGTATTCAAACCCCCGTTCGTCCACGATTTTCTCCTCTTTTTTCTCAAGGGTGAAGACCGGCGGCCTAACCCTTACCATGTATATTATGCGCCAGGCTTTTTCTCTGATCCGCACCTTGCCGGGGTCGCCGAAAAGCCTCTTCAGGCGCCTGTATTTGACGTCTTCGTTCACCCCAACGAACTTGATGTTTATGGGGTCCTTCGCGTCGAAGGTTACGTTCGTTTCTTGGCTGTCACCGTCTTTTCCCTCGACGGTTGCTTCCACCTCTTTCGGCACCAGGTATGACACGCTTGTGCTGCTCACCACAGCCTCGACGATGACGGGCTTACCTGCAAGTGCAGGGTCTTCGATGAGATTTATGTGGGGTAATACGGTCGGCTTAGGCTCCTGCGCCGCGCGCTCAATTTTTTCAAGCTCCTCTGAAAGTTTCATACAGAAACCTCCTTTATGACTTCACGGATGACTTCGCGAATTATGGAGGCGCCTGCTAAGGCTTCGCCCAGCTGCCGCCTGCTGCTGTAATGGTAGTCTACAAGGCGCAGCCTAGACGCCCTTTCCTCGTCTCCTGTTAGATCGCAAACTTTCTCAATGATCCGTCTTGCGGAATCATACGCCACGCCCCTCTTCAGGCAGAGGCCGAGGAACGCCATTTCAAGGCGGTTGCGGCTTCCCCTACGCCAGTATTTGGCAAGTATCTCTGCCGTTTTCTCCTCATCTTCCTCTTGCAGCGGCTTGAGTTCCATAGGCATGTTGAGCGCCGTCTGAATATGCCTTTTATCCCTGAAGCTCATAATCTTCTCCAAGTCGGCCTCCATGAAGGATAAGCCAATTTTATCGAGAAGAATCGTGTTTGGCAGCGGCTCAAATGTTTCAAAATCTAAGAAGCGACTCCATTTACGCTCAACCTGATGCAGCCCCAGCGGCAGCTTAACTAAGTTACCGTAAGGCGAATGCCCGCTTATATTTGTCTGCTTGGGGAAAACCTCCACCGACCTAGGGTCTAGGTTCGCAATCTCCAAGATGCGGATGCCTAGCCATCTGGCGACCTTCGCAGGGACAGGGAGCAGAAACAGGATCCAAACGTGATAGCTTGGGTCTGGATGCCGGCTTGCTTCAAGCAGGACGCTGCGTCTCCAGATTCTCGGCCTTTCAATGCCATCACTACATTTTTTCCTCTCAAAGCAGGCGTTCAGGATTGCCCCCGCAGCCCCAGCTGGGTCGTTTATCTTTTCGGGGTCTATGTCGAGGCACAGCCACTTGACTTTACTGTCTTGGCTGAGCTGATAAACGCCTACCGTGCGCTTGCCCCTCAGGTGCTCTTCAATAACAGCCCTAGTTAAAGGCTCCCCCACCTTGGTGTAGCCGCCTCCCGGCAGCTGAACAGCGTAGACATCGTTGCGCGCAACAAATTTGTCGATTAGGACGCCCGCGATCGCTTGCATTTTTATCACTTGTCTAAGTTTTTAGCCTCATTCTCACTCCACATGCTCCTTTTCGAGCCAGAAAATCCAGCTTTTAGACGTTTTCCGACCGTTAATCTCCCCCTGGATCAATAGTTCGAGGCAGTGTTTCAATGCAGTGTTCCAGTTGCTGATGCCGGCTGCTTCCCTAATGCTTTCAACGCTTTGGGGAATTTCAGCGGCCTCCAGATGCGCCTTGATACGTTGCTTATAGGTTTCCATCTCCCGATCATCGCTTTAATATGGGCGAAACGCTTATCTTAAACACTTTGTGAAAGAAATAGGAGGGAGAAGTCTTCAGTGGGTGAAAAATCGGCGCAAAAAGGTTTTCAGCGAGTGAAAAACGGAGGGAGGAAATATTTCAGTCAATGAAAAAGTAGATATTGACGCGGTGATAAAGCGTTTACTTTCTGCCGGCGCTAAGACGCCTAGGAGGCTTAGGGAGGCTGTTACCGGGAGGACCGGGGTGTCCGATCGTGTCTACTACCAGCATGTAAGTAAGCTCCTTAAAAGGGGGGAGATTGAGGAAGTA
>CALIBN010000012.1 GCA_938045545.1 uncultured archaeon | reverse complement strand
TAGGAATAGTGGGCGGAGGCTTCGGGTCTATTTTCGAATGGCACAAGCATCCGCATTGCGTTGTGGAAGCAGTGTGTGACCCTATTCCTGAAAGACGCCAGCGTCTGATGCAGGTTTACGGATGCAGGAAGGCGTATGAGGATTTTGAGGAGCTTCTGCAGGACCGGAGGGTTGATGCGGTCGCCCTTTTCACACCCGCACCCAATCATGCTCAACATGCTGTCGAGTGTTTGAAAGCTGGGAAACACGTTTTGTGCGCGGTTCCAGCCTGTATGACCCTGGAGGAGGCAAGTATGCTTCTCGAGGCTGTGAGGAAGAGCGGGTTGAATTATATGATGGCTGAGACCAGCTGGTACCATCAGGCGGTGATATCAGCAAGAAAATGGTTTAGCGAGGGCAGATTCGGCAGAATATTCTACGCTGAGGCTGAATACTATCATCCAGGGTTAGCGTCACTCTTCTTCGACAAGAATGGTAACAGGACTTGGCGTTACGGGTTTCCGCCGATGCATTATCCTACACACTGCACCGCATACCTAGTCGGGGTTACCGGTGAGAGAATGGTCAGTGTTTCCTGCGTAGGCTGGGGTGACGAGTCTCAAATACTTAAGGACAACGTCTACGGCAACCCTTTCTGGAACGAGACTGCATTCTTCATAACAGACAAAGGTAATGCTTTCAGAGTGTCCGTCTACTGGAATGCACCTATCGGACCATGCGAGAGGGGACAATGGTTCGGGGAGAAAATGAGTCTTTTCGAGCCTCATCCCAATGGTACTGGCCACATCGTTTGGAGGGCTGGGGATAGTCCCATAGACTTGCCGCGAAAGGAAAGCTACCAGCAAACGGAATGGTGGAGGACGAGTATGCTTCCGGAACCATTGCGCCATCCGACTGGGCACGACAACTCTCACGCTTTCATAGTTCACGAGTTCATCGAATCCATAATTGAAACTCGTTCTCCCGCTATCGGGATCTACGAGGCTTTAGCTATGACTGTTCCGGGAATAATCGCCCACCAATCAGCCTTAAGAGGAGGAAAACAGATGGAGGTTCCGAGGTTTGACTAGGAGAGCTAATGGAATTAATTCTCCCAGAGTTTTCTCAGCCGGCCGCTCCTAATCTCATTATCAGTTTCCGATTTGCTTTCAATCAGACCAAATTTCTTTAATGCGCTAGACCTTTTAGAGTACAGGATTCGATGTCTGAAAAACATTCGAGATGAAGCTTAAAGATATACAGCCTAGTCAACTCTACATTAGCTTCGAAAAGCTTTGAAGTGATGAAAAGGTTTAACCCAAGTGACCCCGAGTCGATTAAACCTATATCTATAAAGAAGCTTGGGGACGATGTGATCTTTGTCGATAGCCATACTGGGGCTTTCGCCGCCTTTTTATACGGAGTCCCAGAGATGCTAGTTTACCTGGGAGGATGAAGAGCTCGACCGGGAGGCTTATGAAATATGCGTAGAATGATGTAGGGAAAGCGGGATCTGCAGGATTTCCGACTTGAAAAACAGGGTTGTGCCTAGAAGGATTATGAAATACTTTGGTATAAGCGTTGCGAAGACATGCAGTAGACTTGGAGAAAAAGAGGTTACAGGCAGCACGTTTTAAACCGTCAGACTAATTCTAAACTGGGGATCTACTTTTTGCAGACTAGCATGTAATGCTCACTTATTGCCGCTACATGCGGATCAGTACAGGTTTTAAGACGGATCTCCCTTAGAATCGCATTATACTTTTTCATCCTGTAGACCCTATTGTATCTTCTTTGATGCGTAGAGAAAATTCCTTCGAGCCCGACGATTTAAAGAATCCTTGCCTTATGCTCAAATTCTCCTCTCAACTCTTCAAGAGAATAGAAGTGGAAAGCCGTAAACTCTCCATGCACGATTCTCTTCACGGTGCGCCCCGCGCGCTGATCAAGGTATTATGCAGAGGGAGCCCAGCATTGAAGCTAAAATGTTCTCCTCAGGAAACGGGTGTCCCCTATGCTGACGAAACGCTTCCGCATATTTCCTTCCGGCTTCCGAGCCCCTCTCCCTGGCCCATCTCCTCATCTGAAGTATGTATTCATCTATGCCGTGCTGCGCGCGCAGCCATTCTCTCTGGCTCCTGTGTTGAGCAAGCATTCTCTCCTTGACCCTGATCGTCTGGCCAATGTCCACGTAGAAACCCACGCGAACCTTCTCGCCAAACCTGTTTCTGCCTCCGATGGCATCCGCGTAGAACAGGAACGGTATTCTATCAATCGGCTTCGCAGGGTTAGCTTGGTTCGTCACGTAGTTAGGTATTGGCGCGTTGAAGCAAGCGTCCCACATAAGGTCTGCGGTCAACTGGTGGTCTATCATATAGTCCTCAGGCGAGTGGGTTATGACGATATCCGGGTTAACTCTTCTCACAAGCTCAACTGCCTTGAAACGAGTCCTGTTTTCGAAAACCAGATGCAGGTCTGATTCTCCCAGGCACGTGTATGATGCGTCGAGAATGCTCGCGGCTTTCTCAGCCTCCCTGAACCTGATGCTGGCGATCTCCCAGTTCCTAAGCCTCGTTGAACCCATGTCTCCTGTGCAAACCGTTGCGATGAAAATCCTGCACCCCTTTCCACGGAGAAGAGCCAGCGTGCCGGCCATTAAAAACTCAACATCATCAGGGTGAGCGCCCACTGCTAGCACAACCCTGTTTCTCAAAATGTTTTTCTTCAACATTATCGACTATGATTCTTCATGGAAACTTATAAGGTTGCCTGCATAGGCTGTTAGCGCCACGGCTTCACTTGGAGAGAATGCATATAAGTCTAAACCGGTTAAATAATATACAAGCTGGATGGTGAACGGGTTTGGCCAGCAGGCTGAGCCAAAGGGAAATAGGCGTCATCGCCGCCGAGATAATTGAGGAAACCAGGCCTAGGATAAACCTTGGACTCAGAATAACTAGAGAGGAGTATGAGAAGAGATGGGGTATTCTTCAAAACAGGATGAGCTTGAAAGGCTACGACGTTGCGTACGCATGCGGCAGCGAGCTCGACAGGTCTGATATCGCTTGGCTCGCAGGCGTCTTCGACCCGATAATAGAGCGTTACGGTATTCTTATTCCCTCAGAAGGCAAGCCGGTCGTACTGGCTGGCCCGGAGGGTGGGCATGTTATTGAGGAGGCTGTCGAGGAGTCGGGTGCAGACATCGTTTTCCTTAAAGAGTTCCAGATATCCGACGAGGACTATAGGCACGCATGCTTCACGTCTTTTCGAGACGTTTTGAAACGCCTAGGGGTTTCAGAGGGAAGTCGCGCAGCAATTCTGTCAAGCCCTCAAGCAGTACCGTACGAGCAGGTTGCGCTGCTCCAAAAGGTTTTCGGCGTTAACAAGGTGTTTTTCGACGAGGAGCTTCTGCAGCGCGTAAAGTATGAGAAGTCTGACAGGGAACTAGCCATATGCGAGATGGCTAACATTATTGCTGACGCTGCCTTCAGGGCTATGCTGGCTGTTTCAACACCGGGGATGAGGGAGCTGGAAGTCGCTGGAGTAGGAGACTACGTTATGAAGGAGCTGGGAGCAGGCAGAACGGGTTTCCCAACCATCGTGACGTCCGGCGAAAGGAATTACACGATAATAGGCCCGGCGACTAACAGGGTTATCCAGAAAGGCGACATGGTGTCTATGGGTGTCAGCCCTACTTTCAACGGGTATCACGGTGTTATAAGGAGGACTTTCAGGGTTGGCGAGCCGATGACCAGGGGGCAGAGAGAGTTCCACGAGGCTGTCGAGATGCTTTACATGGTTGTGATGGAGGCGGTTCAGACAGCAGCCAGGGAAGACTTGCCCTCGAACTATATTGACCAGCAGGGGAAACAGTACCTCGAAAACCTGAAGCTCCGCGGCTTCAACGGGGTTTCAACCCCTATTGAGCCCTACACGTTTATCCATAACACTGGTTGCTCAGAGTGCCAAGAAGGATACGGGGCTGTAACGCCCTATACTACGCAGCCGCTGGGCAGTCAGGTCGCCCTTATGATCGACGTGGCACTGCTCGGCTTCAGGCAGAGGAAGAAGCCTCTCTTCGAAACCGTTTACGACGTTATCGAGGATGCTTTTTGGAAGAAGGGGAGGGAAGTCGGGGTCTTCAACCGGCTGCCGTTGAACGTTGAAACCCTAGTTGGAAACACTGAGCCCCTAGGCTCAAACATAAACCCGTATCACAAGAGGCTCGCCTCATGACCATGCACTATTAGTTTATAGGTAGACCTTAGCCCGTGAAGACGGTTTTCTTCCTTGCAACAATATGCAAGTGGCCCCCGTAGCCGACTATGGAGGGTTCTTCGCAAACCATCAGCTCAAGCTCTAAGAGTTTCTCGGCCTTCTCTTCATCCTGGAGGAGATGCTCGGTTTCAGGCTTGGAGACGTAGGCCACGGTCTTGCCGACTATCTTAACGACCTCTAAGCCGTTCTCCTCGAAGAGGCTTCTCAGGTCGGATGGTGAAAAAGCCCAGCATTGGAAACCCCAGGCTTCAGCGAAAAACCTTTTCTCCCGAAGAACTTTAAGAGCCTCCTCCGGCCCCTTGCGAACAAGCATGGTTCTCGCAACGCTGAACAGGCTGTCCACTCCTGCAGCCATGAAGCACCCGGGTTTAAGAACCCTGGCGAGCTCTCCGACTGCCCTATGAGGATTGCTGCAGTAAGATATTGGATCCCCCTCGGCTAGAACAAAGTCGAAGTGATTCTCAGGGAAGCCTATTTCACATATGTCTCCCTCCTTGAAGACAACCATGTTTTCAAGATGCTCTTCCATTATCTTGCGCCTGGCCACGTTCAGCATTTCTCTAGATATGTCGTAGAGAACCACTTTCAAGCCTTTTCTAACTATGGGGATTGTCCATTTCCCAGTTCCCCCGCCAGCGTCCAGCACGACGCCCGACTCTGGGAGATAAGGCTCAATATAACGCCAAGTAATCTTGTCATACAGCTTTTTAAAGTAAGGTATGTCATACTCCTTATCGTATTCTTCAGCAGCCTTCTCGTAGTAATTTATAACGCTACGCTCCTGCCCCCGGCCGCACCCATGGTGACTGTCAAGTATATTCTGAGTTCGCCAATATATGCCTTTACCGGATCTAGCTGCTAGGAGAAGCTAGTCTTCTGAGGTCTTCTTCGCCTTCAGCATACCCGAAGGCTATTAAAACGTCTCCAGGGTCTATCTTTAAGTCTGGCTTAGGCCTTACGTATTTTTCCCCCCTCTTTACGGCGAGAACCCACATGCCGGTTTCCTCCGGGATCCTGGCCTCTCGAAGCGTCTTGCCTGCTAGTAACGAGCCTTCTGAAACATTCACGTAGGTCACGGTTTCATCCGCCTCCTCTATTACGAGCCGCACTACTGGATGGGGCTCTATTCCTCTTAAGACGACTTCAGCTATTTCAGCAGCGGCGTCGGCTATCTCCTCCGTGACTACGCCCAGCCTTATCAGGCCGAGAATCCCTTTAGCCTCCTCCTCTCTAAACCGGCTTAACAGGACCGCCATCTCGTATTCCGTGTGCAGCCTGTCGACATACTCCTCAAGCCTCTGCACTTCTTCAGCCAGCTCCTTGCTGTTCAGCAATAGCGCTGAATAAGCTAAATCGATCATCAGTTCAGAGGTGTTCTTAAGGTCGACGAATTTTTCAACGATCTCCTTAAAACTTTCATGGCCGCTTTGCTGCATCCCTGTCTCCAGCCCTCCTTATTTTTCCCTCCGCAAGCCCCTTGAACCTGTGGATTCCCTTGGGGGCTCCCCGCACGATCAAGACATCATCTTGAAGAATCTTCTCGTCGTCCCCAGGCTTCACTATCCACTCTCTACCTCTGCGGATAGCTATAACGTTAACGCCCATTCTCGCCTCAAGGTTCAGTTTCCCGATTTTTTTACCGGTGATTGTAGATTTTTCCTCAACCTTAACCCGGGCTATGTGTTCCTCGACTT
Source organism: uncultured archaeon (assembly GCA_938045545.1). Taxonomy (GTDB): domain Archaea; phylum Thermoproteota; class EX4484-205; order EX4484-205; family JAAOZP01; genus JAAOZP01. Next base: position 136,416 of record CALIBN010000012.1, on the reverse strand, counting down.
TCTCAAAAATCTCAGCTACAACGGGGTGCACACCTATGCCCTGCTTAACTATCACGGCGATGTCTCCCGCGGCATCAGATATTTTATCGGTTGCCCCTGCTACTTTTGCAACCCCTGCTAAGGCCTCAGCATCTTCAGCGTCTCTCGCAGCTATCATGATCGTCATGTCTAGAAGATAGGCGAGCGTATCAACTCTTCTTTCAAGCTCAAGAACCTCTTCCGCAAGATCCTTATCGTTGAAAAGGGCTGCAGAGTATGCTAGGTCTATCATCAATTCCGATAGGTTTTTCATCTCCAAGAGTATTTCCCGAACTGATTTAGGCCTGTATTCTATCTTCTCAAACTCTGGCATTTTGGATTTATCTCTCGAATACATATGGCAGAGAATGTTTTAAATCTTATTCTTGAAAACCCGCCATTATAAGGAGGGAAACCAGTAGGGCTATCGACGTTAAGCTGTCAGCCATAGAGCTTTCAATCGGTATTTCGAAATTGTCAGGGTCAAAACCCATCTTATAAGTCAGGATCGCGACCGCATAGGCCACTAGTATTATGCTTGATGCAGCTATTAAATTGGCGATAAGCAGTAGAACGGTGAAACTAAGGAGATTCGGCAGTGTTAAGGCCCCTTGAATTATTAAAGACAGGAGGGAGTAAACGCAGTACATGATCATGGAAGCCAGCCATGCGCTGGAAATCTCTAAACCGTGGTCCGTTATTGAGGAGAAAGAGGGTTTAAGGATGCCTAGAGCGAGTTTAGTCGTGGCGGTGGAACCAACTACGGAGCCAACGTCGCCTATGGTATCGATTAGAGCCGGGTAAACAGTGTATATTTCTCTCCTCTCCTCCACGATTTCCGATATTTTCCCGAAGGTCGACCCAGCTATGTTTATTATTAGAGAGACCAGAATTATTGTGAGAAGGGACTCCTTTATTGTTTTCACGAACTCTCTCTCCCTAAAGTTTCTAATCGTGAAATACATGGCGAAGAAGACTAGTGTCAAACTTATTGAGGAGAGCAAATATTGTCCAGCAGAATTGTTGAAGGCGAAAATATTTAGCACCCCGACGTAGAGTAGAGTAATTAACAGGTCGGCTATCGTTGACTCCACCGGGTACAGGACAATGTCCGGGTTTAAACCATGCTTGAAAGAGAGGAATGAGGCTGTTATTGCGAGCGGGGAGATAACGACCAAGGCTAAAGCCATCGTCGACATGATGACGGTTAAAATGCTGAAAAATTCCGGTTTCAACATGCTTTGAGAAAAGAAGAATAGGACGGCTGCAATAAGCCCCATTAGGATGCTGGCTTCAAGTGTTAATACGACGGTAGCGTGGAGCAGCAGGTAAAAGCTTTTAGTGTTCTTAGGAAAGCTTGGCTGAACTGTTCCAAGGTGTAGCCCGGTGCTCAGGCGGCCGCAGAAAAGCCCTCCTATGACTCCTCTCGCGCTTAAAATCGGAGGGTAGATGATGAAGGCCCATGGGAAGCTTCGGAAAACACCGAGATAGTGGGCAACGATCATTCCGGCAACGATTCCGAAGATGTTGAAAGCGTAGGCCATTAACGATTGTCTCAGGGCATTAGTAAACTCGTGCTTAAAACCCGTAGTCTTTTCAGCCTTACCGGCCAACATGTAGAAATGTGTCAGGGAACCGGCTGGGGTGTGGACTATGGTGTTGCGAAGGTCTCGTGGAATGTTGGTGAGTCTCATCAGTCGCACCTTCCGTTTCCTCTTTTTCACCCATGCTTCCCCTCACCGCGCTGCTCAAGTTGCAAACTTAAACTGTTTAAATACTTTTCCACTCCGCACGTTATTTAAAACTAAACCTGTTGATTAAAACGAGTTGCGCTCCCGAGGGTTGTAGCCCGCTAGGCCGCGGCGAGATCGATTAAAACCTTTTAACGTGGAAATGGCAATACGGTTTTCCACCAGTCTTCCCGTAATAATCCTGGTGATGCTCTTCAGCCGGCCAAAAAACGCTGGCTCTCCTAAGCCGAGTTGCAACCCTGTATCCTTTTCCTTCAAGCTTGGAAATAAGTTTTTCAGCAATCTTCTTCTGGTCCTCGTCCAAGTAGAAGACGGCGGATTGATATTGCTCGCCCACATCCGGCCCCTGACGGTTAATCTGAGTAGGGTCGTGTATTTCGAAGAAAAGTTTGGCAAGTTCTTCAAAGCTTGTCTCCCGAGGGTCGTAGGCAACCTCCACCGTCTCCAAGTGGCCAGTTGCCCCGCTGCAGACCTCTTCATAAGTAGGGTTTTCCTTATGCCCGCCCATGTAGCCGACCCTTGTTGAAACCACTCCCCTCGCCCTCTTGAAGAAGTATTCCACGCCCCAGAAGCATCCTCCTGCAAAGTAGGCTTTCTTCATCGCAGCCGTTTGAAACCATGAGCCTGTCTGGTTTAAAGTTTTCCCACCAGCATACTTCCGGATCTATAGCATAGTGTTCATCGGGGCTTGCTCCACGGCGCCAGCATAGTATTAGCGGGTGCCGCCTTACCATTGCCCAATATTCTTATTCTTTTTCAACAGGTTTTTAAAGCGTAAACGTCAGCGTCCCGCATCCTTAAGCGTAGGCGAACAACCTGGCCTGACAGCCTGCTTATGTCTGAGCCGTTTCTCCACCGGGCTTCGGCCTCAACCTCGTCTCCGTAAAGCTCCACACCCTCCTCCATCGCAAAGCCTGGAATAGGCTTACGATCCTCATCCAGGATTTCCACCATTACTCCTCCTGCGGCTGACGTGGAATAGTTTAGCAACAGTCTTTCCCCCTCGAATACGAAGGGATGTGTTACGAGCTCGCCTCCAGAAAAAGGAGCGTGCACGGAGACAAAGCCGTCCATTCGCAGCGTGAAGCGGCGTAGACGGTTGCCAGAAGTATAGTATCCCTCGCTCGAGTATAGTGAAAGCTCGTCCGCAGCATTCGTAAGCCTGGATTTCGTAACCAGCATTCCCCACGCAGTCATGTTGTTACGGTTGATCCACCGCTCAGGCATGGGTCCAGGCCGGATGAAGGCCTCTGTCCACCGCCGCCAATGCAGGCCGTCGCGGCTGCTCATCAGCACGGTGTCGGAAACCCCCTTGTAGCGATGGGGCGTCTTCATCCTCTCCGGGATGAAGCGCATCGGGAACCCTAGGAAAACATGCGGCGCCCGAAAGTAGGGCATTACCGCGTTAGTGTAAAGATGCTCCTGGGGCGCGTCACCGTAGTCCAGCCATTCAGGCTCAGTCCAGTTTACGAAGTCTCCTTAGAAGCACGTCAGGATGTCGCGCACCCCGTTGCGCCAGCCGCGGAAGAAAGCAACATAACGTTTTCAAACATTATCCCAGAAAGCCAGGTTCTGCGAGTCGAAGGCACCCTTCGTTATGACCGGCCGTCTGGACATTAGCTGCCAGCGAACTCCGTCTGGAGACTTGAAAGCGTAGAGCCCGCCGTCGCCAACCCCAAGAGCCTTGTAAGACTCTTCGCGCGGGCAGTTTGGATTAGTGTCTCTGAAGGGCGTGAAGTTATGCGTTCCAACCCCGCTCCAAACAATGTTGTTTTGCTTCGACCCGTTGAACTCGAACAGGCTCAGCTGGGGCCTAACCCAGTTAACGCCGTCTGTGCTTTCAGCGTAGCACGTGAACTCCGGGTGGGTCGCCTCCCCGGTTTCCAAATCATGGTTTGAGCCCCGGTAGTACATTCTGAAGCAAGCGTCGTCTTTAAAAACCGTCACGTAGCCTGAGGAGTTCCCCTCCCAAGGCTGGTTGAAGACAATGGAAACCTCCTGTGGAACAGGGTTGTGCAGCCTCAGCTCAACATTCCTCGTCTCAGCTATGAGCCAGTCGTCGGTGAAAAGCTCCAGCTGGGAGCCTATGTTCCGCACAGTGTTTCAACGTCTTCTCGATGGGATCCCACCATAATGCTCATGAGTAGGCTACGCCTTCTAAATTTTAAACATTTGTTTAAGGCTGTCTGAGAAAATTTTTTCAGCAGGTTTAAGGATGAACATGCTTACACGTGGGCGTTTCAATAAAACCTGTTGAGAAAAACTTAGTAGTGCTCTCAAAACTGGCAGACCTAAGACTACTGTTGGACTAACAGAAAGACTTCTACACTACGGGATTGTGCAGACGAAGTTCAAATTGTTGTTCGCAGCGTCCAGCGCCATGCTGATCAGCTCTTGATACGCTCTGTTAGGGTCTCCACTCGGAGTATAACCATCGAGCCCAAGCTGATAGTTAGCTTCATTTATTAGTTCGCTGATTGTTAGGAAGTCTTTTCCATCCTTTACGCCGGGTGCGTAGACGATCGCATTCGCCTCGACAAAGCCTGCTTCAACATTCAGAACCATGGCTGCTAGCTTAGTTGAAAGCATGTAAGCCATGTTCGTCGCGTCAGCGCTAATAAGCCAGTTTCTGAGTTCAGAATACGATTTAGGTTCGAAGAATCCTCCGTCCCTAGTCCTCAAGTTAAAGCCAGACAGTAGTGAAAGCTCCATGGATTCTCCACCGGGATTATCTTTAATCTGGTCTTCGCCGTTCTTGCTGCTCCAGAACCCGACGGTGTGGCCCCCGCCGTAGCACCCTATTCGGACAATGCCGAAGTCGTTAATAATCGTCTTCCCCTGCTCTACCGTCAACGTTACGGCCTGGGGAGTTGTGCTAGCCCAGTTCTCCGCTAAACCCACTTTAACAGTATACTCGCCCCAAACATTGTAGAAACTGTAGGTTAAGCCGGTTAACGTGTACGTGGCCCTGTCCTCCCCGACCAAGAGCTCCACAAGGATTCCGCTTAACAGGGGTTCTCCCGCATCCCTCTCACCGTTCACATTAGAATCGTAGAACACGCATCCGCTAATCCCTGGTGTAACCTGTTCCTGACCAGTCGGTTGCCACGGCTCATCCACCCAGATGTAAGCGTAGGTCGGGTTGGAGACTAATAGTACCATAACCGTTAACGCTGCCAGCACGATTACCGCGTGTTTCCTCATCTCGACATTTAGCATTTCGCCAATCGTATATAACGTCTTTTTTGTAAAACGGCGACACAACTATATTTAAAGGCCAATTTGTACGATCGTTTACTTACTGAACAATCTTTCGCAACACCGCCTGCTTACTCTGAAGCCGGCGCCATACTGTTGAATATCTCGTCCAGACCGTCAGTCCTGTAGAGCCACTCGGATTACCGTAGCGTTTTCACCGGCATGCTCCTCATCCCTATTATTCTCGGCGCTAGAAGGTGGTACGTCTTGCTATCGTCCACGTGGAGAAACTCTTCTGGAGGAAAGCTTTTTCAAGCAGGCTTTAGCGTTTAACTCTGCTGTTTTATAAGGCAAGCAGTACGTTAAGACCGGTGAGAAAACCTTGATAAATGCTCTTTAATGTCGCTAAGGATGGCTTGCAGAAGTATGCTCGGAAGGTTTACGAGACTATTAGACGTATTGCGAGGAGAGCCTGGCTATGATGAGGCAGTGTCTGGGAAAAGGTTACTCAGCCTGAACTCTTCAGGAATCTTCTCCAGGCTCATGCTAATATTCAGCTCTTTAAACCAGTACTCGGGCAGGCACCGTCTGTCGTCGTCCCTGCTCACGCGCGCTAAACACCGTTTAGGAAAAACTAAAAAGAAAGGGCTGCACAGCTAACACTGTTCAAATGAGTAGTCAATCAACGCGGCTACTGCTCGTCTCCGCTTTCGCACTGTTCCTGCTCAACCAGGCTGGTTTAAACAGGGTCTGCGCTCAGGTTCAGGATGCTGCAGACCGTGGGGTTTTAGGCGATGTTTTAGACGCTGCTGGGCTGCACGCTCTTGTCGAAAACCTGTACTTCTTCAGAGATACTGCTGTGAGCGGTGGTGGGCTGGACGCGGAGTTTCTCAGATGGCTTACTCCCTCATACGCTGGGCTTTCAAGAAGCCTGACTAGCATACCCGGATGGTCTTTCCTCAGGTTTCTTCTACTCCCTGCGGCCATAGTGGTTTCAACATGTTTCTCCCTCTATCTTCAAATAGGCTTGGTCGGAGCCGTTTTAACAGCCAGCCTCCTAATCGGATTAATCTATGCTTTCCCAATCTTCCTCGTTTTAGAAGCCTTCTCTAAAACAGGCTTAGTGGCTGTGCACAGCAGGAGGATGTTGGCTGTTCTCATCCTGCTTATGGTCGCTTCAATGTTGACGCTGCTCTTCGCATACGCTTACCGCAATATTCCAATGATTTTCTACTCCTTCGCCATACTGTTTTTCACAGCCTGCTTCGCCTGGTTTCTACCGATACTTTTATACTACTGGGGCTGATTAACGTTTTCCCCGAGCAAAGTTTAAACACCAGCATCATTATAAACCTTGAGGGTTGAACTCGGAGAGGATACTGTTCATAGTGCTGGACGGACTCGGCGACCATGCCTACAGGGAGCTAGACGGTTTAACACCGCTTGAAAAGGCTAACTCCACCGGTTTCAAAAAGCTTAAGGAAAACGGTTGTCAAGGACTTATGGATGTTATCGCTCCAGGTGTTCCACCTAGCAGCGATGTTTCACACCTAGTCATGTTCGGATACGATATTGATAAGGAGTATTTCGGTAGGGGCCCTATTGAAGCCTTGGGCGAGGGTGTTGAGCTGGAGGAGGGCGAGATAGCCTTCAGGGGTAATCTTGCGACGGTCAGGGTTGATAACGGATACCCGGTTGTTGTAGACAGGCGGGCTGGGAGAATAGGCAGCGAGCAGACGAGGGAGCTTACCGGCTTTCTCAACGAGGAGCTGGGCGACTTCCAGGGATTCAGAGTAAGGTTCCAGCCTCTTTCAGAGCACAGGTTCGTCATGGTTGTTTCAGGAGAAGGATTGTCGCACGAGGTTACTGATAATGATCCTCACTCCGAGGGCAAGCCGGTTCTACTCTGCCAGCCTGTTGAGGAGGCGAGGGACATGGATGGTGCGAGGAGGCTCGCCAACTTGGTTAACAGCATAACCATAGAGGCGATTAGAAGGCTGAGTAGACACGAGTTGAACAGGATTAGGGTTGAGAAGGGTCTTCACGAGGCTAACGCTATTCTGGTGAGAAGCCCCGGGGTTAAGAGAAGGATGGTCAGCTTCAGGGAGAAATGGGATCTTAACGCTGCCTGTGTCGCCGCAGGATTGCTATACAAGGGGATAGGCCGGGCCACGGGCATGGATATCTACAGGGTTGAGGGCGCTAACGGTCTTCTCAACACTAACATCACTGGAAAGTTGAGCAAGGCGCTGGAACTGCTGGGCAAATATGACTTCGTATATCTTCATTTGAAGGGCACGGATGTTGCAAGCCATAGTCGGAACCCCGTCGCCAAATACGAGTTTATACAGCGGTTCGAGGAGAACCTGAGGATGATAGATGAATCGGTTTTAGCTGTAACCACGATAGTTGTAACCGGCGACCATACTACGCCTTGCGACAGAGGGATGCACTCGGGGGAGCCTGTTCCAATACTCGTGTCCTCCAACGGTTTAAGGAAGGACGATACGAGAGTCTTCTCGGAAAGAGAGGCTGTGCGCGGCGGGCTCGGCAGGATAAGGGGATGCGAATTGATGCAGGTTCTTCTCGACACGATAGGTAGGACTGTTGAATACGGCACCAGGCCCTCCCCTAGGAGGATCAACTACATGCCTAAGCAGCTTAATTACTTGAAGCTTAAAGAAGCCTAGGCTTACGTTCACACCGTCCTATTCACTTTTCAACATTCCTTTGGTAAGAATTAGGCTTAGACTATTTGCAAAAACCCGTCAACCTGCCCTGGCTGTAGAAGCCATCGATCTCCCCGTAGACGCCATCGTAGCCAGGTCTTATTCTAACCCTGTCCTTTCTAACCATCTCGATCGCTTGCGCCAGCTTCCTGTCGTGCTTCGCTATTTCTTCGACAGGCGTTTCAATCAGCAGGCGGTACTCGCTTCCAAACTCCCTTATCAGACTGTAATAGATGCTCCAAGCCTTCTTAGAGCTAGGGCGTGTAGAGTGAACGTAGCCTATTATTTCAGATAACGGTATTAGGTGAACATAGTCTGCAGCGTCTCTAGGCTTAACCCCTTTAGGACGGTCGGCGAGCTCCTCTATATGGGTCTCTACGCCTGGAGTAAGTCTCCTACCGCACACTGGGCAGATTCCATTAAGCCTGAAATATTTCTCAGGGTCGACTGAAACCGAGCATCCCCTGTGGCCGGGGTAATGGTATTTCCCGTATTCGGGGTAGGTTTCAATTGTCAGAATTATTCTGGAACGCCCCTGTTTACGGATCGCGTTCAAAACGCTTCTGTAGCTCAACTCTTCGAGAAGCATCAAGTTGGCCTCTCTCCCAAGCCTCCAAGGATAGTACGAGTGGGAATCACTGTTTGAAACGAGGGTGTAAGGATCGTTTCTCGAAACCCTCCAGTTCATCGGGGGATCAGAATTACCACACCATACAGGGATCCCATTTCTCCTCACATAAATTACTCTGTTAGGAACCGAAACGCAATATACTCTTCCTTTAAAATCTACCCATTTTTCTACATAGTTATTTTTCTTTATAGATGAAGGGATAACAATATGTGTGTTTTTTCTAATGAAGTAAACCGTCCAGGAATCATGGTCTCGTCTATAAATTTTTCCTGGGGAGGAATCTCGCAAGGGAGTGTCCTTTTTCTTATCAAGCTTAAAATAGGCAGATATCCCGACTTTTAAAGCTATTTCCTGCAAGTCATCCCTGAGCCTTATGGAGGTTGTAGTTGCCGATAATCCCTTATTAGTCCTCCCATAAACATGGCCATCGCCTTTAAGGTAATAGTTAAGCAATATAGTGAGAAGGTCTTTTGAAAGCGATTTCACCTCTTTCGGAACAAATTTCTCGTGACATCTACCAAATTGCTTAAGGTATGTGAACAACTGATAGCTTTTAACTCTAAGCACGTGGGTTTTCCTGTTATAAAGGGGCCTATACCCGAAGCTTCGAACCAATCTTTTCATTTGGGAAATTAGCTTCTCATTAGTGCAAGAAATGCAAACATTATAGTCTCCATCTTTCCCCTTGGTTGTCCAGCCTTCAGCCAGCCAAAATCCAAAGAATTTTAACCAATCTTTCATCGGTATCTTTTTCTCAGGCTCCCTCCCCAGGCCGGAATAGTACCTGTTTCCATGTCTAATCTCTACGGAGGGAAGGATAAAATATTCTTCCTCTTCACCGTTCCATTTTCCATCCTTCTTAAAACACTTAGGCTTTCCAAATACTTCTCTTGCTTGCTTCAAGAAGAATGGTTTCGGTTTTCTGAAATCACACGTGGCGATGAAGAGATTATGATTCGGCGTGACAAGCAAATCAACTCGTCGGGTTTTCAACCTGTACATTTTACCTTCATACGTATAGGAGAATATTCCTCTGGGATATTGAAGTTCGATTTCACTCGTTTCAGGATTGAGAGTGTATATTTTATCGCTTGGTTGTATTTCAGGAATTTTTTTCCACCCATCCTCTGTTAAGACTTCCGTCTCTTCATCATAGCAAGAGAGCCCTGTTTCCAACGCGTGTATCTCACCAGTCTTATCCTTATAGCACTCCCTAACGCTGATGTAGCCATGGACGCCGAAGATGCTGAAATGCGGGGTCCACACGTGGGCGGGGAAAACCTCAACGCTTCTCGAAACGCTTTTAAGAATTTCCACGAGTTCCGGCGAGCTGCATTTCAGCAGGGGCCTGCCGTCAGCACTTAGGTCGCCAACATGTTTCAAAACATCACAGGCCTGTTTAACAGTGTCGAAATCAGGGAAGAGAACCACGTGGTGAATCCTCTTAACCATATCCCCCTCCTGGTAAACAGTGTTAACCTCGCCTTGGATTAGGAAAAGAGTAGCGTTCTCAGGATTCTTTTCACTCCTGAGCCTGAAGAGCCCAGGGTTCTCCTCCACAAGGCTCTTCTCAAGTTCTTTTAGCCACCTGGGGTGTGTGCAGTCACCTGTGCCGACGATGTTAAGGCCCTTCAACTTGGCGGAGAAAGCAATATTCTCCAGAGTCATGTCTAAGCTTGTAGCCCTGCTATACTTTGAATGAATATGCATGTCAACGTAGTAGGAGGGCTTATCCTTTAGGTCTCTGAGAAGCTGTTCAATTCTCGTGAGGGTTAAAAGAGCCTCCGAATGCTTAACCGGCTGGCTGTTCATCTCAGGGTTCGAAAGCACTAGCTTGTTTCACACAGTCCCTTTAATAAGGCTTGCCTTTTTCTCCAAGCGTGCTTTACTGCATCCGGCTTTGGGCCCAGGCTAGTAGGTTCATCTCCCCAATCCGCTTTTCAACAAGCCTGGGGAGGATGCTTTTACTCCGCAACACCTTGGGAAGGCTGCTTCAACCTCTCCACGGGTTTCGAGCCCAATCCCCATGGTCAAGGCGGCTTGTACCCTCCTCAAGATGTTGAGGCCTGCTTCAGGGTTTCCCGCTCGGCAGGAGCCTGGTCTACCCTGTTCATGCCTTTTTCAAGACGGTATTAAGCGTTACGTATCCGGCGGCTTAGGTCTTTTTCTCATCTGAACCGGTTACAGAAGGGTTGCCCGGCCTCTTGAGCGAAAAATACATTACTCCCGTGAAGACGACCAGTAGGCTGACCGACATTATTCTGGCAACATTAATATCCATCGCGAGGTCCTCCAGAAGCAAGTGTATCATCGGCGCTGAAAACACTATTATCACTGAGACGAATAAAAGTATTTCCCTGGCAGGGGGCGGGGCGATTCTTCCAGTTCTCGAAAGAAGATATGCCGCCATGCCGGATAATCCTAATGCTAGCGACGCTAGAATCGGAACCGTGGAGGCGAATCCCCTCACTATTGTCTGAGCCAGAAGCAGTATTGATATTATGAAGCTTGACGTGAAGCATCTTAGCCCAATGCTCCTCATTCTGCGCTGGGCGTCCATCTCTTTAAGCAGGAATGGGAGCGCTGAGCCTAGGAACATGAGGACGGAGCTGAAAAGGTTAACGCTTGTTCTTAGAAAGCCGGTGACTTGGAGGCTGGTGCCGAATGTGAATACTGAAAGAACAACTAAACCTACCAGCGCCAACAGGTTTCCTACCGAGTAAACCGCATCCTTCTTCTCCAATCCGACGCTACTCTATCCATGTTCTTTTTAAACGTTTTCTCTCGAAACCTTAACGCCAATCATAAGGTAGGCGGTATGCCCAATCATAAGAGACTCAGGCCTAATCTTCCCTGGGAATGGCCTTATCCTCCTGAGAAATATTTCCACTGTTTCAAGATGCGCCATCCCCGAAGCTACCAGCGCCGAGTAAGCCTTCTCCAGCTGGTTCATGGTGGGGAGTACGACGCATATTCTGGCTGAAGGCTTAAGGAACCTTGAAACATTACCAAGGGCTTCCCAAGGGTCTGGAAGATCCATCAAAGCAGCGTCGAAAAACTCTTTGAAAACAGCTGTCTTAACGTCTTCGTGCACTAGTTCAACATACTCAAGGAGGCCGACCCTTTCAAGGTTCCTCCTGGCAACCACTATGGATTCCTCATCCACATCGTAGGAGAAGACTTTTCCATTCGGCTTTACGAGGCTCGCCATAACCATGGCGGCAGCCCCGCTTCCGGTACCCGCGTCCAGAACCTTGAAGCCCGGCGATACCCCTAGGCTTAAAACCATGTAGCCTAGGTCCTTGGGATACATCACCTGCGTCCTCCTAGCCAGCTTAGGAATATAGTCTGCAACCAGGGGTTTAAGGGCAAGAAACTCGTCTCCAGTGTGTGTTCTAACCAGTATTCCGGGCTGGTTGCCAACGATGTCTCCAACCTGAATATATCCTTTATGAGTGTGAATCCGGTCTCCCTGTATTTTCACGACTCTTTTCTTCCCTTTAGATGAGATTAGGAGAACGTCCTCGCCTTCTTTAAAAGCATCGTTCAACCTTAGGCTCAAACCCGTTTAACAACTCTATTGAATTTATTATGTCTTCCTCTCTCGCTCCAAAGCTAATCCTAACGTGGTTTTCACCCGACGGCCCAAACCCTTGACCCGGGGCCATTACGACCCCCGTCTCCCTAGCCAGCTCGAGACAGAACTCGAAGGATTTGAACGGCACGTATGGGAATATGTAGAGCGACCCCTGGGGCTCGTAGACCTTCAGCAAATCGCTTCTCTTAAAGCCCTGTATGAACATTCTTAGGCGTTTCTCAACGTTCATCCTTACATACTCGGATATCTCGTTTATGAGGGGAAGCGTTTTCAAAACTACGCGCTGCCCCAGCGTGTTTGAAGTTAGCGAAGTAGCGTACCTAACCATGCTTGCCCTGCTGATCATGCTTTTTTCAGAAGCTATGAAACCTACTCTCAAGCCGGTTATCCCCATGTTCTTAGAGAAGCTTCCTATGATGATGGTGTTTTCAAGGCCGGTGTCGAAGCTTCCTGGGCTCACGGGCTTGTTTCCACTGAAAAATATTTCTAAGTAAGTCTCGTCGGAAACAATCGTAGAACCGTTTTCCCGAGCATGCTCGACAAGCATCTCCATGTCTTTTGTTGAAATAATCCTCCCAGTCGGGTTGTTTGGAGAGCAAACCAGTATGAGGCTGCGCCCGTCTTTTCCTCCAGTAACCTGTTTGCTAACATCTGAATACTGACTGTAATAGTTTATCGTAATGCTGTCGAAAAGGTTCGCCGCCAGAGTGTGCTGAGGGTAAGTTGGATCTGGGAGAATAATCCTTTCCCCAGGGTCAAGCACAGTCATTAATGCTACGAGAAACGCTTCCGAAGCCCCCGCTGTCACCAGAATGTTCTCAGCCTTCACGTCTAAACTCCTGCTCTCCACCAAGTATTCGGCTATCAGGCTTCTAAGCTCGCTGAACCCTTCCACCGGGGGGTATGTGAGGCTGCTTTCCTCAGAGGCTTTCCTAACGGCATCCTTAACTAACGGGTGGGGCTCTATGAAAATATCCCCCACGCTAAGGTTCATCACAACGCTCCTTCTAGACAAGGCTTCCTTCAAAATCCTTCTGTGAGGCGGCTCGACAATCCTGCTTGTTCTGGCAGCTATTTTCAACCCGGCTTTTTCCTAAATGCGTCCTCCTTTTTAAGCATTAATCCTTTTAGACTAGACGTAAGGATCTCTATTTCCCTTGCCCCGGAGGAATGGGCGGCATGTAGCGAGCTTCACAGTGTCGCCCTGGAATAATGCTTCGAATCCTCTCAAGCAGCTCTGGCAATGCTTCACGGGGAAGAGACATGTCTTTAAGAAACTTCCTTGCGAGTAAAGCAGCTTCATGATTCTTATCCTTGTCTCCAGGAAGGATTACTGCATACTTTCTACACCTTGCCTTTACCTTGCTTAGACTCCCGTAAGCCACTTCGCCATTATCTGAAACTCCGATCCAAAGCTTAAGCTCAACATTTCTAATGAAGTTCTTCTCCCCCCTTATCATGAACGCTCCCTTGGGTAGGTACTGGCCTGGGGGGGCCTGCTTGCCGACTTGGCTTCCCCTGACCCAGTAGACGTCTAGGGAAGCATACTTGTTCTCCCAAGCTCTTGCAGTGTAGCATGCCGCCATGAGCGCAGCCTCCTCAAGCTCCTCCTCTGAAGGGTTTTCAACATTATGTATGGTTACGAACGGTGCTCCTATGAAGTCCGCGTGAAACACCACGCTTCTATCTGAAACATACTTCTTGACGAGAAGCTCGTTCGTCCCAGCGTCTCTACCGGCCAGAATCAAGTTTCCGTTAACCGATACGTTCCATCGGAACTTTTCAAACCATTTTCTTTCAACCCTCTTCCCAGGAACCATTCTCCTGCTTTCGGCAGAAGCCTTCTCCTTAAGCAGAAGAATCTTGCCATCAATCTCGGAAAGATGCTTCTCGATTTTCTTAGCCTCCTCAAACATGCTGGAGGCGTTTGACGCCGCCGAGGAATCCAAGCTAAGCTTCAACTCTGAATCGTTGAACAATACTTTAACAGTTCTCCTCCCGTAGTCGGTTTCAAGAATCTTGAAACCAGCTGGCGCTTCCACTTTATTCCTTACAGCGTCTAAAACTGCCTGAAAGACCGCAAGGTTCTCCATGATCATCCTAGCCTTATTCCTCAACGCCTCTACTTCGGAAGCAAGGTTCTCTCTTATTCTAACCAGCCTACTCAGCTCTAATGATGATTTTTCATCACCAGCAGCCTCAAACCCGAGTGTAGCATAGTATTCATCCAAAGCCTCTGAAACGGTTTCAACCTCCTTCTGCTCCATGTTCTCCAAGGAGAGAAGCCTTATCGCAGACACATCGACCGGTCGTCCCTCGCGATAGTAGATCCGCGGCTTCGGAGACTCTTCAGCCTCCTTGATGAGCATACGTATGGTCTCGATTACGATAGGGATCTTTCCTTCAACGCTTGAGTCAGGATCAAGCCCTATCCTTCTGCATATCTCACTCATTGTTTTAGACCCGAAGCCAAGCCTACCAGCTATCAGCCTGCCAAGCTTTTCCGAGGAATACTTCTGCAGGGCTTCCAGGCTTCCCGGGATGCACATGGGGTCGAAAATGTTTGACGGTGGGAAAACGTATTTCTCCCCCTCTCTGAGCGATCTGGCTACCATCTCGATTCTTTGAGAAGTGAAGAGGATACGCCAGTCTTCAGATACAAGGGCGATCACGCCTCGTTTCAATCCCTCCACGATAAGCCTGGTTTTAAACCCTCCTCTGGAAAGACTCATGATTATAATCCTGTCAAAGTCATGCTGCTCCACGCTCTCAACCCTAAGGTTGCAGACTATTCTCCTCAGCTGCAATACGCTGCCCTCGGGAGTACTCGGGACAGGATAATCTCGGCGAGTTAGAAACAATGATTCCCCAGGTATTATGACTAGCTTCTTGACAATCCCGCTGCTTCTGAAAACCATCAGATAGTATCCGTAATCAGGATGTTTGTACACGTTGTCAACCCATGCTCCCTGCAGCTCTTTAGAAAGCTCCTTGGAGAGCACCCGGTAGTCGATGCTGGAAAGACTTATTTTCGGAGTTTTTAGACTATTTCCGGACATTCTCATTTCCTCCTCCTGAAGAAGAGGAAGCCATCCTTCTCGCAAACATACTCAAAACCAGCTTCCAGAAGCTCTTTAATCTCGTCAGGAGTCTTAGCGATCCTAACTGTGAACTCGGCATCCGTCTCGTTGAAAAGAGCCCTTTCGATCTGAATGTAAACCATCGTGTTGTCTACATTCTTATGTCCGAGCAGCTCCTTGACATGCAACAAATCCTTTGTTTTGTGGTACTCCATGGTGGCCTTCCAGTGCCTGAAGGTGTGGAAACTAATGTTTAGAAGTCTGGGATTATTAAGTCTCTCCGCCAAGCGTCTCCGAGAATGCTTAAAGTTGTTTTTAACGCTGTGATAGCTCGTTGGAAACACCCTCACTCCGTTTCTCGGAAGCATGCTCAACATGCTGATAAGCCTGGGGCTGATTTTAAAGATTCTCGGATTGCTGTTTTTCTCCGGCTCGTTAAAGATTATGACTCTTCTCTCGAGGTCCACATCCTTCCAGGTCAGCCTCAACGCCTCGCCTATCCTCATGCCGGTTTCCTTAAGCAATTGGAGCAGTGCTGCAGTCTTAGGTCCGCAACCGGCTATCAGTGCATCGATCTCGCTCTCCAAGGGTATGAAGGGAATCTTTCTAACCACATCGAACCGTGGGGGATCCCAGTGCTTTCCCTTCATCTTTAAGTATGCGGAGTAGGCATGCACTATCAGAGCCTTCCACCTTTCGCTTCTACCATTCCTTGCTAAAGCCTCCTTTACCGCTTCAGGATCATCTAAGTTGACACTGCTCTTAACAAGCTGGCGGAGTATTTTGCAATACTGCTTTACCGTGGACTCACGCAGTCCCTGTTTCTTAAGCCACCATGCGAAGCTTATGAGCTTGCCCTCGAGCTCCTCTTTCTTGTCATCCTGCCCAGCCCCCGGTCGCTGGACCAGGATGCTCTTCACAACCCCTTCAGGGTTGCTCATGTTATCCATTTCACCTTCTGCAGGAGGATGCTTTTCACTCCCTGCCCTCCTGCTGTCCTTAGCTTCGAGACGCAAACTATAAAACCCTTGTCTCGAGATTCGTGTACTATGCACACCAGGATCTTTAGCGAGAGGGAGCGTAGAGTCCTCAGGGCTTGGCTCGAGGGCAGGCCCTACGACAGAGGGAGCATCAGGAGGCTGCTTTACAACTTTAGAGTCTTCGACGAGCCCCCTGGAGACGTTGAGCTTTACCTCAGGGTTTCCAGGAAGGCCAAACCTTCGAAAGCAGCTTCTACATAAGTAGCGTTGGATCTTCTCGCCACTCTTCGTTTTTCTAAAACCTGCTTTAAATAGTTTCGAAGAACCGCAATAGGGACAGCTTAAGATCAAGGCTTAGGCCGCTTCGCCTCTTTGACTCTTTTCGAGAAGTTCCTCGAGGCTGATCCTCAGGTCAGAGGCCTTCTTCACACACTCATCGCACAGGTAAGCTATTTGGGTATCGCTAACTTTTCTGGCGAAGACTTCGTCGATAGAGTTACAAATCTGACAAACCAGCTCAGCGTAATGGTACTTGGAGAAATCTTTAAGAGATTTTCGGATGTAGCTTCCAGACCTGATAATTAGATTCTCAAAAGAGGGACTTAAACTCTGGAGTTCAGCCTTGCCCTCCTGCTCGGGAACATATGTGTCTCCATCAAGTGGCACCTCTGGCACCTTCGCCACCTGGACATCTTTCTCCAGGTCAGGGCTCTCGAAGAAAGATGACTTTTTATTGGCATTTTCCACATTGTTTGTGCTATTTAAAAGGACATTTTCTGGCATCTTTTCAGAGTTAAAGTCCCTACTTTTTAGAATCTCCGGAATGGGCAAGGTGTCAAAGGTGTCGGTGGTGCCACTCGCTAGGGACACATCCCCCACATAGTATTGGTCGAGGGCCTCCTTCCAAGTTCTTTCACTCTTAAACTTCCAGAGTCTTAAATATCTAGTTCGTTCGGTAAAATCTCCTCTGAGGTCATAGATTATAACCTTCGTCTTCCTCCTCTCTTGAACCATCCCTATGTGGCTTAAGGCCTTTGTTATGGTATACTTCGAGAAGCCAGTTTTGTCTTCCAAAAGCCTGGTTGTTATGCCCACCAATCCATAGACCTTTTTCTCCTGGCCGGTTTCATCCTTTACCTCCTCCTTAACGATGTGGCCTGAGAAATCGGGGTTGTTACAATCTTGGAGGCTGCATAACTCCATGATCGCATGGAAGATCACGCCTTCAGGCGTTGACTCCGCCTGCCTCTTCTTAAAGTCCAGGGTGAGCTTCCTATAGAAGTTGAAAACCTCGTTGACATCTAGACCTGCTATCTCATAGAGCTCGAGCATGGGGTAAGCCTGTTGCTTAAAGCGTCCATCGATAACCTCATCGTTTCTAAGCCTCTCATCGAGATCAGAGCGTAACGCATAATCACTCTTGTAGTGTTTAAGCCTGAAGAATAGGAGCATGTTTCTAATCTCTTCAGCTTCACGATAGGCTTCAGCAGGCAATTTGATAGGAATGTCTTTTCTCGATGTCTTATGCATCTCAATAACGACCATCCTCGAAAGAGTGGCGGGGTTTGAGATCAGGCTTCTGGATGCTATCACCTTAGGACCAAAAGGGTCGAAAAAATCTTGTTTCTCAGGTTGGTTTTTTCTGCTTAATGGAAATTCATTATCCTTTTCGAATCCATTGTTGAGCCAAATTATGACCTCGTTGGAGTCATCTTCATCCTTTAGCTCGAACTCGTTGATCAACAACGTGCCCCTATATTTCGAGATTAGCCTTTTATAGGCCGAGAAACTTGCATTACCACCGACATAAAGGGCATTATAGCAGAGCAGGGCGAGAAGCTTAAGAAACCTCGTTTTACCTGAGCCCGTGAGCCCCTTTATCCATAATTGGATTGCATAATCTCCCATGTCATAAACCCAGCTATGCATGACGAACCTCGATGTAAATTCTAAAGCCCATGGCTCTAAATCCGAATAGCGATCAATGAACTCTCTGATCCTTTCAAGCAGGTCTTTCTCGTTTCTATAAGGTATGGGTTTTGACGCCAAAGTAACAAGTGGTCTGCCTTTCCTCCCGATCGGTATGTTATGAGGCTTGTAAACGATATTTCCCCATTCGAATTCTTCACAAACATTAACCTTCCCATCCCTCTTATCCCAGATTAGAAGCTTTGGCCCATTGCTCCAAATCTCTTGGACGATGAAATCGTTCAGATCTTCAAAGATAGTTTTAATCGTCTTCTTGTTTTCTTTGCTTTCTTCCTTTTCTATTTCTCTCACCACGAACTCTTGGGCCTTCTTAACATTGCTGGAGAAATGTTTAAGTAGTACATCCTCCTCATCCTTCATTTGCAGGTTCACTCCTGCTGGAGGGCCTGCCCACTCGACCGGGCCCGCATTCATAGCCGAGGTCGAGTGGCTGAATAATGATTTGCCCACCTGCTAAAATCATCTTGATGTAATTACCTTTTTTAATTTCCAATTCTTTCGCAAATTTCTTCGGAATGTAAACTAGGCTTGTTGTACCGTTACTTGAAACCTTAACTACCTTCACTTTACTCATTATGATACTTTGCATGTAAGCGTACTTTTAAGTTTTTTCATATTAGTCGTACTTTTTTATCACCGATATTTAAAGCTAACTATTTGGTTTCTTCTAAATTTAGTGTATACACTAAATTTTTAAAGTTAACTTTGATTAACTCTAAAGATAAATATTTAATCTTATCAACAGAAAAATTTATATAGAAAAACATATGACATGTTTTAACTGCAAAAGTCATTTCATGATTCATGCGAAAAATCGAGCAAGATATGGATTTTAACATGGAAGAACAGGCCTAAGGGAAAAGGCATTCTAACCTGGAAAATAACCCTTCTTCTCGGCTTAGGAGAACTTTAGCTAGAGCAACTCAACCTGATAAATGTCTTCTCAGATTTAGCAGGTGCTAAAACCTCCGGACTCATGGAAGGCTTTTATCTTCTCCGTAAGCCTCTTCTCAAACGCTTCCCTTAGCTCTTTCTTTAAGACACTCCTCGCTTCTGAAAGGCTGTTGACGTTGAACCCCATATGTCTGAGCAACAGGACATAAAGCCTCCCCGCCTGAGAATTGTCCCTGCTTATTGAAAGCCATTTGTTACATAGCTCATCAATGCTCTTCGATAGTTCGTTCAGCCCCGCTACGTACCTGAGAGAATGGAGCATCGCCTCATCACTTTTACGTTCGAGTGCCCTCCCCCTCTTATTCTCCCCAGCCCTCCTGATTCTCTTGACGTTAGCCTCCAGGAACTTTCGATAGATCCTCGCTTCCTCCTCAGCCCCCTCCGGATCGGACATTAGCCTGCCCTGGAGCTCTTCTATGAGAATCTCATTGGCCTTGATATCTCGTGAGGATATGAGGCCCCTGGAATCGTTAAGGAGCTTCCGGTATTCCTCAAGCTCCTTCCTAGCCCTGTTTGCAGCCTGGTGGTGAAGCCATATCTTATGTGCCATTATCGCTGCTTGTCTTTCAGCCTCAGCCCTCCTCTCTGCCTCAACCTGCTCAGCTCTTTTGAGTAGGAACTCAGCTAGGCCGTCAGGCTTAGACATGAGTTTCGACCCTCCTCCTGAATTCTTCGAAGCATATTAAACCCTTCTCGTACATGATGTAAGCCAGAATTCCATTATAGAACTTGGTAACATAATTAGCGAACTCATTCGGCTTCCATCCCCTTGCCTGAGCATCCTCTAGGACTTCGACGAGGTACTGCACGGCCCTGGGCTCGAGCCCAAGCAGCCCTAGATTCCAGGCTCTCGTCAGGCAATCGAGCAGGTCTGGATCCTGCTTGATCCTCCAGCCGATGGACACAGCGTACTTTAGGAAAACAGCTACGCGAGCGATATCCTCAAGTGTAAGTTTAAACTCTTTCCTCAACACAGTGTCCAAATCCAGCAACTGGTCCATTATCAGAAGCGGGTCCCTTCCTCCCTCCAAGTGGCTTAGGCCGAGGAGCCTCTTTGTCTGCTCCTCCGTCAGAATTAGGCGGCTCAAGGCTGTTTCTCGATGCACATCCCCCTTTCTACCCTCTCTGAGGGCTGCTGTGGCTTTCGCTGTTTTTCGAATGCGTTCAACCGGAACTGGAATACCGGCGAGGCTACAAAGTTCTTTTAAGCCTTTTGGGAAAAATTGGTAAAAGGTGGAGGAGCATAACCCATTATTCTTAAAGTGTTTAAGAATCTCATTGACGCTCGGAGCCCTGCCATTTTGCTTATGGAACTCCTGGACGAATTGGACTATTTGGTGTTTCATCGACACTTCTCCAACAGAGAGACGCTAAGTATTTTTAACGTTTTCATCGTTCTGCAACGTTTTAGTCTCGTTCTCCATCGTTTTCGACGTTTCGAGAACGTGAAGAAGGAATGAGCATGCTATAACGGTGGGCTTCCCACAAAGCCAATAGTTAGCCATGGAAGGCCCCTCATACAGGCTTACTATGCATGCCTATTCTCATGGGCCATCTAGAATCCCCTAAGGCCAAGCACATCCCGGCTAAAGCTTTTTGGGTCAGGACCATTTCCCCCTCTAGGTCTCTCCGGTTCCTCCTTTCCTTCTTTCATTTGATTACTCTAAGGACATCAGCAGTCAGACTGGACTTTATGGGTCAATCATGGAATGCCAACGGTATATATGCATCATTAGCAGGGGATGGTTCAGGCCATTATAATTAACTCCTGCTTTTTAGCATGTGCTAAAACCATTCTTTGAGAGACGAAAGTTCTTTATTTTCCGCAGTTTTCCCGCTTTTCCTAGGAATCCTCATTCTCTTTATCTCTTCACCGCCTATTGCCTCCGGTGCGACTTCTACTGTCCTCGAGAGCCTCCTCCCCATCATCGCCTTGGCTAAAACTCTCGAATCCCTTGCTAATCTCTTCGGAAACTGCAGTATCCTCGCGACTTCTTCATCTATTTCTGCTACTACGCTATCCCAGAGGTTTTCTACATTCTCCTGCTTGTCTGCCCCTCCGAGCTCTCTAGCCTTTTTTTCTAGCTTCTCAAACAGGTTTGAAAGCCTTTCAAGGTCCTTTTTATCTAAAGAATTAACATCTATGACCGGAATCTCTTGGGCATGTTTCACTTCTAATCCTATGGGACCTACTGCACCTGTTGTCCTTCCCGTAGACTCTATATACAGTTGAACAACGCTTGAGTTCAAGTAGGCTAACAAAGCTTTAAGTTGTGATTCTGAAAGCCTTACCTTTGGAATAAAGGTTATTATCGCATCATAAGTAACAATTGGGTATTGACATAAAATGAACCTTGTTTTATATCTTGATTGACGTACTGCCATTATTGATGCTTTTTCTACCCCTCCAAGGTCATACCATCCGTAGAAGAGCCTTTCACCTTTAGGCCGTCTTGCTAGTTTTTCCCTTTCTTGACAGGCAAGTGCTTCACTGCAGATCTTTCCTCCTCCCCTAGTTCCTCTAATTTGAGTTCTGCACTCTGTTTCTCCCCACTTTATGTAATCCCTAGCATTACTTGGTAACTCATTCCTCTTCTTATGACAAATGAATAAGTAGCAATCTGCCCCTCTTTCTCTAAGCTCTTCCCAATCTTTTTTAGTGAATGTGAAGTTTGCCGCATACCTTGAGCTCGTTAAAGCGGGATAGGCATAATCCTCTAAACCCCATTGTTTAACTTTGCCCTCGTTAAGATAAAAGAAGTCTTTTGCACCAACATCAGGTCTCCTTCCATGTTTCATGGACCATATTGACCATAGGCTGTTTCCTCTACTTAGTTCAAAGTATTCTTTCATGGAAGTAGTTTTTTCTCCAAGCTTTTCTAGGATGCCTTCGGTGTCGAATATTATGTTTATCCATTTTTGGTCTCTGCTTATTTCGCTCTGCTTAACAACTTTCACCATGTATTTTTCTTCATAATGCTCAGGTCTTTCAATAGCGTCTAGAATTTCCTCAACCTGGAGGCTTCCTTCTTTCTCTATGTTCAGATACATGAAAACAGCTTTGTTTTCCTCCCTTTCCTCTTTTCTGCTGCATTTTTCTAGAAGTATTATACATGTGCCTATCAGCGGGACGGGAAAGACCCTTGAAGAAATGTCAATCAAAGCCTTAACCTTAAAATTATCCAGTAAGAATTTTCCGAAGTCAACCCCGTAATCTGTTTGGAGCCAGCTATCAGAGATTATCATTCCAAGTCTACCTCCCTCTCTCAGAAAGTTTAATCCCCACATTATGAAGTGCATATAGATTCCAGGTTCTATTCCCTGTCTCACCCTAGCTGTCAAGTTATATTTCTTTAGAGTTTCTCCTATTGTTTCTCCAATGAGCATTCTTGTTTTCTCAGGGATTTCGGTCCATCTAGTATAGGGGGGATTCGCCACTATAGCATCAAATAAAGGTATTGATATTTTTCTCTCTCTTTCTCCTCTTGGAGTTTTCACCGAATAAGCAACAAAGTACTTCTGACCATACATCAGTTGAAAGAAGTCTCGAACCAAAATATTCATCTCACTCACGGGATGTTTCACATCTCTCATCGCAAGATTCATCGCAGTCAAGTGGGCTGGGAAAGGATTAATGTCCAGGGCGTAAATCTGCTTTAAAATTTCTTCGTGAGAAGGTTCTTTCTTAAGCTCCTTCAACCTTTGATAGGCTTTAATCAGGAAAGTTCCGCTTCCAACAGCTGGATCTAAAATCTTGTCCTCAGGGCTTCTTACTGCCCATTTAACTATGAGCTCCGCTATTGGAGGAGGAGTGTAGAATTGTCCTAAGCTATGTCTTTCCGCCGGAGGAATTAGATTCTCATAGATGAAGCCGACAACATCGCTTCCGATTTCTTCAAGCCTGTATTTTCCCATATCTTCGATGAACGCGTTTATCTCCTCAAGAACCCATTCCTCATCCGGCATTGGAACATAATCGTAAACGCCTGTTGAGAATATCGGTTCAAAGTCATCAGTTACTTCTATAGCCTTATTGAAGTATTCTTTAAGTGCATTCATATAGCTTTCCGAATTTGACGCAACTATGCCCTTAAGCTCCTCCAGCGGATAATGTCTTTCAAGAATCTTATAGAAAACTATCTTGTTCATCAGTAAGTAGGCGGCTTCTCTTGCAAATATTTCAGAGCTTATTTTTCCCAATTTATCCTCATGCTCCTTCAGTTTAGCCGCGAATTCGCCCTTCTGCTTAGCCTTTTTTTCTATGGCTGGAAGGAGCTGTTCGGAAAGCCATTCTACAAAGCTCCTCAGCCTAATTATGAACGTCCAGTCTATTGCAGTCCTAGTGACCGGGACTCCTGCTTTCCATTTCGCTACAAGACCTAGGATTTCTTCTATGCTTTCCTCCCTCAACTCTATCTCTTTTATTAGAAGCCTATGTCTTTCAATGCTGAACGGCTCATCGGGTTTAGGCTTAATGAACAGTGTGAAAACCCTTCCATTAGTCGTTGAAAACAGTGGTGCACCTATTTTCGTGGCATAGAATAGAGCTTGATCGATGACCTTTGGACTCATTGGGTCTATGCTTCTTATTTCCCTCCTGGTCTTCAAATCCTTCCTCTTACACTCTATGACAAGAATTGGTTTCCTCGGCCTATCCGTGAAAAGAACCAGATCCGCCTCTCCTGAGTCAACCGGATATTGGGGTTCCAAATCATGAAAAAATACACCCTCTATTTCACGATTTTTCTTCTCTAGAACGTTTTTAAATATCCTGAAAAGCTCCTCTTCAACCTTAGCCTCTCTTATTACTCCCCTAAGCATAGTGCTGTCTCTTCCTATATTCCAACTACTTATAAATCTTGGAAATCATGCTCTAAGGGTTTATTTCCCTCGTTTCTCTGGCCTTAAGGAAAACTTATTTTGGAGAAACACCAGTCAGTATGACAGAGTCTTGGCTAATGTGGTGTCTCCAGAGCAGCTTAACGAGCTGGTGAAGGAGATAACTGGCCATGAATTAAACGACATTCAGAAAGAGGCTCTCAAGCGGTTGGATGAATTGCTTAAGAAGGAACACGATAAACTATCTGGAATTATCGCCATGCCCACCGGCACGGGAAAGACTAGGCTCGCATTCACTTTTCTCCTCTACCTTTTCCTTAGAGAGGATTTGAGGAAAGGTGATAAAGTGCTCTGGCTGGCTCCACTAGAAATACTTCTAGATCAAGCAAAAGAGGAGGGAGATCTTTTATTAAAAAAGCTAAAAGATTTACAGATGCAGATTTATACTCCTATCTCAAATGAGTTGTGGGAGACTAAGGGTAAACATCTGCAATATCTTTTGAAAGACGAAGGAATAATAAGCGTGGTGATTCCAACTACCCCACAACTACTCAACCGGCAATTCTCAGAGAAGGGTTCTGAATTTAAGGACATGATCACTGAAGTATACGCAGCAATTCTTGACGAAGTCCATCACACATACTGGGGTCCTGAAATCAGAAAAGTAATCGAGACTCTTCAAGAAATCGCGAACATTAGATTCATCTTAGGATTGTCCGCGACGCCAACTAAAGAGGCAAAGGAGGCCCTCGGAGAGCCCGTCTATTCTTGCTCAACTAGAAAGGCCATGGATATGGGCATCCTTATGGAGCGTTTGAAGATATATCGGACGATAACAAAAGTCGTTAAAGATAGCATTCGCTTGGAAGAGAAAGATCGTTTTTCAGAACCGGTTTGGAGATTAGATGAATGGCAGGTCGCAATATATGAAAGGGCAGAGAAATATGCGGAGAAAATAATCGAAGTCCTTAAGAAAGAGGTTGGGGAAGAATCGCTTAAGAGGAGGATCCCTAAAACCCTAGTCGTTGCAGCCAATACGGGAGAGGCTGATTTGATAAAGAAGGAATTGGATAGCAAGATTAGAGATCTTTGTCACAGGAATAACCTAGTCTCTGTAGCACACTATAATATTGACGAAGCGGAGGAGGTTCTTTCAGAATTTAGAAAAAAGAAAGAGGGAATTCTCGTTACTGTGGACATGGCTAAAATGGGTTTTGACGATAAGAACCTAGAGGTATTGATAATTGCCAGACCAGTTAGGTCCCCCCTGAGCTACATCCAGATCCGTGGAAGGGTGCTTAGGAAACCGGATGAGAAAGCAGCTGAGGACAGCCTCAAACTACGGAGCGAACCTTATGCTGTTCTTATCGATTTCACAGAGGCCTCTAGGCATGAAAATGTTGCGGAGCGAGTTGAAATTGGAAAAAGTCCCGTAGGGTCCAGTGAGATAAAGAAAGACCTTGAGGGTTATGGAGAAGTCCCCTTGGCACGCGGAGAAGTCAAAGTAGGAGAATTCGAAACCTTTGAAATAGGAAGTAGAAGAGAAGGTAAAGTGAAGGAAAAACCTGTTCCAGCTACGAAGGAGGATCAAATTCCATTTTACTGTCAAAGCTGCGATGTGTATGCACCAACTGAGCAGGCACTCGTATATGAGTGCTTAAAGAAATCGCAAAAGCTGAATGAGGAGAAGAAAGATATCGAATGGAAAGAAAGGTCGCAGAAGCCAAATAAGAGGAAGAAAATGGTTGAATGGGAAGGACCTCCCCGAAAATGGAAACCTTGGAAGTTCTTTAGGAAGACATAGAAATTGTTAGGCATGAAGATCGTTAAAACACTTTAAACTTCAACATGTGCCAATTTTTCGAAGCCTTTCCTGTCGCCCTTCCTACCTTCCCGAACATTGTTGTAAGAGTGCTTGATTAGTGTGTTCAGAGACCTAAGACTTAGAGGTCTTCTTTTGAAATTAGACTGAGGTGTTGAGAAAAAAAGAGGGTTGCCGGGGAGATTTCTCCATTCTTCTTAGAAAGACTTATTTTCGGTGCTTTCAAGCTCAAGATGAATGGGCGAGTACAGATTTAAACCTGAAAGCCTCATTTACTGGACGAGGGTTGCTCTAGGAGCCATTCTGGGTGTTTTACACGCCTTCTTCTGGCGTCCCCCTTCCACGATAATAAGCGCCTTCCTAAACATGGTTCTGGCATACTTTTTAACCTACTATTTTTTCAAAAGAATATATAGGGGTAGGCTTAAGGATGAGAGCGCAACTTGGAAAGAAGGCGTGGGAAGCTTCTTCCTAGCCTGGCTCTTCACATGGTTCCTAGTGTATAACATTCTATTCCCCTCCGGATAGTTTCCCAAGAAAGTCAACCCAGGCTGCGAAAAACCCCTCCTCCTCCTGACTTAAGTAATGTGTTTCAACCGTTTCCATGAGGCTTTTCACATGCTTCTCCAATTCCTCTGCAGGCTCTCCCATAATGCTTCCTTCAACAGGCCTCCTAAGCGTTTGAAGAATGCCTCTTAAGCCTCTAAGGTAGCCAGCCTCGTATCCTCCGCTGGGCTTAAAAGCATCCAGCTGCTTCTCAGCCTCTTCAAGCCTTTTCCTAGCGAGCATCTCGAGTATTTTATCCAACTGTTCCGTCTTCCTCTTCAACCTGGTTTTTCAAATGCGTAAGCCTAATAAGTTTATTCAACATGCTCGAAAATCTTAAAACTTTTCTAATAGTTGGAGAGGAGGCTTGAAGTACCTGGTAATAGTTGGCGACGGAATGGCGGACTACCCAGTTGAGGAGGTGAACGGTAAAACCCCTCTTCAAGTGGCGGAGAAGCCAAACATGGATGAAATAGCTAGGAGAGGGAGAATGGGTATGCTCCGAACACTCCGGCCGGGCCTGCCTCGTGGAAGCGATGTTGCAAACCTCATCATGCTTGGGTATGATCCTAGCTCTTGCTACACTGGGAGAGGCCCGTTGGAGGCTGCGGCCAGAGGCATAAGGGCCGGGGATGACGAGGTTGTTTTCAGGTGTAATCTCATAACTGTTGAAGAAAACAGGGTTGCAGATTACTCGGGGGGCCATATTACTACGAGCGAGGCTGAAGTTTTGATATCGGAGTTGAACAAGAGGTTCAGC
Organism: uncultured archaeon; assembly: GCA_938045545.1. Classification (GTDB taxonomy): domain Archaea; phylum Thermoproteota; class EX4484-205; order EX4484-205; family JAAOZP01; genus JAAOZP01. The sequence continues at coordinate 109,521 of CALIBN010000012.1, read as the reverse complement.
AGTATCGGAAGGTTTTATACGGGTGTCAGCTACAGGAATATTTTCGTCTCCAAGCGGGGGCAGGGGTTGAAGGCTACTCCGCCGCACGATATTGTCGGCGAGGAATACGGTAAGCACTTGTTGAAGCCAGATAACGAGGACTCTAGGCTGCTCAACAGGATGATGGTTGAGTCGATCAGTGTTCTGTCTGAAACCCAGGTGAACATCCGTAGGCAAAATAAGGGGGAGAAGCCTGCGAACATGGCCTGGATATGGGGGCAGGGCAGAATGCCAAATCTGGAGCCTTTCGTCTTGAAACACGGCTTAAGAGGTGCGGTTATAGCTGCAGTGGACCTGATAAAGGGAATTGGTAGGCTCGCCCAGATGCATGTGCCTGACGTACCTGGCGCAACCGGCTACTACGATACTAGCTACGAGAACAAGGCGGTTTACGCGGTTAAAGCTCTCGAGGAATCAGACTTCGTATATCTGCATGTCGAGTCTCCCGACGAGGCGGGTCACGAGGGCTCTTTCGAAACCAAGGTGAAGGTTATTGAAGAGATGGATAAGAGGCTTTTCAAGAAAATACTTGACAGCGTACTTGCCAGCGTTGAGGAAAACGTTTCGATAAGCATCCTGATAGACCATCCGACACCCGTTTCTGTTAGAAACCATACGTTAGACCCGACTCCTTTCGCCGTGATGAAACCAGGGTTGAACGGAGACGGGCTTCCTTTCGACGAGGATTCTGGGCTTAGAGGGTCGTTTGGGCTCGTCGACGGGATGGAAATCGTTAAATTGATTAGAAGGGTTTAGGTCGCGCCCCATGGCTCCTCCTAGGAGGAAAGGCTATCTTGCTGAGCGTAAGATCAGAATGTTTCTCCGCAAGTACGGCTGGACGACCGTTAGGTCGGGAGGAAGCCTTGGGCCGGCAGACCTGGTTTGCCTCAGGAGGGGCAAGTGTATCCTGATGCAGGTTAAGTCCACTAGTAAACGCTTGTTATACGTGCATGGGTCGATTCCCCGTGAAATCGAGGGGTTTCCACTCTACGTCGTAGTGGACTTCGGATACGGCGACATAAGGGTTTTCACACCCGGTGAAAAGATTAGTAGGCAAGGAGGCATCCGGCTGAGAGAGTTCATGGAAAAATGTTGAACACGCCCTGGGAAAACCGTTTTTAAACGATATGGAAATCCTTATAGGGATTTCAAAGCAGAGTGACACGGTGAGCCATCTGATAAAAACGTCAGGCGGTGGAAGGATGGTGAACGAGTAGGTAATGGTCACGCTGGAGCGGATCGTTCAGAGAACGCCTTTCGAAAAAATCGCCGGCCAAACAGTGATGGGCTATGTTAACGAGGTGAAAAACTTCAGCGAGCTTGAAAAAATTGTTTTGGATAACGCTTTAAGCGGCGTGATAATCGGAAGGAAAGCCCTTTCCGGGCTTAAGAATCCAGGCTACTTGTTGAAGGAGCTGGCTGCCTCATACAGGAGAGCCCTAGGCTTCTCCCTCATAATTGCTGCTGAGCACGAGGGCAAGGGGCTTGAGGGTCTTCACCCGCCTTTAACCGAGTTGCCCAGCCAAATGGGCGTGAGTGCAACCGGAGAGGTGAAGTCAGCCTACATGACCGGTTACGTGACCGCCTTAGAATTAAGGACGCTCAGCATTAACACTAACTTGGCGCCGGTGGCGAACCTTTATTCCCCCGGAATGGGTGAAAACTGCTTTGGGGATGAGCCTGATGAAGTATCCGGCTACGTTGTCAGCTACATAAGGGGTCTTAGAAACGGTGGTGTCTTATCTTTCGTCAAATATTTCCCTGGTAGGCTTGAGAAGCATGGTGGCGAGGCTGAAGACCTTAACGGGCTTCTCAGAAGAGACTTCAAGCCTTTTCAACAGGCATTTAAATCGGGCGTCGAGGGGGTTGTGATTGGGCACAGCCCTCTTCCGGCTGCGGGGGACGTGGACACACCCTCCTCGTTATCGCCAAAGGTTGTTGAGAGAATAGTTAAGCGGGAAATGGGTTTTAAAAATCTTCTCGTGACGGATTATTTGGATGATAAGCAGGTATCGGAAAACTTTGACCTGGAAGAAGCTGTGGTGAAAGCCTTGAAGGCGGGCAACCATATAGTGGTGCCTTCGAGAAGAATGGAAAAAACACAGGAGGTTTTGAACAGTATTCTTGAGAAAGCTAAAGGGGACAGGAGTTTATATGAAAGGATAAGAAGCAGTGCTTTAGAAGTGCTCAGTTTTAAACTTAGAAAGTTTGAAAAGTTTAAAAAGACTCCTGAGAAAACACGTGGCAGCATTATAAACCGGACTAAGGCTTGGAAGATATTTATTCGGAGCATAACGCTGGTGAAGGGTGTTGAGGAACTCCCCTTAAGATGGCTGGGTAAACCTCTAGTCGTCGTCACAGGTAAGTTTGAAGACCAGCTGGGGGAGCCAGGCAGGATCGCCCTTGAAGAAGTCTTGAGGGAAGAGCTTGGAGGGTTCAACCTTTTAGAGCGCTTCGAAGAGATTTCTGGCAAGAAGCTGGGTGAGATTTACAGAAGCACCCCTAGCAACACGCTTCTCTTAGCACTGGCTTACAACACCCAGGAAAACAGGCGGGAGCTATCCATGCTTAAAAAGCTTGTGGAGTTCTTTAGGGAGAGCATAGTCATCTCGCTCGGAGCCCCTGAGGATCTGCCCCAGTTGAGCAGTGCTAAGATCTGTGTTGCTGCTTTCACCCCGAGTTTAACCGCCGTCAAGGCTGCTTTGAAGGTTTTAAAGGGCAAGTTTAAACCAGCAGGGAAAACACCTATTAAAATAGGGTTGTAGGAGTTATTCAGATGAGATTAAATACTGGCTGATGCTTCTCTGGGAACGTTGAAGTGGTGGAGGACACGGTTTAAGAAAGGCGGTGGAGAAGCCTATTCTAACGCATATAGGCTTGTAAATAATCTTCTCGAATCAGGGTTTAAAGTTGGCAGGGCCGTGAAGCTAAGAGGTTCCAGAGACTCTGTTCTTAAGCCCGGGGACTTCGTGATCGGTGTAGAAGACGTTTATTCGGAATACTTGGCGAAGAATCTTGGTGAAGAGTACGGTGTAGAGTTGAAGCCTTTAAAAACCATGGATCAGCAAAGCGTTGCCTGGTTGCGCAGCCCGCTCATCGGATTATACAGTGGAAACGGGGTTTCAGTATCCTGCTTGAAAGAAACTGTGGAGGCTTTGTTCAACATGGGTTTCAGGAGGATATCTCTACTCCCAGGGCCGTTAACGCTGGAGGACCTGCGTGCTCTAGACGTCTTGATAGTTGGCGGCGGAGATAGCTTTGAAATTCTCAGGTCGCTCGGGAAAGAGGAAGCTAGGATGGTCAGGCAATTCGTAGAGTCCGGAGGCATATACGTTGGAATATGCGCCGGTGCACTGCTTCCACTTAAACCAGTTAACCTGCCAATATCCGCGTACGGAGAGATAGAGGCCTGGAGCGAGCTGCAGGTTGTTGAGTGCAAGCTCCTGAGCGACACGGTTTCAGAGCCTTCTTGGCCTGTTTTCTCAGGAAGGCGGCTAAGCGGGGTTTTAAGGACTTACCCTGTAACAGGCCTCGTCAAGTCGAGGATTACGCGGAGAGGAATGTTGACACTAGGGTACAGGGGTGAGCTCACGATGTTTCACACGGGCCCGATTGCTAAAATCACTAACGCTAAACAGGTTTTCGCAAAAATGGTGCTGCCTTCTACTAGCGTGGAGTATGGTGTACCATACGAGGAAGCGCTTAAAAAAATAGGGGGCGCTAGCAGCATCGGGTTTACTGAACATGGATCTGGAAAGATCGTTCTCTTCTTCTCTCACGTGGAGAGCTGTAAAACTCCTTTCACGCATGGCCTGCTCGGAAATGCTGTGCTGCTGAAAGATTACTTGAGCAGGGAGAAGGTTAGCATGCCATCCGCAGAGGCTGTAGGCCAGGAGACCCTTAGGGAAGCGTCTGAATCCTGCAGGATGCTGAAGCTGGTTCGCGACTCTGCTAGCAAGGTTGTCGACCAGATGGAGAGCGTCGTACCTTGGCTCTATGCTGCCCGGCTTCCGGATAGGGCGATGCAGCTGAGCATGCTTAGACAAGCATTAAGCAGCATCCTGGAGGAGGAAGATGTTATTCTAAGCTCGATCAGCGAATCCGTTGAGGCTTATAAACTGCTGCAGGAGCTTAGAAGGAAGAAACCAGCCCTGCTTCAGACAACAGTTTTATCCAATAATCTGGCGGAATGGAAGTATGTTGTCGGCAAGACTAGAAAAGCATTGACCCCGATTCTTGAAAGAATCATGAAGATTCAGGAGATGATGGCTGATTTCTCCGCCACAGTAGTGTCCTCTACGCAGGACGAGATTGACGGCAAGTTCGACCTCTTGTTCAACAGTATTGTCGGCGGTAGAATGGCAAGCGGGAAAACAATGTCTGTTTCACCAGGAATCGTCTCCCCGATGCTGAGCATAATCCTTAACATTCGGGATTCTCTTGAAAAAACAAGGTTTCTAAGGAAGATACTCACGTATGTTCAACCCTAGCTAAACGTATATTGACAGAGGCAGGTCACGGTGGTACTCGTCTAAAGAATACGGCTCCTGCTCGCCGCCATTATTGTTTTTGAAACGTATTGCTTCAACAATCTTCTCCGCAACCTCGAGGCTTGTGATCACGGGTATAGCGAATTCTACAGCCGTCCTCCTTATCGTATACATGTCTTCAAGAGTACTCTTATCCTTGGGGTCTGGAGTGTTTACTACCATGCCTATTCTCCCGCTTGCGAGGAAACTTGTCGCGTCTACTCCGTCATCAGACTTCTCGCTAAGCCTCCTAACCAGCACCACGTCGTTCAAACCGTTAGAAACCAGAAAGTCCCTTGTTCGTCGAGTGGCGGCTATTGTGAACCCCATTTCTTTAAGGTTTAAAGCTAGTTTTAAAGCCTTAGGCTTATCCTCGTCTCTAACCGTTATGAATATGATGTCGTTTTTAGACGGTAGTCTTAGACCTGAAGACTCCCAGGCCCGGATGAAAGTATTTATGAAGTTGTAGCCTATGCACGCTACTTCGCCAGTCGACCTCATTTCAACGCCTAGAACAGGATCGGCTCCTTTAAGCCTGACGAACGAGAAGACAGGTACTTTAACGCCGATCGTCCTACTGTTGTACTTCAGCGAATCTTTAAACTCGCTAAGCTTCCGCCTAGCAATAAGCTTTCCTGCAAGCCATATGAGTGGGATGCCCCTCGTCTTGCTTACGAAAGGCATGGTTCTACTGGCTCTAACGTTGGCCTCTATCACGTAGACCTCCGAACCCTTAACCAAGTACTGTATGTTAAAAGCCCCGATTATCCGGAGCTCCTTCGCAATTCTAACAGTGTAATCCTTAATCTTTTCAACAATGTCTTCAGTAAGCCTCTGCGGTGGGAGGACGATGGTAGCGTCTCCGCTGTGTGTTCCAGCATACTCCAGGTGCTCCATCACCCCGCCTATGAAAACCTCCTCGCCGTCACTAACAGCGTCAACCTCCGCTTCATAAGCCTGCTCAAAAAACTTGCTTATGACCACGGAGTGCTCCGGGGATATTCTGGTTGCGTTGCGAATATATTCTACAAGCTCCTCCTCGTTTGCAGCAACGTTCATCGCAGCCCCAGACAGCACGTAGGAAGGCCTTATTAGAACAGGGTATCCTATCTCCCTTGCTTTCGCAACAGCCTCCTCCATGCTGGTCACTCTTGTCCAGACCGGTTGCTTTATGCCTAGATTATCAAGCAGGAGGCTGAACTTAGCCCTGTCCTCAGCGAAATCTATGCTAAGCGGAGATGTTCCAAGGATTCTAACACCATGCTCATAGAGTTTTTGGCTAATGTTGATCGGATCCTGCCCGCCCATAGTCACTACAACGCCCTCAGGCTTCTCAGCCTCCACAATATCCATAACTCTTTCAAACGACAGTTCTTCGAAATACAGCTTATCCGACATGTCGTAGTCCGTGGAGACTGTTTCAGGATTATTGTTAACGACGATAGCCTCGTCGAAACCCTCCTCCTTCATAGACCATACGGTGTGCATCGTGCAATAGTCAAACTCGACGCTGCTCCCAATCCTGTTCGTCCCAGCTCCAAGAATCACCACCTTCCTTCTGCCAGTGGTTTCTGAAACATCATTGGCCTCGTCCCCATAGGTAGCGTAAAGATAGTTTGTAACCGACTCCCATTCAGCAGCCATCGTGTCTATCAGTTTGAATACTGGTTTGACACCATGTTTAATCCTGAAACTCCTAACCTCGTCTTCGCTCCACCCGAGCCTTCTTGCTATCTGAACGTCTGAGAAGCCAAGCCTCTTAGCCTCCTTAATCTTCTCAACGATCTCTTCCTCATCCTTCACACCACGGAGGGATTTGAGCTCAGAGTCAACACGGATTATGCTCAGTATTCTGTAGAGAAACCATTTGTCTATGCCCGTCACACTGCTTATCTCGTCTACGCTAACACCAGCCTTCAACGCCCTGACGATGTTGAAAAGCCTCTCATCACTCGGCTTAAGAAACTCCGTTAAATCGGATGGAACCCCGTCTTCCTCGCCCTCATTCCCCACTACGCCGACCCTGCCTACCTGAAGCATTCTGACAGCCTTCTGCAAGGCTTCTTCAAAGGTCCTGCCAATGGCCATCACCTCGCCCACCGATTTCATCATGGTTCCTATGGTTCTATCAACGTTCCCGAACTTTTTGAAATCCCACCGGGGGATCTTTACAACCACATAGTCCAGTGCCGGCTCGAAACTAGCCTTCGTAACTCCAGTAACTTTGTTCGTAAGCTCCTCTATCCGGTATCCTAGGGCGAGCTTCGCTGCAAGGTATGCCAGAGGATAGCCGGTGGCCTTAGACGCCAGCGCGCTAGACCTTGAAAGCCTCGGGTTGACCTCGACGACGATGAGATCCCCGTTTTCAGGATTCAAGCCGAACTGAATGTTGCACTCTCCAACTATTCCAAGCTTATCCACGATTCTGAGGCCAGCCTCCCTAAGCCTATGGTACTCCTTGTTAGTAAGCGTCTGAATCGGAACCACAACTATTTTCTCACCCGTGTGGACGCCTAGAGGGTCGAAACCCTCCATAGTCGCGACTGAAACACTGTTCCCATAGTAGTCCCTCATATACTCGTATTCAAGCTCCTTCCACCCGTAGTAGGACCTCTCTATCAAAACCTCCCCGTTAATGCTCCATTTCAAAGCCTTTGAAACCGCATCGTAAAGCTCACTCGGGTTCCTAGCTATGCCTGAGCTCTGACCCCCGAGCGTGAAAGAGGTTCTGACGAGAAGCGGAAAACCCAGGCTCTCCGAGGCTTCGATCGCCTCCTCCGGGGTTCTTGCAATACTGCTCGGAGGAACCTCCAAACCTATCTCCCACATGGCCCTCCTAAACAGGTCCCTGTCCTCAGCCATCCTAATGGTTTCAATGGAGCACCCCAATACTTTAACACCATACTTGTCTAAGACACCTGCCTCATGCAGGCCTATGCCAAGGTTGAGAGCCGTCTGACCCCCGAAGCCAAGCAGAATACCGTCAACCCTCTCCTTCTCGATTATTCTTGAAACCGATTTAACGGTTAACGGCTCAAGATACACCTTGTCAGCCATCCTCCTGCTCGTCTGAATCGTCGCAATATTCGGGTTCACGATCACCGTCTCTATACCCTCCTCCTTCAAAGCCTTCAAAGCCTGGCTTCCGCTGTAATCGAATTCCGCTGCTTGAGCAATAACGATTCCCCCGCTTCCTATGACGAGCGCTCTTCTTATGTTACTCATCCTAGGCATTTAAAAACACCTCTTAACCCAATAGGCTTCAAGAAAAATCCCTGCGCAAGAGAAATGAATACATATTGCTGAAAACCTGCTTACGCCTATTCTTCCGCTTCCTCGTATTGGTTTCGCCACTGAAGTATCTGAGGAGAAGGAAAAGGGATTTCACACTATTTAAACGTTTCCAGATGATTTAGTGCATGCCTAAATCATATTATTGCCTACTCCTTTAAAAGCATGCTATTACCAAGCATGCGCGACTCTTACAATAGGGAAGCGTAGGATTGTTGCTAAAACATGTAGGCTGGCTTCAAGAATCTCCGCCGGCTTCTTTCTCCTTAAGCTCCCTGATGGCTTGTTCGTATTTCTCTTTAAGCTCTCTGAAGGTTTTCTCATCCACCTTCTTCTTTCTAAAGGCTTTTTCAAGCTCCTCTATTTCAAACCTTATTCTCTCTATTTCCTCCTGAACCTCAGGTGTTCCAGGCGTCGGCGGCGGCAGGGCAAGTGCCACAAGTTTTTTGTCTACAAGGCTCTTCATGAACATGGATAGCGAGACCTCCGCCTCCCTCTCGGTCAGCATGAATTCCTGCTTCATCCACTGAACCATTTCGTTCAGCGCGGTTTTCCCGTCTATTCTCTTCCAAACCTTGCTCCCTATCGCGTCGAGCTTTATCCTCGCCGTTCTCTCGGGCTTTTTAGGGTCGCCCGTCGGGACGGGGATAAGGATCGTGACGATGCCGTCAGCATCCTCCTCGTGCTTAACCCTCGGGTTTACGATGGGTATGCTCCTGTACAGCCTTCCCGGCGAAACCCTCGGGGGCTCCTTCTTTTTTCCGAAAAGCGGCATCTCTGTTCACCTATTCCGGCTTAAACACTATGCTTTTCTCAAGCTCCTCTAGGTCGATCATGTTTTCCCTGGGGCCGGTGTAGCCTGTTAAGAATATTCTGTTCGAATCCGAGTCATGCCAAATCCTTAACGTTTTAACAGTCGTCTTGCCGCTGAAGAATGTTCGCTCCGTTTCCTCCAGCATCATTTTCCCCGTCTCCTCCTCGGGCTTAAGCTTATCGTATTTCAACCCCTTCATGATGCTGCCGACTTCTTTCGGAACCTCCTTCTTCGCCCATTCGACAAGGTTCTTATACTTAGCAAGGGTTTCTCTGGCGAAAGTAGACCAGTGGATCAGCAGTGTTTTCCCCCCTGCTTTGAAAACGACTATCGGCTTACCGAGTAGAAGCTTCCTTGTTTGAAGAGCATACCCCTTAGGCACTTTGAACTCCACGCCAATCAGACGGTACCGCCAGAATTTTTCCGAAGTATGGCATACAAACCCTGGGATCAGCCAGCTTGCAACATCCTCCCATTTCTCACCCGGCTCCAGATAATAGTTGAGAAGGAAAACCTTTTTCTCGTCTTCACACACCCAAGAGAGGGTAACTATGTCGCCAACATCCCGCCATCTTGCGAAGTAAGCGTTGTGCTCGCAGATCCTTGCACTCCCCCGCTCATATACTTCAGCCTTCCCTTTTCTCTTAGCCCGCGTCATATAGTCTTCGATAAACTTGTTTATCACAACCATCGGTTGCACTTTCGCCTTCGCCCTCCTGTCAGAAGCCTGTTTCTCCCACTTTACCTCAAGCTTAACCGCGGTTTTCGAGTCTACCCGGAAATACCCGTCTAACATCCCCCCTGACTCCGCTGCTAACACCCATCCTTTAGGGTGTTGCAGTTCAACCTCAAGCCAGTATTCTTTTTCAAAGTTTTCCATTAAACAGTAGTGGCTCCAAACCCCTTATTTAATTGTTTTGACCCCGCTTTACCCTGCTTCTCAACGTATTTGAAGAAGATTTCCTCCCAGTCTATCTTCATCATCAACATTATTACTCCCGCTAGAAGCACAAAAGTCACTAGGGTTGCAGCCCATCCTCCCTCCCCGCCGAAAAGACTTTTAATCAGGCTTACCGAAAACCTTCCTCCGAGCGCCAGTATGAAACACATCAGGGTTTTACCCAGGATGCACGGTATGAGAAACTTAACCGGGTTGTAGCGCATTATGCCAAGCGGGATTATCAGCAGGTCGTCAGGCAGAGGGGTTAGGGCGAACAGGAATATTGCTGCAACACCGTAACGGTCGAATATCTTAAGCATGTAATCCATCTTCCTCCTACGCTCCTCGCCTATCAGCATCCTGCCGTAGTATCCTAGGGCGTAGCCGGCTAGCTCTCCGAAGGCAGAGCCTAAGCCTCCTGAGACGGCTATCAGAAGAGGATCTATCACGGAACCCATCAGGTAGATCACGACGGTATAGGGTATTGGGAAGACTACAGAAACGGCTCCGATGAAGGACAGGAAGAATACCCCTAAGTATCCATATTGGTAGGCAAGCCGCTCCATCCATTCTAAGAATTGCTGGGCGTCAAGCAGGGTTTTCAGCATCTGACGCCTATGCTTCTGGCATGCCTATTTAAAGATAAACTCGATGCCGAAGAAAACCTTTTACCCGGCCAGATAGGTTTTAATATTAATCGGACAGCTATCCTACAGGAAAGGTGGACCGGATGGCTCTTGAACAAGCAATGTACTATGCGACTATCGAAGTTGAGAACAGCCAGTGCAAAGGGTTGGAGCTCATGTCGAAGCTTGGCATTAACGATTGCAAGCTTATCGACGTTAGAAGGCTGCCTGAGGGCTCTGTGAGACACCTGGTCCGGTTCCCTGCCAGCGAGCTCCGAAAGACCTCTGGGGAGAATCTTAGGGTTCTGAAAAGCTCTAAGGGCTCCGTGCTCGCTTCCTTCAAAACAGAGGGATGTAACGTCTGCAACACGATGCTTTCTCAAGGCGCCTTCCTTATTTCAGGCAGGCACGTAGAGGGATACCGGATGATCTACGAGTTCATAGCACCAGGCTACGAGGTCTTTAAGCAAATACTAACGACCCTTGAGTCCCTAGGGTTTAAGTATAGAATTCTCGGTTTAACGAAGCATGAGCATAAGGAGGATGTTTTAACCGAGAAGCAGGAGAACGTGCTCTGGCTTTCCTTGAAAATGGGCTACTTCGACACTCCCAGGAAAATCGGCACCAGGGAGCTTGCGAAAACACTTGGAATAGTTCCTTCAACCTTCTCGGAGATAACTAGGAGCGGTATCCGTAAACTTTTGGAGAAATACTTCGAATCTAAAACATTCTAGAGTGAAGCCCGCCGGGTATTCCATTTCCAGATCATTATCGAGCAGTCTGAAAAATACCTTTATTAGATTACTATGGCTCTATTTACAGGGTGAATAGGATTGAAGGGCAGGGTGATTGTTGACGCAACGACGCCGGTCGGGACTCTTAGCAAGAGATGCTACGGCCAGTTTATTGAACACTTGGGTAAGTGTATCTACGGAGGCATCTGGGTGGGCAGGGATTCTGAAATACCTAATGTGAAGGGTTATCGTCTTGATGTTCTAAAAGCTGTTAAAGATTTGAATACTCCTCTCGTAAGGTGGCCCGGTGGAAATTTTGCAAGCGGCTATCACTGGGAGGATGGTGTTGGACCATTAAGCCGGAGGCCGAGGCGTTTCGACATGGCGTGGAGAGCTGAGGAGCCTAATCTTTTCGGCACGGACGAGTTCATAGAGTGGTGTAGGCTGATAGGTGCGGAGCCGTTCATAGTTGTAAACGCTGGAAACGGGACGCCTGAGGAGGCTGCGCGATGGGTTGAATACTGTAATTCGAACATGAACACATACTATTCTTCCCTAAGACGCGAGTATGGCCATGAGGAGCCTTACCGTGTCAAACTCTGGGGTATAGGTAACGAGCTGCACGGAAAATGGCAGATAGGGTTCTGCATGGATGGTGCTGAATGCGCTAGGAGAACTGTTGAGTATGCGAACGAGATGCTTAAGGTTGACCCGGACATAGAGCTTGTGGCTGTTGGGTGTGAAGATCCTGAGTGGAACCTTGAAATGCTTAAGGGAGCAGGGAGATACTTCAACTATCTTTCTGTTCATTTCTATGCTTCGGGAAGCATGCCATACGGGGAGCTGGTTGCTCTTCCGGAAGAGATTGAGCAGAAGCTTAAGAATGTTTATGGCTTGATTAAAGCCGCTAGGATAAAATACGGGATAGAGCACGAGATAAAAATAGCCTTCGACGAATGGAACGTCTGGTATCCTGAAGCTAAGGAACCCTTGGTAACACAAATTACGCGCGTGAGGGATGCTGTTTTCACAGGAGGGGTTCTGAATATGCTTCAAAGACTATGTAACATCGTTCCAATAAGTAATTTCGCACAGACTGTGAACGTCCTGCCACTTGCAATAGCTGCTTCTGATGGACGCATGGTTCTAACACCCCAATACTTTGTTTTCAAAATGTACAGCAACAATAAGGGTGCTAGTGTTCTTAGAACACTGGTTGATTCAGAGCACTACATGTCCACCGATGTCGGCGGATACATACCTTACCTGGATGCTTCAGCAACAATCTCGAAAGACGGGGAGACATTATACCTATATGTTTTAAACAGGAGTGAGGATGACAGTGTTGAGCTCCAGGTAGATTTCAAAGGATTTACCCCGAAGAGCGGCGTGCAACAGTTTATCGCAGGGGAATCGGCTGAGGACAGGAATACGCTTGAAGAGCCGGACAGGGTTAGAATAGAACAGGCCCGGGTTGAAGCAGCCGATGGAAAGATAAACATAGTATTGAAACCTCACTCGGTAAACGTCGTGAGGCTCCACTGCTGACCGTAGGGATTACGGCGGTGTGCACGGATTGACAGGGGCCGGCGCGAACTAGACCATCTTGAGTGTCCAGAATAATTACCGATATATTTAAATACCGGTTCATTGATGTACCGGTTTTTCACGATGAGCTTAACCCATATCCAGGGAAGGATAATAGACGAAGTGGCGAGCCATCCGGGCGGGACCTCGTTTAACAGGCTGGCCGACAGACTTAAAGGGAAACTATCAAGAGTAGTGCTTTCCAGAGAGGTTCAGAATCTTTCACGGAAAGGCGTTTTAAGAATCGCCAGAGACCCGAAACATAGGCAGAGAAAGATAATCATGGCTGAGAGCGTTGTAATCAAAGTTTTGGAAAAGATGAGTGAGGAGAGGCTAGAGGAGAGGCTCAGCAGGAGGAAGGCTGCGCGAATCGCTTTAAAATACATTTCAATATACAGGAGGCTTGTCGAAGAAGAGGTTTCTCAGTTCATCAAGGATTACGCGAAGTACAAGGTATTGCAGCGTTTCGAAAAAATCCTAGAAGAGGTGGTTTAAATGGGCAACGATAAAAGGCTTCACGTTACCGTTAGGAAGGAGAATTATTTGGGTGAGACCGGAGGATTGGTTAAGAAGCTTGTTCCTTTGCTTACGAAATACAGAAGCATAACCATCGACATGCAGGGGTTTAAGTGCAGAGAGCTTCTGGAGGCGATTAGGCCTCTTTCAAACAAGAACGTTTGGGCAACCATCATGGTTTATAGTGGTGAGAAAAGGGATCCGGAGGCTTACGATGAGGAAGTAACGGTGCCGTAGGAATGGTCGGCGAACGTTTCGACGTGGTGCTTTCCGTCGACAGAACCCTCATGAGTAACCACCACGGTAAAGAGTTTCTAGGCTTCCTAGCAACCGGTCCGCCGGTTATGGTTCCGGAAAGGGTTTGGATGGCTGTCGCCGCCCCCAGGGTGAAGGTGGATGATTTAGGAAGACCCTTAGAGGCCCCGTATGGGCTTAGGAAAATAGAGGCTGCACTGCTTGAAGCAGGCATTAAGACCGCTGTGATAGACCCTGATTATCTTGGGAAACACTTGAAAAACGCTAAGGTTCTTGGAATAGGTCACCATGATTATTTCGCGCTCGGGCCTCCGAGCAGCGAATGGTGGGTTCTAACTGGGAAGGAGCCGGTTAACTCAAAGTATTTCAAAAGGTTTATGGAGAAGCCTGAGATAAGGGCGGCTAAGAAAAACGGGCTTAAGATAATCGTTGGCGGGCCCGCCGCGTGGCAGTGGCTCTGGATGCCCGAGTACGCTGAGAAATGGGGCGTGGACACGGTTGTTGAGGGAGAGGCTGAGAAGGTTATGGTTTCACTCGTGCAGCATGTGCTTGAAGGCAAGCCTCTTCCGAGGTATGTGCACGTCGGCATCCAAGATGCTCCAACGCTCAACGAGATCCCTACGATTAAAAATGCCTCGGTAAACGGGCTGGTTGAAATAATGAGGGGCTGCCCAAGGGGATGCAGGTTTTGCTCAGTAACTCTAAGACCCTTGAGGCAGTACCCCCTTGAAATGATTGAGAAGGAGCTTCAGGTGAATAAGGCTTGCGGGCTAGACAGGTGTCTCCTGCATGCTGAAGACATTCTGCTATATGGGGCTGACGGAGTCAAGCCGAAGCCTGAACCGTTGATAAGGCTGCATCAGATGGCGAGGCGGCTTTTCAAGGTTGTCGGATGGAGCCACGTGAGCCTCTCTGCAATCAAGTATGCCCAGGAGAATCATTCCCTCATAACACGCCTATCTGAAATAATTCTTCAGGATGAGCATGACTACATAGGGGTTGAAGTCGGTGTTGAAACAGGGTCCCCGAGGCTGGCTGAAAAAACAATGCCTGCGAAAGCTGCTCCCTACCCAGCGGAGTCTTGGCCGGGCATCGTGAAAGAGGCTTTTTCCATAATGCACGAGTCTAGAATAGTGCCTGCAGCAACAATAATAATTGGCATGCCCCAGGAGAAACCTGAGGACCTTGTTAAAACCCTTGAGCTTATAGACGAGCTTAAAGGGTTTAGAAGCCTGATAGTACCGATGTATTTCGTGCCCATGGGTGTTCTTAAGAACGGGGAATGGTACAGGGTTAGGCCTACCGGGATACAGCTGGAGGTGATGAAGGCTTGCTTGAAGCATGACCTCCACTGGATAAAGGATCTCTCAGGATGGTACTTTAACAAAACAAACCCCTTTGTAAAAATCTCTTTGAAAACAGTCATTTTCCTCGTGGAACGGATTGCAAAATGGCTTCGCCTCTTCTCCTAATGGTTACCCTGCCACCTGTTTCCCAATTTCATTAAGCTTGAAAAATTCTGTGGGAACACAGCCTTCTTGCATGTGCTTTTTAAAAAGATCAATAAAGATAAGAAGGCCCACGTTTAACTGGTAACGATGAGATGAGCCTAAGGGTTAAAATGATTGACACGTATGAAAACTTCCTTAACTTACTGGTATACTGCCTCCTCAATGGACATGGAGCATCAAATCCATCTCTGGCAGGCATCGTACATGGAGAAGTACCCTGAGTTGCTGAGGAAACAATTGGAGAACTATGAGGGTGAAGGCTTAGACTGGAGGACAATTGCAAGAGAGAAGGTTTTCTCAAGGCTTTCAGAGAACATACTGATGATGAATAGGCTTCAAGGCCTTATGGTTCACGAAATCGAGCACCTCGCTCATATGGCATGGAGGAACGAGTGGGAGCGTTTTAAGGAAATGGAGCGGGATCCCTGGTCCTACCATAAATTGAAGGCTTTGCCAAAAAATGTGAACATGTTTCATTAGGAAGGAAGAGTTGGCATCAGGCTCAGGATGATGACTGAGTAACTGGTATAAAGCGCATAGAAGCGGTTTGGCGAGGGAGTTGAAAAACCGGAATCTAAGTCTCAGATGAGAGATTTCTTCGGATCTTGGGAAGGGAATAAAGCAGACAGGATATTTCCTTGGCAATGAGTTCATCAGAAGCTTGGAGGAAAAGCATTCGCTAAGGGAGATCGCGCTCTTAGACGAGGGGGATGTTAAAGAGCTGGTTGTCCTATTCCTAAGGATGAGAGCTGCAGGTAACAAGGTTATGTTTAATTTGGGCTAAAAGCGGTTTTTAAACCAAAATAGATATGGGCCTCGCTTGTATTTAATTTATGCTGCTTCTTCAAGTATTAGAGGCTCTTTTTCAGGCTCCACGCTGGAAAACAAAGTGCGTGCGCAAAGAGGTTTTGTAGAAACCTCTTTCGGCGTACACTACCGGAATACTTACGACACTCATATAAAGGAACCGGCACACAACGGGTGAATATTACTTCTTTGAGTAAACTCCGGATTTTGACATAAGGCTCGTAGACGCCGTCCTCTCGTACAATTGAAAAGATTTATTGCTCTCTCCAAGGGGCGTTAAAACGTATTTCTTCTCGTCAGTCTTCTCAACCAATCCTTTAAGCTGTCTAAGGCGATAGTTTATTTTCCTCTCAAGTAATCCAGGCTCGTTAAGCAACTCGATGTAGAATCACCGCCTTCACTAGAGCGAACAATCCTCAGAGGGTTACGCCTAGCCTTATGAGCCAATGCGTGTACGATTGCTTCTTCAATTTTACTGTTAACTTCTTCTAATAGTATCACCGTTATCACTCTTCTCCTGGCTTTAAATTGGTTTTGGGAAAGAAATTTTGAAAAACTAGGTTTTCAGAGCAATTTATAGGATCTCTCAGTATGCCGTGTTTTCTGAATATTCGTAAACGAAAATACTGCTGCAGAAAATGACTGGGGATAAGATAGAGACAGAAGTTTCGGAAAAATGGTGTTGGAACTCGGGGCGTCTAGGTCATACTTGTCAGTAGTACCCTAATTGCTAGCCTTCCCAATTTTTTCTTAAGAGAGCGATTTCAGCAAAACTTTTATCAAGAGATCACTGGTCGCCGAGTTATATAGGTGCAGAATTGCTTAACCAAGTCAGCATACTCTCCAGTTTCTACTCGTCTTCTCCTCAGCATAAGCGTTGCAACCGGTTTTCTGCCGCAAAGGGCTTCCATTTCTTTTAACGCATCGCTCTTGGAACCGTATTGGGTGCAGAAGAACGCGACTTGTTTAAACCGATCCCTGTATTCCACTATGTACGTTCTGATAGGTGTTGACATAGTACTGTTCCATACGGGAGTGCCGATTATTATTAATTCGTAAAGCTCAGGGGGCTTCTCAGGCTTCGCTATCTTGGTTAGCCTCTTCATGGTCGCATCCATGCCTGAACTCAGCCAGCCAAAGACACCAGCCCTATTCTTCAAATCCCGTATTTCCTCAGCATCGCATTTTAAAACCTCCGCGATGGCCTGTGCAACCCTCCTCGTGGTCCCTGTCCTCGAATAATAGACGACAAGCTGTTTCATACTCTGCGTATGAAACCTCCAGCAGTATTATAAAGCTTATGAAGAGGCCACCTTATTTTTCAACCATGATTACTTTAAAGGATATGTCTTTAAGAAAAGAAGGAATCTCCACCACAAGCTTACCGTTAGCGGATTCTATTTTGCTAAGTCCCGTTCTTTCCCCAGTATACGTATTCCATACCTCCAATAAGTAGCTTCCCGGGTTAAATTCTACGAACTCTACATCATTCCTCCAACTAGCTTAAGAGTAACGTTGCTGATAGCATTAAACCAGTTGTAATCTTTGTTTCTCACCCAACCCATTGCGAACGTTTCGTTTCTAAGACCAAAAATCTCGAAATTAATGTTCGACGCATTAATCTTCTTATTGTCAACCAGCCTATACTTGAGCTCAGTAAATCCGGATCTGCTGAAGCTAATGTTTTGCCACGAATTTTCTCAAAGCATTGTAATGATAGTATAGGTTATATGGGTCGACGTAAACATCCCACCACCATAACATCGCTGTTCCAAAGGATCCGCTCATAAGAGAGGCCCATATACCCTCATGGACCTCGACACCTTCCTTATCCTTATAATATAATGGGGAGTCGAACCATCTCCAGTCGGCGCCAAATTCTCCGAATAGGGTTGGCTTTCCATATGTTGATAGCTTCCTTTTTATTTCGCGTGAAATCACTCCTGCAAGATCCTTAACGTCTGGACCATACATGTGCGTCTGCGTGGAATCTAAACCGAATGTTCTCCGAATTAGATCTCCTTCCCTTGGTCCCCCGAAACTTGTAGTGATTAAATGTTTATATGGGTCGATGCTTCTCAAGTAGTCCGCCATCTCTTTATGCCAGTTCGCCACGTTGGAAGGGTTATAGTTGTCTGTTAACTCGACTTCGTTGAAAAACTCCCAGGCTAACAGATGGGTGCTGTAAGCATATCTTGAGACTAAGTATCTAAGCCTTTTCTTGAAAAGGTCCTTTGCAGTAGAATCCATGAAGAATTTCTCAGGCGAGGATAATGGTCCTACCCTAGCCTTATTATAAGGATTCCCACTCCAGTTATCGCTTTCCCTAAGTTGCCCATGGTTGACTAGGCACAGCATCAAGTATATTCCCTTCTCCTCCGCAAGCCTTAGGATATAGTCTAGTCTCCATGCCTCTTTCAAATCATACTTGCCTGCCTTATTATTCCACTCTACTGCAAACGCCCAAGGGGCCATCCATATTCTTGCGTAATTCATACCATTCTCCGCCATTTTTCCAACCAAATGTCATAATCGTATGTTTTCTTAGATGGGCCATACTAACAAACATTCTGACCGATTAGAAAAAGGTCGGATCCGTTATCACAAACTAGGTAATTATCTTTTAACCTTACAAAACCCGCGTCATGCGAATAACCACTCGCGCCTAAAGATAGTTCATATGAATCCATAGGTCTACCTCTAGAATAGACGTATAAATTCACAGAATACTCCCCCTCTAATATGGGTGTAAACCTCAACTTCCAATATGGCTTTCCTGAGGGAACCAAGACCTCCATATCGTTCGCGAGGCTTCTCTCATAATCTTGGTAAAAGAAGGCTTGAATATTCCATTTCCTACCATCTGGAAGAACTACCTCAGATTTTATACTCACCTCGTTTTCATCAAACGGATCGCTTATGTTGCCATCGAGTCTGATGTTCACCTCTACAAGCTCATAAACCCTAGGATTCTAGTTAGATAATTGAACTTCAGCGAAAGAGAGTTTCGCAGGCTCCATAGGTTCTTTCAGAGTTTCTTTTAGATAGAGTAGTTGTTCTATATAAAGCTGCCGGAGGATTAGAAGTAAAGCGGCTATGAGAACCACAAGAATTAAGTAGTATACCCACATTTTTTCTTTCGTGTTTTTGTTAGGCTGCATTGATGAAATTGGCAAGGATTTTTTGGCTGGTGCTTCGCATCGCATTTTCAGCATGCTTACGGTTACGAAACACCTAGGCTACTATTAAAGTTGAAGTCTTTCAAACTTAATCACCCTTTTATTTCGTTTGAACTGCTCGCAATCTAGAAATGCCAAAAGGCTTAAAATATATCTTGCCCCAACGACCGGTGTTTCCTACTCTCCTGCACTTCTATCTTTCACAACTCAACCTAAAGATTAAGAATTCCAAAGGCCAAGGAAGCCTACAGCAAGACTTGGTAGAAAACTTTAATAATCCCAGAAGCAGAAGAAGACCATAGTTTTAAGGTTGAGTCCCTGGGGGTCACCCGGGGAAATCTGGAAACCCTAAAGGGTGATCCCGAGAAATGAGCTACAGGTTTGAAAAGGTTTCAGACGTAGAGTATCGAGTAGATGTGGGAGCTAAAAAGGGGATGCGGGTGCCGCTTAAAATTTTCGCGAACGAAACACTCTTGCAGAAAATGACCCAGGATAAGACTGTTGAACAAGGTTTAAACGTGGCAACGCTTCCAGGAATATATAAGAGTTCAATCATTCTCCCCGACGGACACGAAGGATACGGTTTCCCAATAGGAGGAGTCGGTGCTTTCGACGTTAAAGATGGAGTTGTGTCGCCCGGTGGAGTGGGTTACGACATTAACTGCCTATCCGGGGACAGCCTGATTCTTCACGAACATGGCTATAGGCTTCCCATTAAGGGGTTCTTAAAGAGTTGGAACAGTGAACGGGTTACGTGCGTTAGTCTTGAGAAGGGTGTCAAACCTACTGAGATAATGCGTTTCATTAAGATTCGTCCAAACCGGAGGGTTTTCAGGGTTGAAACAGAATCGGGCAGGGAGATAATAGCTACGGAGGACCATCCTTTCCTCACACGTCGGGGGATGGTGCCGTTGAGCGAGATAGGATGTGAGGATGTGGCTGTCTACCCTTTTGAAGGAGTATTGTATGAAAGTGCTGAGCCCATAACTATAGTGTCTGAGGAAGATATAAAGCGTCTTAAGGTTCCCGGCCGAAAAGAGCTAGTGATCTCTGAACTTAGGAAAAGAGGGCTTCTCCCATTGAGGAGCGACAACAGTAAGTTTCCATATCTGCTTAAGCTAATGGGCTTTATACTCGGTGACGGCGTGCTCCTGTATACCGAGAAGAGTCATGCAGCTTGGTTCTTCGCCGGGCCTGAGGACTTAGAGGATATAGGGAGTGATATTTTACGCGTAGGCTTCAAACCTTCTAAAATCTATTCAAGAGCTAGAAGACACAGGGTTGAAACTAAATACGGCAAGTATGATTTTACAACGATTGAGCACAGCATTAAGGTTTGTTCAAGGAGCCTTATCTCGCTTATGGCTGCAATGGGTGTTCCCTTGGGAAACAAGACCTCGCAGAACTATGCGTTGCCTGAATGGCTATTCCGGCTTCCTCTCTGGCAGAAGAGGCTTTTCCTCGCCGCGTTCTTCGGAGCAGAGCTTTCTAAGCCAAAAACAGTCACAGCAAATCCATTTAACTTCTATATGCCTGTCCTGTGCCTTAACAAGAAAAAGGGTCGTGAGGAAGCCGGCGTAAAGCTCCTTAAGCAAATCGCCCTCCTTTTAAGAGAATTCGGAGTTAAAGTTAAGAAAATAACCATGGAGCCTGAAGCGGTTAAAGGGAAACAAGGTGTTTCAACCAGGCTCCGCCTAATAATATCCGGTTCTCCGAAAAATTTGGTCAAACTATGGAGTAAAGTAGGGTTTGAGTATAACAGGGAGAAGAAGCATCTTGCAAACGTCGCCATCCACTACTTGAAGCTGAAGATGCGCGTGATAAAAGCTAGAGAAAACGTACAGCAGGTAGCTATCGCTATGAAGAACGGAGGCTCGTCTAATGTAACTATATATGAAGCTCTGGAGTCTGAATACGTGAACAGAAGGTTTATTGAAAGATCTCTATATGAGGGCAGGAAAAGTCTTCCGAGAGCACCGTTAAACCTCCCCTCCTTCGAGGATTTTCTAGAGTCAGTGACGAAGGGTCTCGGCAAAACAGGCGTCGTCTGGGATAGGGTTGTTAAGAAGGAGGAACTACTGTTCAACGAAGATGTTTACGATTTTACTGTTAAAGAAGACGTTCATAATTTCATAGCCAACGGCTTCGTGGTTTCAAACTGTGGCGTACGCCTCCTGCTGACGAATCTGAATGTTGACAACGTTAAGCCTGTTCTGAGAGAGCTTCTCGACGAGATATTCCATAATGTACCTTCAGGCCTTGGCTCTGAAGGCAAGCTTAGAATGAGCTTCGACGAGCTGGATAGTGCTGTCAGAGAAGGCGTCGATTGGGCTATTAAGCGGGGATACGGCTGGAAGGAGGACGCGGAATTCATCGAGGAGAACGGCTGCCTAAGGGGAGCGGACCCGAGCAGGGTCAGCGTCACCGCTAAGAGGCGTGGCCTTCCCCAGTTGGGCAGCCTGGGAAGCGGAAACCATTTTCTCGAAATAGATTACGTGGAGAGAATTATCGACGGGGAAGTGGCCAGAGGATTCGGAATCGAGAGAACCGGTCAGATCGTGGTATTAATACATACGGGAAGTCGAGGATACGGCCATCAGGTTTGCTCAGATTATCTTAAAACAATGGAGGTGGCTAGCAGGAAGCATAACATCTGGTTGCCGGATAGGGAGCTAGCAGCCGTTCCTGTTGAGAGCCACGAGGCCAGGGACTACTTTGCTGCTATGGCTTGCGCCGTAAACTATGCTTTCCTTAACAGGCAGGTTATCACCCACTGGGTCAGGGAGAGCTTCGCGAAGGTTTTCAAAAAGGATGCTTCCGAGTTCGGCTTGAATATTCTGTATGATGTTGCACACAACATCGCTAAGATTGAGGACCACAGGGTTAACGGGGAGAAGAAAAGGGTTGTCGTCCACAGGAAGGGCGCGACTAGATCTTTCCCGCCCGGAAGCAGTCATATCCCCTCAAAATATAGAGAGTATGGCCAACCGGTTCTAATACCCGGTTCAATGGGCTCAGCAAGCTGGGTTCTCGTTGGGACTGAGACTGCGATGGAGGCAAGCTTCGGCTCGACTGCGCATGGTGCCGGAAGGATGCTGAGCAGGCATGAGGCGATGCGGAGGTTTACGAGCAGGCAGATAAGGGGGATGCTTGAGGAAAGGGGTGTCTACCTTAGGGTTGCAGACATGAACCTTGTTGCCGAAGAAGCACCGGGTGCGTATAAGGATCCTGACGAGGTTGTGGAGGTCACAGATAGAGCGGGGATTTCACTTAAGGTTGCTAGGCTAGTGCCACTAGGCGTGGTTAAAGGATAGTTGAAGCTGCTGTGATAAGCCAATTCATTTTTCTTACCCAAATTCCTGTTCCAACCATAACCGTTATAAGTTTTAAAATTTTCTCTCAGTGCGTGCGCTAAAGTAAACTTTATACTTCACCGTTTTTACGTGACTAATGAAACTTGAACAATAAAACAAGAATAATAATCCGCTGCTTAGCTTGTTATGCTCCAGTACTACTCGGCATAAATCCATGTTCAGCATTTAAACGAGGAGATTCAAATGGCTAAATGTGAGGTCTGTGGTTCAGAAGTAATATTGCCCTTCGTCTGCTCTTACTGTAAGGGCACGTTCTGCTCCCACCATAGGCTTCCTGAAGCACATAACTGTCGAATGCTGCACTTAGCCAGAATTCAAAAACCAGTATATAGCGAGATCCCACCGCCTCGGCCTAAGAGTAAGCCTCGGATTGGAAGAATCACCAGTAAGACTGAGATCACACACCTGTTGGTCGCGTGGGTTGTTCTAAGCCTATGCTTTTCTATCGGATACTTTTTAAGCATGCGTTCAACTCTATTCCTAGTGTTTGCAATCTACTTATGCGTAGTTGGAACAGGATTCATATTTCACGAGCTGGCGCATAAGTTTACTGCCCAGAGATACGGCTACTGGTCTGAATTCAGACTCTGGCCCTGGGGGCTGGCGATGGCTTTACTATCCTCTCTGCTTACACTAGGCTCATTCATCTTCGCTGCTCCAGGTGCAACATACGTGGCGCCACGTTACCATGCTTTTGAATGGACTGAAGCTTCTGAAAAAAAGCGGATAGGGCTGATTTCTTTAGCTGGTCCTTTATCTAACGTTGTCTGGGCTGCTGCATTCTTTCTCTTAAGCGGGTTGGGCGGCTTGTCTGGTCTGGTTGGCGAAATAGGTTTTCAAGTAAACCTGTGGCTTGCATCCTTTAACATGATTCCATTAGGGAGTTTAGATGGTAGGAAAATTCTGGCGTGGAACACTACTGTATGGGCGATAGTAGCAATCCAATTATGGATCATAGAAGCATTCTTAATGCTTGTTTAGCCATATGCTCTTTTGCAATCATTGTGTCAAGTTTTTCTTAAACCAGACTAAGGCACGTGTGAAACTTAAATAGGATAGGTAATCTAACTAATTTAGGAGCCTTATGGGAAAGAGCATCTTTAAGTTTTTCAGCTTCATCGCATTTACTTCTTGCTTGCTTCGATTTTCTGGCTTAAGCTACGGTTGAAATAATAGAGGCTACAGTAGCAACCCTTAGCACATGCTTTGCCGTGACGGCAACCTGACCAAGGCCCCACGTATATGTCACAGTCAAGGCTTCGAAATCCTTGGAAATAATCATGGGGATTCTAGTACAGGTGTTTATTTTTCTTTATTGTTCTAATGTTAATTCGGAAATTTTCGTATAATATTTAAATACAGGTTATAACCCAGTTATACGGTAAATTGAAATGAGAGAAATGGCCTCGATTCTTATACTCGTCGCATCTCTAGCGGTCTTACTTCCCTTGCTAGTTTGGTCGCCGGTGTGCGGAGGCATGATGGGGTTCGGCTGGAGCCATATGATCTTCGTGCCGATAGCGTTTCTAATTCTTATCGGAATAGGGATATACTATTTGGTAGCCGGGCTGACGGTGTCAGGCAAATCCGCAGATCGGGATAGAAGCGCGATCCAAATACTTAAAGAACGGTACGCTAGAGGTGAAATCACGAAAGACCAGTATGATGAAATGAGAAGGCGGATAGAGGAGTGAACATGGGAAGTTCGGCTCTAGGGTTCGTCTTAATCCTAGTCGGCGTAACAGGATTGTTGACGTTTGCCTTGTCTAACCCTGGCACATACAATATTGATGCCGCAAGCCTCATAGCTGAGAGATACCTTGCATTCCTAAACGATGCGAACATTGCTATTGATGAGATCATGGAATTCGAACGCAATTTCTACATAATCTACTACGAAAAAACCACAGGCGTCGGCGCCTTCGAAATGCTCATAGACAAAAATACGGGATGCATCTTCAAGGAATACGGGCCTAACATGATGTGGAACACGAAATACGGTCACGGAAGAATGATGCATGGTTGGACGCGTATGCCTTCAGGAGAAATGCCAGTTAGCCAAGAGTACGCGGTATCCATAGCACAGAAATTCTTGGACAGAGTCTACCCTGGAGCCCTTGCTGAGGACCCACACACCTTCTATGGATATTACACCATCCACATTATTAAAGACGGAAGGATCTTCGGCATGCTCAGTGTTAACGGATATACTGGAGAAGTCTGGTATCATAACTGGCATGGAGCCTACATACAAACACTGAAGAAGCATTAGAAGTAAAGAAGCAGGATGGGGAAAGTGCATAGGCAAAACACAGTCTATGAGAACAGCAGAATCGGGATTGGTGAAAAATCAACGGCCTTTTGTTGATCGTAGTTTCTGTTGGCCCTCAGGGAAGGTTTAGAATCACTCGTGACAGCAATTAATAGCGAAACCTTAGAAGGCATTCTAAACACGACATTGTTTAAAGGCTGAGTTTGTTAAACCAAACGTTGTTCACGCAGGCTTCCATATGGTTGTGGCGAAGAGCGGCCCATAGTGGAAGCAGGCAGAATAGCGGAAGAAGTTAGGGAAAGAGTTAGCCGTGAAACGTGTTGTTAACACTGCATGATTCACATCGACCCAGTGAAGACATAAAATAATTTTAAAAGCAGCTAATAGCATTTTCGTGCAAGGCCTGTAAACGAAGTTAAACTGTTTCGCAGAGTTGGCTTCAAGATTCGAACAAATCTGTGCTTAGATACTTCTCACCGCCATCTGGAAGAACCGCAACTATCGTCTTATCCTTTCCCAGCTCCCTCGCCTTTCTGAGGGTTACAAGCATTATCGCGCCGGAGCTCATTCCGATGAGCAGCCCTTCTCTCCTAGCTGCTTCCCTGGCAACCATGAAAGCCTCCTTCTTCTCCTCCTCGCCGATCTCAACTATCTCGTCGAACCATTCTCTTTTGAAAAGCTGGGTCGGATAGGGCTCACCCGGGTTCCTTATTCCCTGGATGCTAACGCCGAGCCTCGGGGTTACGCCCACCATCTTAATACTGGGGTTAAACTTTTTAACGCGCATCGATACGCCCACCCCGGTTCCGGCTGTCCCTATTCCCACCACGATCATGTCCACTTTCCCACCAGTCTGCTCCAAGATTTCCCTCCCAGTCGTCTGGTAGTGCGCCAGAATGTTCGCGGGATCCTTAAACTGGTCTAGGTCGACATACTTGTCAGGATTCTCCTTCAGGATTTTCTGTTTCAACTCTATCGCTCCACCGGTCCCTCTCTCCCCAGGGGAAAGAATGAGCTCAGCGCCGTAAGCCCTTATCATCTTCCTCCTCTCGACGCTTACTGACTCAGGCATTACTATCGTGATCCTATAGCCCTTGGCTGCTGCCAGCATAGCCAGAGCTATCCCAGTGTTCCCGGATGTTGCTTCAAGAATAGTCCTGTCCCTGCTGAGCCTTCCTGAAGCCTCTGCATACTCCATGAGGTAGAGCGCCATCCTGTCTTTAACCGACCCCCCTATGTTGTACCATTCCAGCTTAGCGTAAACCGTTGCGTCTCCGGGCTGAGTAAGCCTGTTTATCCTAACCATGGGAGTTCCCCCTATTAGGCCGGTGATGTCGTTTGCAACCCTCATTTCTAAGGGCGATTTATAACATGGTTATATTAAGCTTTCTCGCATCCTCAAACAACTGGTTAAAATAGCAACCAGCTTAAATCCTTCCATATAATAATGCTGAAAAACCGGAAGCCATATTTAAGCAGTAAACATGGCCGGTTTAATCTCCCGCGTCTTGATGCTTCATCAATTCTCTATAACTCTACTGTCGAAGAGAATTCTACAGCCATGATGTTCTTACCGGCTTCCATGCTCGTCCTCTCGTTAATTCACGGTATGACAGTTGGACAGTGTTCCAAGCATGGTCAAGGAAAAAGTATGTGCTCCAGAAGGTGAGACATACTCTGTCCCGTTTGCTTTCGGGTTTCGCTAACACGGCGAGAAATTGTTGATCCAAAGGAGCCTAGAAGCCGAAGGTGTCTAGGCGGAAAACTTCTTCAGCAGCAATATTTGCAACTTACCTGTCAAACTTATAGAGCCTAGTTCATTAACCATGATCCCCTGCTATGTCGTCTCGCGGTCTCAGAGATGGCGTCTATGTTGTAAAAAGTTTTCCGAAAATAGGATAAATGTGTATGACGATTAAATCCAGACTGGTAGCGCTCGCTCGACAGTGGGATGAGCACTCAGGGAAAAGCATCGCCGCACACTCGACGAGGCTAACCCGGCGTAATAATACGCTCGCGATACTTCTGTAAAGCATAATGCTTGGCTGCAATAATCATGGGCTATGGGTGTTTCAAGAAGCAGCAAAAACGGAGAAATTATATTACCATACATTATGCCAGTGTAAAACTAAGCGTGTCTCAGCGAATCAAAACTTATAAAAGTCCTGTGAGGAGCGTAGTTGAAAAATGGCTGGAAAAAATTCCGGCCCTTTCGTACTTTCAACAACTGGGGCGGTGCTGATTCTTACAGGAGTCTTTATTCTTGCCTTCAGCAGCCACTACTTGTCTCTTCAGCCTGTTCTTTACCTAGCCACTCTGATTCTCGCAGCAATCATTCTAGCGGGAGCACTGTTAACCGCCCAAGAGGGCGAGAAGAAGATTGTAGCCGGCTCGGCAATAGTCCTAGGCCTATCGACGATTGTTTTCTGCTTCTCCCTGCTGCCCGTTTTCCTGCCTTACGCTGGAAGATACGTACCGTATATTTTTATGCCCCGCAGCCTAGGCACGTCAGGCCTCATAGATTTTCTAGGAGGCTTTATACCGTCCACCATAGGGATAGTGGGTGTTATACTCTGCGTCGCCGGAGCCATGCTTGAATTAAGGAGGAAGCATTTACCCTCGTCACCCTATTTGTCTAAAGTGCAGGTGAGTGAAACTGAGGAATCCATAATCTGCCCGGAGTGTGGAGCAGTAAATAGTGCGAGCTACAAGTTCTGCTTCAAATGCGGAGCCAGGCTGAAACCCGTGAAGCCTAGGAAGACTGAGGAGGCTTTGACTGTGGAGGCGGTAGTTTGTCCTGTCTGCGGGAGGCAGACAACTGGAGGATCCAAGTTCTGCAGCCAGTGTGGCACACCACTGTCCGGCGGTGAGCAGCTCCCCCCGCCGCCGCCAGATATAGAGAGCAGGCTTGAAAAACTGGAGGAAAGGATTGAGAGGCTGGAGAAAACTTTAGAGAAGGCCGGGCGACTGGAAGGCGAGGGGGAAATCCGGGAGGAAGGCGAAGCCGGAGAAAGCATATTTGGAGAATACACTCCCAATTAAAATCTTGGATGGGATCCCAATCAATGTTGAAGGGCAGGTGCTTGAAAGCCTCTTGCTGCAGGCTCAGGCTTTAAGCCTCTCGGAGACCACGTGACCCACGTAGAGGCCTGAGGCGGCTGCTTGAGACAACCCCCTAGTGATGCCGGCGCCGTCTCCAACTGCGAAAAGGTTTTTGACAGGTGTCTCGCCATGCTCGTCGACCTCAACCCTAGATGAGTAGAACTTGGCTTCAACACCGTAGAGAAGCGTGTCGTGCTTCGAGAAAACCCCCGGGATAAAGGTGTCCAAGGCCCTGAGCATTTCAACAATGTTTGAAAGAATCCTGTAGGGCAGGATGAAACTGAGGTCTCCGGGCGTTGCATCGGGCAGCGTCGGGGTTATAAGGCTCCTGCTGAGACGCTCGTGAGTAGACCTTCTCCCCTGCAGGAGATCGCCTAGTCTTTGAACCACCACGCCGTTTGAAATAAGGTTTGCAAGCTTAGCTATCGACATTCCGTATTCAATGGGCTCTTTAAAAGGCTCTGTGAAATCCGTTGAAACAAGCACCGCAAAATTAGTGTTGTCAGTCCTGTAACTGTTATAGCTGTGGCCATTCACAGTGACAATATCTTCGTAGAACTCAGTTAAAACCTCCCCATGCGGGTTGACGCAGAAAGTCCTCACGTTGTCGTCAAACCTTTTCGAAACGTACTTAAGCTTCGGCTCATACAGGTCGCGAGTAATGTCATCCATTATTTCCGCCGGAACCTCGACTCTGACACCGAGGTCCACAGGGTTACGTTTCATAGGAATGTTGAGCCTCGTAAACTCCTTCCTCAGCCATCCTGCTCCAGACCTACCTGGGGCGACTACGATGAACCTTCCAAACATGTTTTCACCATTCTTTGTCTTAACACCCTTGGCAACACCGTTTTCAACGATGAAGCTTTCAACTTCAGTCATAACTCTTACTTCGATGCTCTTTTCAAGATCATCCTTCATCCGGCTCAGTATTTTAAACGAGAGGTCTGACCCCATGTGTCTAACAGGATTCCTCTGAAGCTTCAAGCCCGCTAGGCTAGCCCTCCTTCTCCACTCTTCGAAGGAATCCTCGTCTTCACCGTAAACCTTCTCCGGCGCCCCGTAGCTAAGGAAAATATCGTCAACCCTCTTTATGTATTGACGGGTCTTCTCAGACGACAAGATCTCTGGAAGCCAGCCTCCGATGTCCGGGTCAAGAGTAATCTTCCCGTCTGAGAAAGCTCCTGCACCACCCCAGCCGCTGTAAACGTTGCAGACGCCACACCTGACGCACAGCTTGTTAAGCCTCCTCGCGGGACATGTTCTATCCCTAATGTCACGCCCCTTTTCAAGAATCAGGATCGACGCGTCCGAATGCTTTTCAAGGACGCTTAGAGCACAGAATATTCCAGCCGGGCCCCCTCCCACTATTATCACGTCATGCAATACTGCTTCCTTTCCCCAACCCTCCCAACTGATACTTTTAAGTTTACCGTTTAGATAATGCTACTCAGACTTGAGGAGAATCGGGATAATAGGCTCTGGAAAAGTAGGGTGCTCTGCAGCAACTTTCCTATTAACTGAGGCTGACGAAATAGTGCTTTACGACATTGTCCCCAAGCTGTCATTTGGAGAAGCCCTGGACTTGCAGAACGCGGCTGAGGCTCTTGGTTTAAACGTTGAGGTTAAGGGGACTAACGATATTTCCCTTCTCCACGGCCTAGATATTGTTGTCGTAACAGCGGGATTTGGAAGAACCCCGGGGATGAGCAGGATGGACCTTTTAAACAGGAATCTTCCAATAATCGAGGGGATAGCTAAAGAATACGGTGGTGGGAGAGACCGTGAAACGGTATTCATAATCGTGACGAACCCTGTTGACGTTTTAACCTACGTTTTCTGGAGGAGAAGCGGTGTTGAGAGACATAAGGTGGCGGGCTTAAGCGGCATCCTGGATTCGAGCCGTTTAAAAACGATAATGTGGGTGAGCAGGGGAATCAGGATAAGCGGCCTATGCTCGTTCGTCCTGGGGGAGCACGGTGAGAACATGGTGATTCTTAGAGATAGGATGCGTGAAGAATACGGGTTGAGCGACACAGACCTAGATATGGTTTTAAGCGAGACTGTTAAGGCAGCAGCCGAGATAATAAGCATGAAGGGAGCCACGGTCCACGGACCGGGCGCGTCGATAGCCAGAATGGTTAAAGCAGTGCTGTCAGATAAGGGAGAAGTCCTGCCGGCGTCAGCCGTCTTAGACGGTGAATACGGGATAAAGGATGTTTGCCTAGGGGTGCCTGTTAAAGCAGGGAGAGAAGGCTTCAAAGTAGTTCAGGAAAAGCTGAGTGAGAACGAAGTAAACATGTTAAAGAAGGCTGCTGAAAGCATCATAACAGTTTTAGAGCAAATAGGATACAGGAAATAAAGAATGGGATACGCGTTGTCTTAACGGATTAACCTTTGCAGAATGTCATGCTTGCAACTGCATTGAACCCTTAGTGCCCGTAAGAATCTAGAACGCCCTTCTATGTCTCGGCTGTTTTAATTCACGATCGTGAACAGTGGCTCAAAAGTTTGCATAATGATGCTGCCGGTTTTTCCAGTACTGCTGAGCTATTTCAAAGAAGTTTTCTAGAATCCTTTTTCCATCAGGATGCTCCTCGTCAAAGATTTGCGGGTGAAACTGAACCCCGTATAGTGGGCGCATCCTATGCTTCATCGCCTGAATACGGCATTCCTCCGTAGATGCTAAGAGGTCGAAGCCCGAGGGAAGCTCCTTGACCTCGCAGTAATGGTGCTCGTCAACGCAGATAACGTCCCCAAGGCCATTGAAAAGGGGATCTCTCTTAACAATCCTAACCGGCAGGAAGCCTTTCTCTACAAAGTATCCTTCAAGATGCGTACCCACGTTTCTATCCTCCTCCCCAGGTTTTATACGGCGAATGGGCGAACAACCAAGCTCGCGGCGCGGATGCCAGTAGGCCATACCGATCACCTGGTGCCCGCCGCATATCCCTAGAACAGGGACCCGAGCCTCTCTAATTATTTTAAACTCCCTTGCCCAGTCGTTATTCACAAACCGCTCCCATGGAGTGCCGCTGCCGCTCAGGATGACTGCCAACGGCTCCAGCTCTTGGACCTCCTCCAGTGAACACCTGCTGTAGTGCCTCACAACACACGGACCCGCGTAGACACGGTAAATCTCTCTACGCATGTTCTCGTAGCGTTTCTCCGCCTCCCCGCTATCAGGATCAATATCGCTATTGTCAACATAGTAGATGAGGCTACTCATATCTACACTTCTCAACCTGAATTAGTAGCGAAAATTATAAAGCTTTAAAACCTGAGGAAATGGACCGGCGCTTAATTCAAGACGTAAAATCTAACTCGCCCGGTTAAGGCTCGCTGGAAATGTCTACTTAAATCCTAGAAATAATAGGATAAAATAGTGTTGAAGAGGGGGAAATGCAGTGCTAACTGCGAAAAATGTCCTTATTTCAGAAAACCCTGCATTGGATGCATGATTAAAACGTTCTCAGTTGATAGGTGTATTGAAGCCACTTCTTACACCGGGATAACGCATCCAGGAGTTTCTGCAAACTTAGGCCATATTGCCCGATTGGAGGCGGGGGCCAGCTCCTCCTGTGCAGGCACCATCTTTAGGAGGAAAATAGATGACGAAGGTAAAGTTTCCCAGGTTTATGCCTGGGATCGATATTACTGGCTAAATGTCCTGGATAGCGTGCGTGTTAAGAGGAAACGGGAGGAGGAAAAGAAGTGACGGGCGCTAGAGTTTGGGGGTGAGGTGAGGACTTAGAGCTGGCTGGAAAAAATGTTCAGAAGTATGTGAGTAAGCGATGGAGTGCTACGACGAAAGAATGTTCTGTTGGAATTAGTGGCAAAGATAGAGAGGACATGTTCTTCGGAATTACCGTGTATTTAAGTGAGCCTAAAGAAGTAGAGGGCATAGTTGATGATATAATGGATGTGGGCTTAGCGGGGAAAGGCAAACTGTACTTTCTTACTGTTGATTTGCAAGATAATACTGCTTCAGAAAATAGGGTATACAGAAACGACTTATCTACCTTACGCGAGTCTTATAAAAAACGTGAGCAGTACTTTTTACAAAAATTTAGTAATCACCCGAATGTCAAGGATCTTCTGAACGAGAATAGGATGCTCGTGTTGTCTTTTCCAAAACCATAATCTGTGAACTCGAGACTAAACGTGCTAATAAAATAACATAAATGCTGGCAATTATGAGTTTCAAAACATTCTCAACTCACCATATGTTCTTGCGAACAAAGCAATTGAACAGGGTATTGCTACACGTATACTTGGATACGACCCATGGGGTAATGTGGATGATTTAGAAATCGACGACGTGTACGTTGAAAACGACAAGGTCTACTTATGGCTGGGTCCTCCGGCGGTTAAACACTGAGAGAAATGGACCGGGTGGGACTCGAACCCACGACCCCCCGCATTCTGGCCTTTTTCCTGGTCGCCAAGCGGGTATTCTACCACTGAACTACCGGCCCCAGCGTTAACCTTTTTCCTAATGATATTTAAGCTTTCCCTATAATCTTAATGGATCCGAATAGGCTACGATGTGGAAAACCATATTTTCCTGACTGGCTGTAAGGCCAGTGTAGATACCGATAAAAAATTTCTATCTGTTGACGAGGCGACTGTTTAATGAAAATAAGTTTCAAACAAGTGATGATCCGATGCCTATTTAAGTATGCGTATACTGGATTTGTTTTTTATAGGGCTTTTATATGATCAAAATGTTTTCGAACTGTTCAGCAGCGTGAGCCGTGCGACTGATGAAAAGAGCAAACCAGCATTGAATAATTGGGTCGAAACCCAGTAATTATTTCATGCTAGACGCCGTGTCTAACCTTGCTTTAACCCTGTATAGATGGCCTGTAAACTCATCTTTAATGGGTTGTTGCTAAGCTTTCCAAAGAAGGAAAACCCATAAAAACCCTTTTGAAGCTTTTAACCCGTAGTTGGTGGACAGGGCGAGGATAAAAATAGTGAGTAACGAGCTGAACGATCTTCAAACAGTAGTTGACCAAATACTTAAGATAGCCAAGGAGAACAATGTTAAGGTTTCAGGCCCTATTCCGCTTCCGAGAAAAGTTTTGAAGGTTACCACTCAAAAGAACCCTAGTGGACAGGGCACGATAACTTGGGACAAGTTTGAAATGCGTTTCTACAGGAGGCTGATCTACCTTGGGCTTAACGATAAGGCTCTTAGAGCACTAACGACGATACGGATACCGCAGAACGTCATAATAACTCTCGACCTAATCTCTTGAGAAACCTATTCTCCCCCTAATCATGAACAGGAGGATTTTCAAACCGTCTTTAAGCGGGTTTAGTTTTGAAACGCCTATCCTGTTGTAATATCCTATTCTGACTTCGACTATTTTAAGACCCTTCCTGCACGCTTCGGTTAAAACTTCTGTCGAGAAGGGCATCCCGTTCTCCCTAAGCCTCATCTTCATGTAGGCTTCCCTCGAGAAAACCTTCATTCCCGTCTGAGTATCCATAATTCTTTTCATGAAAAGTATTGAGAAAAGAGTGTTCATCATGAAGTTTCCAACGTATCTTGCGGTGCTCATGCCTGCCGGCTTGCTGCTGAACCTTAAGCCTGTGGCCACATCCGTCTCCCCCTTCCTAACAATGTCGACGAGCCTCTTTAAGTCAGCCGGGTCATAGGTTCCATCCCCATCCATAAAGGCGAGAACCCTTCCCTTGGCTTTCTCCAGCCCTTTTCTTATCGCCGCCCCGTATCCTTTTCTCTCCTGCTTAACTACGATTACCCCGAGGGATGAGGCTATCTCGGCAGTTTTATCGTCGCTTGAATCCACGATTATGATTTCCGCCCCGGGAAGGCTTCTCCTAACGCGCTCTATAACTAGCCCTATCGATTTCTCCTCGTTCAGGGTTGGAATGATGATGGAGACGTCGCTATGGTCCTGCACCGCAGGATGTTTTTATGTTTCACAGGGTGAAATGTGTTTGCCACATGGATGAAATCCAGCCTATAAATCTCCTTAAAAACCATTGTAAAATCTTTTCCCCCCTTTTTTCAATTCATTTTCACGAAAATTTCTTTAAAAAATCTTTTTCAAATCATTTTCAGAAATATTCAACTCTTTTATCGTTAAATCTCTTATTTTCGGCATGTAGAGAAGTATTATTGGGATATTTTCCGGGCCAATGTCTAAAACGTATTCTCTAACGGACTCATAGAGTGCCTGCACACTGCTGTCGGCTGAGAAAGAGACTGAGCCACGGTTTCCGATTGAGAAAAACAGTCCCGCCTCCCTGCAGGACTTGAGGTATCTGAGTATGAAAGAGTTGACGAAGTTCTGCGCTGTGCGCCTGCTCCATTTCATTCGGAAATGCGGATGGTTTGAGACGAGGAACTCGGCTAGGTTCTTCTGTTGAACGGTTTTCCCGCTTGCTGAACCAGGGTTCTGCAGCTCCAGGAACGCCATGCACACCATTATGAACAGTGGGATGGGCGAGACGTTTTCCAAGTCGGCTGCCTTCCTGCTGCCAGCCGGCATCGGCCTGGGGCCGAGGATGAACCCTGCTAAGTCGCTTAGAGGAAACTCCTTATGGTTCTCCCATAGTCTAAGGATTTCTTCAGCGAGCTTTTTCGAGAAGGAAGTGTTTAGGCTGCTGATTGTCTGAGATGGCCTGATGCTTTTAAGCTCCTTCCTCAGTTCTTCGATCGCCCCGCTGCTTGAAACAGTCATCCTTTCGATTATTCTCGTCAAGACTTTTATCGCATTATCCTGTTTCTCAATAGTCTTCTTGCTTATGTCAACATCCCTCCTAATCCCCTCCAGAATGCTCAGTAGATCGTCCATCGTCGCCTCCTCACTGCTTCTGGTTTCAAACTGGCCTAGGGAGAACTGTTTCACCCTAGAGTCCATTAGCTGAGTGTTTATGCTGAGCAGGAAAACCCCGGTGACTATCTTAGGGAAAACAGTGTCATACTCCGTGTAACTCAGCCTGATTATTTCAGCACCACCGGTCAGTGAGAAGAACACTACAGCAATATATGTTAGAAACATCATTACGTAGACGCTTGCCCTATAGTTTAGAGCCACCTCGGCGGACAGGTAGAGGAAGATCAGCTCGAGAAAGAAGATGAAGGTCTCGTACATGAACCATTGCGTCAGGTAGCGCGGGAGTAGGACGTCGGATAAGACGAATGAAATTATGCTTGAAAAACCTATTACTAGCGTTCCCGCGTAGAGCAGGTATCTTATGTTCTTCCTCTCCTCAAAAGGCGAAACAAGTATCCGGATCTGGAATATGAATATTTTTGCAAGCACTGAGAGGATTAGGAAGACTGTGAGCATCGAGATCACACCCCTAAGGTTCTGAAAGTATAGAAAGCTGGGCTTACCGAGGTAGAGCAGAACTGCAACGAAAATCATTAGAATAGGCAGAATAGTGTAGGATGTAACCCGGAGGCTTTCAACAAGTATTAGGAAAGGATTGGACCTGCTCCTTTCAAGCCTAAACTTATCCGCCCCGCCCACTACGAGGGTCGCGACTAGGGCAACTGTTCCAGCCTGAAGCATCGGGACGGCTAGGAAGAACTTGGCGACATCCAGCAGGATTGAGATGGAGAAGAGGTTTATCGTGACTAGAAGCAGTATTATATATAGCTTGCTGAAGCCACGCTGCCTCAGCCGGTAGAACTCCACTATCTCCCTCGGATTAATCAACCCTGGGCGGACCCTGCTGGCTAAGTATATGCTTAAACGCTTATTTATTTTTTCCACCGGCAGCAGTTAAGCCGGTAAAACTTATCTAAGGGCCCCTTTGAAGAACCTTACATGCCTAAGATAAAGGAGGTTAGAATAGGGATAATAGGCGGATCAGGGCTTTACACTCTTCTCGAGGCAGTTGGACACAGGATTGTCGAAACCCCCTTCGGCAAAACGCCAAGAGTAGAACTAGGATATATTGGCGATAAGGCCGTTGCCTTCCTGCCGAGACATGCTAAGCCGGGCAGCCTTAGGGTTTCCCACGCTGTTCCACCGTCAGAGATAAACTACAGGGCGAACATTTATGGCCTTAAGAAGCTGGGTGTTGAAAGAATATTCACAACCCAGGCGGCTGGCTCAATAAACCCGAATATCAAGCCCGGAGAATTCGTCATCGTCGACCAGGTTATAGACGCGACTAAGAGGAGAATACCTACTTTTTTCAACGGCAGGACTAAAGTTAAAGTCTTCAAGGATAAGCCTCCAGTCGGCGGAGTGGTGCACATCGATTTTACGAACCCTTATTGCCCAGAGCTTAGAGAGGTTTTAATAAAATCCTGCGTGGAGGAGAATATATTCCACCATCCAAGGGGCACTTACATATGCACCGAGGGGCCTAGGTTCGAGTCTCCGGCGGAGATTGCAGCCTACAGGACATGGGGCGCTGACGTCGTCGGGATGACAGGCTACCCCGAGGTAGCCTTGGCGAGAGAGCTCGGAATATGCTACGCAAGCATAGTGATGTCCACCAACTATGCTGCAGGCACGGGGCCGGTGAAGATCACGCATGAGGAGGTTAAGGAGATTTTTAACAGGAACATAGACAACGTTAAGAGGCTGCTTGCGAGAGCCGTTAAAAACACGCCGGACGAGAAAAAGTGTGAGTGTGCCAAGTCGTTAGAGGGAGCGACCGCTTAGAACAGTTTAACCCTATTCTTCCATCCAGTCCTCTTTCTCCAGGTTTTCAGGAGAAACATAGTTCCCAAACTTTTTCTGTACTTTTGTTAAACGGACCCTCTGCTCCTCGAGGATTTCAAATAGTTCCTGGGGCGTGTCTTTCGCATTCTCCTTGAAGAACCTTTCCACACGGTTTATTTTAGCCAGGTTTTCACGGACACGCGTTGTAAACTGTTTCACGTAGTCCGCCTTAGAATACTCGACGCCACGTACATCCCGGAAAAGCCTTCTCAAGTCCTCGTACTTGGGAATCCAGCCGGTGGGGGATTTTATGGCGTCCACGTCTCTGTTAACCCTCAGCTCCATCCATTTCATCCAAACCTGCTTATCCCGCCTATCGTTCAGAAACTCTCCCGTCTTCAAGTCCCTAAGGAAATAGTTAACCCCAAAGACAAGAGGCTGCTTCCTAAGCCTTCTGCCGAATTCAAGATTGTTACGCACATACTCTCCAAGCGGGATTGAGACGAAGTCCTGAATGCTCATAATGTTTATCTCATACTTGCCCTCGTCCTCAACAAGCGTGAAAGTAGTCTCTGTCTCGAGCGCAGCCCCATAAGCGATAATACCGTGCTCCCAGCTGAAGCTCTGTTGAACAGGCACATAGCCCCGTGCGTCACGACACCCGTATATGATTCCGCCGAGTTCCACGCCCATCGGGTTGTCAAGCTCAGGGTCGCAGTTCCCCAGTGCTTTAAGCGAAACCGTGTAGCGGGCGTTCTTATTAGCGGGTGGGATCTCTTCGCCATTCTCATCCTTCTTACCCTCCCACCAGTAGCCGGTGTAGTTCTCCCCCTCCTTCGGAATCTCGCAGCCCATGCCAAGCCAGTAGGGCTTACCGTCTTTAACGAGCACGTTTGAAAAAATCACCTCGCCCGGCTTCGTAAGCACCTCCCAGATTACAGGATCGTCGACAGGATTGACGTCCTTAAGAATTCCGAAGATCCCGACTTCAGCGTTAACCGCACGGCAAACCCCATCGATGTTTCTCAGGTAAGCAATGTCGTCGGCAAGAATAGTGTTACCCGGGATCATCGCGGTAGAGGTTTTCCCACAGCCGCTTGGAAACGCTCCTGCGAAATAGGTTTTACGCCCACCTGGACCGTGAACCCCTGTTATCATCATGTGTTCCGCCAGCCAGCCTTCACGGTGAGCCCTGCGGATCGTTAAGCGTAGAGCAAGCTTCTTGAAGCCGATACTGTTACCACCGTACTGAGTGTTAACGCTGTAAACAGTGTTTTCAACGTAGTCTATGTAGATGCGCTTCTTATCCGGCTCCATGCTGATCATCCTTTCATCCAGCCTACCGGCTGAATGGAGTACGCAGAAAAAGTCGTCTGGAACCCCGCTGCGGCGGAACGCTTCGTATGCTTGACGGTAGAGCAGGTCCACGGAGTGGGCGACATACCAGGAGTCGGTGCACTCCATGCAGGGGATGCTGAATACTGAGCCGACTGGGCCCAGCGAGAGAAAACGAACTATCATCGTGCGCCCCCGCATAATGTTCCTCAACAGGCCCTTTATCTCGGTTAAACCCTCCTCCCGCTCAACCTGGTTAAGAGCCTTATCCAGAGAATCCCACTTGGGCACGAGGTATTTGGTTAATTCCCGGTCCCTACCCTGGTCACGCGGGCCGTCGAAATGATACGTGTGCCCCGGGGTAGCCAAGGGCCTCTCCTCGCCCGAGACAACTGCCTGACGCCTAACGTACGCTATGTCCTCCGGCGAATCAGTGCAGACGAACACTCGATCAGGGTTGCACAGCTCCACGGATTCTGAGATAAAGCGGTGAACCCTGGGGACAGGTATGGCTGAGAGCTTCAGGTAGTCAGGCCTGCTCATTCTCATTCTCAACGCTTCAAGATACTGTTGCATTTTTCTCACCCAAATGTTGCAGAATTGAAGCATCCTGCCTAACCATGCTACTCGTGTTTAGCCATGTGTCTTCAACTGGTTTTCCACTCAATGCTTGCCGGCGCCACGTGTAGACGAGGTTTAAAAAGTTTCTCTGAAATAGGTGTTTCTTTATTACTGATTCTGATTAATGTTCAACTCCTGAGTCTAGCACCACCAGCCGGCAGTGTGAGGCTCCTACCGGCTTGAGGTTGAAAAAGCTTGACGCCGGTCTATCCACAGCGGTGCTCTGCGCCAGAGTATTTGGCTTCGTTTTCCGGCTTGGCCTTGCTACTCGCTAGTTGAGAGTTGGGGAAAGGTCGGCTAAATACTTTACATAGCGATGGAGAAAAGTTAATAAAGCCGCTGGTCGAAAACTCGCCAGCCGCCCCCAAGGACGGCTGGGAGATGGAGCTCTCCTCCAACCGCCTCAAGCGAGGCTGATAGCTCCTACCCTGTATTCATGGAGGACGATATGGTTGGGAACTGAGGCGGCTAGGATAGAGAGGGGGATTCTGCTGCGGAAAACAGTGGAGTATATTACTGCAAGGCAGAATGACGACGGGGGTTATACCTCCGTCCAGTACACGGACTCCACTCTCTACGACACTTATCTTGCCCTCGAGACCCTGAGGATTCTTAAAGTAAGTCCCCCCAGGGTTGACGACACTATAACATGGGTTAGAAAATATAACGCTATGAACATTAGGGACTACTATCTCGTCAACAGGATTCTAATGATTCTCAACCAGCCTCTGGTAGACGTTTCCAAGCATGTTTTTGAACTGATGGATTCAACGGGGAGGTTTGGAGCATACGAGGTTGACGTGGAAACGGTTTCAGAGGTTGAAACAACATTCATGTGCGTAGAGCTTATGAGCATGCTCAACATTGAGCAGCACCGTGAAAAGATAATAGAATTCGTCCTTTCTCTGAAGAATCCTGATGGTGGCTTCGGCACTGTGGAATCAAGCCTAAACACGACCTTTTACGCTCTCAAAACGCTTTCAACGCTGAACCATCCTGTCGGGGGGATGCTGGACACGCTGCACTTCGTGAGGCTGCACGAGAACCCTGAGGGAGGCTTCTCCCTTAAACCCGGCGCCAAACCCTCATTCATGGAGCCGACTTTCATGGGGCTAACGTGCCTCCGACTGCTTAACGAGGAGCCTCTTTACCACGACGAGACCCTGAGCTTCATCCTGGGTTGCCAGAACACTAACGGTGGTTTCAGAAGGAGCCTGGAGCACGGCATCTCCTCTTTCGAGTATACTTTTCAAGCAGTTTCCTCTCTAAGAATGCTAGGCCTGAAGGTGGAGGCGTTTTGAGCAACCAGCTGGATAGGAAGCATGAGAGATTCGTCTTCTCCGCCGCCCTCGCCCTCCGGAAATACGTTAAAGACTTGAGAAAACTTGTTTCCGAGGGTGAGCCCCCGGAGGCCTCAGGCATAGCCGGCAGGCCTGCAGCACTATCATGCGGCGACGCAGAAGCCTTCATCAATAAGCTTAACAGTATCGAGCAGATAATCGACGAATTTATTGAAAGATTCAACCCTGGAGTCAAAAATGAGCCTAGCCTAAGCCTGACTTACATGTGGATCAGCATTCTTCTCGGGAAAATGGAGGGCATAGTTGAAAACATAGACCCGCGGAGCCTTGGGAAAACCAGGGGCGAGATGCCGCATGAACTCGAAGCATATCTTGACAGTCGGGTTAAGACTCTTCTGAGCCTCATCAGGGAGTTGAGGTCAACCTACACGACCGCTGCCCACGGTAAAACATAGTTGCTCCAGAGTAAGCGTTATATTTCCACTAGGCTTGGTTTAGAGTGTGATGGAACAGGCTGAAGCCAGGCGGAGGCTGCTCGAGCTTGTTGAAAAGTTTCGCGAGAAGGGGGCTACAAGCCCCGATAAGGCTATGACCCCGGAGGAAATCGGCCTCCCGCCATGGTTCAGACGCCTCATGCGCGGCCGTTTGGGGAAGCTGGGAGTGTTCGTTGAGAAAGAGGGCAAGTACTATCTTTCCGAAGAGCGGTTA
The DNA here is from genome assembly GCA_938045545.1 of uncultured archaeon. Lineage (GTDB taxonomy): Archaea > Thermoproteota > EX4484-205 > EX4484-205 > JAAOZP01 > JAAOZP01. Next base: position 69,320 of record CALIBN010000012.1, on the reverse strand, counting down.
AAGCAGCTGGAGAAGCGGAGAGGCGAAATGCTGGAGGCCCGGAACGCCCGGAGAAACCTTTTCATGATGAGAATAGCAAGAGTAACCGTTGGAATACTGCTCGTATCGCTCCTACTGGTAAACATTTACGTCAGGGATCCTAGTGTTAGAACAGTCTATTCCATCCTGCTTATAGCGCTGCTAGCCATATCAATACTGCAACTATACTATTTAACGAAAGCCGGTAGGGTTTTCAAGGCCTGCGGAAAACAGGATGGTGGAATTCGGAGTAGTAAAACTACCTCGTGAAGGACAGCGTTAAGATAGAATCTGCATGGCTCTCTATCCCTTACTACACCAAGTGGTACCGTTGAGCAGGCACATGCTTCTCGCAGGACTTTTAAAATCTTGATTTGAAGCTGAAACATGCTTAGTTTATAATGATCATAATGCATGGTAATATAATTCTCCTTTTCGCCTGCTTATCGAAAACAACTGCTTACCACCATGAATCATCGCAGCCCAGCATGATGCTCCACAGGAGTTGCGGCGGGCCATGTTGTTAAAAAGTGTTGGCCTCGCCGATATTCGGGGCGATGCTATTTTCCCTCTGGCGAGCACCATCAACATCCTCCAGCAAGCATTAGCTGGCCAAGCCTGATTCAAACATCCTGCACACGTTTCCAGCTGAAACTGAAGAAAATGCTAGGTTAATGTAATTTTAAATAGTTTCCAATCTTTCCAACCTAAAATGAATAGCGGTGGAGACGCCGTCTTTATCCATGTCGCTCCTAACGGTAGTGATTCTTGGTCGGGAAAGACGCCTACGCCAAACCAGTTTAAAACAGACGGGCCTCTTGCCACGCTTCATCGTGCCTTGGAATCGATTCGCGAGTTGAAGCATCAGCAGGGAGGAACGCTTAGGCAGCCTGTCACCGTTCTGGTTCGCGGCGGCATCTACTTTTTGGCTGATCCTCTGGTCTTCAAACCTGAGGATTCTGGAACCCTCAACCATCCAATATGCTTCGCAGCATATCCCGGTGAGAAACCGGTTATCAGCGGTGGAAGATTATTAACGGGTTGGGAGCAAACTGTTGTAGATGGAAGGAAGCTGTGGGTGGCAAGGGTTCCTGAAACATTTGGAGGCAAACAGTTCTTTCGACACCTCTGGGTCAACGGGCACCCTTGCATTCGCGCCCGCAGCCCTAACAGGGGCTACTTTAAAGTAGCAGAGGCTCCAGGCGTAACTCCTGAAACAAAATGGGATGAAGGGCAAAACTGCTTCCGATTCTTTGATGGAGACCTTAAGGCTTGGAGCACTGTGGACGCGGGGGAGATCGTGGTTATGAACCGTTGGGTTGAATCACGCCTGCCAATAGCCGGTGTGAAAGAGGAGGAGCATATGGTGTGCTCCAGTAAAAGAAGCGTTTTCCGTCTGGACCCTGGTGACCTATATTATGTGGAGAATGTTTACGAGCTGCTTGATTCTCAGGGAGAATGGTTTCTAGACCCTAAGACCGCGATGCTTCACTATATTCCGTTTCCTGGCGAGGAGCCGTCTAACGCGGAGGCTGTAGTACCAGTGATCAGCGAACTCATCCGATTTGAGGGCAAGCCCGAGGAAGGCATGTTTGTTGAAAACCTGTTTTTCCAAGGCTTAACATTTTCCCATACTGAATGGTATTTTCCAGAGGGCTCCAGCGTTGGAGGGTTCCCCCAGGCAGCCATAGGCGTGCCTGGATCTGTTTACGGGGAAGGAGTCCGCAACTGTATCTTCGAAGAATGCACTTTTACTCATCTTGGAAACTATGCTTTAGAGCTGGCACGCGGCTGCCAGAATAACCGTATCGTCGGATGTGAGTTTTTCGACCTGGGGGCTGGAGGTGTTAAAATAGGGGAAACCCTGATCCGTGAATCTGAAAGCGAGCAAACCTACGGCAATGAGGTTATTGATTGCCACATACACGGGGGAGGGCGTTTCTTTCACAGTGCTGTCGCGATATATATTGGACAGAGTTATAACAACCGCATTATTCATAATCATATTCATGATTTCTACTACACGGGTGTTTCCATCGGCTGGACCTGGGGCTACGGAAGATCAATTGCAATGGGGAATACAGTTGAATCAAACCATATTCACCACATCGGTGTCCTATCGAATGGGGAAGGGCCAATCTTAAGCGACATGGGTGGGGTTTACACACTGGGGGTTCAACCGGGAACAGTCATCAGATTAAATCGGATTCATGATGTCGCAGGTCTCCGCTACGGAGGCTGGGGGATTTATTTCGACGAGGGGAGCACCAACATTATTGCCGAGGGAAACATCGTCTACCGTACAACTCATGGGGGATTCCACCAGCATTACGGTAGGGAAAACATTATCCGCAACAACATCTTTGCTTTCGGACGGGATGCACAGATTCAGCGTACACGTCCGGAGCAGCACGTCAGTTTCATCTTTGAGCGTAACATCGTCTACTGGCGAGAGGGCAGCTTGCTGGCGGGTAACATAGATGATCTTGGATTTGTTTTCGACCATAACCTGTATTGGAGGGAAGGAGGTGGCGAAATCCTCTTCGGAAAATTCTCGTGGGAAGAATGGCGGGAACTGGGAATGGATAGGAACTCTCTTATTGCAGATCCGTTGTTTAACGCACCCGATGAGGATGATTTCTGCTTAAAGCCAGCCTCGCCAGCCTTTAAGCTAGGCTTCATAAAACTGAAGTTGACATAGTGGTCCTCGTGAATAATAAACAATTCGGAATAGAAGTTAAATCCACTTCCGGAAGCTGGATTGAGCCTAAGCATTTGAAGAATGCTAGAGCCTTAACCAAGCCGTAAATACCCTTTATTCTTAGCAAGTATAGATGTTTAACGGCTTCTCTCGATAGATTCGTTACGCGGTTAAAAACCTCATCATCCTCCGGGTGTCTCAAGAATACCTTGGGGAAACCATATAGGTTTGTCTAAATTAGATAGTTTTTCGATTCGAATCATTAGAAGAGATGTGCTTGTTTCAAGTAATTTTTGAGTCTCATCCGATTTTAAATAAAACTGGGGAGATGGATAAGTAGCACGTCTAAATCCTGCTCTTAGGCTTTAGAAGAGGCGTTGAAGCTTGGAGCATCTTATGTTGAAGCAAGATGTCAAGAGGATTTGCTGCTTCTTTAAGGGTTAGGAAGAGCGTTGTCAAGTCTCCAAGCATTTCTTCTTTCAGAGGCATCAGTATAAGGCTTCTGAAAACACCTACTACAATCTCTTTCTTCCTCCTACTGACTTTCATATCCATATCTCCATAACTAGCGCGCTTAAGCCTTTGTGGTTTTTCGGAGTTGATTAGTCCTGCTCATAAACTTTTAAGAGTTGAAGATACTTAAATTAATCAAGAACGGTAAGGATATTAAAAATAAATTAAAAAAAGTTTTAAATAAGATTATACTTCTTTAATTCCTTCCAATGCTTCACGCAGACCCTTATACCTGTTCCTCACAGTGACCTCAGTAACGTTGCTCGCCTCAGCAATCTGCTTCTGAGTGAACAACTGTAAACCAAGCCTCTGCGTAGCAAGATACATGGCTGCGGCGACCATCCCAAGGGGATCCTTGCCAGCCGTAATCTTTTTATCTTTTGCTTCTTTTAAAATTTTCAATGTTTCTCTTTCTACTTCTGGTCCGACTTTGAGTTTGCTTGCGACTTTTTCGACGTATATTGCTGGGTCACTCAGTGGCATTTTGCTTTCTAATGATCTGATTAGTAGTCTGTAGCTTCTTGCTACTTCTTTTCTTTTGAGTCCTGAAGCGTTTGCAACCTCTTTCAATGTTCTTGGTATTCCGCTGTCTCTGCATGCGGCATATAGTGCTGCTGCCGCGAGGCTGTTTATCGGCCTTCCTCTCACGAGGCCTCTTTCAAGTGCGTCACGGTAGATTTGGACTGCCCTCACGTATGTTGCTTTGGGTGCTTTAAGCTGGTCTGCTATTTGCGAGATTACTTTGCTCGCGACCTGCAGGTTTCTCTCCGCCGAGTTGTATGCTCTGTTTCTCTGCTGCCACAGTCTAAGCTTCTGTGCTTCTGCCATTGCTTTCTCGGAAAGAACCTTGCCGGTTGCGTCCTTGATTCCTGTTTCAAGCGTGGTTGAGAGACCGTAGTCGTATATTGTTGATGACAGGGGGCTTCCTACTCTGTCTCTTTTTTCAGACTCCTCGTCTCCGAATTCTCTCCATTCTTTTGTTTCATCAAGCAGCTTTTGCACGAGTACGAAGCCGCATTCTGAACAGTAGATTTCCCCAGACCTTTTATCCTCTACTATTTTCTTGGAGCCGCACTGGGGACATGCCCATCTCTGCAGCTCATCTGTTGGGAGGCTCATCTCTCAAACCTCCTGCAGAAAAGCTTAAAAGCCGGTGTCATTTTCACTCAACCCTCTCCTACTGATATTTAAACTTTTCGCTTACTTATTTTTCAGCCTTTAGCGTGGAAACCGCTGGATTCAGCTTGTTTTCAACCGTCTTCTTTTAACCAACCTTATCCGTTTGAAAAAATTTAGCCGTTTTCAGGGGATCGTTTTGCTTCACTCAGTTCGCCTGAGGCGTGTGTTCATGCCGTTTACACCATTTTTTTCAGAGGCCTGGCGGATGGCTTTAGTTGTGAAGCGGGCTTCGTCGTGAAGACCATTTTTACCCCTTCTTCCAAGGAGCCGTCTCGTCAAGCCTGCCAAAATAGACGCCGGCACTGAACAGTATCTCAAAGCCAGTGTACGGAAACCTGGGGTAAGGCTAGCCTTTAAAACATTCGAGGCGGGGGTGTGAAGCAACTAGTGTGTGCTGAGCACTGCTAAGAACCATAACCGCTTGAAGAAAAACAAAATCTTATCAAGAGATTTTTTGATTCATATGGAATTCCCGGGGGCGAAGCAAGATTAACGCTAGGAAAAGCTTAACCCTCAGGTTTTTAACCGTCTGCTCGTTAAAAGTGCCAGTAAAATCAGCGTACTATTCGCTAAAAGCAATATGGCAATAGCATGCATCTGGCCATACATCCCTATGTATTAGGCATAAATCAAATATTTGGACTGGCGCTCATGCTCAGATAGCACCTCCGGCCGACAGGATTACGAAGATTGCAGCAGTATGCAATATTCCTGCTATTACTGAAAATTTTCTCGGAGAAACATTTCTTATTGAAGCCAGTAATGAAACACCGATTTCTGTTGGGAGAGGAGAAGCAATAAGGAGGCAGGCTGAGAACGCGAGAAGGATTTTTCCAACCCGGCTTGACACTTTTTTCCCGGCAGCCTTAACAAATCTTTCATTCGACAGTTTCTGCACCTCGTCGCTGAAAACATTTCTTACAAAGTAAAATATGATGAGGTCGCCTAACAAGGCGCCGAAACCAGCAGTGAGCCCAGCGAAAAACATGCTGTGTTCTTCAGCAAGTATTAGCAGTATTGAGGCTGCCGGCGCAGCCGTGAAGGCGTAAGCATAGAGAAACCCTGCTAAAAAGGTTCCGAAATATCCCAAGCTGATCAACATCTCGTGAAGAGGAGCATAAGATCTTTCCGCGAACAAGGCAAACGCTATTACATAGCTTAAAATAAGCAGTAGAAGCTTAGGATACTTTACTCTAGGTCTACTACTTTCAAAGTTCCAGCTTAAAATGCACCCTCACCTCTAAGTCTTTATCATAAGCATCGTATAAATAGCTTTCTCCGACAAACTATAAAGCGCGCGCCGGCGATTTCTACGATGCCTTTCCGCTCAAGTCAGAGTTGATAAAGTTCCTTCAGGAGGTGGCGTCGCCGCTACCGCCGTGCGCCTTATCAAGCGTAATTAGGATAAGCTTTTCATTTAATGCATACTTGGCCACGACGCTATCCTTTGCTCCTTTAAGCCCCATGTCGCCAGGCCTGTAGGCGGTAAATCCCGCAAGCCTAATAGCGTCTCTAAGCGATACTGGAAGGTTTTCGCCAATAAGGAAAGCAGGGTTATTCGAGTGCAAGCAGTATCTCTTTCTCCGTCAGACTAGCTGCATAAAGGCGGCCTTAATGTCCTTCGGGGGAAGCTCGGGGCACTCTTTAACTATTTCCTCAGTCTTCATGTCGTTTGCTACAAGCTCGAGTATTAAGGCCACCTGGATTCTGGTACCCTTAATAACCGGTTTTCCACCCAGCTTCTCCACATCGACCTCAATCCTTTCGAGGAAAGACTCGACCATTCTTTACCCAATACTTCTATACGGCATTCCTATTGTCATGCTGCTTAAAGATTTAGACGAGATTCTTGCATCTAATTTTTCAAGTGGAGTTGAGCCCGTGATAGATCCAAAGAAAATAATTGAGAATCCTAACTATGAGCCTTGAGGCAATATCAGCCTCCATCCTCTTTCGCGTTCTAATTTATTTACTTCATTTTCCGTCAACATAACAATGACTATGTCTTCACCAAATATATGATAATATTGGTATCCTGTATCTTCAATCAGCTTATTTATCTCACTTATGCCAAGGCTATCAAAGTAATCACCGTCTAAAAGTATCTCGTACAATGCTCTTTCCCTCTAAAAGTGAAGTAAACCTTAAATATGTTCCGCATTCTTCCTTTTCTTCTACTCTTTATACATTCCTCTCTAATGTTTGCGGTTGTAAAACCCTATTGAAATCCTTGCCAATCTTTTTAAGACGGATTGACCAAGTCCGTTATACACCATCGTCTCACTTTCTCAACTATGACTCTCTTAGTATCAAAAACGAAAATTTTATTGTCTATTTTAGCAATGCCCTCCTTCATCCTGTACTCTTCATCTTTCTCTATTGATTCCTTTAAATAATATCCGTATGGCTTCGAATCTAACGTTACTATACTCTTTCCTTCATTTTCATTCAACCAATATGCATAATTGATTTACCCGTTAAAGATCTTCTCGAGAATCTCCTCGGATGTTAAATTGGAGTAATCCTTGAAGAAATCCATCTTTCTAAGATAATCAAGGGAATCCACGAACCTTTTCCTGAGCTCTGGATTCATCACTATAGCTACGTAGACTAGGCTTTTAAGCCTAAACATGTTTTTAAGTTTGGGAACACGGGAGAAAAAGTAGTAGCCCGGGAGAGATTCGAACTCTCGTCAACGGGTTTCTTCTCCACGCGGGATCCAGAGCCCGCCATCCCTAGTCGGGATCTAAGCCTTACTCCCATTGACCGCTAGACGACCGGGCTGCCGGAGCGTATGGTTGTTGTGAACTATATTAATTTTTCGAGGTTGCGTGTTCAGTTGTTTTCTTCAATTCTCCAGTGTGTTTATTGTAATAGATAGTTTTTATTCAATATGAGTTGAAGATTTATAAACCTTGGTTTCTGAACTGGCGGGGAAAATGGGGAGCGAGAAGGAGAATGCTTTTCATGCTCTTGAGCTGCGGGAAGTGTTTGAGAGGCTGGAGACTAGTGCCAGGGGTTTGAGCAGCCGGGAGGCTGAGAGGAGGCTCAGGGAGTATGGGCCGAACGAGCTGGAAGAGGAGGAGAAGATCAGTGTTCTGACCCTTGTCATCGACCAGTTGAGGAGCCCCTTGATACTGGTGCTGGTTGCGGCAATGCTGATTTCCCTCTTCATCGGGGAGATTGTTGACACTGCTGTGATAGGCGTGGTTATAGCTTTCAACACTGCCATAGGTTTCACGCAGGAGTTTAGGGCTGAGAAGGCTCTGCAGGCTTTGAAGAGGCTTGCGGCGCCGGAGGCTGATGTTATTCGTGACTGTCCTGAGGAGGGTGGCTGCGTGGGGATGCGGGTTAAAGCGAGGGAGATTGTCCCCGGCGACGTGATTCTCCTTGAGGCTGGTGACAGGGTTCCTGCGGACGCTAGGATCTTTGAGGCTTTCAACCTTGAGATAGATGAGTCCATGCTGACAGGCGAGTCTATTCCGGTTGTGAAGACTGTTGAGAAGCTTGAGAAGGATCTTCCCGTGGCGGAGCGTAGGAATATTGCTTTCGCCGGGACGATCGTAACCAGGGGCAGGGGTAAGGCTGTTGTGTTCGCCACCGGGATGAGGACGGAGATCGGTAAAATAGCGCGGCTGATTAGAGAGACCGAGAGGGTTGAAACGCCGATTCAGAGGCGTACCTCTGATCTTTCTAAGAAGCTCGGTTTTCTAGCCTTGGCGTCGAGCAGCCTGATGGTTGTAATAGGTCTTTTAAGAGGCTTCGAGTTTTTTGAGATGTTTCTCTTCGCGCTTGCGAGCGCTGTTTCCGCCATTCCCGAGGGGCTGCCGGCGGTGATGACGATAACCCTCGCCGTTGGGGTTAACAGGATGGCTAAGCGCAACGCTATAATCAGGAAGCTTCAGGCTGTTGACACTCTCGGCTCAGTTACAGCCATATGCACAGACAAGACTGGAACGCTTACAACAAACCAGATGACGGTGCAAGAGGTCTTCGTAGCCAGTAGGACGGTGAGGGTTACTGGGTCCGGCTTCACTCCTGAGGGACAGTTCATGCTGGAGGATAAGCCGGTTGACCCGTTGGGTTTCGAGCCTCTGAAGCTCCTCCTCCAAGCCGGTGCACTCTGCAACGATGCTCGTTTAATACAGCATGAGGTTGACGGCGCGTTCAGGTGGGAGATCCACGGCGACCCGACTGAGGGTGCTCTCGTTGTTGCAGCAGCCAAGGCGGGTATGGGAAAGGAGGAGTTGGAAGAGCTTTATCCGCGTGTAGACGAGATCCCGTTCGACCCCGGTGAGAGATATATGGCTACTTTCCACAGGGCGCCGTCAGGAGGCGTAACGGTTTTCGCTAAGGGTGCGCCTGAAACCATACTAGAGATGTGTTCAGAATACTTGGAGAACGGGGAGAAGAAAAAGCTGTCGGAGGAGAAAAAGGAGGAGGTTCTTGAGGTTGCCCGGAGCATGGCCGGCAGAGCCTTGAGGGTGCTCGCAGTAGCCTACTGGGAGATGGATGATGGAAAGTTGAAAGAGTTCAAGGCAAGTATTCGCGTTAAACCCAGCATGGTGTTTATCGGTCTAGTTGGAATGATCGACCCTCCAAGACCTGAGGCGAAAACCGCGGTGCAGCTTTGCCAGAGAGCAGGCATCAAGGTCGTTATGATAACTGGGGACCACAGGCTTACGGCACAGGCTATTGCGAGCGAGTTAGGGATCCTGAAGCCGGGCTTGAAAGTCCTGACTGGCGTGGAGCTCGACCAGATGAGTGACGAGGAGCTGGATGCTGTGGTTGAGGATGTCGCGGTTTTCGCAAGGGTTTCACCCCTGCATAAGCATAGGATTGTCCAAGCGCTGAGGCGCAGGGGACACGTGGTGGCTATGACTGGAGACGGGGTTAACGATGCCCCAGCCTTAAAGACGGCGGAGGTTGGTGTCGCAATGGGCATTACTGGTACTGACGTTACGAAGGAGACCGCCGACATGGTTTTGACTGATGATAATTTCGCCAGCATTGTTAACGCTGTGGAGGAGGGCCGGGTGGTTTTTGAAAACATTAGGAAGGTTGTGAAATTCCTGGTTTCCACGAATCTTGGGGAAATAGTCACTATATTCGCCGCCCTGTTTCTACTACCTGATGCGCCCATCCTGTTTACTCCAGTCCAAATCCTCTGGGTTAACCTTGTAACCGACGGGCTGCTGGACGTGACCCTAGCCATGGAGCCTAAAGAGGAGGATGTTATGGATCAGCCTCCGAGGAAGCCTGACGAGAAGATAATTAACAGGGATATTCTGATTAACACCCTCTACGTTTCAACGTTCATGGCTATAGGGACTCTCTGGATTTTCAAGACTGAGTGGATGAACGGGGATTTAACGAGGGCGCGGGCAATAGGCTTCACAGTTATGTCAATGTTTCAGGTTTTCAACGCGTTGAACTGCCGTTCTAGAACCAAGTCAGTTTTCAAAATAGGGTTTTTCACGAACAAGTATCTTTTCGCCGCTATCGTATCATCAGTCTCCCTGCAGGTGTTGGCGACAATACTGCCTTTCTTTCAAGTTGCTCTTCAAACTAAACCACTCACAGTATGGGACTGGGTAATCATAATTCTTGTTTCGGGCACAGTGTTCATAGCTGACGAAGTGAGGAAGCTCGTTAGAAGCAAGTTGAAGAAAGAAGCGCAATGACGTTGTGAAATATGGTTATAGGAAAGCTAATGAGATAACCACGATTTGCATCGAGTTTTCTCCTAGTTCCGTCTGATCCAAACCCTTTCTTCCCCAGCCAGCGGTTTAAACAGCATTTCCGTGGAGAAAAACTTTCGCTTAAAAACCGTTTAAACAGTTCCTCCTAAAAATACCACTGGAAGTTAAAAGTTCAGGATCTTCTCCCAGTCCACATTCTCCTGAACCAGCTTCCGAGCCGCGGCTATGCGCGTCCTGTCCCTAGGCCTTATTTTTCCAACTATCTTCTGAATCATCTGCAGGGTTGTGTAAGTATCCTGAGGCACTACAAGCATCGGAATCTTAAGCTCATCCGCCCTGGGCAGTACTTTAACGCTTGGGCGCAGGTTCCCGGTCAGTATTATGCCGGAGGCTCCTGCTTCAAGCGCCGCCAGCACTATGTCGGTCCTATCGCCCCCGGTTACTATAAGCTCGTTCCTAACCCTTCTGAAGTACTGTATGGCGCTTTCAGGAGTCATAGCCCCTATTAGAACGGTCTCAACCGGTTTCTCAAGCCCTCCTTTTCCAGCGATGAGGTCTCCACCTATGGACTCATAAACCTCTCTGAAGGTGAGGGAGCTGAGCACCCGGTCCTCAGGCATGATCCCCAGTATTCTCAACCCTTCTTTTTCAAGCATGGGTTTCACAACCTCCCTTGCAAACTTGAACCTGTTTTCTTCAACATGGTTGAGAACGACTCCTGACACCTTGACTCCCCAGCGTTCGCAGTAGTCCCTCGCCTGAAGCGCCTCGTCGACGACGAAATCACTCTCGTATTTTAAAACTAGGATGAGTTCCGCGTTGAAAAGTGAGGCCAGCCGCGGAGCCTGACAGCCTAGGAAGGAGCCTGTTGAAAGCGTTTGAGCTCCCTCGATCAGCATCAGATCCTTTTCAGCAGAGGCCTCCTCATAAGACTCTAGAATGATATTTCTAAACCGCGAGGGATCTTCACCCCAGAAGTAGTCGAGAAAGCTTCCCCCGCATATTCTGAAAGGGCAGACCTCTAGGCTTGTCTTAAGCCCAAGGATTTCCCTCATGGTTTCAGAATCCTCGTCCACAAGCTCTCCCTTGGGGTTCGGCACGCAGAAACCGCTGATCGGCTTGAAATAACCTACTCGCATCCCTTTCTCCGCAGCCAGCTGCGCCAGGGAGATTATTAGCACGCTCTTCCCCGCCAGCCTGCTCGGCGAAGCCACGTATACTGCTTGTCTCCTCATGTCTCAGTCTCTCCTTTAGGCTTGGAAAGCGTTCCTCTTATATCTACTGCCATGCACCCCTTCCCCTCCTCGTAGGCGAACAGGGGGTTTATTTCCATTTCTACCAGCTTCTTGAAGCGGCACATTAACTGGGAAAGCCTCGCCACCACGTTTACGACTGACTCTAAGTCTGACGGAGGCTCGCCCCTAACTCCTTTAAGCAGAGTGTACGCTTTAGTTTCAGAAATCATCTCCATGGCTTCTGAGAAAGTGAGCGGCGCCAGCCTGTATGAAACATCCTTTAGGAAGTTGACGTATATTCCCCCTAGACCGAACATTATCAGGGGGCCGAACTGCGGGTCTCTTACTGAGCCAACTATGACTTCCCTACCGGGAGGAGCCATTTTCTGGATTAATGCGCCAAGTATTTTCGCCTGGGGCATTGCTGCCTTAGCCCTTCTCATTACCAGCTCGTAAGCCCCACTTGCCTCTTCAGGCGTTTCAACGTTCAGGATTACGCAGCCCAAATCAGTCTTGTGCAGAATATCCGGGGAGACGATTTTCACCGCAACTGGGCAGCCTATGGATTCAGCTATTTCACGGGCCTCGGCAGCGTTCCTGGCTATCCTTGCCTCCGGAACAGGAATCCCATATGCGGAAGCTATTTCGAAAGCCTCCTCTGAGGAAAGGTTGATCCTGCCCTCAGCCTCAACCCTGGCTATCACCCTTGCCACAGCGTCGTCGTCAACGTCAGTCAGGTTTACAGCCTGCTCCTCAGGCCGGCTGAGCATCAGGCTGTAGTCATACATTCCTCTAAGCGCGAAAGCCGCGGGCTCAGGGAAATCGTAGTTAGGCATCTTTCCCTCTCTCAGGATCCTTATCGCCGGAGACTCGTTGTCAAACCCCATGAAAACCGCTGCCACAGGCTTCTCAAACCTTCTTCCCATCTCCACAACGACGCGCGCAACCTCTTCGGAAGGGGTCATTGCCTGCGGCGTCAGTATGACGATCACACTGTGCACGTTACTACTGCTTAAAGCAGCTTCAAGCGCAATCCTGTAGCGCTTCTCATCAGCGTCTCCAAGCACGTCCAGAGGATTGTTGATGCTTGCATGAGGTGGAAGCAGGCTGCTAAGCTTCTCCCAAAGATCCTGCTCCAGAAGAGGCAGGTTTAAACCCATTTTCTCGCAAGCGTCTACGGCAAGGATTCCTGGGCCGCCGCCGTTCGTAACAACCATGACGCCGCTTCCCCTGGGCAACGGCTGGCCCTCGAAAGCTGAAAGCAGGTCGAACAGCTCCTTCATCGTGCTTGCCCTCAGGACCCCTGCCTTCCTGAAAGCAGCGGAGAAAGCAGTGTCAGACCCTGCCAGCGACCCAGTGTGAGAGGATACCGCCCTAACACCGACCTCGGTGGTGCCGGCTTTCAACACGACCACCGGCTTCCTCCTCGAGAGCCTCCGGGCAACGTTGATGAACCGCTCACCGTTCTTCACGCCTTCAATATATATCCCGACGACCTTAGTGTTCTCCTCGTCGATCAGCGCTTCGAGAAAGTCAGCCGTAGTGAGGTCAGCCTCGTTGCCGACGCTTATGAAGTTCGCGAGGCCCATTCCGTTGAATCTTGACCAGTTCAGTATCGCGCTTCCAAGAGCCCCGCTTTGAGAAACGATTGAAACGTTTCCGGGCACCGGCATGGTTGAGGCGAAGGAGGCGTTCATACCGTTTCTAGAGCTTATGAACCCGAAGCAGTTCGGCCCCTGCATCCTCATACCGTACTCCCTGCATTTGGCGACAAGGTCTCTTTCGAGCAGAGTTCCCTCCCTGCCGGTTTCACTGAAGCCCGCGGATATCACAATCAACCCCTTGACGCCTTTTCTACCACATTCTTCAGCAACGCTGAGAACAACCTTAGCGGGAACCGCGATAACAGCCAGGTCAACATCATCTTCAACATCCCTAATGCTCCGGTAACACCTGTAGCCAAGTATTTCCTGAGCGTTCGGGTTCACCGGGTAAAGCCTCCCTTTGAAGCCTGAGTCAACCATGTTCCGGAATACTCTATGGCCCACTTTCCCAGCCTCTCTGCTGGCCCCTATCACCGCGACCGATTTCGGGTTAAAGAACGCCTCAAGCCTCATCATGCATCATCGGTTCAGACTGTCCCTACGGCCCTCCACCTATGTTTATAAACTTGCGGCCTTAAGAATGCTCCGGATGCCTAGGAAAGATAGTTTGCGAGAAAGGCCTTACGATGAGAAGAAGGCTGGTCTCGAGGAGGCTTTAAGCTACATTAAGACGGGGGATCATATTTTCATAGGCTCAGCCTGCGGGGAGCCTCAGTACCTTGTGCACGGGCTTGTCGAGAAGGCTAAGCACCTGGCTGACAACGAGATTCTCCATGTTCACACGCTTGGCGTCGCGCCATACGCAAAGCCGATCTACTCGGACAGGTTCCGCCTAAACGCTTTCTTCGTAGGCGTGAACACCAGGGAGGCGGTTGCCGAGGGAAGGGCGGACTACACTCCTGTTTTCCTCTCCGACCTGCCGAAGCTGATATCAAGGGGAATGGTGCCGATAGACGTAGCGCTGATACAGGTGACGCCGCCGGATGAGCATGGTTTCTGCAGCCTAGGTGTCTCGGTTGAGATAACTAAGACTGCTGCGGAGAAGGCTAGGCTCGTGATAGCTCAAGTAAACCGTTTCATGCCGCGCGTCCTAGGGGACAGCTTCATTCATGTTAACGATATAGACGTGATTGTTGAGCATGATGAGCCGATTCTCGAGGCACCGCAGCCACCTAGGGATGTTGTTTCAGACAGGATAGCGAGATACGTTTCCGAGCTGGTTGAGGACGAGTCGACTCTCCAGATAGGGATAGGAAGCATACCTGACGCGGTGCTAAGCTCCCTTGAGGATAAGAAGGACCTCGGGATCCATACTGAGCTCCTTACTGAGAGCGTCGTTGACCTTGTTGAAGCAGGAGTCATAACATGCGCTAAGAAGACCCTTCACAGGGGGAAGATAATTGCTTCATTCGCAATGGGTACTAGGCGCCTTTACGACTTCATAGACAATAACCCGATGGTGGAGTTCTACGAGTCTAACTACGTTAACAACCCGCTTGTAATCGCCCAAAACAGGAAGATGGTTGCGATAAACCAGGCTCTGGAAGTCGATCTTACGGGGCAGGTTTGCGCAGACTCGCTTGGATATGTTTTCTACAGTGGCTTAGGGGGCCAAGCGGACTTCGTAAGGGGTGCGAGGCTCTCCGAAGGAGGCAGGGCCATAACCGTCATACCCTCCACGGCTAAAGAGGGTGCAGTCTCAAGGATAAAGTCGGTGCTCAGTGAGGGCGCCGGCGTAGTGCTAACCAGAGGTGACGTTGACTATGTTGTGACGGAGTATGGTGTTGCACGCCTCACCGGGAAGACGATAAAGGAGAGGGCGCTGGCTCTCATAGGCGTTGCCCACCCGAAGTTTAGAAACCAGCTTCTCGAATGGGCTAAGTCTCACAAGTATGTGCCGGAGGAAGTATTGCCCTTCCCAGAGGTGGAGTATCCTGAGGAGTTGAAGCGATACGTTACCCTAGAGGACGGCACTAGGCTGCTCATAAGGCCGATAAAGCCTTCAGACGCAACCATGAAGCAACACTTGTTCTACGCGCTCTCTAAAGATAGCGTGATGAAAAGATACTTGGGACCGTTGAAGTCTCTACCTTGGGACAGGGTTTGGCCGTACGTGATAGTTGACTATCAGAACGAGATGGTTCTAGTGGCCGTGGTGAGCGAAGAAGGTTTTGAAAGCATGGTTGGCATTGGCAGCTACTCCGGAATACCCGGTACCGAGCTGGCTGAAGTAGCCCTCGTAGTCAGGGACGACTGGCAGGGAAAGGGGATTGGGACAGAGCTCCTCAAATACCTTATTGAGCTGGCTAAGGCAAGGGGCTTTACTGGTTTAAAGGCTTGGGTTCTGGTTGAAAACACTAGGATGATGCATCTCTTCAGAAAGTGCGGTTACACTATGAGGTACAGGGTGGAGGACGGGGTCTACGAGGTTCTGATAGACCTAAGGCATCCGGTTGAGACCCGGGAGGCTGAGACCTCTGAAAGCCTGTAAAAAAATTTTCATTAGGCTGTTCCCACCCGTTTAAACGGTTTTTCCAACATGCTTATTCAGGCTGGCTCAAGTTTATCCTACTGATTCCCTACGGAGGAACCATCCATCTCCTGTAGAAAATCTCCTCATAAAGTACCGTTTTCCACTCTACTAAACCGTTGTCGTCGAAAGCGAATCTGTTCTCCATTCAGGTTGATCCGTCTGCCTATAACGAAAACGGTCTCGGGTGATCTGGTCTTGGAGTATTTCATTCCGAAATGAAAAGCCACCGGATGAGGCTGCTTATAAAAAGTTCCCTGAGGTCCGATAAATTTCTAATGTCATTAGAAGAAGTTTTTTATCTAGCTTAATGATTTTTCCTCCAGCTATTGAATACCTGTATGTCAACCGGCCACGGGTTTAAACCCGGGCCTATTCAAAAAGAAAGAATAAAGCAGCTTAATGAGGCGAGTCTGAGGAATGGCAGCTACGTGCTCTACTGGATGCAGGCCTCCCCAAGAATCGAGTATAATCATGCTCTCGAATACGCTGTCGAAAAAGCTAATGAATTAAACAGGCCTCTCGTCGCTTTCTTCGGAATTACAGGCAATTTTCCCGAGGCTAATGAAAGGAGCTACTGGTTTATGCTCGAAGGCCTTCTCGAAGCCAAGAAGTCCCTTGAGGAACGTGGAATACAGTTGGTTGTTTGGGGCAAGTCTCCGGAGAAGGGTATTCTGGAGTTGTCTAGAGACGCGTCGCTCCTAGTGGGCGACAGGGGATACTTACGGATTCAGAAGAAATGGTATCAGTATGTAGCTGAAAAAGCACCCTGCCCCTTTATTCAGGTTGAAACCAATGTTGTAGTCCCTGTTGAAACAGCATCTTCTAAAGAAGAGTACTCTGCAGCAACCCTTAGGCCTAAACTCACGAGGGTTCTCGAAAAATACTTGGCTCCTTTAAGAGAGAGTAGCCTAAGGGTTCATTCTCTGGATCTGGAGTTTGAATCCGTCGAGCTTGAAAACCCTGAACGCTTGATCGACGGGCTTAATGTCGATAGGACTGTGAAGAGAGTTGAAAGCTTCAGAGGCGGGACGAGCGAGGCTAAGAAGCACCTAAGGGTTTTCATAAAGCGTAAGCTGGATGACTATCCCGAGCTTAGAAACGACCCTACGTTAGACTTTGTTTCAAATATGAGTCCATACTTGCATTTCGGACAGATTTCTCCAGTATACATAGCTTTAGAGATTTTGAAAACAGAAAGCCCAGGCAGAGAAGCCTATCTGGAGGAACTCATTGTGAGAAGAGAGTTGAGCATGAACTTCGTTTTCTACAACGAGAAATACGATTCTTTCGACTGTCTACCCGGATGGGCGAAAAACACTCTTATGGCGCATCGTAAGGACCGGCGGCCCTTCAAGTATGGTTTGGAGGAGCTTGAGAACGGAGAAACCCATGACCCAGTCTGGAACGCGGCTCAACAGGAAATGGCCAAAACTGGAAAAATGCACGGCTATATGCGGATGTATTGGGCTAAGAAGCTCATTGAATGGGTTGAAAGCCCTGTGGAGGCCTTCCGGTTAGCGCTATACCTTAACAATAAGTATGAGCTTGACGGCAGGGATCCGAATAGTTTCGCCGGAGTAGCATGGTGCTTCGGCAAACATGACCGTCCTTGGAAAGAAAGACCGGTTTACGGAAAGGTCAGATATATGAGTGAAAACGGCTTGAAAAGAAAGTTTGATGTTGGGAAGTATATTCGAAAGTTGCAATTTTACTAGCAGCAAGATTTTTCACATCTATTTCCAATAACCTTTATTCAAAGACTGGCAGCCATGATGGAACCGATTAGAATTAAAAACATCCAGAGGTTTACTTGCCTTATGGTTTTTAACGCCCTTTCTTTCGAGGGATTCTTTAAAAGGTAAAATATTGAGACAAGGAAACCTATTTCCGAAGCAATAACGATTAGTAGGGGAAAAAGCTCTGTTTTTTCAAATATGTTTAGAAACAATAATGGTCCTAGAAAAACCGTTACGGCGTAGCACGCTGATCCTAGGATGGCGGCAACCAGAGGGCCGTGAACAATTGCAACACTCCTTATTTTCTTCAACTGTCTCCCTCCATGTCATGAATGCTTTGAACTATTTCCCTGCCAAGGTTAGAAAAGAAGCTGAGTATGAAAAACGAAAAAACAACATAACTTATGGAAGCAGTGGCTGAAAGAGCTCCAAATACGAAGGGCGTGGAGACGCAGAAGGCAACCATCATGTTCCCTAGAAGGCCGTAAGCCTTACCATATATGCTGTAAACAACCGATAGGAAGAATGCGATTGAAAATACTACAAATGCTTGAATATTCGTCGTTAAAGCGATGAAAAACCTAGTAAAGCAAATATTAAACTTGAAACAAGCGCGGATCCTCTTGAAACAATTCCCGATGGAATCGGCCGACTCGGCCTGTTGATCCTGTCAATCTCAAAGTCAAAAATAGTCGTTGAAAGCAAAAGATGAAGCGGTAATGAAAAATGAGGCTAAAAACGGGAAAACAGCAAGGGGCAAAGATGGTAAACCCTCCAGGGCAACCACTTGGCCCAGAAAGGCAGCTAAGCCTATTAGAAAAGAGCCCAAAGGGCGGGTTAACTTTACGTAACCTAATATTAAAACGGCTTTTGATCTATGCATGCAGTTAGCATTAAACGGCTGTTTCATTTAAACATTACCCGTTTTTAAGATTTTTAATCCATCCAACTTTGAAAAGCATTCTTTATTAACCCGAGAAAACATTTCTCTAGGCTTAGCATGACGGTTAAGCCGATAATTCTGGATACTGATATAGGTGACGACATAGATGATGCTTTTGCACTGTTGTTCGCGCTGAAGTGCAGCGAGCTGGAGCTTGAGGCGGTTACTGTCGTCTGGGGCGACGTTGAGACGAGGGCCAGGCTGGCCTCCAAGCTCATATCAACACTAGGCTTGAAAACACCCGTGGCCCAAGGCTCACCCCAGAGCCTCCTTGGGTTTAAACCCGGATGGAAGCCCTGTCAAGCAGAGGTTTTAAAGGAGGGTGAGGCTTTTCCAAACATTCTGGAGACGCCGGCTTGGAAAATTATTTCTGAGAAAGCCTGTGAAGTTGATGGGCTTAACCTTGTCAGCATAGGCCCGATGACGAACATTGCTTTAACACTACTCTTTAACCACGGTATCGAGAAGAGGGTTAGACTAACCTCGATGGCAGGGGTCTTCAAGGGTTCTGGCGCTGAATACAATGTTAAATGCGACCCTGAGGCTTTAAGCCTTGTTCTGAAGTCAGGTTTGAATCCTCTTCTAGTCGGGTTGGATGTCACGATGAAATGCGTAATGCCTGTGAACATGGTTGAGAAATTAAAGTCCAGCGGGAAGCCTGAGCACAGGCTTGTTTCAGCAATGCTTGACGCTTGGACTGGGAGCACCGGTCTCAGGCAGCCGGTTTTACACGACCCTCTGGCTTTAGCCACGCTGGTGGACGGCAAGGTTGTTAATGCTGAGAAAACCAGGGTTGAGGTTGAGCTTAAAGGAGAGTATACGCGCGGCTTCACCGTTCCAACCAACGGCACTCCTAATTCATCTGTGTGTTTGAATGTTGACGTCGACAGGTTTCTAAGGCTTTTCGAGGAAGTGGTTTTCTAAAAGCCTTAAAAACAGGTTTCACTGGGAAACCTTTAAAAAGCAAACGTTCCCACCCGCTTCATGAACGGGTTAAACTTTCTAAACGGGCCGCTTTCAAACCTGCCTAGGATAGTTCACGCTAAAACCAGAAGGCTCTCCTCCTTCGACAAGACTGGTGGCAACAAGGATTACTGGATTATAGGTTCACGTGAAAAAGTTAATATTGCTGGAATCAAGGGCGCGGGAATAATAAGACACATATGGTTCACGGTGAGCTCCCTCAACAAGCTCTGCCTTAGAGACGCCGTGTTGAGAATGTACTGGGATGGTGAGCAGGATGCTAGCGTTGAAACACCTCTCGGAGACTTTTTTGGGGTCGGTCACGGTGTTGCAAATCATTTCGTTTCGCTTCCGTTAAGCATGGTGAGGGGACCCGGCAGAGGGGTCAACGCGGGGATGAACTGCTACTTTCCAATGCCGTTCTCAAACGGGGCTAGGATAGAGGTTGAGAACGAGAAGGACGACGAGGTTATACTTTACTTCCACATAGACTACGAGCAGTTTGACGAAATACCTGACGACTACGGCAGGTTCCACTGCTGGTGGAACAGGGAGAATCCGTGCACCCCGGTTGAACACAGCGGGGAGGGCTTAAACACTACTGGTGAAGACAACTATTTAATACTTTACGCGGAGGGCGTAGGCCACTATGTGGGATGCGTTCTCCACGTGGACAATTTCAACGCTTTCCACCAGAAGTACACGTGGTTCGGAGAGGGTGACGACATGATTTTCGTAGACGGGGAAAAATGGCCTCCCAGCATCCATGGCACCGGCACTGAGGACTACTTCTTAGCTGCGTGGGGCTTCCCATGCGGGGAGTACTCGGGGCCGTATCACGGCGTCTCACTTGCCGGAGACACTGTAGAGTGGTCTGGAAAATGGAGCGTCTACAGGTTTCACATAGAAGACCCGGTTCGGTTCACGAAGTCAATCAGGGTGACTATTGAACACGGGCATGCTAACGACCAGGGTAACGATTATTCGAGCGTAGCATACTGGTATCAGTCTGAGCCCCATAAGAAATTCCCACCCCTGCCGAAGGCGCTGGACAGGAGGCCTAGAAGAGTTTAAAGCTAAGCCGTTAACCAGCATCGTCTGGAAACCTTTTTTCCAGGACAAAAACACAAACTTTCCCCGAGCATGTTCGTACCCTTTTAACGCGTCAAACCTGGGGCAGCGGGCCCGCTGGGATTTGAACCCAGGTTCTCCGGCTCCGGAGGCCTGCGCGAGCAATCCTCTCGACGCCTTTATCCTGGCTTGGCCACGGGCCCTGTTAAACTTTATTTACATAGGCTTTTAAACCTAATTCGCCTCAACCAAGCATGGAGAACAGGAATAAGGGCAGGTTCGTGTTCTGGGCTGATGCGGTGGCCGATGCGGCGATTGAGCATGCTAGGAGAAACAACATGTCCATCGTGACCGTTAAGAGCGGCGGCTCTCCTTCAGGAGGGAAACACATAGGCAATCTGAACGACCAGATACGCGCCTTCTTCATACATGATGCTTTAACCAGGAAGGGTGTTCGCGCAAGGCTGCTCTACACTAACGACGACATGGATCCTCTCAGAACTATTCCGCCTTCCGCGCCCGACGGGGACGGGGAGTGGCACGTTTTCACGGAGCAGGAGCTTGCGACGCTTGAAAAACACTTAGGCTGGCCGTACAGCCGTATACCGGATGTCTTCGGATGCCACAGGTCTTGGGGGGAGCATTTCAACTCCGTGATTCAAGACGGGTTGAGCAGAATAGGAATAGTCGTGGAGAACTATGATAACAGCGAGTCTTACGCGAGCGGAAGGTTTCTCGAAGCCACTAGGCTGACCCTCTCTAAGACGATGCTCGTAAGGGAGGTTTTAAGCAGGTTTCAGAGAAACGTTGAGAAAAACTGGATACCTTTCCACCCTGTCTGCGACAACTGTGGGAAAATAACGACGACGGCTCTAAGCTTCGACCTTGGCAGCGAGACTGTTGAGTACGAGTGTAAAGGGAGGGTTCTAGCCGGGAAATACGTGATAAAGGGCTGTGGACACAGGGGTTTTTCAACGCTTAAAGAGGGTAAGCTTCCCTGGCGTCTAGAATGGGTTGCACAGTGGAGGGTTTTCCAGGTTAACGCGGAGCCCTTCGGAAAGGATCATTACGAGGGCTCCTGGAAGTCTGGTCAAGCATTGGCCAGGGAAGTCTACGGGATAGAGCCGCCGGCAAGCCTCGTCTACGAGTTCTTCCTTGTTAACGGCGAGAAAATGTCGAGTAGAAAGGGTAACGCGTACATACTGCACGACCTGCTGAAGGTTCTTGAGCCCGAGGTGATAAAGTACCTCTACACTAAGAGGCCAATGATGCAGAGGAATATCGACTTGAAGAATCTACACCTCCTAGTTGAGGAGTTCGACAGGTTTGAGGAGAGCTTTTTCAAAGGGGACTCGGAGGAGGCTGCGAGAATATATCCTGCGATAGTTGGAAAAGTCCCTGCGAAAAAGCCGTTGAGAGTAAGCTACCTGCTTGCAAGCTACGTCGTCCAGTTCTACCCGGTTGAGGAGGCTTACAGAAGCCTGGTTAGGGCAGGCGTCGTAAAAGAGGAGGCGTGTGAAGAAGACAGGGAGAGGGTGCTCCGGAGACTTAGGCTTGCTGGAAACTGGCTTTCGACGTTCGCGGATGCCAGCAAGTACGTTTTGAAGAGGGAACCCGTGGAAGTGGATTTAAGCGGCTTCAAACAGGCCTTAAAGGAGCTTGTGGAAGAGTTGTCGTCGCTTAAAGAGTTTAACGGCGAGGAAATACAGAACATTATTTACTCCACTGCCCGTAGGCACGGCATCCCCTCGTCAAGCTTCTTCGAGAAGCTTTACATGGTTTTCACAGGAAGAGGAAGTGGCCCAAGGCTCGGCTACCTGCTTGCGACACTGGGCAGGGAACATGTAGTAACCCGGCTTAACACTCTTCTCCAAAAGCCTTATCGATGAAGCTCACTCCTTTTCTATGTTCCGGTTGATGTAACCTGCGAACACGTTTTTACGGTTGAAAATCAGTCGACTTTAGACGGATGTTTTCTGAACATCTAATGGTAAGGTTAAATACCGGTTTCCCGAAGAAGCGCAAACATTGGATTCAAGCATGAGGGTTGGGATAGTTGGCTACGGAGCATACGTGCCTAGGCTGAGAATCAGGGTTGAAGAGATAGCGAGAGTCTGGGGGCATGATGCCAACTCCTACAGGGAGGGGCTTGGAATAGAGGAGAAGTCTGTTCCGTCGCTAGACGAGGATACCGCGACGATAGCCGTTGAGGCTGCGAGAAACGCTATGAGGCGGGCGCGGGAGGTTAAGCCGAGCGAGGTCGGCGCCCTGTTCGTGGGCTCAGAATCCCACCCGTATGTTGTTAAGCCGACGGCAGCAACCGTCGCAGAAGCCCTGGGCTTAACGCCAAGCCTAACCGCGGCAGACACAGAGTTCGCCTGCAAGGCTGCTACAACAGCAATCCAAGCATGCTTAGGGATGGTTAAGGCAGGATACATAAGGTACGGTATCTCGATAGGGGCTGACACAGCTCAGGGAGCACCTAGGGATGCGCTCGAGTATACTGCTGCAGCAGGCGGAGCCGCTTACGTAATAGGCGCGGGAGAAGGTGTGATCGCCGAGGTTGAGGCAACATATTCCTACACGCAGGATGTCCCTGACTTCTGGAGGAGGGATGGCGACAGCTACCCTAGACACGCTGGAAGATTCACAGGCGAGCCCGCGTACTTCGAGCACGTTATAAACTGCACGAGGATCCTGTTGGAGAAAACTGGGACAACACCTCGGGATTACGATTACGTAGTGTTCCACCAGCCTAACTCGAAGTTCCCGTTGAAAGCCGCCAGGGAGCTCGGCTTCGAGGATAAGAAGCTCCATCCTGGTCTCCTGGTCAACCGCCTCGGAAACACTTACTCAGGCTCCTCTCTACTCGGCCTGGCAGCAGTCTTGGATGTTGCAAGCCCCGGGGAAAGGATTCTGCTAACCTCATATGGTTCTGGAGCCGGCTCAGACTCTTTCAGCATAAGGGTGACGGCAGCCATAGATTCCAAGAGGAAGCTGGCCCCGCCTGTGATATACTACCTGGATAAGCGTGAATACATAGATTACTCGACCTATGCGAGGTACAGGAGGCTTTTCAAAGAGAGGTGACCATGGTTTGAAGAGAGAGGTTGCGATAGTGGCTGTTGGCGCAACAAGGTTCGGGGAACACTGGAGCAAGGGTCTTAAGGACTTGGCGTGGGAAGCAGGGGTCCAGGCTGTTGAAGAAGCAGGCATAAGCGGAAAAGATATTCAGTACATCGTCTTCGGAAACATGTCTGGAGGAATGTTCGAAGGGCAGGAGCATGTTGGAGCCCTTGTGGCGGACTTCCTGGGGTTGAACCCTGTGCCAGCTACAAGGGTTGAGGCTGCATGTGCCTCCGGCGGGGTGGCTTTCTTCCAAGGCTACTTGGCTGTAGCGTCAGGCATGTATGACCTTGTGGCTGTCGGCGGGGTTGAGAAGATGACTGACGTTGAACCAGGACAGGCTACTGAGATTCTTTCAGCAGCAATGGACTATGAGTGGGAAGCATACTTCGGTGCCACTTTCCCAGGTGTTTACGCGCTGATGGCAACCAGATATATGCATGATTACGGCCTTAAGCCGGAGACGCTTGCCAAAGTAGCTGTTAAAAACCATTACCATGGAAGCATGAACCCGCTTGCACACTTCAGGAACAGGATGACTGTGGAGGACGTGCTCTCCTCCCCCATCGTAGCCCATCCGTTAAGGAGGAATGACTGCTGCCCTGTTTCAGACGGTGCTGCCTGCGTGCTGCTTGCACCGCTGGATGAGGCGCATAAATACACGGACACGCCGATAATCGTTAAGGGTGTGGCGCAAGCATCAGACACGCTCAGCCTCCTTGAAAGGAGGGACATATGCACCCTGAACGCGACGGTGCAAGCTGCGGAGAAGGCTTTCGCGATGGCTAAGCTCGCCAGGAGGGATGTCGACTTGGTTGAGGTGCATGACTGTTTCACGATAGCGGAGATACTGGCTCTAGAGGACCTTGGCTTCTGCGCCAAGGGGGAGGCGTTCAAGCTTTACGAGGAGGGGGAGACCTATGTTGGAGGCAGGTTGCCGGTGAACACCGACGGGGGGCTGAAGGCAGGCGGACACGCGGTCGGCGCAACCGGAGTAAAACAGCTAGTTGAGATCGTGAAGCAGCTGAGGGGAGAGGCGGAGGGGGGCAGGCAGGTAGACGAGGCTGAGATCGGCTTAGCGCACAACGTAGGCGGGTCGGGCGCCACCGCTGTCGTAACCATACTTTCAAGGAGGTGAAACAGCGTGAGTGTCTCCGGAGTGCCTAGACACTGGAGGAGTCAAAGGGAAAGATACAGGCTTCTCGGCACATACTGCGAGAACTGTGGGACAAGCTTCTTCCCACGTAGGAAGATCTGCCCGAAGTGCCGGAGAAAAGGCAGGACTAGGGAGGTCGAGTTCTCAGGCAGAGGCAGGGTTTTCAGCTACACGGTGATCCATGTCGGCTCTAAAACATTCGACGAGTATGCCCCATACGTCATAGGGCTGATCGAGCTTCAGGAGGGTCCAAGGGTCCTCTCGCAAATAGTGGACTGCAAGCCTGAAGACGTGCACATAGGGATGGAGGTTGAAGTCTGCTTCCGAAAGCTTTTCGAGCAGGAAGATGGAGGGATAATAAGCTACGGCTTCAAGTTTAGACCAGTCGACGACAGCTGGGTTGAATACTACGGGAAGCTGCTTGCGGAAAAGAAGGCTAGGACTGCGCAAACCTAGTCTATGGGTTAACTGCGGTAGGAATCTTCCCCTAGGGTTGAATCCGCTCGGCTTAATGTTTAAAAAACACTTCTACACTTTCTTCAGCATTGCCGCCCCAGTGTAGAATCGGGCCAGCCGGGTTCCCGTTAAAAGGTCCGCATGGGACAGACGCGATGCCCTACCTGAGGAAGATAGGGCTCAACGCGATGGAATACCAGGCTGTGAGAAGCCTTAGGATAAGCAGGAAGCCTGCCGTCGAGCTCGGCTCAACCGCGTCGGAGAACGATATTCTCCTGACTCTCCACGGCCCCTATGCGATAAACCTTTCCTCAGACAGGAAGCTTGTTAGAAGGCAGAGCATCCGGAGACTAGTCAAGTCCGCTGAAATAGCCTCGTGGATGGGAGCCTTCCATGTGACTTTCCACCCGGGCTACTACAGCGGGCTTCCTAGGGAGCTTGCGATGCAGGCGCAGAAGGAGGCTTTTAAAAATGTGTTGGAGAAGATGGATGAGAAAAGGATTAGTGTGGAGCTGGGGCCTGAGACAACGGGCAAGCCGGACCAGTTTGGAACGCTTGAAGAATTGATCGAGCTTTCAAACACCTTTGAAAACGTTAGGCTTACTCTTGATTTTGCCCATGTTCACGCTAGGACGGGAGGCTCTATTAAAAGCCGCGGAGACTACGAGAAGATTCTCGACACGGTGGAGAAAACGCTTGGAAGCGAGAGAATGAGAAACTTGGTGGTTCATTTCTCAGAGGTTGAGACGACTTCGAAGGGTTACGGGGAGAAGCGGCATCATCCTCTTGGAAGCGACTACGGGCCTGACTTCAGAAAGCTCGCAGAAATAATAGTTGAAAAAGGATACTCGTTCATCATAATATGTGAATCCCCCCTGTTAGAGGTTGACGCGTTGAAAATGAAGAGGATGCTGACCCGGTTTAAATAATGGCGGCTTGATTTAGGCTAGTCTAAAGGTTGGAAGCGTACTGTCTTTCCATCATGACGTTTAGTCGCGGCTTCACTGTTTAGAGAGGAAGGAGATTATTTCCCGGCAGAACTCGGGAAGATCATCTGGAACCCTTCCCGTTATTATGTTCCCATCCCTAATGGCTGGAACATCTTCGAAAACCGCGCCCGCGTTAATCAGGTCGTCTCGAACAGCCTTGTATGCTGTGACCCTCTTGCCCCTAACTATGTCCGCCGAAATCAGCACTTGAGGACCGTGGCAGATGGCTGCTATCAGCTTTCCAAGCTGATTCGCTCTCTTAACCAGCTCAATGACCTTCCCATTGGTCCGCAAGGCATCTGGGGAGAATCCGCCGGGGAAAAGAAGGCAATCCACTTCCTCGGGTTTTATCTCTTCAAGCGTTTTTATAATGTAACGCTTACCTGGAGCCATGACTTCAAGGGGCACCGGCGTTCCATATCTGCCGGATACAGGCTTCTCAGCGGAAGGCCTTGGATGCAGCCCGCTCTTAACTGGCACAACTGTGATCTTAGCTCCTTCTTCGCTCAAACGCAGTAAAGGATATAGCAACTCAACATCCTCAAACTCGTTGGCTACAATTATAACTACGTTCTTTCCCATAAGACTCATGTACAAGAAAGACCAGTTGAAATTTAAAAGCTTTTCGTCCTTAAAATTACTTGTGCAATGTGCATACCTATGTTAATACATTTACTGGTTTCAAACATATTCGTTACCCGAAATTCGCGCTTTAGTAATAATACTGTCCCACCGCTAGGCAACGAAACTATCTAAGTGTTAAGTTTCTGCATTTCATAGGGTCTACAACAATACCCTCAATCGGTTTCTTTTCTAAATAGTTGAAGATCGCTTCAACAATCGTCTCATCCATGGCTGCCAGCGATTCCCGAGTATATGCTGCTATATGGGGTGTGATCACGACATTACTATATTTCAGAAGCGGGTGCTCAAGACCTATAGGCTCATTCTCAACAACATCCAACGCTGCTGCACCCACAATGCCTTTCTCTATGGCTTCAACGAGAGCATCTTGGTCTATGAGTTCTCCTCTCGCAGTATTAACCACTATAATTCCTCTCCTCGCACCCATTAGCGTTTCCCTGCTAATGATATGATATGTTTCAGGAGTGAGATTCGTATGGAGAGTAACTATATCGCTTTTAGCCATAAGTTCAATCATGCTGCTAACCTGTGCAACCCCGAGAGTCATCATCTTCTCCTGTTGCACATAGGGATCGTAGGCGATTACTTTGGAGCCGAATCCTTTTCTAAGGATCTCAGCTACCTTGGAGCCAATATTACCGAAGCCTACAATACCGACTGTGAGGCTACTTATATTCCTACTTACGAATTTAGCGCGCTCTTGCCATCCGCCTTTTCTCACGGCGTCGTTCGCTTCTGCGACGCGTCTCAGTGCGGAAAGCATTAAAGCTACAGTATGTTCCGCAACAGCCTCTCTTTCTTTATATCCAGGTACGGCAACGATTTTCACACCATTCTCTTCCGCAGCCTTTAAATCAACATTGTCGAGGCCTATGCCATGCCTCAAAATCATGACAACGTCTGCGTTACTTTTAAAGAACTCTTCCCCATATCGTGGTGTCACGCTTGCTACAACAAAATGGTATCCGGAGAGCTTCTCAGCCAATTCCTTCCCCGACACATTCTTCGAGACTTCGATTTGATCCACAATGCATCTTGATGCGAGCCTACTTATAGCGTCAGTAAATCTCCCGAAAGATTTAGAGTTCACAATCGCTACGCGGGGCCTCATCTTTCTAACCCTAAGCTTTCCGCATATTCGATATAAGGCTCGGAGAACCTTTTAACCTCTAACTTTTCCTCCTCGGTGAGCCTCCTCAACTGTATTGGTGACGAACCGACGTCAACCCCCCTGAGCCTAAGTATTTCCCTTAGGACAACCTGGGTTTCAACCCCAAATTTACTTAATTCTCTCCTAATTCTGTTTACAACGCCTTGAAGCTCGAAAGCTTTTTTAACATCCCCGTTTTTCACGGCGGAGTAAATCGATAAAGGAATTTCTGGAAACGCGTTGGCTATACCGCAAACATGGGCTTTAGCTCCAATTAAAAAGGTCACCGCTATTAGCGAGTCCCCGGCTCCTGCGACATAATGAGTCTTCCCAAACGTATCAATGTAATTTTGAAGCTGTTCAACATCGTAACTCGTATCCTTTATACCTATTACACTTGGGACCTCTCTAACTATAGATTCAAAATCGTTCGGCGAAATATTATATCCCTGTCTACCCTTATTGTTGTACACCATTAATGGAGCGCCAGCCTTTGAAAGATAGCTGTAGTATGAAATCAACCCCTCCTTGCCTGGTTTATGATAGATTGGGCCTACGGAACTGATTGCTCCGATTCCCAGGTTTGCCGCATGCTTCGCCAGCTCAAGAGCAGTCTTTACGTCTGTCGCGCCAACGTGAGCAATCACGCTGGTTTTATCTGGAACGGTTTCAACTACTTTTTCAAGCATTCTTTCACGTTCATCTTTGCTTACGAGTATTCCTTCACCGTAAGTCCCAAGGACAAAAAAGCCTTTAACCCCTTTCTCAATCAGAAAGTTTATTAGTGAGGAGACCCCATCTTCGTCGACTTCAACACCATCTTTAAGTGGAGTTATTATCGCTGTAACAATGCCCTCAGGATGCATGATTATGCCCTTACCAAGTAAAAATCTAAACTATATAAGTTTTATCTTTATTTTTCAAGAGTCTTTTCTTCCAACGCTTCTCAACAGCTTAACTAGTTTAAGGAAAGTAGCATAGTTTTCTTCATAAACAATTCTATTCTTCTCTATGGGCACAACTTTTTCCCTAACTTTAACCCATTTATTTGAAAACTCCTCTATGCTGGAGAGAGTTAAAGCGTTAAAGGCTAATGCTGCTGCACCGTAATTGGTAGCGTCTTCGCCTGTCGCTACAACGTTAATCTCGCAACCGAGAACATCTGAAAGGATTTGCGCCCACAATTTAGATTTTGAACCTCCCCCCACCAAGTATACTTCATCTAGGCATATCGAGTTTTCCGAAAGCGCATCGGCGATCGCTCTAATGACATACCCTACTCCCTCCATTATCGCCCTTATAAAATGAGCTCTACTGCATCTTCTGGAGATGCCGAGGAAAGCACCTGTTAAATTTGGGTCTCTATAGGGAAACCTTTCACCAGTGAGAAAAGGTAGAAAGATAAGGCCCTCTGAACCGGGAAATGCTTTTTCTGCTTCTAAGTCGAGAATACTGTAAGGGTCTTTGCCAATGCTGCTGCCGATTAGAGTTTCCATCTGACCGAAATTGTCTCTGAACCATCTTAAACAGTCTCCGCCACTATTCGAAGCGCCTCCCACGGCGTAGAGCCCATTTGCCGCATAATAAGTAAAGAGCCGCATTTCCAAACTCTTGTCTAGAACCACTTTACTAGAAAGCTTTCTAATAACGCCAGTGCTCCCGATGTTTAAAACAGTGCCTTTTTCAGTTAAGCCTAGGCCGAAATTCTGTGCTGCGCCGTCAAACGTTGCAAAGACGATTTTCACATCCGGATTAAACCCGTATTCTCCACAAACTTTAGACGGGATGGTGTCGAAGATTCTTCCACCTTCGCAAAGCCTTGGAAACCTGTTTTCATCTATACCGAGTAAGTTAAGCACTTTCTCACTGTACTTAAGTTTCCTGAGGTTAACGACCCCGCCCCCACTGGCTGTGGCAAGATCTATATACGGCTCCGTTATTAAACCAGTCTTCCATAATAAGTAATCCTTGCAAAACAAAAGATATTTGGCTTCTTTAAAAACACTAGGTTCCTTTTTGATGAACCAATAAAGCTTGTACGGCATGAATACAAATATTGGAGGAGCCCCGGTTTCCTCGTATAGTTCATAAGGATTAGCTTTTTCCAGTATCTCTTTTTCAACCTCTGCTGCCCTAGTATCGTGGTGCGTTATCACTTTAGTTAAGGGTGTCCCATCCTTGTCTGCGAGCAGCATGCTATGATTGTAAGTCGTAACTGATATTGCTTCAATGCTTCTCCCATACTTTTTGCCAAAATAATCCAGCATGTAGGTGAAAGACTCTAAAAGTTCTTTCGGCTCGTGCCCGGCAAACCTGTTTTCCAAGTGAAGCGTTAACTCATGAATTCTCCTCTCAACAACTTTTCCATCATTATTTATAACAAGGCCTTTCATATTAGTACTGCCGACATCGATCGTGAGAACTAAACTCATTTTTATATGCTGTCTCTTATTGTTTTCAAACTCTTCTTAATAACTCTTCGCGACATGAATAGTACTTCTCTGCAATCGTATTTTATACTCGTAATAACTACTTTAAACCCTTCATACTTGAAAGGCGAGATGGGAGAACTGGAGAATAAAAGATTTTTATACGTTTTCAGGAGCTTTGAAAAACAGGTTGCCGCGTAAGCAGTCTCGCATACTTCTAGACGCCGAGGTCCTGGTGAGGCTCGCATACCTGACTATTACGGGTGAAACAGATCTGAAAAACCTTGAAACCCTTAGGCTAACGTATGACCAAGCTGGGGGCCAGATTATTACCGGCGAGCCTCCCCTTGAAGGCTCGCTTGAGCTGACGCCGCTTGAAGACCTCCGCAGGTTCTTCGAAGAGACGCTAGGCTCCTCCGATGGTTTGAAGGAGGAGTGAAGACAGCGGCTTGACACTATAGTTCTTCAAACTCGTATTCTTCAGGCTTCCTCGGAGCCAGCCTTTCTCTCGTGCGAAGAATTTTAAACACTATGATTATAACCACTATTAAAAAGGCTCCGATTATTATGAGAACCACGTTCAGCGACATGGGTATCCTTATGGTTACCTCTCTCTCCGTCAGGAAGCTTACCTTAACAGTCGCCGAGTATCCCAGGTTGGTTACTGTGAGCGTCAGCTCCCCACCGGCAACCCTGCTTATGTTAACGGTGCCGCCCGACCCGGTGACATACTTGGCCTGAGTATTATTCGTGAAGACCACCTTCACCTCAGCACCCTCTATGGGCATTGAAAAGGGGTCGACCACTTTCACGGATCCGCTTACAACATTGCACGAAACCCTGATCTCCTTAGGCTCATTAACATAGACTATCATAGCCTCGTCGAGAACGTTCAACCCTGCGTATTTAACCATCGTCAGCCTAAGGTCTCCCCCTGTTACCCAGAAGCCTCTTAAAGTCCCGTTGTAAACAGTGTTGTTAGGAAGCGTGCAAAGGTAGAATGATGGTTGTAGCGGAGCATTATCCTTATCAACGAAGCTCAGGTTAACCAGGTATTCCTTCCTATACTCTGCTGTCAGCTTAAGGTCTCCTTCAACAGTCAATGCTAGCTGTGGAGAAAAAGTTTTTGAGCCTTCCTGCTTCCATCCGGTGAACACGTATCTAACACCTTCAGTAGGACGATGTATTTCCTGTGCCCTAAGGGTCTTGACGCCATACGTAGTGTAGAAAACCACCCCGTTTTCATCTGTTATTATCTGGCTTTCACCATCCAGCTCAACCGTCACACCGGGCGTGCTGAACACGCTTATCTTGGCAAGCCTGGCTGTGAAACTAGCCTGGTCGAAATTATTATCTTCATCCGAGTCGTGAAACACGTTAAGCGCTTTAACCCATACTTTTACAACGTGGCTGCCCTCGGTAACGTTGGAGATAATCCTCTCAAAGCGCACCCAGTCTGATTCAACCATAGGGGTTTTGAGCCCAAGCTGGCTGCCAGTATTGTTTGCGATCAAAGCATCGTCAAGCATGATGGTTATCAAATAGTCCGGAATAGCCGCGTCCCCCTTGTTTCTTAAAACCAGGATGAGAGTCAAGTTGGAGCCTGCGATGAGGCTCTTCTTATCCAGGTAGACTCCTTCAAGCGCGACGTCGCACCTAGTCGCCCAGTTGTCAGGAGAGGAGGCAACGCCCCAGCTGGACGGGTTGCTGAGAAGAGCGCCAGCAGGCCAAGAATAGTTAACCCCTACTCCGGAGGCGATCAGGGCGAACCCTAGTGTTCTAGGCGTGTTAGGATAAACGTCCAGCTTCGATAACGGTATGGCCAGTTCAATAGTCCAGGAAACAGTTCCGTTAACAACCCTTAGGACTATGTTGCCCGCAGCCTCCTCAAGCCAATCCTCCCCGTGCCCGTAGAAGTATCTTAACACGCCCGACCTGTTCACAGCATATCTCGTCGTGCTGACCGTGAGGACAGTGCTGTTTAAAACACCAGCGTTAAAAAGGAGGTCAACCGTCCTGCAAGCGTTGTTCAAAACTAGTGCGAAAAACAGGTAGCTTTCATTATGGACAGTATACGCCTTCCCCCATGGTAGGCTGAGCTGTTCAACAGGATACTCGCCTGCTGAAACAACCCCGTCTATCCTCGGGCTCCTGTAAAGCGGGATGCTTAGCTCCGGCTCGGCTGAAACCCGTAGAGGCAAGTATACAGCTGCAACAAGCATGATTATAAGCAGTATCGTCGCGCTGCTTGCAACTGCTCCCCTAAGCCTCTTCATAACTCCTACGCGTAGGGAAACTCTTAAAAAGATTTTTTTGCAGCCGGAAAACAGTGGTTCGTGTTGAAAGAGACATGCGTGCTGGCGTATTCAGGAGGTTTAGACACTTCAGTCATGATACCTTGGATAGGGGAGAAATACGGCATGGATGTTATCGCCGTCCTCGTCGACGTCGGCCAGAAAGAGGATTTTGAGGCCGCTGTTGAAAGGGCTGAGAGGCTTGGCGCAGCAGAGGTTGTTAAAATAGACGCTAGGAGAGAGTTTGTTGAACAATATGTTTTAAGAGCTATTAAGGCTAACGGCCTATACGAGGGTGTTTATCCAATGGGCACTTCTCTTTCAAGACCCCTGATAGCATCAAAGATCGTCGAGGTGGCTGAGAAAAAAGGTGCTTCAACAGTTGCCCACGGCTGCACCGGGAAGGGTAACGACCAGGTTAGGTTCGAAGTGTCAATAAGGTCGCTGAACCCTAGGCTTAGAATCCTCGCGCCCGTCAGGGAATGGGGATTAAGCAGAGATGGAGAGGTTGAATACTTGGAGAAGAAGGGTGTTAAAATGGACCGTGGGAAAAGCAGGTTCAGCATAGACGACAATCTTTGGAGCAGGTCCATTGAGGGCGGTGAGCTTGAGGACCCGTGGGTTGAGCCCCCTGAGGAGGCATTCGTCTGGAGCAGACCGGTATCTGAGGCCCCGGGTGAGCCGGAGTACTTGATTCTTGAGTTCAACAAGGGTGTTCCGACAAGACTGAACGGGGAGAAGCTTGACCCTGTTGAATTAATACTCCGGGTTAACAGGGTGGCTGGGTCACACGGCTTCGGCAGGATAGACCACATGGAGGATCGCGTGGTTGGAATAAAGTCCAGAGAAGTCTATGAGGCTCCTGCAGCGTTAACCATAATAAGGGCGCATCAGGATCTTGAGAAACTCGTGTTAACAAGGCTTGAGCTGGAGGAGAAGAGGAGGCTTGAAGCGACATGGGCTTGGCTCGTCTACTCAGGGCTGTGGTTCGAGCCTTTAAGAAGGGCTATTGAAGCATTCATAGACTTCACGCAGGAGAATGTTGATGGCGAGGTTAGGGTTAAACTGTTTAAAGGTGAGGCGTTAATCGTTGGGAGACGCTCTGCGAAATCGCTCTACGATGAGAAGAGAGCAACCTACTCGTCACTGTCAAGGTTCGACCAGACCTTGGCGGACGGTTTCATACAGCTCTGGGGTCTTTCAACCGTGAGGGCGAACGAGGTGCGTTATCGTAAAAGCTAAATTTATAAGCAGGAACATGTGGAATCTTCAACACTCATGAAGACGGAATGCGAGGAATGCTTAGCGGTGTTCGAAGTCCCTGATGACGCGATAGTGGGTGAAGTAGTGACCTGCCCAGAGTGCGGGTCAGACCTTGAGATAATAGAGATAAGCGGCGGCACGGTTAAGACGAGGAAGATTCAGCTCTCAGGCGAAGACTGGGGCGAGTAGGCGTAGAAATTGCCTTTAAGCATTTTTTATGACCAGATAAGGTTTGAAGAGAAGGAGCTTTTCAAAGTCGCTGAAAACCTTTCAATACCATTCAAAAAGCTAAACGTCGACGAGTATTCATTCACACTCGGCAGGAGGGTTCCTGAGCTCCAGGATGTTGACACGGCCCTCCTGAGATGCGTATCCTACTTTAAATCGCTCCATTTCTCAAGCTACCTTGAAGGGATTGGAATAACGTCGGTAAGCTCCTTCAAAACACTGCAGATAGCTGGCAACAAGCTCTTCACAACGGTTGAGCTCATTAAGAACAACGTGAAAACCCCTTTCACGGTAGTTTCCTTCTCCTACCAGTCTGCCCTAGACTCCTTCAGCAAGACAGGCTACCCGGCGGTGTTGAAACCCGTCATAGGAAGCTGGGGAAGACTAATCTCCCTTATAAAGGACAGGTATACTGCTGAAGCAGTGCTTGAAGACCGTTTATACATGTTTCCGCTCTACCAGGTGTTCTACGTCCAGGAGTATGTTGAGAAGCCTGGCCGAGATATTAGGGCCACGGTAATAGGGGACGAGGTTGTTTCCGCAATATACAGGGTTTCCCCACCAGACCAGTGGAAGACAAACATAGCTATAGGCGGAAAAAGCGAGAAGGCAGAGGTCACCGACGAGCTTTCCGAAGTAGTGCTTAAAGCATCCAAAGCGGTAGGTGGAGAAATAGTAGGGATCGACGTGATGGAAAGCCCTAAAGAGGGCTATGTTGTTAACGAGGTTAATCCTACGCCTGAGTTCAGGGGAAGCATGGAGGCCACCGGCATTAACATTCCAGAGAAGATTCTCAAGTACCTTGTGTCCAAAATGAGAAAATGAGCCTGTCACAGAATTACAGTTCATCTTTTAAAGCAAGACGAGCATTATTTCAGAAGGAAGATGATGAAGAGGAGGGCGCCATGCGGGCTCGACTGTAAAAACTGTTTCTACTTCGCTAAGGATCTTTGTCACGGTCTCAGCCGGTTGTCTTGCGCTCTCGTGTAAAAAGAGGCATATGTTATAGTGGAATAACTTCTCCAAGATCTTCTGTAGGCTTAAGACCTACTGTCCGTTTAGGACCAGTGATAGGACTCCGGTTCAGCTTCCGCATCTGGGTAGAAAACCCATGACTATAGTTGGCTTTCGAGAGTTTGTTCCAAGAATTGATATTACCGATTCCAGATCTTGGTTCTGGAAGCACGGTATTGAATTCCCAGCGATTTTCGTCTCTTTTGGAGAGATTCTACTTCACAAAAAGGTATCGAATGAGGCTTTAAGGGGGCTACATGATTAGTTAGGGTTCAATGGAAGAATCTTTCTATCCTTGGTTATGCCTGACGAGCTCATCGATAAGCTATCCACTAAAGATTACCTTAAGCTAATCGAGGATCTTAGGCCCGATGCTACCATGATCCCGGACAACTATACTTATAGTGACGACCCCTTGTTCCTATCTTGGTCGCAAACCTTCCGTCTCATATCCTTTGCAAACGACTTCCTTAAACTGGATATACCTCTAATAGGTCTGGTTAAGGGTGCTAATGCTCTGCAAATAGATTTAGTAGTTAGGAAGCAGATGGAAATGGGTTATGTTTCATTCGCCATGCCCGCGAGGGAGCTTTTTAGAGAAGGTCAACTAAGCTCTTCTTTTCCAACAATCCCGTTGAGAACGCCCTATGGAGTCTAAAGAGGGCTTCAAGAAGGCTTAGGACTAATTTTGAGCTAATCATATACGGAGTGAGTAGGAAGCTAAAATATGAACCATTGAGTTACAGTAATCTTTCATGGTTTCTAGACGCAAAGCACGGGCTCTATTTTAGGAACGGGATACCATTAATGCTTAATGATTCAGAGGTTAGGTTTGAAGAATGCAATTGTGAAGTCTGTAAGGGGATGATGCCTCAGGAGATTATTGATCTTATGTTCAACCATAAGGAAGCAGGTTTTAGGATACTGGTCCTTCACAACCTGTTAGATATGCAGAGGACCTTTCAAAAAGAGAGGTTGAAGAGAAAGTAATGGGCGGTGGAACAAGAGTAGGGCAATGGAAAGAAAGGTTTTTCGTGGGCGAGATAGAGTATGAAGGAGCATTTGAAGAGGGAGCTGAACTTCAATGCAGAGAAGATGAAAATGATGTTTCTCACATTATTGCAACCTTTGAAGAATATGAAGTACAAGGAACAGAGAAAGGACGTGAGCTGCTTACAGGGGAGGAAGTTATAGGAGTATTTAAGGAATCCATAATTCAAGATGACAGAATCCTCTTTGAGTTAAGCAGGAGATATATCTAGAGGTATCCGAAGGGGGCATTAGAGAAATACTTGCTCCTGAAAAAGCGGAACTCTGTGGCTTAATAGCGTCGGATGGTGGTCTCCATATGAATGAAAACTACCGCCACTACCGTGTATATCTCTCCTCAGCAGACGAAGAAGTGGCCAAGCATTATGAAGAACTATTTGAGGAAATTTATCATGAGACCACATGGATACAGGTATGAACCACCCTAATCCCTCACTACTCTGAAGAAATAGAGGACAGGAGTATATATTTTGACCTATGGAGTCTCGGAATTAAGGGACCGTCACCTTATGAGTTCCATGTGCAAAAAGAACACTTGGACTTAAAGGGCGCGAGGGCCTATCTCAGGGGCTTTTTCACGGGAGATGATGGTGTTGCTATGGAGTATGATAGGACTCAGAATAGGATACGTTTTGACTCTAAGTACAAGGAGGGATTAGAGGAGATAAGGAACCTTCTCGAAGATTTAGGTTTTCATCCCCTTGAAATCCACGAGTATCATAAGGATGATAGAACCTATTACTATTTTAGAATCCCTGAAGAGGAACACTTAAGATTCCTAGAGGAGATAGGATCTGAAAAGCCAAGCCATCAGGAAAAGTTTGAGCTTATGAAACAAATTTATGAAGAGAAAAGAAAGAAGAAGGAGAGGGAAGATTAAAAGGGAAGCAGAGAGGGAAGATATAGGAAATGAGCAAATCGGCAAGGGTATGGGGTTGGGGTGAAAAAATTGAAGACGTTAGGACTAATTGCGAAAAAATATGTAGCCAGAAGGTGGACGGAGAATACGAAAGAGTGCTGTATTGGAGTCATGGCGCGAGAGAGAAATAAGTGGATTTTTTATTTCATCGATGCATATACGAGCGACCCTAAAAGCGTTGGAAGCTTGGCTGAGGGCCTATTTCAAGTAGCACTTAGCTGAAGAGAAACTAAGGTTGACTTCGTCACAATCGCGCTGCATGATGATGTCGTGTCGCAAGCCGTGCAGCACCACAAGCCCATCGAGGAAATAGAGGAAGAGTTTAAGAAACGTGAAGAGGCTATTGCCAGCAGGTTCATTAACGATCCGAGAGTAAGTAGCGTGGCTAAAGGCAAAGAGGTTGTATTCGTCCCAGAGACCCGCTTGCTGTGCGAGCTCAAATCTAAACCAGCGAACAAGGTGATTATAGAGGCGATTTGCGACCTCGGCTTCGAGGTTCTGAGGGATTACGTCAAATCCTTGGTTTGTGAAATCATAAAGAGGGGTATTGCTGAAGGGGTTGTCGGCTACGAGTTGCGGGGGAGCATTGAGGAGCTTAAAATTAATGATGTTGACGTGGGATACGATGAGGTTTACGTGTACTTGGGATTGAATCAAGCTAAGTGTCCATTCTAAATGTTCCCCTATCCATATTCACTGTTTACATTTCATGAAGATAGGGAGTGACCAATGTTTGAATATAGTCTAGCAAAAGCTTCTGCTCACTCCACTAGAATCCCGTTTTAGCTTGCGCTACGCGGATGGCTTGCGTGTCTAATCCGAAAAGGTTGTGAAACAACCATTGGTTGAGTCTAGCACGCGTCTGACTCTTGTTAAACCCGGAGAAGCCTATAGCACGCTGGAGAAAATATGTCCTACTGTGCGACGGAGGAGAAAAAGATTCTTAAACACCTAGTTTGGAGGATTAGGAGGTAAGGTTGGTTAAAGTAGCGGTGTACGGGGCAAGCGGGTATGTCGGAGGAGAGCTGCTTAGAATACTTCTATCACATAGTAGGGTGGAAATCACAGCGGCCACTTCTAAGAGGTTCAGCGGCATGCCTGTTCACAAGGTTCATCCAAACCTTAGGAAGGTTTGCCAGATGAGCTTCGTGGAGCCTAAGGTTGAGAACGTGGCTAATGCTGAAGTTGTCTTCACAGCACTTCCACATGGCCAGTCTACACACGTGGTTAAAACGCTTCTCGACAGGGGTTTGAAGGTGATAGACTTGGGAGCGGATTTCAGGCTTAAAGATCCTTCTGCCTACGAGAAATGGTACGGTTTTAAACATCCCTACCCTGAGCTTCTGGAGAAGGCTGTCTACGGCCTGCCGGAGCTTCACAGAGACGAGATAAGGACCGCTAGTCTGATAGCAGTACCGGGCTGCATGGCTTCGGCGAGCATACTGGCACTCGTACCCCCTGTTAAGAACGGTCTGGTAAACAGGAGCCAGATATTCATAGATGCTAAAATAGGCTCGTCGGGAGCCGGCTCCTCGCCAACCTTAGAAGGATACCATCCGGAGAGGTATAACGTGGTTAGGCCATATAAGCCGGCTGGGCACAGGCATGTTGCCGAGATAGTTCAAGAGGTTTCGAACGCTGCTGGCGGAGGGATAGTCATAGGTTTCTCACCGCATTCTGTAAACATTGTGAGGGGGATACTTGTAACCGTTCACGCACGTCCATCCGGAAGGCTTCCGTCCTTTCCAGACCTGTGGAGGTGCTACAGGCAGGCTTACGACAAGGAGCCGTTTATAAGGCTCGTCAGGGATCCGACGATGGTGCACGGCCTGCCTGATCCAAAGTACCTGATGGGCTCGAACTTCGCCGACATAGGTTTCGAAATAGACGCTGACTCTAACAGGGTAATCCTGTTCGCAGCCATAGACAACCTGGTTAAGGGGGCTGCTGGAAACGCTGTCCAGTGCTTCAACATTATCTTCGGTTTCGATGAGAGGGAAGGCTTAACCTTCCCAGGTCTACACCCGGCGTGAGTGTTCGAAGATGATAGTGGTTAAAGCAGGAGGAGCCCTGCTTGAAGAGGGTCCTCTTGAGAAGATAGTTGCGGACGTGGCTGAATACTCTAGAAGAGAGAAGGTCGTTTTCGTCCACGGGGGAGGAGCGGAAGTGACGGAGACCTGTAGGAGGATGGGTATTGAACCGAGGTTCGTTGTCTCCGCCAGCGGGATGAGGAGCAGGGTGACCGACTGGGAGACGATGCAGGTTTACCTTATGACTATGGGAAGGCTCAACAAGCTCGTGGTCTCCAAATTTCTCAGGATGAATGTTAACGCTGTCGGCTTAACCGGTGTAGACGGGGCTCTGGCAAGCGCCAACAGAAAGGAAAAGATACTTGTCAAAAGGGAGGACGGTAGGAGAATACTCATGGACGGCGGGTTTACGGGGAAGATTGACAGGATTAACGTAGCCCTTTTGAAACTGCTCCTTGACAACGGCATTCTGCCGGTTCTAGCACCAATAGCCTTAGGCAAGGAGTTTGAGCCTCTCAACGTCGACAGCGACGCCTTCGCAGCCAAGGTTGCTTCAGCACTGGGGAGCAGCCTGCTATACCTTACGAACGTTGATGGTCTTCTCGTAGACGGTAAGCTCGTCGAGTCGCTGACGATGGCTGAAGCCTCGGTTCTTCTTCCAAGCATAGGCC
Organism: uncultured archaeon; assembly: GCA_938045545.1. Classification (GTDB taxonomy): domain Archaea; phylum Thermoproteota; class EX4484-205; order EX4484-205; family JAAOZP01; genus JAAOZP01. The sequence goes on along the minus strand of CALIBN010000012.1, from coordinate 29,702 downwards.
ACGGAATGATGAGGAAGGTGCAGTCAGCCGTGGAGGCGCTTCAAGAAGGGGCTGCTTCAGTGAGAATATCCTCCGGGCTCGTCGATAAGCCTGTTTCAAGCGCGCTGGAGAAAAAACTTGGGACGCTCATATTTAAATGAGGATGCTTAAAATGGTTAACCCCTATGAGGTTGAGGACAGGCTTCTGCTTAAAACCTACGTTAAGAGAAGTATAGCAATAATAAGCGGGAAAGGGTCGGAGGTTTTCGACGATAAGGGTCGGAGGTTCATCGACCTGACTTCAGCCTATGGTGTTGCAATACTTGGCCACTCGAACCCTGTGATTGTCGAAGCGATCGTGAACCAGTTGAAGAAAATATCTTCCTGCCACGGCTCGTTCTACAATGATGCTAGGGCAGAATTCTTGGAGGAGACGTCCCGCTTCACGTCGCGTTTCTTCCCTAAGATGCTTCTCGTGAACAGTGGCGCGGAAGCCGTTGACCTCGCCGTTAAAACAGCATTCAGGAAAACAGGGAGAAGCAGGATTGTTGCAGCCAAAAGAAGCTTCCACGGTAAGACGCTGGGAGCCCTCAGCGCCACGTGGAACCCGGAGTACAAGAAGGGCTTGGAACACGTTTTAGGTGAAAGGGTTGTATTTGCAGAGTACGGCGACGAAGAGGATTTGAAAAGCAAGGTTGACGAGGAGACCGCCGCGGTTATTCTTGAGCCTGTTCAAGGAGAAGGCGGAGTCAGGATTCCTCCAACAGGCTACTTGAAAGCAGCAAGGGAAATAGCCTCCGACAAGGGGGCACTACTCATACTGGATGAGATTCAAACAGGATTGAGGAGGACTGGAACCTTTTTCGCGTTTGAAAAAGAAGATGTTGCGCCGGATATTGCTCTCTTGGCTAAGGGGGTAGCCGGGGGGATCCCGGTTGGAGTCACGTTTTTCAGCGAGGAAGCGTCGACAGTGGCTGAACCCGGCTTCCACACTTCAACATACGGCGGAAACCCTTTGGCCTGCGCCGCGGGTGCTGCAACCATGAGGCTCCTTAGGGAAACAGTCACCAGAGAGACTGTGGAGGAAAGGTCTAGGGTTTTCAGAGAGGGACTTGAAGCATTAAGAAACCTCAGGATCATCAGGGAGATAAGGATAAGCGGCCTCATGATAGGCATTGAGCTGAAAGTCAGGTCTAAGCCTCTCGTCGACCTGCTTGCGGAGAAAGGCGTCCTGGTTTTAACAGCCGGCCCAACTGTGGTGCGCCTACTACCGTCGCTCAACATACCGTTAAACCTCGTCGAGGAAGCGTGTAGCATTATTTTCGAAGCGATGAGGAGCTATGAGTCGAGGCTTGGAAGCAGTTCAACCGCTGGTTAAACTCCTCTCCAAGTATTCGCCAAGCGGGGATGAGGAAGAGGCTCAGCAGGAAGTCTTCTCCCTACTGCTCGCGAACGGTTTTGAAAACGTCAGGAGGGATCCTGCTGGCAACGTTCTAGGGGAGAAGGGGGACGGGGGCAGGACGCTGCTTTTCTGCTCCCACGTAGATACTGTGCCCGGGCTTATTGAAGTCAAGCTTGAATCAGGAAGAATATTCGGCAGGGGTGCTGTTGACGCTAAGGCTTCTCTCGTAGCAATGGCGCTGGCCGCGTCAAACTACGGTGGCAGGAGTCTCAGACTACTCTATTCGTCAGTCGTCGGGGAGGAATCGGACAGCAAGGGGGTTAGGAGGCTTCTCGAAGAAATCCCGGCTCCAGACTACGTGATCATAGGCGAACCAACCGGGATTAGGGCTGCGGCAGTAGCATACAGGGGTAGCGCAACAGTCAGCATAAGGGTTTCAACCCAGGGCGGGCATTCATCATCCCCTATGGATGATTTCAATGCTATCGTTCAAACAATGAGGCTTGTTGAACACGTTAAGACGAGAATGACCTTTTCTAAAGACCTTTTCTCAAACATAGGTGTCTCCATCACCATGATTAAAGGTGGCTACGGTGACTCCAGAATACCTGACTCCTGTGAGGCACGCCTGAACCTTCGCTACCCTCCACCCATAGGGTTTGAAAAGCTTTCCAGAATGTTCTCCACGGTCTTGAACGAGTATGTAGAGAACATGGGTGGAGCCATGAAAACGGATTATGAGTTTCTAGACCATTTAGACGGCTACGCTTCAGCCAAGGACCAGGTTTTGATCAACGCTGTCAGAGAGGCTGTTAGAAAAACCCTTGGGAGGGAGTTGCTGCTGATTAGGAAGCTCGGGACGTCCGATTTCAACTACACCGGCCTGAAATGGGGCAGGCCGCAACTAGCCTGGGGCCCGGGCGACCCCTCTCTGGCGCACAGCTCCCTGGAAAGCATCACGGTTGAAGAGTTCATGCAGGGCGTGGAAGCCTACAGGGTGTTTCTAAACAGCCTGGCTTCAAGCTTAGCCTCTGGTTGAAAACAACTTTAAAAAACCTTCATGGTGAAAAAGACTGTTCAAGTTGATGGTTAGGGCCCACGTGTATATAAGCGGCTTTGTTCAAGGAGTTTTCTTCAGGCATGAAACTAGGAGGCTCGCGCAAGCGCTCGGAGTCGGAGGATGGGTGAGAAACCTTCCAGACGGAAGAGTCGAGGCGGTTTTCGAAGGGGAGGAGATGCTCGTGAGAAAAATGATAGAGTTCTGCAGAAGGGGGCCGCCTGGAGCCAGGGTTACCGGGGTAAGCGTGGAGTGGGAAGAGTACAAGGGGGAGTTCAAAGGCTTCACCATAAGGCATTAAGCAGTTTCTACTTGCAGAATACTTTAAAAGCCCTTGCGGGGTGCAACTTTCGTTAAAATGGTTAGGAAAGTGTTATTCATATGCGTGCAAAACAGTTTCAGAAGCCAGGTTGCGGAAGCGTTCTTCAACTCAAACCCTCCAGCCGGGTGGGTCGCGGTTAGCGCCGGCCCAAAGCCCGCTGAAAGCGTAAACCCTAAGGCTGTTCAACTAATGAAGGAAAGGGGGATAGATATCTCTTGTAAGAGGCCAAAGAAGCTAACCAGGGAGATGGAGGCTGAGGCGGATATCGCGGTAATAGTATGCAGCGGCTCAGAATGCCCGGTGGTGAACGTGAAGCATGTTGAGAACTGGGGCATCGAGGATCCTGCTGAAATGAGCCTGGAGGATGCTCGTAAAGTCGTGAGCAGGATTGAAAAAATGGTTAGGAACCTGGTTGATAGAATAGTGAGGGGGGAGGCTCCCTCTAGGGGAATCGGGTTGAGCCTCGGCCAACTATAACCGTAGCCGACGTATGGAACAGCTAACCCTTTAAAAATCACTTGTAAACGGCTAGAGGCTTGCCAAGCAGTCCAGTATCCAGCTCAACTACTCCCAATCCGCTTTCCCTAGAGAACAGCCTCATAGAGTTTTCAACCCTTGTCCCTCCCTTCTTAACAAGCTTGTCGGCGTGAAGCAGGTCGCAGTCCAAGTCCGCATAGCTCACGTTTCTAACTCCTGCTGCGAAATGTGCTCCTGCAGCAATACCTATTTCAGACTCGCTCATGCATCCGATCATGCAGGATACTCCAGCAGCCTCAGCCACATCGGATATTTTCCTCGCCTTCAATATTCCACCGCTCTTCGCAAGCTTAATGTTTATCAGGTCAACAGCCTCCTCCCGGATGAGCCTCAGCGCGTCGGAGGGTGAATGCACGCTTTCATCAGCCATAACAGGTATTGGAGACTCCCTCCTAACCTTAGCCATGCCCTTCACATCGTGAGCGGGCACCGGCTGCTCGACAAACCGTATTTTAAACTTCTCCACCCTGTTTAAAACTTCAACCGCCTGCTCCGGGCTCCAACCCCCGTTCGCGTCAACCCTTATTTCAACATCCTCCCCCACGGCCTCGCGGACAAGCCTTATCCTCTCAACATCCTCAGAAGGGTTTACACCAACCTTAACCTTAAGAGCCCTGAAGCCTTTCTCCACAGCCTTAACAGCGTCAGCAGCCATCTCCCTCGGAGTCTTAATGCTCAACGTGAAATCGGTTAAGACCTGCGTCCGGTAGCCTCCGAGAAGCATGAAAAGCGGTTTCCCAGTGGTCTTCCCGAGAATATCGTGCAGAGCAGTGTCAACAGCAGCCTTCGCAGCAGGGTTCCCCCCGATAACCCTGTCCATTGTCTCCACGTTCTGCTCTATCCGAAGAGGACACATGCCGATAAGCTTGGGCGCGATCTTGGACAATGCTTCTAAAACGGTTTCCACAGTCTCCCCGGTGACTCTTCTAGACGGAGACGCTTCCCCCCAGCCTTCAACACCGTAGTCCGTGACTATCTTCACCACAACGTTGCGACTTTTCTCGCTCGCACCCGGGGCAATCCGGAAGGGTTCGAAAAACCTTAGGGTCACGGAGTAAACCTCGACGCGTTCTATCCCCATCTCACCCGGACCACCCTAAGCATAGGCAGGAGCGTTTCAATTAGACGTTTACACTCGGCATTTCAAAACCCCTGTTCTTAAGGTATTCCTGAACCTTCTTCTTAACGTCCTCAGGGATCTCCCGTTTAAAAGGGAAGCTCTCCGCGTTAGCCATCCGCAGGAGAAACTCGCGGACAATGATCCCAACCATCTTGAAGCCGATGGGTGCTGTAAACCTCGAGTCATCCTCAGGAGTGTGAATATGCACACCGGCGCCGCTCCTCCTGTAGAAGCTTACAGACGGCACTCCTCTGTTGGAGAAGGGAATGCTGTCAGAGCTATACACGTCCTGAGACACAGAGAGGTTTACGCCAAGCTCCTTCGACATGGCTTCCAGATAAGTCTTCACCTCTTGGGGTCCAGTTACCACGGCGTTACACCCGCCTATCGCACCCCCGTTCACATCAAGGTTGACCATCATCATTACTTTCTCAACCTCATCCTCATGCTTCTCCACGTAGTTGAAAGAACCCCTGAGCCCAAGCTCCTCGCCCGTGAAGAAAACAAACCTAACCGTTCTCTTCAAATCAAGGCTGCTCATAGATTTAGCTAGCTCCATGAGCAGAGCCACCCCGCCAGCGTTGTCAACACCCCCCTTCACACCATAAACAGTATCGTAATGCGCTCCGACGACTATTATCTCCTCAGGGTATTTAACACCCTTCTTCTCCACCACGATGTTGCAAGTGTCAGCGTCGAACTCCTGCTGCGTGAGAACCAGCCTAGACTTGGAAGCATTATTCGTAACGAGCCTAAACGCGTCTTCAAAACTTATGAAGACCGTCGGCACCCTGAACCTCCTACTCACTTCGAAAAGCCTGTCTACCTGAGAGGGCTTCCTGAAAGGAGTACCCTCGCTTAAAACGATTCCGGAAGGCTCATACTTGGAGAGCTCGAACAGCTTTTCAACAGTCGGCGGCGGCTCTGAGAGAAGCAGTATCTCTCCCTTCGTCCGAGGTAGCAGCAGCGGGTCACCGGTCTCAACGTACCGTAAGGGAGCTACGACGCCTTCTTCAGGGGTTGAACCGCTGAATCCGACACCCCGGCAGTCAATCTCCTCGTTCCAAGGTTCTAAAACGTGAAACTCGTTTCTCAGAATCCGGAAGGTTTTAACGGTGAACTCTTCAAGCAGCGTCTTATAGCCTGCTTTCTCCATGACGCTTACAATGTATCTCCGAGCCTCCTCCTCACCCACGGTTCCAGCAAGCCTTTCATAAGAGGCTAAGCCCTTTAGGAAGTCGTAAGCATCCTCCCCTAGGAATTCACTACTCATGATGTCTCAAGACCGTGCTGGCGAGTTAAAAACGTTGCGAAATCTGGAAGTTTCCACGGTGAGCAGGATCGAAGAAAAATTTATTTTCAACATCAGTGTAGCCCCCGTGATGGACGAGAGGGAGAGGCTGCTTAGAACACTGCAGTTTAAAGAGGTTGACAGGGTTCCGGACTACGAGTTCGGCTACTGGAATGAAACAATCGACCGCTGGCATGCTGAAGGCCTGCCCCTGCATCTCCACAGCATCCGGGACGTTGAGGACTTTTTCATGCTTGAAGGCTGGGACACGATAGACATGCTTCCCGTGAACACCGGCCTATGGCCACCGCCGCCTTCGAGAAGGATCAGGGAGTTCGACGATAAGGAGGTTATTGACGATGGTTTAGGAGGAGTCTACATAACCAAGAAATGGACCTCTACGATTCCCCAGTACTTAAGGTACCCTATTAGAAGCAGAGAGGACTGGGAGAAAATAAAGCCGTTCTTCGACCCTGATACCCCTGGGAGAATGCCGTTAAGCTATGATGAGATAATAAAGATATACAGTGAGAGGGATTATCCTCTAGGCATAAGCGTTGGAAGCCTCTACGGCTGGCTGAGGAACCTGATGGGCGTCCAAGGGATCTCAATAGCCTTCTACAGGGATCCCGACTGGATGGCTGAAATGATGGACACACTGGTAAACCTCTGGATAAAAATGATTAGGAGAGCTTTAAGAAACATCCGTGTTGACTTCGCGACATGGTGGGAGGACATGGCTTACAACATGGGGCCACTAATCTCAGTGAAGCTTTTCGAAGAATTCATGGTTCCAAGGTATAAGAAGGTGACGGACGTGTTGAAGGAGTACGGTGTTGAAATAAACATTCTAGACTGCGACGGGAAGATAGATGATCTTGTCCCAGGATGGTTGAAAGCGGGAATAAACTGCATGTTCCCCATAGAGGCGAAGTACACAAGCCCAGTGAAGCTTAGGGAGCAATACGATAATAAGATCCTCCTAATGGGCGGGGTTAACAAGCTGGCTTTGATCGAGGGGCCTAAGGCGATAGACAGGGAGCTTGAAAGCCTTTCGCAGCTAGTTAAAGAGGGTGGCTACATACCCATGGTTGACCACAGGGTTCCTCCAGACGTGTCGCTGAGCAACTACGTGTACTATCTGAAGGCCAAGAGGAAGATCATAGGTAGAAACGAGGAATTACCATATCCTGAAATTAAATGAGCAGGGCGCTGTCCACTTGCTTAATCGCCGTAATAGCTATTAGTTGCTGGAGAACCCGTTCATCCTAGTGGGGCACGCAAGAATTGTGCGGCGCGGGAAAGACCCGGAACACGGTTACAAACATCGCTGAGAAGCTGGTTCAAGGGGGAGGAGAATGCTTTTTCAGGATTCTTCGATAAAACTGAGTGGAGTGCTTAAAAGACCCTTGAGGCAGGTTGCGCGCGTTTGTCACAAGTCTTCCAAGAATTCCAGCATACCTGCCTCGCCTAAGCCAGATACTTTCACTCAGCCTCCAGAATGATTGGGGACTGCTTAACCAAGGCGTCGGAAATCCCGGTTTTCCTCGAGATAAACGCTGCAACACTACCGGTTAAATATTGAAAGCCGCCGGGTTAAACGTGGCCGTGAGAAGCTTCAAACCCGTTTTTCGCGGCCATCTGGATAAGATGCTTATGCCAAGGGAAAACCAGTTTACGAACAACTTTTAACGCTATGCATAACCCCAGCCGGTTAAAACTACCTTTGCCGTTTGCTCTGCCTCAACGCTAAAAAAGAATATATAAGCGTAGCGTACCCCACGCATCGGACATTTCCAACCGTCATCTGCACGGGGAAAAGTTTTTTCGTTAAAGCCTTATGTAAGGTTTCAAAACTATTCCTTCTCGAAGATAAGGGGTTGCACGAGCATCATGCGCACCACATAGCCGAGTTTAAAAACAGGCTTATTGCCAGCCTGATCCTTACAGTCCCTATCCTGCTTTTCTCAGAAACTTTTCAAACGATGATCCTTGGAGGTAAAGCAATAGTTTTCCCTATGCAGGAATACGCATTGCTAATCCTATCTGCATCCATCTATGTTTACGGAGGGTGGCCCTTCCTAAGAGGGTTGGTGAACGAGTTGGAAAACAGGCTGCCAGGCATGATGACGCTCATCGGCACAGCCATAACTGTTGCGTTCACATATTCTGCCGCAACAGTTTTCATCCCACTCGGAATGGAGCTCTTCTGGGAGCTCGCCACCTTGATAGATGTGATGCTTCTCGGACACTGGATTGAGGCGAAGAGCGTTCTCGGAGCCTCAACAGCATTGGAGGAGCTTGTGAGAATAATGCCGACTACAGCCCACGTTTTAAAGAACGGTGAAACAGTCGACGTTCCGGTCTCAAAGCTTAAGCCAGGGGATGTTGTTGTCGTCAAGCCCGGAGAGAAAATCCCGTCTGATGGTACTGTTTTAGAGGGCGATTCCTTTGTGAACGAGGCTCTTCTAACAGGCGAGTCGAAACCAGTTGGCAAGCAGGAGGGGTCAAGAGTAATAGGGGGCTCGATAAACGGCGAAGGGTTCCTGAAGGTTCTCATCGAAAAGACAGGTGAGGACACATATTTGGCTCAAGTATTAAAACTGGTTAAGCAGGCTCAGGAAAGCCGAACTAGGACCCAGGACTTGGCGAACAGGGCTGCAGCCCTGCTTTTCTACGTCGCGCTGACCGTTTCAATAGCTGCCTACGTCACGTGGCTCGCCTACGGGAAGCCGGAGCAGGCTCTTGAAAGCATGGTTGCAGTATTGGTCGTCTCCTGCCCGCATGCCCTCGGCTTAGCGATACCACTGGTAGTCGCCATCTCAACCTCGATAACTGCGAAGAGCGGGATACTGATCAGGGATAGGAAGGCATTTGAAACTGTTAGGAATGTGAGCGCTGTTGTTTTCGACAAGACCGGCACGTTAACCCTCGGCGGCTTCGGCGTGAGCGACACTATCCCGCTGATCCCGGAGGAAGAGCTTTTAAAACTGGCTGCAAGCGTCGAGCTGAAATCAGAACACGTTGCCGCCAGGGCGATAGTTGAGTATGCGAAGCGGAAGGGCGTGGAACTCCTTGAGGCAAAAGAGTTCAGAGCAATCCCCGGTAAAGGGGCTTACGGGAGGGTTGACGGCAAAGAGGTCTACGTCGGTGGAGTAAGCCTCCTGAACGATATTAAGATAAGCGTTGAAAACGAGAAGATGGGCGAGCTGATGAAGCAGGGTAAAACCATGGTTTTCACGCTGGTCGACAGCAGGCTTGCAGGCGTTTTCGCCCTCTCGGACACCGTTAGAAAGGAATCGTATGAAGCGGTTGAGAAGCTTAGAAAGATGGGAATAAGGGTTTACATGCTTACCGGCGATTCGCAGGAAGTTGCGAAATGGGTTGCGGAAGAACTAGGGGTGGACGATTATTTCGCGCAGGTCCTGCCGCATGAGAAAGCGGAGAAGATCAGGCTTCTGAAGGAGAAGGGCTTCAGGGTTGCTATGGTCGGGGACGGTGTTAACGACGCGCCCGCCCTAGCCACGGCTGACGTCGGCATAGCGATAGGCGCGGGCACGGATGTAGCGATAGAGAGCGCGGACATAATCCTTGTTAGAAACGACCCGAGAGATGTTCCAAAGATTATTGAGCTTTCGCGAAAAACATATTCTAAGATGGTTCAAAACCTCTGGTGGGCAACCGGCTACAACGTTTTAACCATACCACTTGCCGCTGGCGTACTACATGATCTCGGCGTTATCCTTCCGCCTTGGCTGGGCGCGCTAGTCATGTCGCTGAGCACAGTCATAGTTGCTTTAAATACTCAGACCCTGAGAAAATACGAGCCGGAGGGGATGCAGATGGAGAGGAGAAGAATGGTTACCGACCCCGTGTGCGGGATGAAAATAGAGCCTGAAACAGCTTACAGCAGGCTGGAGTACGGTGGGCAAACCGTTTACTTCTGCTCCAAGCATTGCGAGGACGAATTCAGGAAAAACCCGGAAAAGTATAGGAAAAAGGGGATCCTCCCGTAAGTTAAACTAGAAACGAAAAACCAAGGGATGGGAACACGTGTTGAAACAGCATCCTGATGATTCATTCAGGCACTACTTCTTCCAACACAAAAAAGCCAAGAGGTGAATAAAGAAAATGTTAATAACATGCAATATGCCGGATTAACTCTTAATCGTAAGAGGGGGTATTATTGGAAACATCGATAGATGAAAAGATAAAGTCGGCCCTTGAATGTAAAACGATCGTTATAGTGGGAATATCAAGGGAGCCGAATAAAGACAGCCATAAGGTGGCTAAATATCTGAAAGCAAACGGATACCGTATCGTTCCCATCAACCCTTTTGCGGACGAAGTCTTGGGCGAGAAGTGTTACAAAAACTTGCTTGAAATCCCAGAGGAAGTCCAAAAGACCATTGAAGTCGTCGACATCTTCAGACCATCTCAAGAAGTTCTTCCAATCGTTGAGCAGGCGATTCGTCTAAAGCAAAAACACGGTAAGCCTCTCTTCATATGGATGCAGTTAGGCGTAGTCAACGTGCAGGCTGCTGAATTAGCGGAGAAAACCGGCTTAAAAGTAATAATGGATAGGTGCATGATGATTGAGCATAGACGTTTTAACCGAGAACATCTACCCGATGAACGCCGCTTAACGTAGGGTGAAAACAATAGGCTAATCAGAGATACTTTTCAAGTCTATTGAAACTGGTGAAACTTAATGAATCTGACCGTTGAGACACAGTCGGGAAAAACACGCCATATACTTGCCAAGGCAGTCGGCATAAAGAGGGAGATAGAGTAATGCTCAGAGTCACGCGGGAAGACATCATCCCAGAGGTAATCCTTAACCTAATAGAGCTGCCTTAACCGGAAGAAGTTTGCCTCGGTTAAGCCGGAAGAAATCGAGGCGATAAGCCCTGAAGAACAAGCTAAGAATACTGCTTGACACTTCCTCATACTCCCATACTAGGGATCGACGTTGGAAAAGAGGTTGTCCACGGCTTAAGGAAGCTTGCGGAGACCGATGCAGAAATACTTTACTCGCGCGCTAACCCTGTTTAAACCTAGTAAACCAGTATTAGCATTCATATCATCGAAGAAAAACCTCGATATCTCTTATAACCGTTTTAAAATGTGGAACGAAGGTTACTACTGGTTTCAATTCCTCCAACCATGTGTTCTCCATCCCCATGACCTTTCTTCTAAACTCCTCCCCGCTGAAAACCATCTTATAATAGCTTAATTTAGCGTTAACCAGCTCCAAATCCATTTTCACTCCTTTCCTAGCTAGAAACCAGAGGTCATAAAGGTCGCTAGCCCTCCCCCGGTGAAAAATCGCCCTTACTTTCTCAGCGAGAATCTCCTCCAGCCTCATCACCTGCAACAAGTATGGCCTCACATCAGGATATATCGGCACAACCTCCTTTACCTCCGGCTCCAAAACAAGGTCTCTCCTCAGGCTGATCTCAATCCTCAGCAGGGTTATGCTCCTGTCAGAACCGTCGAAAAGAGGACCACGGATCCTTAAGACCAGCGTTTTACCTATGTCTCTAAACTTCTCCACTCTGGAAAACTCTGCAGGAAAACCGAAATCCTCAATATCACTTGCTATTCTTTTCACAACCCTTTCCTCATTGCTGTTTCTAGAAGTAAAATCCAAGTCCAGGCTGAACCTGTTCAAACCGTAAACCTTCTGCAGAGCTGTGCCTCCTTTAAACACGAAGCCCCCCTTGGACTCAACCGAGAGAAACAAGAGGAAAACATGCTGCAGGTAATCCTTCTCCGTCTGCCAAAGGCTAAAGCCGGAAACCCTGGTTAACTCCTGAAGCCTCCCCCTGTCAAGCATTACTCAAGCACCTCGTTAACAATGAGCCTCCACTTCTCAACCCTCTCGCCAACAGAAGGCTTAAGAGGATTAAGCAGCTCATAATTCTTATCGACAAGGCTTTTCAAAAAAGGGTAAACATCCAGGCCGGCAAGCTCCAGCAAGTATCCAAGCCTCTTTACCACCACCCTCGAGCCGAGCCTCACAGCATACTCCAGAAGCCTCTCACGGTTCAACCCAGCCTCCCTCAACGCTGAAAAAGTTTCAGACACAGGACAATACCTCGGCAGCAGCAGACTATCCAGAACAGCCTTCTCAACCTCAGCGATAAAAACCGTCTTACCCTCCACATACTCCTTCAAGTACCCGAAGAACCTTCTCCTAGAAAACTTAACGAACCTAACCCGGCACCCCTCATAGAAAACCTCCTTCCTCTGCCTCAAGCAGACGACGAAAACCGTTGAAGGAATCTGCACAGTCAAACCATAGTAAGAATACGCTGAAATAAAGGAAACGTAGGAAGGGAAAACAAGAAGAGAAGCAACGCTGAAAACACTCTGACCCGGAAGCGAATACTTGTTCCTCTCAACCCTAACCAGAAGACCTCTCTCCACAAGCCTATTCAGCAAAACCTTGACATAACCCTCATCCTTATTCAAAATCCTCACCAGATCGCCTAGAGAAAAAACACTAAGCCTAGAATCCCGCAGCATCCTGATGAGCCTCTCGCTTCTCACAAGAATCGAAGCAGCAGTTTTCGTATATTTAAAGTTATCATTTATGATAACCATGAAAATACATTCTATCAGGAAGTCAAAACCGATGAAAAACATAAAAACCTAGAGAAAACGCCCAAAACTGCTTTAAAGGACACCCGTTTTTTTCAGATTTTTCAGAATTAATCAGAGATATCTTTTTAAATCTGATTCATAATAAATAAACTGGTGAAAAGCGAGTGAGTCTGACTGTAGAAACGCGTATCGGAAAAAAATACGCTATCTACCTTCCTAAGGCCGTCGCAAAGGCCATCGGCATAAAGGAGGGTGATAGGGTGATGCTCAGAGTCTCGGGAGAAAGCATAATCTTGGAAATAATCCGCGACCCCATAGAGCTTGCCACAGTCGGGAAGAAATTCGTTTCAATAAAGCCTGAGGAAGTAGAGGCGATAAGCCTTGAGGAGCAGGCAAAACAGACTGAGAATCCTGCTTGATACATCCTTCATACTCCCCTCCCTCGGGATCGATGTTGGAAGAGAGGCTGTTGAAGGCTTAAAGAAGCTTGCGGAAACTGGTGTAGAAACACTCTACTCACGCTTCAGCATATTAGAGGCACTCTGGGTGGTAGCCAAGCTAACAGGCGGAGTCGTAGACGATGCTTTCAACACGGGGCTGAGAAGCATCATGGAGAGCGGCAGGTACGGGGAAGTCAAGGAGGATCCTCAAGTCTTCAACGAGGCCCTAAGGCTTTACTCACTAGGCCACAGAGATATGGTTGACAACCTACTCTACGCAAGCTCAGCCCATTTCAACCTGAAACTGCTCACATTAGATAAAGAGCTAAGGGAATTCATACGTGTGAAGGGTTTGAAAGACACAATCATAACGCCAGACCAGCTAACACCTTAACTAAGCTGCAAGTCGGAAGCTGAACGAAAAGCGGAAAAAGATGAAGGATAGAAGCAATCAGCTTAAAAAACCTAGAGAAAAAGCCGATAGAGAAGAAAACCAATAAAACTTAGGAAAAGAGGGTAAAACCCGGCGCGCAAACCCTAATTCTAAAGCCTAGTTTCCCCAGATTGTTTAGTTAGCTATGTTGATGGAGCCTGAGGTGGAGGTGGTGGAAGCTCCTCCGCGTATTTAGGCCGCTTAGCCAGCTTTATTAACATCCCGCTCATCAAGCCTCCGACGAAGCCCAGAAGCCCCATCACGATTGGAGAAACCGCTAGTAGGATCAACGGAATGGCGGTCCATAACGCTACTATCTCTGAAAAAGCCATTATGATGACCGGCGCGGACAAGAGGAGTAGTATGAGCGTGGCGGCGAAAACCCCCTTGAAGCCAGCTTTCCCCTTGGCCAAACTGTTCCCCTTCGCGTAGAATCCTATTACGAGCCCCGCTAGGATCGGCATGATTAAGACCAACAGGTAGAGACTCAGGAATATCGCCACCATGTTGGAAACCACTATGAATAGAAGCGTAACCAGGATTCCGAAACCCAGTGTTCCCTTTGCAAACTTCTCACGAACCATTTTCCCCAGCCTCCGGAATCACTCCTCCTTCACCTGTCTGAAGCAGAAGAGCCAGAGCGGTACGGTGCAATCCTCCTCGTACTCGTACACGTAGCCGATTACGCCGAGCCGGGTGAACTTGTCAGACTCAATCTCCTTCGTGGTGAAAAGGTAGTGCGCCCCCTTTTCATGAGCATGATACTTGTAAAGCGGTACAGTACCAGGCTTCTGCTCGAGAAAAACATACCCGACCACGCCGGAGAAAACCATTTCCCTAACAGGGCGGAGCTCCTTCGGCTCATCGTTTAAATCAGTAGTGAGGTAGAACTCTTCCTTATCAGGGTCGTAAAACCTGTAGAGAGGCGCCGTTCCCCGGAGATGGTTGTAATGCACGTAGCCGACAACGTAGTCCCTGGTGAAGTGATACCCCCTGCTCTCCCCCTTATAGTCAACAGCCACGTACGGAAAAGTCTTGGTGCCTCCGGCTTCATCTGGGCTGAGGAAAGCGCGCCAAGACGTTTCACTGGTCATATTGAACATCCACAGTATTTTTGAACCCTCCAGATAGTACTGGGAAACCCACAGGTTTGAGACAGATGCGTCGTAGTCAATTCCATACGTTTTAAGATAATCAACCAGCTTCTCGTTTGGAACCCCCTGGATCTCAGATTTATTAAGATAACCGAGCCTCCCGTAGAGGAACCTTCTGACACCAGGGGCTCCAGTCTCCGGCAAATTAGGGTCTGTCGACACGAAGTATCTTATCACCTCGCGGGTCTGCTCATCCACCTCAGCATACTCGTAGACTGGAACAGCGTCTCCAACCTGGGAGGTGAATATGTATCCGACTGCCTCGACCCTAACCATGTCGTTTAAAAGACTGGAGCATTCGCAAGAGGGACTTGACGAGTAGAAATAGTAGAAATACTCTTTCTTACTCTTGCAACCCCAGCCGAACAGCTTGCAGCCTAAAGCCTTTATCCCTTCCCAAATCAATTCAGCAGCCGCCTTTATTCCTTCCCAAACCCATTCGGCAACAAGCGTCAGCGAGACGGGAATAAGAAGCATGGAGCCAAAAATCACGGTCCCGATTAGGAGCCCTAAGCCCTTTATCTTTTCTCCTGCATCACCAGACTTTATCATCCTGATGCTTGAGCCTAATTCGTTTAAAAAAATGCTGACACCCTCTACGAGTGCACCATGATATTTCTCAAGAGCACCCGCGTTGCTGGGAGGCATATCTGGGGGAGCTGGTTTGTTGCATATCGCGACGTAAAACCTGTTCCACAGCGTTATCCCCAGAAGGTTTTGCTCTGTCCAGTATAGTTCGAACCTTCTCTGGGGAATCGCGCTCAAGTGGCCCCAAGGATTATAGTAGCCGATCATGGTGCCGTAGTTCATATCCTCCCAGTAGCATACTGCAACGATCCAGTGGCCATTGAGAACGTTCATCTCATCGTGGCTTCCGTCAGTCGTTATACACATCTCCACAGGTATCCCCATGTCGATAAACCGTTTTACGTCTTCGAAGGTTCCATCCACGTATACTCTCGCCTCGAAGCCTTTACCTCTAGCGTAGTCTGCGAGAGAGAAACCTTCACTGTATACATCAATCTCACCTCCCCCCCTGACCCACGTATCTATGATATTGTGATTGTAAACGCTGGAATCCTTCTTGGACAAGTATCTCAGTATACCAGCCAGCGATGTGGTGCCGCAGGCACTCGTTTCTCCCTGCGCTTCGAAGGGCGAGTTCGGATCATTGGGGTCGAGCCTTCCCATTAAAACGTAGTCAGGCAGTGCATGCATAGATGGTTCTCCACTCGGCAGATTACCAATATAACCCCATACTGCTTCCTCGCTTTCAAAATCCAGTTCAGTAGGAGGAGCTTTCACGCCCCCGGCTTTAGGAAGTATAACCTCCTGCCAAAGCACTAGAACGTTATTCGTTTCATCCGTCTCCATAACCTCCCCGTAGGGATCCACAGTCACTTCAAGCGAGTATTTCCCCGCCTGTAGAAACAGGGGATAGAACAGAATACTGGCTGTTGCCCCACCGTCAAGCCCATACGTACCGTTGACAAGCTGGCATCCGCCCCATTTTACTGACACCCAGAACAGCTGTTTAACAGGACTACCCTTGTTGCTTACGGTTACAATCATCCTTGTTCTTAGCCCGGCGACGGGTTGTGGAAAGAAGACTGCACTGTCAACCTTCAGATCAGGACCTCCAGCCGGGCTGCCTAATACTCTTATTCGTCCCGGTGAAGAGCCGGGTGTGCCTGCAGTCAGTATCAACAGCAGGATAATGATTGAGAATATCTTTCTACTCTCCATTTTTCAACCCTCCCAGAGTTCCTCCGAGTATGCTAGGCGAATATCGTTCTCGTCGTCCGTAGCAACCAGTATCTGCCCCTTACCCAGTCCTACTACATCCCCGGTTGCGACGCCGTCATACTTGGAGTAGAAGATGTATTGAAGCTTTATCGGCCCAAGGAAGACATCGTATATCAGCACGACCCTGTCATCATCCCTGAAGAAAAGTATTTCAGGCCTAGGGTCTCCAAGCACGTCGCCAACGCTCATGGCATCGTATTTCGTGAATTCGACAGGGAGCCTGTACGCCACTTCCATCACCCATGCTCCTCCCGATTGCTTGAAGGAGAAAACGTACAGCTTATCCTCATGGTTGGGCGCATAAACTATCTCCTCAGCATCGTCTCCAAAGAGGTTGGCGACAGCTATCTCATCATGACCGTTGTCATCATCATTCTCATTATCAGTTTCCCCGGTATACCTGAACTCGTCGAAGCCCGCGGGCACTGTAAAAGTATGCATGGTGAAAGAGCCTGTTGCAGTAGGGTCGAAGACGAATAGCTTGTCATCATCATCCCTCACTAGAATTATTTCATCCTGCTTATCGTCGTTGAAAACGTTGCCCACGAGGAGGGCGTCGAAATGCGTGAATTTACATCCAAACGCGTCTAAGTCTATGCTTGAAACAAGGGTGAGCTCACAGCCGTCAGCAGCCTGCTTAACCTGGTAGATGTCTATTATTCCCGCTTTTCCATCTTCGTCTATTGCGATAAGGATCTCGTCCTTCTCGTCGCCCATCACGTTACCAACCGCCATCCTGTCGTAATGCGTGAATCTGACCTTAGTGAATGCTTTGCCCGAGAATTTCATCGGCTCGAGAGCATTTTCCTCAGCGTTCCACGTGTAGACAAACAGTCTGCCACCCTCGTCATCCTGAGCCACGATAACCTCGTCTCTTCCATCGCCGACCACATCGCCGGTTGCGATTGAGTCCCACTGGGTCCAAACCTTAACGTCCTTCGTTTTCAACGAATAGCTTATCCTGCATCCACAGGTCCTCTTCGGAGGGGGATGAATTATAGTGACGCTCGTTGAACTCCTCCCTATGTTTCCATACTTGTCCATTGCCTCAGCTTCGAACTCTACCATCCGCATGCCGGGGAACGGTCCGGACTCAACCTCCCTATGGAAGCTTGCCTGTAGAGGGTCTGTGTAAGCCTCCATGAATAGGGGCTGCTCCCATGGGCTTCCGCCCAACGCGATCCCCCGCTGTATGACCATGACTTTTTTTATTCCGCTCGGGTCCGAGGCATCGACGACCACCCTCACGCTCTCCTTGTCTTTTACTTTCTCCGGAATAGCCCTTATGGTTACCTTAGGCCCCTCAACATCCCTAGCCCCAAGAGTGATGCTGAAGCGGCCCTCCTCATAGTAATCAGCCCTATACTGGTTAGTGTCAGCGGTTATCGTGGCTGAACCAACCTTAGTGTCGTAATAGTAGAAGTCTTTCTTCGAAGCCCCGTTAGGAATGGTCAGCTCTGTTATCTGCGAGCCTCCTTCAGACAGCGCAAACCTTGCTGAGGCTGAGCTGGACGAAAGCTGAACCCTGAGATCACCCCGGGTTATTGGCTGGTTGTCAGCATCCCTTCTTTCAACCGTTAGCTTAACCCATGTTTCGACAAAGCCTGAGGCAGGCCCGGATATTGCCAGCTTAGGCGGGTAGAACGAGATTTCAAGAATAGGCTTGTTAGTCGGGTTTTCCTTGGAGGGGAAGACGGTTGAAGGAACAATTTCAGCACGCATATCCTCAGCCTGGTCTCTTACGCCCCATCCGAAGTTGGACCTGGTTCCCGCTAGGATTTGGCTGACTGATGATGCAACGTTCCACGTCATCCAGCTGCCGGCAGCTGGGACTGTTGAATAGACGGCGAACCCGGAGACAGAGCCGGGTTGACTATTCCAAGTCACAGTTCTTTCAGCCCAGTCCCTATCCAGCAAGTAGCATTCATACGTCCCCCTGCCAGCCGCATACCCGGTTCGGGCCACGTAGAGCTTAAGCTGAGCACCGGCAAGCTTCGAGCCAGGCGGTATTTGCGCCAAGTCAAACCTGACCAACGTCCTGCAAACAGCCTTTAAGCCCGGAGAAACTATGAGCGACGTTTCAGACCCGTAGTTCACATTCGGATTATTTTGCGCAGCATATGTATCCGCCACTGGCTGGAGGCTGGCCGTGCAGAGACCAGGCCCTGGAGAAGAATACAGGAAAACGCAACCAGTGAAGCCGATAGTAAAGAGAAGAAAGTAGAATAAGACTACTTTTCTCATATGTGAATAACCCTTATCTTTTATATAAATTTTTACCCGTGCCGGTGATCACGAACCTTTCGATTCGCGCTTGGCATGCAAGCAGAAGCGGAAAAACCAATAGTAGAAATCCTAAACGTAGTAGCATCAGTTATCCTAGCCAAAAATAGCGTACGCATTCTCTTCAAAGAAGAATTAGTCTCCAGCAAGCAAAACTACTTTCATATGGCCGTAAATATCTTCAATAGTCTTGAAATCCCTGTCCCTCGTCACTATCTCTTCAACGCCGTTAGCCACAGCGATGCCGGCGATCAAAACATCAATAACGTTGACAGCCTTGCCCGCCCTAAGCAAGAACCCCATGATTTCAGCAGCCTTCTCCGAAGACTCCTCGTCAAACGGCAAGAGAACCAGGCCCTTAACCAGCCTCCTAACCACCCTCCCCTCCCTTAGAAGCCCCCTATGGTATATTCTGGAGAAAAGCTCGAAACGCGTTATCGTCGTCGTGCAAAGCCCCTCCTCAGCAGGCTTCCCCAGAATACTCTTAGCCTCAGCATCCCCCCTCAGAACACTAATTATAGCCGAAGTATCCAGCAGCCTCATCGCAAAGAAGCCCTCCTCCTACCCTCCAGAATCTCCCTCTCAATCCTCAGCCAGAGATCCGCATTATCGCGAAACACTCCGTAGAAATCCCCCAGATTAACCCTCCTCCCCTTAAGAATCCTGATTATAACCTCGCTAAAGCTCTCACCCTCTCCCTTAAGCTCGGCCAAAGCCCTGTAGGCCTCGTCGTTTATAGTGATAGTCTTAACCATAATTTATAAGTGCACACATGTGTTTAAAAATTTTCTTAGTGCGCACTAATTCCTCTCAACCCTAATAAAACACCCCTAAACCATAAAGTCTAGAAAACCAATATTTTAAATATTCAAGCGGGGTATTTATAAAGAGGATATAAATTCTCCGTTTATTAGGTAACAAAAATAATAATTAATACGGGTTTTTACGGAGAAAAAAAGAGGATTTAGGAAGATTTTACCAACAGGCTATTTTCACTGTTTTGAATTCGAAGCTGCCCATCAACGTGTCTTTCACGCGTCAGACGCTAAAACGCTTTCCAAGCCCCTTTCAACAAGCATATTCTTCAGCCTTTCATCGAAGCTCATTAACTACATTTTTTAACTCAAGGCCAGCGTAGCATACAGGGAAGCATACACGGAGAACCCGTATTTAACCGAATTATCCAGGGCATCCTCTAAAACATCCAGGCTGCTGTAAAACTGCGCCGCGTTGTTCATCAAAGGCTTTATACTGCTCTTCAACGTTTCAAAACTGTCTTCAGGCATCCTCTTAAACACGGAGACATGCTTCCACAAAACATTAGCAGTCTCTATGAAGGCCAGCTCAAGCGTAGCATTCTCCCGCCTCAGGTGTTTCTTAATAAAACTAACAGCCTCATCATAATACTCGTCTTTCACCACTATGCTGGCGAAAATGCTCGAATCAAGAACCTGCAAGACCCCTACCTCTTCTCCCTGAACTCCCTGACAGTCTGCCAAGCAGCCTCCTTCGAGGCCTGAACCCCGGAGAGGGCCGCATCGATCATACCGAGAGCCTTCAACAACTCCCTCTCCCTTATCTTCATCTCAATGAAACCCTCTATCTCCCTCCTCCAATCCACATCCCTCAACTCCCTCATCCTCCTCTTAACATCCCTCCTTATCCTGATGCTTAACGCTTCAGAAAACCATCGTTTACACATTTGTACAGAATGGCTGTATATAAGCTTATTTCAAAATGCAAGCAGAAGCAGAAAAACCAATAGTAGAAATAGCGCGCACCGTGTTTTTATGCGTAGTTATGGTATTTTTGTCTTTGCAAGCTTCTCTGATTCTGAATGAAGTTGTCCGCCTGTTGCCCAATTCGTTTTAGGCGCTTCGTAGATGATTATTTCTACAGCTTCTTTGGGGACCCCTATATCCTCAAACACTTTAGTAATTCCTTGAACGATCCTCCGTTTACTTTCTAGGCTTATGCCAGCCCAAACAGAAACCTGAACCAACGGCAAACCATTCCACCAATAAAATAGAAGCTAATGGAAGTATTTAAAATTTTACATGTACACATCCAAATTGGCTAGAATTCACGGAATTACTCCAAGAACAACGATCCAGGGCGCGCTACTGTGGAATAGTTAAAACCGAAGAGACAGCCCTTGGAAGGATATTCTAGATGTAGCTTTAGGATATTTCCTACATGGTTTGATTGAGACTTCGACTCCTTTCATAATTTGGTTGGCATTAATAAAACATTTCTAGACTCGGATGGTTGAAAAGCATTCATTACAGTTGTTCTAGCAGCCATATCTTCATAGCCACAGCTGTAATAAACGTCATATTGCTTAGAATTACTCTAGATATTTCAAACAGTAATCGTTTTATTCAAGTAGTATCGTAATCTCTACCTCGTCCCCATCCTTGGTTTTCAGTTCCTTACGCAGATTGAAGGAAGCTATTACTTCCAGCAAGTCTTCAGGATAAAGGGGAGTTTCAGGAATCACAATGGCCCCGTCGATTCTTCCAGCTATTATTGCTTTAAAACACTTACCGGGATAGAAGCCCTCATTAGGCACTATTTTAACTCCACGATGACTATCCAGCCTCCTTCTGGCGAAAACGTATTCCGGCGGCAGTCTGATGTTGAGCGTCCCAGGATATGGTTCGAAACCAAGCTTCTCCACAATCTGTCTCATTACCCAAGGTCTGCTGACGAAAAAGCCCCCCTTACCTTCCCCACTAGAAACCCTGCCTCTAACAGTTATTTCCCCATATCCATCCATACTCTTAATTCCAGAAAAAATAAAGGCTTAAAAACGTGACCTCACGCCTAAGCCCCAGAAGCAGGAGACAACACCAGCCAGAACCATCCTTAAACCCAGCCTAACCCTTTCCAACAAGACTCTAAAACCCTTAAAACCCAAATATTCCACCCACCCCGCAAGACCCGAAATGACAACACTAATTAATTAAAAATCTAACAAAAAACACTTCTGAATCAATTTGAAAAAAGTTTGCAAGCATTTCCCCACGTCAACCACCATGAAGCCGAGGAAAAAACAAAGCCCGAGAAAACCCGGAAAAACCCGTTAAAAAGGCGAAAACATACCAACAAACCATCCTAAACCAATATTTAAATAGTCAAAACCCCCTTTATAAACAGAGCATTGTCCGAGGAAACCAAAAAAACCGAGGAAAAACCAATAGTAGAAATCCAAAACGTAGTAGCATCAGTAATCCTAGACCAAAGAATAGACCTAAACATGATAGTCAGAAACTTCGAAAACGTAGAATACAAACCAGACCAATTCCCCGGCCTAGTATTCAGACTAGAAAAACCAAAAACCGCAACACTAATCTTCAGCTCAGGAAAAATGGTGTCAACAGGAGCAAAAAGCGAAAAACAAGCACACGAAGCAGTACACAAAATCGTAAGAGAACTCAGAAACAAAAAAATAATAGGAAAAACAAAACCACAAATCACCGTACAAAACATCGTAGCATCAGCAACACTACCCGGAAAAATAGACCTCGAACACGCAGTCACCACACTAGAAAGAACAATGTATGAACCAGAGCAGTTCCCGGGCCTTATATATAGAATGCATGATCCAGATGTAGTTATACTTTTATTTGCTTCTGGGAAACTTGTATGTACTGGTGCTGTTAACGAGAAGATGGTTTATGATGCCGCTGAGAAACTCATGAACGAGTTGATTCAGAAGGGATTATTGATTAGGTAATCTTGAAAAATAGGACTCAGGCTTTGTATCTGCTAATGTTTTTAATAAATCCGTAGTCCAAGAGTTCTAAAAGTTCTTTTCTTACCCCATTAAAAATCCTGTCATCTTTAACCTTGTCTCGGAAGTTCTTTATAACATTTATTCCTTCTCCTCTAAATTTTAACTCCAAATTCGGACGTATATCGTAAAAAACCACTAAATTTGGTTTAACATTATCCTTTTTCATTTCTTTCCTGATAACTTCTGTTTTCCTTCTTATCTGTTCAATAGTTTTATCAATTTCGTTCATATGTAAGTCCAGTTTACACTCAAAAACTTCGATCTCGTTTTCTGTTATACCAATACAATCAATCTCTTCTCCAGCTAGATAAAAATCACACCTGGTACTATTGTATTTGCCGCTTTCATTAATCCATTTATGAAAAACATACTCAAAGAACCTCCCTTTAAAATTACTTATATAATTCCTGATTAGTGGTAAACTCAATTGATAAACCGAGGATATACCTCTTTCAGCTAGGTACTCTCTAAATACGTTTTTATCGATTAAAAATTCCTTTACTTCTATTAATCCTTTTTCACTAAATTTCCTTATGAAGTGTTCAGTCCTCCTGTACAGTGAGCCGCCAAATCCAGAATAGTCTGTTGCACAATTAAAGAATATCAACCATCCAGAATAGTCAGAAATTTCGCTATAGGCTCCTATAATTATACCAAAACTATAATCATACTTTCCCCTTTCTGGTGTAGGGTGCCTGAAAATTCTAACTAAGACTTTTTCGTCAATACCATAGTATTCCTTTAATCCTATGGCGCCTAATAAAGTGTTAATGAAGGCAGGTACGCCGCTAAAAATAGTCACTCCTTTGATATCGAGGGTATTTACCTCATACCATAATAGATTGTAGTCAAGTTGTTTTTTGATCGATTTTTTGTCATTTTTGTGTAGGTACTCAGGATCCTCTATATTATCCCTAGATAGAAGTTCCCTATAAATGGATTTATCAACTTTTTCAAGTAATAGCAATGGATCAATTGTAAGTTTCATTCTAATTTCTTTTTCTATTGGTGCCATAATTTCCATTTCGATTTTCCAAAAGAATTTATCTAAGGCAAGCCATTCCTTTATTTGTGATAGTTTTTCTTTACCTGTTTTCTTTAAACCCTTTTCGGAAATCTGTTCGAATTCCGCAAAAAACTTACGAAGTTCTTGGTCTTCAATTTCTTCAGAATAGATTTCTGGTGCTCTATGTAAGTTCTTTATGCAGGATTCTTCAAATCTATTTGCTCCTAATAAAATGAACCACAAATATTGTAGAGAATATACGTATCCTTTGAATACATTTTTTGCATCTAAATATCTTTTCGGGTATTTCTTAGTGGTTGATGATAAAATGTTGCCGAGTGGATAAATACGTTGCGTATCATTTAAGAAAATATGAATGTAAGCTTCTGTAATTATTCGAAAGGCATCATCCTTACTTATATTTCTTGTGAGGATTATGTTATCATGAATTCTATCAAATACTAAAAATAGCTTCTCTAAGATTTTTAAGTCGACTTCAAGCTGCTCCCAGTTTTTAGATTTCCGAATCCCCCTAGCTAGGTTCCAAATGTTTTTTATAAAAATTATTTTTTCGCATGTATTCGGTATATCTTCTAATGCTATTCCAACAGCTGTTGCTCTAAAAAAGACATCATCTTCTTCCAGTTCTAATGCACTGTCATCAACTATCGATTCAATAAGACACTTCAAAGAAATCATTAAAAAGAACCTATACCCCTCAAAGATATCTTCATCATTCTCTATCTTATGATAGTTTTTAAGCCATCTTCGAAACTCATGGGTTTCAGAAGCAATTTTCAACACATTTATGAAAGAGAAAATCATATCTATAGATTTTGTCACGGCCTTCTTACTGTAATCTGCTGTATCCATCCTTTATGTATCGCCTCCATATTCAACGCTTTTTCCTTTTTATAAATTTAAAGACTGAAGACATAAAATGGAAGCCTGCGTAGTACGCAATCTAGCATCTTAAAGAGGGAATGCCGGCAATTAGGATCAAGAAATGCTGTAGCATAAACGTTAATAAGCGCGTTCCGGCATATTTTGCATAATTATGAGTCAAAATAATAGAATCCCGAGTGTTGTACGTGATTTTGAAGAACAACCTGAGACGCTAGACGTTTTATCATTCTTATCATTCAGAGACTGGTTTGCTAAAAAGGAGACGGAGTCTAAGGATTGGATTATCGTCGCACGTTCATATAAACATGCTTACACCGACTTATTTACCTTCAGCGTGATGACCTCGGCTTCTAAATACTCCATTAAACGATTATTATCAAAACCCGAATGGGATGTTGATTTGGACTTTGGAAAGCCCTATTTTTATGCTGACATGACAGGAAGAATGAGCCATTTACTGTCCCAGAAGCCCCAGCCCACCCCAGGGTCGTTTTTATCCGTTCCCCAAGCATAATGGGAATGTTTAGACCTGTAGGCTTAAAAATCTAACGTAGCCAATTGCCAGACATATTCCTGATTAACAGAAGAATATAAAAATAACGCGCGCTTCTCTTCAGTGCTATCTCCCCTTTTTAATTTCGAGCAGTCTCTCAGTATGTACACCTTATGATTAGCATACGCTTCTCAGGGCTACCGGTATTAGGCGGCCATTCTACTGTGAAATACCTGAGATAAGGAGGCTCAGTCTTGTTTATACCCTCCGAGCATGATTCTTTTAACGTCCTTATACTCCGTGAGGCATTGGGGCAGCCATGATGGAACGAGTTTAACGACCTCAGGGCTTCCGGGGTCTCGGAAATCCAGTCTCACAGCACATGTCGTCTTAACATCAAGCTCTACAGCATCATCTTCCTCGCACACATTGTCTTCAGGATTCATTCTCCAAATCAGCGGCGGTGAATCACTGTATCCAATTGGGTGAAGAGCCACGTTCACAAATCCTTCCATTCGCTTTCTCTCGAAATAGTTTATCAGTCTTTCCAACGTTTCAGCAAGCGATGGGCTAACGGCTCCTATGTCTTTAAGGTTCCTTCTGTCAGTAAAGTAGTTCAGCAAGTTCATCCTCAACTCCTTAGGCTTACTTAGAGGTCTCCTAATTACTTCTTTCCCTTCAGATTTATCTGTCACATCATCTCCTTGGATTCCTAAATCTCCTGACATTATGTGGCTTGGCACGTGTTCAGATTAAGTCCAAGAGTTTCTTGGGAATAATATACTGTTTTCCGCAATACTTACAGGTTACTTCGCTCTCCTTAATGCGTAGCGGGGCTGAGGCGCCGCAATGTGGGCACTGCACGGATATCGTTCCATCTTTGTCTATGCTAAACTTTACAACTATGTTATATTGAACGACTTCCCTAGGACGGTGTTGAATCTCGTAAACGAGGTATGAAAGGGTCTTTTTGAACTCGTACATATGTTTCGTGTTCTTGAACTTTATGAATATAGGTCGTCTTCCATACATTATCCTCAATGTTCCTTCTTCAGAAGAAAATTCCGCTTCTATCCCCTCTAAGGATACTTCAAAACTCACTCGCTTGTAGCCTTTCGCACGCTCTCTATACAAGTTTAGAAGTAGTTTCTGGTAGTTTAGCTTTCAGCTTTTTAGGAACATCGACCACTCTAACAATGTTTTGAGGATTTATGACATAAAGAGGGTTACCATCAGGAGCATGCTTTTTAAGCGTGCGATGCCCTTTATTTCCATCTTAATCGTATAAGAACGATTGTCAAGACCCTAAACTGTGGAAGAATTATTAACGAAGGTGATGAAAATCTCCCTAGTAGTGCGCACATGCTAGCCATTGATCAAAACTCATTCTCTTGATACCCTTCTCCTTAAGCCTCTCCCTTGGTAGACCTATCCAGTAGTCAAACGCTGGCTCTATAAGGCCCTCCTTTTCCTCTTTAGAAATGCGTATGAAATCGGCTTCTTTAGACTTTCCCACATCCTTTATCGATGTAGAGATAGAATAGCAAACATCTTTACCAATTATATACCTATAATGAAAAGGCGCTTTCCCCGATTCATAGCCAATGAAGAACAATTCTATCTTTCTCCCCGAATTTCTTATCGCATCTAATCTTTGTTTCATTTCCTCTATATCTACGTCTCTAGCTTTTTCTATACCAGTTAGAATTATGATCTCCACTTCAATTGGCGAATAACTCTGGACTATTTGGAGAGTTTCTTCATTCACCCATTCGTCCTGAATCTTAATATAGTCCCTACATTCACTGAAGATTTTTCTCCAATTGTTAACCGCTGCAAATATGTCACCTGCAGGTATTCTAATGATGGCCTTATCTGAAATTGAAGAACTGAGTATAGCTTCTATATCAGTAAGGACTTCATGAGGTATTAAAATTTCATTTTCCGTTAGGAAAATAACACCAAGCTTAACAGCTTCTTTAAGATCATCCTCGTTAACATTCTTCACTTCATCTCTTCTGATAATAAAAAACAGTTCCAACGGTTTTTGAACTTTCGCGGAAATTAGCAATCTCTTTATTAGTCCTAAGAAAAACAAGTTAGAGCTTCTTTCACTTATTCTTCTTCTTAAATCTTGCATTAACATAGCTTTAAATGCTCTCCAACATTTTGCAGCAAAATATTGTTTCATAATATCTTTAGTGGCCTTAGGAAACTTTATTTCCTCTCCCTCTTTTACCATCATCCCCCTCTTCTCCAATCTGGCTAAAATCTCATCAATCTCATATTGCGTCAAAGCTGGAAAGTTAAGCCTGATATCTGAAATTTTTACATTTTTTTCTGAAAATAGAGGAATTATTAAAACTTTCCAATCGCTTTCAAGGTCTAGTCTTTCTGGATTAAGTTTGCTCAAGAGAAAAGTCTGTAAAAATGCTTGCGCATCAATCGGAATCCTGCGGATATAATAGTCCTCATAAGAGTGTTTTCTACTCGACGATGTGTGCTTAAACACCATGCGACTGCTTAACAACTCTAAGCAAAGATGATGCGCTTCGGAATCAAAGTAATAATCCGAGAATGTAACACGTGGCTTATCGGCATACGATGATATTAGTTCAAGGAATCTTAGCACTCCAACATAATTCTGTTCAGCTATAGTCCTGAGCATCTCATCCTTAACATTCTTATGCTGCCAAAATTCAGTTAGTATCTGGACGGCTTTTTCCCTCATATTGGTAGTCATCGAAATATTCGTTTGATATCCGACCTTCTCAACTAAAATTAATCCTAATAGTAGGAGTTTATCTATAATCTCCTTTAACGCATCCGGTGTGAAAGATCGATCCTTTGTTATCCAGAATCCAGATAGCTCATATTGCGATAAGGGTGCCAGATTAGTAATTATATCAAGCACATGTAATTCCTCCTCAGAGAGTTGCTCCTCTTTCATAATGCCCTCTAAAATAAGACCACTTACGTAATATTTAAGAATAATGCGCTAACACCATCAATTTTAACTTGCTAGTGCACTATCCTCGTTTTTAAAGAAACTTCATACGTCCTTTCATATTTACAAATAGTACTGTCTGAAGCTATTAGGCCGCATAGCTCTGCTCTTCCAGGGCTGAATATCTCTCTAACGCGCGCTAACCTCCACGGATTAACTCAAAGGGACTTAACCTTTATATTCGGTGCTTATTATTTTTATGTCATTAGCTGGTGATAGTTCATTCAAGTTATTAGATCGATTTTCTGAAATAGCGAAAGATGTTATCGTGGATGATGACTTTTTCGTATTTTATACAGGGTTAAATACGAAGAGCAATTAAGGTTTTATAAAGAACGTGTAGCTGTGTTGGAAGCCGAGGTTGAATGGCTGAGAGACCAGATAGAAAGACTGGAAGTTTTAAGAGCAAAGAAATCTGAAGATAAGAAGGAGAACGCGGTCAAGAAGTTTGAAAACTCAAGGAATCGTGTCTTTGATAATGCCTTTTAGTTGAGAGTTCGATGATGTCTGGAATGGCGGTATTAGAAGTGCTAGCCAAAAGGCTAATGTAGCTGCATTAAGGGTTGATCAGGTTAGTCTTTCTTCTTGGATAACTGACGATGTTAAGCGGTTCATTTCGGAATCCTCTTCTATTTCGGGGTAAGTTCCATTACCGCTTATTCGCCATTTCAAGCTAGTTTCCTCAAGAGATTTTTAGCTGAAGGTTCCTCTCAATACTGAACCAGCAGGTTCCTCGTTCCTTTACAAACTCCTCTCTATTATAACGGTTGGTCAGATATTCTTTCAACTTTTCCAAAAATTCCTCCTCACTCAATCCTTTGAAACCTCCTTGGTTCTCTCTATATTCAACAAGCCCGTTTCCAGATCTACTTTAATTACTACGATTATATAGGCTTCAATATCCCTTCATGTCTTCAATCATGATTCTTTTAAGCGCGCGCCTTATTACACTGTGAGGCATTGGGACAGCCATGATGGGATGAGTTTAATGACCTCCGGGCTTCCAGGATCTCTGAAATCTAGTTTGAAGGTGCATGTCGTCTTTACATCAAGCTCAGCAGCATCGTCTCCTTTGCACAGAGCCTTCGGGATCTATAGCGTGGCTAAAGAATTTAGGATTAATGACAAAGAGCAATTGGAGTACGCTCTGGAGCTGATAAAAACAATCTTATGACACTGTGTTCACCAAATTAAATATGTAGCAAACTTGCGGCTAATGGGTTTAAATTGGTATTTTTCCGGGCTGTTTAAGACATAATCTTCCTGTTTTTGTTCTTTTTCGCCTTAAAAGGCAAAAATATTAAGCACCGTCTAGATCTTTTACCGTCTATCGTCTTGCCAGCTATGTTGTTTTATCTCCTAAGGTTCTCCTTACTCTAGGATCAGTTTTTCCTGCAGATAGAAATTCTTTAATTCGGTCTCTTTTATCTTGGTAGCTGAGTCTAGTTCTCTGATGTATATCATTTACCTTGCGATTAAAGTAGTCATCGTCGATTTCATCTAGGGCTACAATAGGCATTCCGAGCATATCTCTACATTCTTTAACCAACGGTTCATACGTTTTAGGGTATAGTGCTTCTTTAAAGATAATGTATTCGCCGCCGAGTTCTCTTATTAGTGGTACTTGTTCAGGGTTTAGCCAGTGAACTATGAAAAGTGGAATTGTGTCGAGTTCCGCGGCAACAATGAACTTCCAATAAAGATCATCGGGGTATCCTAATCCGTTTTATGGAATAAATAAGTATTTTGATGAACTAGGTCCCGATATTTTTAAGTCGGATTAGGAAAAATGGAGAAGTGTGCGTTAAAGCGCATGCGTGCTCCTAGTATCTTCTCAGCGTTTCCGTTGGTCATCAAATTTTTCACATACCTCTGAGAAGCTGTTCAAACCTGTTCTTCATCTCGTCTAGTTTTCCTGCAGTTTCAACAACTTTAGAAACGAAGCCTACGATATCGCCCGAATACTCTACGCTTGTTGTTAATGAAACCTCAATCTCCTCATACCAATTTGGCCTATAGTAAGCATCATAGAGGGTGTCCATTGAAACCGGCTCAGTA
>CALIBN010000011.1 GCA_938045545.1 uncultured archaeon | reverse complement strand
GGAAAGGGTGGTGTGGCTTTGACGGCTGCAAGGATTGTTACTATTTCTTTTTAAGGCTTTGCCGCGGTTGCTCTTTTAAGATGTGTCTCGTGGCCCAGTGCCAGAGGGGTTTTCAATACACCGGGATAACCTTCCCAAGGTTTTTCTGCATACTCAGACCCTACTGCCCAGTTAAGAACAAGAATAGAGTCTCGGTTCAAACTCCATCTTTAGGCAAGAAGCCCTTGGCTAAGATTAGTTTTCAAAGGTTCGTGCCTGAGATAGATATTGCTGATAGTAGGTCATGGTTCTGGAAGCATGGCGTCGAGTTACCGGAGATCTTCATCCCCCTCTGGCAGTTGTTGGCTAACGAAGAAATTCTGAAGAAGGCCTCTTCTAAAGGTCTACATGACCTTCTAGGATTCGATGGCAGGATTTTCCTATCGCTAGCCATGCCCGACGAACTTCTCGACAAGTTGAGAATTGAAGACTATTTCAAGCTGATTAACGACCTTAGACCTGACGCTACAACGATACCCGATAACTACACGTACGTAGATGACCCGCTTTTTCTATCCTGGTCTCAGACCGTAAAGCTCGTTTCTCTAGCAAACGACTTCCTTAAGCTTGACATCCCGCTGATAGGCTTAATCAAGGGCGCCAACCCACTTCAAATCGACTGGACCATTAGGAGGCAGGCTGAGATGGGCTACGTTTCCTTCGCTATGCCCGCTAGAGAACTGTTGGAGGATAACCTGCTCGGTGACTTTTTACCCGGAATCCTCATGAGCTTTAAGTGGGTCTCTAAGAAAACGAAAAGGGATCTCGAGCTACTGATCTATGGCGTTGGCCACAGGCTTAAGCACAAGGAGATAGGTGGCTACAGCAACCTTTCTTGGTTTCTAGAAGCCAGACACGGATGCTATTTTAAGGACGGCTGGTCGTATGACCTTAGAGACCCTGAAATCCGGTTTGAAGAATGTGATTGCGAAGTCTGCAAAGGGTTAATGCCCCAGGAGATGATCGACCTGATGCTCAGTAATAAAGAACCCGGCCTTAAGACGCTTATTCTCCACAACCTTCTCGACATGAAGAGAGCTTTGTCGAGGACGAAATAGATGGGCAGCGGCTCAAGAGTAAGGCAGTACGAGAGACGTTTTTACGGGGGAGAGCAGGCACGCGGAGAAAGAGAAGAGGATACCTTTCATGTTGCAGGCACCTTTGGGGAATACGAGGTTCGCGAAGCCGGGGGCGGCGGATACGAGCTGCTTAAAAGCGGCAAGGTCGCCGGGATCTTTTCTGAAGCCAGGGTTGAGGAGGACAGGGTTGCCTTCAAGCTGAGCCATGGAATGAACCTGGAAGTGTCCGAGAAAGGAGTTAGGGAGATATTCGGTCCTGGAAGAGCAGAGCTGTGCGGCCTAATAGCTGCGGATGGAAGCATTTCTAAATATCAAGAGAGGGAGGGTAAGAGCACCATTTACAAAATACACCTTAAAACAAACGACCGGGAGCTTGCTGAGGTTTTTGACAAATTATTTGAAGAAACTTACAGGATAACCCCGCACCATTACATCGGGCACCACAAGGCTCGTGGAGGGAAGGAACAACACTATGAGGAAGTTGTGTACAGCAAGAAAGTCGCTTACGATCTCTGGAGTTTCGATATTAAGGGACCGGAACATTATGAATTCCACCCGCCCACGAAATACCTTGATGAGGAAGATAAAAGAGCATATTTGAGGGGCTTCTTCTCTGGGGACGGAAATGTTACTTTCACAGGGGTTTCTCATAGTATTAGTATATCCTCAACTTGTAGAGAGGGATTGGAAGAATTAAAAGAGATGCTTATATAGTTAGTATTTCATCCTGGTGAGACTGGTATATACGATAAGGAAAAGGTTCCCGGACGGCATAGTAGTCCTTCTTTTCGTTTTTATCTTCCTGAAGAGGATCATTTGAAATTCATAGAAGAGATAGGGTCAGAAAGAGAGGAGCATATAAATAAGTTCAAACAAATAAAGTTAATAGATGAGGAAAGGAGGAAAAGACGAAATGAAATCTAAATTTGCCACGGTCTGGGAGTGGAGCGACGAGTTTGAAAATGTCGGAAAGAATTGCGAGAAGTATGTCAGTAAGAGATGGGATGAGACCGTGAAGGAGTGTTGTATAGATATCTCGGCTAGGGATAGAGGCGAAGGTATCCATTTCCATATTACCTATTTTACAAGCGAACGAGAAGGTATAAGGAACCTCGCTCAGAATATGTTCGACATTGCACTCTTTGCCGGGCGAAACGTTAAAGTGGATTTTGTCACGATCGAATTATTTGATTCTTTCGCTAGGCCTTCCCTTATTAACCTCTTATTCACCAAGTCGAGAAAACTCTTCAGCATTTCTAAGTCGAAATGATGCACCTCCGTAATCATCTTATTGCCACTCAAGGGCTCCAGCTCGCACAACAGAGCAAATAGGGTGAGGAACATGACTTTCCTTCCCCTTGCTACAGTCCCTATCTTGGGATCACCGCTAAACCTGTCGGCAAGCATCCTCCTAAATTCCTCTAATTCATCCTCTATGTTCTCCATCGACTTCCGATACATTATATCACCGGAGATGATCAGGGCATTGGGCTATAAATTACATGTGGGAGAAATTGACGATTATGAGATTGAGGACATAAGCATGCAGGAGGGTAAAGTTACAGTGTGGCTCGAGCGAAAGTCCTTGAAGGTGGGAACTTGAAGCTCAGAATATGATTGAGTAGCGGGGGGTCGATTTGAACGACCGATCTCAGGGTTATGAGCCCTGCGGCATAGACCTGGCTAGCCCACCCCGCTATATTTTTCTATATTTATTTCTTTTTTGTTTTTATTATGTTGCTCCGGATGAAGTATTTCAGGCGGCGAGTATATAAAGTTTTTGGTTTCAGCTTCCGGCTTGTTCTACCTGATTCTGCTTAGAGTATTGAGGCCTGTCTCCGTGAGCTGCTTTCTGGGCTGGCGGGTGTTCGCCTCGAAGCATCGATGCGTATGCTGTCTTGTGTCTTTCATTGTATTGTAATAGGGTTTCGAACCTGAATTCCTTTTTAAGATGCTCGGTTTTAAGGGCTTCATCCGTGGGCTCAACTAGGAAGCGTGCGTCATCTATGCTGGACCTTATCTCTACTCGTCCAGGATACGTTTTCATTATGCGTTCCGGTATATCGTAGTTAAAGTCGTAGTGGGAAATAATAAAGTCCGTGTTTATGTCCCTGTAAATCACGTTTATACGCTGGTCTGTCTCGGCTAAAATTCGTCCCAGTGGGTCTATTATTCTAGACTTGTCTGAGCGTACTGAAGATACGACGTAATACTGGTGTAGGTGGGCGTATACTTGAAGTGGAAAACCACCGTTATAAGCCGAGGGCCAGAAGACTATTTTCGCGCCTTTTTCCGCAAGTTCTTGCCACGATTCTGGAAATATTATGTCAAAGCATATTTGTATTCCGACGCGCCCGAAATCCAAGTCGAAAACGAGCCTCCTTACCGGGGCTTATTCCTCTCTCGAAAACAGTGTAGTCGCAGAGCTGGTGACCGGGTGAACCTTATCGCAGATTCCAATGATCTCGCCATTCCTGCCTATCAGGATGGCGGAATTCCATATTTTCCCTTCCCTCCTGGTTAGTATTGGGCAAATAATATAGCATTTTGCGGCTCTAGCCCTTTTTCCTATGACCTCTACAGTAGGCCCCGTTACTTCTTCTGCGACCTCCTCAACAGGTCTGTTGACGTTTGGGGTTGTGAAGGCTTCAGGCAAACAAACTATATCGGGCTTATTGGCAAGCGCTAAATCTAGAAGCTTCCCGCTTGGCAAACTGTTGCAACCCGTGCCTTCAGTTTTAATCACCGTTCTAAAAGAATACTGGTTCAGACTATGGTTTTAAATTAAGCCTTTGGGCCTATTCTTATTTATGCGAGCATGTTCACAGTCGGGTGGGGCTGCACGTGTTTCTCGTCCAACTGTGGCTGTTTCATCCGGAAAGTCATAAACAGTCACCTTCGGGTTTCTAAGACTACTGTCCTCAGCTGCAAACCTAACATTAGTCTCCCCCTTTAAAGCCTGAAAACTTTCTCGAAGCGGCTCTGGCGTTTTAGTGGGCCTGGTTTTTAGGCATTAACTTGGTTAAGAAGCCTTATGGAGCCTGTTAAAGGTATAGGAAGAATGCAGCAGTTTTAAAGCAGCCTATGTCCGAAAAATTTATAAACTACGTTTACGTTAACGTAGTAGTAAACGTTGAAGGGGATTAGGGTGGTCTACAGGAAGGGTTCGAGCGAGGTCGAGATAACTGGAGACAATGTTAACGACGTTAAGGAGATGATTAAGTATATTCCAGAGATATACTTGGAGCTTGAGAAGACTGAGAACAGGTTGGCTGAGTTAAAGTCGACGCTTAGCCTTATACCTGGTTTCGTTAAATATGATGAGGATGGTAAGCCAATACTCTCCGTCAGGGAAGAGTTCTTAACAAGCAGGGAAGCCATAATTCTCATCCTGAAGTTTGCTGAGAACGGTCTTAAATCGAGCGAAATAGGGGAACAGCTGAGTAAGAGCGGCATAGTGTCAGTAGGCTATCCTTCCAGGCTTTCAGAGATGTTTAGAGAGGGGATCGTAACTAGGAACGAGCTTGGCAACTATGTTCTAACTGAGAAGGGGAAGATAATTGCCGACGAGATAACGACGAGGCTTGAGGAGGTGTCTTTAAGATGAATAGGGTTTCAACAATCAGACTGGAAATACCTGATAAGAATATTAAGGTGGAGTTTACAGGCGACGAGAACACGGTAATAAGAGACATGTTTAGATTCCTTTCAAATGTTTACCCCCGCTTAACCATCGTCGACAAGATAGTTTACACGCCTGATCTTGAGGATCTTCTTTCAGCAATATCTCCACACATCAAGATAAGCAGCGGCGAGATAATCCTGCTTGGGGAAGAGGCGAAGACTACTGAGAGTAAAATCCTCTACCTGCTTGCAGGCTGCTACGTTGCTTCAAGATTCGGGTTGCGGGAGAGGAGCAGTATGAGTGTTGAAGAGATGGTCAGGAGAGTTACGAACATTTCCAAGAAGACTATTCAAAACACTCTAGTGGACCTTGTTAAGAAGGGATTTGTACTCAGGCAGGCCAGGGGAATGTTCGAAATATCAGTTAAGGGCATTATGCTG
Organism: uncultured archaeon; assembly: GCA_938045545.1. Lineage (GTDB taxonomy): Archaea > Thermoproteota > EX4484-205 > EX4484-205 > JAAOZP01 > JAAOZP01. The sequence goes on along the minus strand of CALIBN010000011.1, from coordinate 55,273 downwards.
CTTTCAGGAGGTGTTGAAGGTGAAAAAACCGTCGACGAGCCTAGTCCCCCTGTCTGATCTAAAGCAACGTCGAGACATGCATGTCTTAGAAGGAAGGGAGATAAGGCTTAAGATAAGCCGGCCTAACGAGTTTAAACTCGGCAGGGCGCTAAACATAGAGCCCGAGGAAACCCCTTCCTTTAGAAAGATTGTTGCAGTGGATGTTTCGACCGTTAAGATAGGCGTAAGCAGGCTGGGTGAGGTTCACGCCATTAGAGGTTCAACCGTTTTAAAAGAGCGGGGAGTGGTGAGGATAAATAGAACAAGGCCGTTGATAGTTTTCGGCGGCATCTCTGACAGCCAGGTTTCTTTTGAACTGGAGGAACAGCTGAAGAACATTCGTTCAATTAGAGATTCCATAATGCTGCTCGACGGGGATTTGAACGAAATGGTGAGCTTTAGCAAGCCGCTTGGACTCCCAGAGTTCCTCGCATCCGCTTGCAATGCTTTAATATCGATTTCAAAGGGCTTCGTCGACCCGTTTATACGTCTACCTGAGGATTTTGATAGTTCTCCATTCGTATGCGAGGTTCTTAACGGGAGCAGCCCGAGGGAATACTTGGTTAGGCTTAAGCCCGGAAGCCCCCTGTTGAAGGTTGAAATATACCCGGAGGCAGAGCTGGAGAAGGTCCGGGGCTTACTGGCTTCTCTCATCCTTATTGACGGTGTTGACTATGGTTATCCTGAAGCATTGAGGATCGCCCACATATATTCTAAGATACTTCCTGTGGAAGTTTTGACGCTGAAATGCGTTTTGCAGAAGAAGTTTGGAATAGAGGTTTTAAGGGAGATAGATAATAGAAAGATGCTTCTAGGAGGTTTCTGGAGTTGATAACGATTCTACGGAAGAACAGGGTTACTTACGAGCTTCTGGAAACCCCAGGCAGGGATAGGATTGTTGGAAGCTACTTAATACTTCTAGACAGCACCACGCGGAGGAAGCTCCTCCTCCAGATAATAGATGTCAACTACCTTAGCATTCCTGGCGAGATTGAGGAGATAATACGAATAAGCAAGAGGGAAGAATCCTATCAGGTTTTCGAAGAGGATGAAAATCTTAAGAAGATACTTGATGAGCTGATGGATTCCAGAATCTTAATATGCAAGGTTCGCGCAGCCTTCTCCCTTGATGATGAAGCTATAGATTTTCAATGGGCTCCCTCGAGGCTGAAATCAAGGATCTACGAGCCTAGCGTGGAAGAGTTGAACGAGCTGATTACAAGCAGGTACGCGATACCGGTTAAGATTGGCGATGACGTGGAGATGGATTTGAATGCGTTAGACGGGGGCTTAACCCTGATAATCGGTAAGAAGGGCTCGGGCAAGTCTAATCTTTCTAAAACATTGATAGCGAGAATTCTGGAGCACAATGGGCGCTGCGTAGTTTTTGACATAAATGGAGAGTATGAGCCGGTTGCGATGAGAGACAAGTTTCTAGTCTTAAAACCCGGTGAAAACATGTTTCTCAGTATACTTGGACTCGGGAAAGAGCTTTTCATAAATCTTATGGAAACCATTATGGGGCTGCCTTCCTCCTCGGTCTGGGAGCTGAGACGCATACTGGACGGTCTTGAGAACAGGAATATGCTGAGCCTTAAGAATCTCTGGAACGAAATAGTTTGCGGAAGAATTAACGACCTCGTTAAGGAAGCGCTTCTCAGAAGAATAACGGTCTTGGGGGAAAGCGGATTATTCAGGGATTCCGACGCGACAGATTTGGACAGAGTTTTTAAAGAGGCGTCGAACAAGGCTCTGGTAATAAACCTGAAGGGCCTGCCCAAATCCTTTAGACAAATGATAGTTGAAACTGTGCTCAATAAGACGGTTAGGATGCTGGAGAACGGCGAGATAAAACCGCTCTTCCTGTTTGCAGAGGAGGCGCAGTCTTATTTGGATGAGAAAGCATGGGAGGACTATATAACGCGAATGAGGCACATCGGGTTATCCGTTGTTTTCATAACTAATGAGCCTGATAGCCTCATGAGCTTCGTGTACAGGCAGGCTGACAACTGTTTCATATTCAACTTGGTGAACGAGAATGATTTAAACTATATTTCGAAAATGTCTAAAATAGACGCTGAATCGCTAATCAGCCTTGTACCCACTCTGCCCATCGGCAAGTGTCTGGCATTTGGAAACATTACCGGGAATATCCCGGTCATGTTGAATATACGTAGAGAAAACGTGTTTGGAACTGGGGAAACGAGGAAAGTGCTTCTAGCGGTTCCTAAGCATTGAGCAGGGATAAATCTCCCCGGCACCCTTCTTTTTTTCCTCATAACAGCTTAGGACATGAGTGTATACAAAGATTTATAAACTAATAATCGTGTTAATTCCGAAGAAAACATGACTACCAAGATTCCAAAGATTGGAATAGTATTAAGTGCTGTTATGCTTATAATTGGTCTGATAGGCGGGTATTTTGCCAGCAGTGGCAACATATCAAGTCTCCAAACTCAACTGACAGCAGCTCAAGAGCAGGTATCACAGCTTCAATCTCAAGTCAGCAATTTACAGAGCCAAATTACTGCTCTTCAGAGTGACAAAACTACACTTCAAGGTCAAGTCACAAGCCTCATGAGCGAAAAAACTGCTCTTCAGTCACAGGTCTCTGAACTTCAAGCTGAGAAGAGCAAATTGGAGTCCGAAAACAGCCTTCTCAAGCAAAACATAACCAATCTTATGAACCAAATACAACAACTCAAAGCAATCCACAGCTATCAGCCTGGAGCAATACTCACGACATTGTCAGGAGGCTACGAGGACAGGACAGGTCCCGCCTTTCATATTCCCCAGGGAAACATTAAGATAACCGTTCAACTTACCGCCCTTGGGGATATAAGGGGATTCTACTTGTCTCTCTATAAGGTTGGTCATACTTCATCTACGTGGAGAGGTAGCACAGAGACCACCGGAGAATGGATTAACTATGTTTATAATTTAGAAGATGGAGACTACTACTTGAAAGTGGGTAGCGTCAACTATAACTGGAAGATAACTGTGCAAGTCTATGGTTGAAGCAAGGATTACCATAAATCTGGATAAATCTCCCCGGCCACTCCTCTTTTTTTCTCTCATAATGGTTTAGCGCATGTAGAGTTCCGCTATCCGAGATGTAAACCGCCTTCGCAACATAGCGTGTTATAACAACCTTAAGCTATCATATGCTAAAAAGTTTATAATCAAGACCTACTATTTCTCAGAGAAAATATGTCTGCTAAGATCCGAACCAGCATAGTCTTGACGATTGTGACATTGGTAGCGGGCATTGCGGTAGGGTATTTCGCCAGCAGTAGCATTCACCAATCTCAACTGATAACGGCTCAAATACAAGCATCACTGCTTCAATCCCAAGTCAGCGATTTACAGGGTCAAATCACCACGCTTCGAGATAAAGTCAAAAGTCTCTTGAATGAGAATGCTATTCTCCAATTTGAGAAGGATAGATTAGAGTCTGAGAATAGGCTTCTCAAGCAAAACATAACCGATCTCGTGGACCAGCTACTGCAACTCCGAGTAGCTCTCATTAACCAGTCTGGCACGGTGCTTTCAGCATTGTCAGGAGGAGAAGAGAAAACAGGACCTACATTTCATATTCCGAAAGGAGAAATTAAGATAACTGTTTCAGTTTACTCTCTGGGAAGCAGGGAAGGAATCTCCATATTCCTTTATAAGGTTAATGCTTCTTCATCAGTATGTCTTCTTTCTACAGTATTAACTGGAGAGCGAACCATTGATTTCGACATTAGCGAAGAGGGAGACTACTACCTAAAGGTGAGCAACACCCCTTATGTCTGGATGTTGATCATGCAAGTCTACGAGTCTAAATGAGGATTGCCCATAAACTGGAGAGATCACCTATGAGAGGGGAGAACCATGCTACCGATCTCGCCGCGCTAACCCCCATCTTTAATAGGCAGGTACATGCTATAGAAAAAGCTAAAACGTTAAATCAGGCTTCTCATCAAACAGTATGGATGATACCTAGGGCCACGGAGAACACGGTTAGCTCCCTGCTCAGGGATGAGCTTCAGAGGCTTGGTGTCATGGTTGAGCTTTTCCCCAGGATAACTACCCCCGCGGGCTCTAGGGAGCCTGACCTTCTCTGCGTTAACGCTGGCACATACCCTGTTGAGGCTAAGTTCACCGAGAGGGATCTTGTTCAAGCTATCGCTAAGGTTCAGAACGATTATTTGAAGCATTACAGGGTTTTAGGGATTAAAGGTGGCTTCGCGATCCTCTACCCTGAGGAGCTTACTCAACCCATGCCGGTTGAGGCTGTTGGGAGCCTCGCTGGAAAACTGAGCTTCAAGCTCATCGCCATGTTTCCGCCTGAGGACCCGAGGCCCTTCACAGTCTACAGTGGAAGGCTGCAAGAAGTGGCGAAGATTCTGTCTGAACATATCCTTGCTCCTCCAAAAAGGGTTGAGCCGAGCATCGAATACATTATGAAGTCGCTCCGAGAATCAGTGCTCTACATTCTCAACGGGCTGAGGCATTTAAAAGGCTATGAGCTGGAGGTCTTCTTCGGGGGAAAGGACGTTTTCAAGAACATACTTCAATACGAGGAGGGTAAGTATCCTGTTGAAGAGCTGAGGTCAGCCGCAGCATACCTCCTGCTAAACCAGGTCCTATTCTACCAGGTTCTCTCCAGAACCAGGAAGGACATGTTCGAGGAGATCGATACCGACAAGATGAGAAAGCCTAGAGATTTGAACAACTATTTCCAAAGGGTGCTTGACGTCAACTATAGGACTGTTTACTCTTACGATGTCGCATCCCTAATCCCCCAGGAGTTCGTCGACCAGGTTAAAACCATGGTGAACCTGGTTCAGGGCCTCAGCCCAGAGAAGGTCGGGGGCGACCTCCTCGGCACGATCTTCCACGACCTGGTTCCATTCGAGACGAGGAAGAACGTTGCAGCCTTCTATACCAACGTGCTGGCAGCAGAGCTACTCGCCTCATTATCCATAGATAGTCCTGACGCTAAGGTTGCCGACTTGGCTGTGGGAAGCGGCGGATTGCTTGTAGCGGCGTACAGGAGGAAGAAGGAGCTGCTCGGCAGGCCGATGACTCAAGAAGACCATAGAAAGTTTGTTGAAGAGGACCTGCTGGGCATAGATGTAATGCCTTTCGCGGCAAACGTAGCGGCATGCCACCTAGCACTTCAATCACCGGAATACTTCACTAATAGGGTTAACGTAGCAGTCTGGGACTCGACATGCCTCAAGCCTGGGATGAAGATACCTAGCGTAACAGAAGCTGCGAGAAGCTACCTGACCGCGTTCATGTTTCCCAAGACAACCGAGAAGGGGGCTGTAAGCCTGACGGATAAAGAGGCACAGGAAATAGAGCTAGGAAAATACGACATGGTCATCATGAACCCGCCCTTCACCAGGCAGGAAAGGCTCCCGGAGGACTATAAGGATGCACTCTTCCAGAGATTCAGCGAATACAGGGATTACCTCCATGGCCAATTAGGCCTCTACGGCTTCTTCATCCTGTTAGCAGACAGGTTTTTAAAGGAGAATGGGAGAATGGCCCTCGTTCTCCCAGCAACAGTACTCAGGGTGAAGTCATGCGAAGGGATTAGGAAGCTCTGGTCTGAGAAATATCATGTCGAACATATTATAACCACAATGCAGAGATCAGCGTTCTCTGAAAGCGTTAGATTCAGAGAGATACTTATGATAGCCAAGAAGAGCAGATCTAATAATGATGCTCACACAACAGTGACATTGTTAAAGAAGATGCCTACCACTGTAGCTGAAGCGAAAGAAATTGCCGAGTTAATTAGACGGTCTGAGAAAGATTTGAAAAATGATAGAATAGCCTTGAAAACTTATAGTTACTCTAAGCTAATTAGAAATGTAGGGAACTGGTTCAAATACATAGCTGTAAGTGACCCAAGCCTAATCGATTTAATGGATGAATTAATAAAGCCTAATGAGCTAGTGCGGTTATCATCGATAATAGAAGCTCAGGAATCAGATCTAAGGCACTACAAGTTCAATAACTTTCACGGTTTCATAATATATGACCAGTCAAGAGCTCAAAAGAAAATTGACATGTGGATAGTTGAAAAGGTTGAAAGGGGGATTCTAATGGCCAGACATAGGGAACTCGATTGGAAAGTCAAGATTCCGCTGAATGTCCTGGGTCGCGGACTCAGAAGGCTTTCTTACGTTAACATGCTGGACGTTAGTGATAGTTCTGACTATCTTATACTTTCTTGGTTTGATGATATCAGAGATATGGCCAAGGGCCTCTTGCCGAGTAAAGAGCTTAGTAAGCTTAAGAGACCAGTAATAGAAGGTTGGAAAGAGAAGTTCGACTGTAGGAAATGCCATGTTTTGCTGGCTAGGCGATTCGACCTTTCCGCCCCGGGCACATCGTTACTTGCTTTCTACTCCGAGAAACCCGTTGTTGGTGTCGACATGTGGTGCATCCGGAAAATTGCAGGCGAAAAAGCAAAGCTGTTGACGTTATGGTTAAATAGCTCGTTAAGCCTTCTCCAAATTCTTGTCCACAGGGCTGAAACCAGAGGAGCATGGATGAAGATTCACGACTACATGTTGGATCAAATACTTGCTCCTGATTTTTCCAAGATGACGGATAGTGAGACCAAGCAATTATTGAAAGTCTTTGAAGCCGTAAAGAAAACAAAAATCCCCAGTATCCTTGAACAGCTTAGAGGCAAACATCCAGTTAGACAATCAATCGATAAAGCTTGGCTAAATGTTTTAGGGTATAAAGGAGATTATGATAGTCTTCTTGACGAACTTTATGATTCATTGGCTAACGAGATAGAATTGTTGAGAACGTTAATGGCTGAGGGAGTGGTTGAGAGGAAGAAGATGCCTACTTATGAATTAATGGTCTGAGCATGGCGTTTGCTAAGGGTGTCTCTCGAGCATTCTCCTCAACGCTAGGACTTCCCAGGGCTGGGAACAGAAGCCCTAGCTTTTGGGTATGATCAAGCCATTCTAGCTACAACACTTAGGAAGGCTGGGAAGCTCGACAGGAAGGTCTTCGAAAGATTTCAAATTCGATTAATAGGGATAGACGGAAGGGGAGGAGTGCATGATTATTGAATTAGAACCCATCTGAACAGGCTTCTTAACCATTTTGACGACAGATAGCTAGTAATGTGTTGTTTCCACTAATGAATCCTGGCTTTAATCCCCTTCAATCTTGAATTTTATATTTGCCGGCTTAAGATGATAATATGCCTGCTGTGCTTCTTGCCTTGCTTGGGCTGTGGCTATGGTTATGGCTTATGGTGTAGTGTGTTTAGAGTGTTTTAAACAATATTGTTCTTTCTTAACAGATTAAGTTAACAAGTTTTTAACAATTGTTAACGTAGCCACTCTTATTCTGCTACTAGAAATATGGTATTTACTAGGTTTAAACTAGATACTCTTCTGTATTTACTCTATATTTCTTGACTAAGTTAGACTGAAGCCCTCTACTCATGGTTTAAGCAAGGTTAATTATGGTTTTTTTCTAGTGTCACATTTTGAAAACAATGGTTATGTATTGTGGCATGACGTTAAACTTATATAGCCCTAGACGGAGGCTTAATCCGTGGGAAAGATGAAGAGAAGGAGAATGGAACTGAAATGGGACTCGATCAACGTCTGTATAACTCATGAGCAGAATCAATTGCTAAAAGAACTTTCCAGGCAGACGGGTAAGTCGGAAGCCAGGATCATGAGTGAAGCACTTTTGCAGCTGGCTGAGAAATTAGGGGTGAGAAAATGAGGCTTTTCGTCTTTTGTTTCAGGCCGAAAAAGGAGACTAGGGAGCTGCTGGAGCAACTATCTAAGGAGCTTGGCTTAAGCAAGGCTGGGGTTGCAAGACTAGCATTATCGGAGTATTTCAGGGGAGCCCGGAAGGAGGGTGGGAAAGATGAAGGAGAACGGTGAGTTTCCTCCTTCCAGACCTGATAATAATAGCTATGCTCTCATTTATAAACATTTAGACATAGCGAACGAGGGAAATTCCATAGTCATAAAGTATGGAAATCAGGAGAAAAAGGTACCTTCAGAATACTACTGGAGTGAAGAAAAACTCTCCAAGGTTGCGGAGGAACTGGGCGTCCCCAAGGCTATTTTATTTCTGAAACTAGGCGACTTTTTCGATAAGAATCCTGAGAAACTGCCTAAAACCAGGTGGCATGAAGCTAGGCTGGAGGATGGAGAAGGCGAAAAGCCAACATTAGAGCTGGTTTTTCTGATAGCTAAGAATGGGAGGTTCGCTAAATTAGGGGCTTTAGACTTCTACGATCCGGTTAGGGTTTTCAGGCTATGCACTCGAATGAGGATCAAGCCTAAGGATCTCTTTGAAGGGATATTGGGCGAAATAGGCAATATAGCGAGTAAGCTAGGCACTGTTTCTGTAGATGGTGGTTTCACGGAGATCTACAGGCAGACGCTGGAGAAACTGGGAGAGGCTGTTAAAAATGTTTGGAGGAGTGTTGAAAATGGTTGAGCTTGAGCTTAGTGAGAACTTAAGCGAAATACCCCAGGCTGGGGAAGTCTCGTTAACCGACCTGTCCGCTTCTCTTTACGGCCACGAGATTACATTCGAGGCTATGATCGTTGGAGAAAGCAGTCTCAAAGCGTTGCCAGAGAGCATAACGGTGGAATGCCCAGTATGCGGAGAGCAAAGCTACAGCCTATATGAGGCCTCTAATTGGAAGATGCTCAGCGACTACCTCTTTAATCCTGCAGGTTTAAGGGTGGAATTAAGATCGCTGCATAGCCATTCTAAGACTCCTGTTAAAATCTTGGAGAGTGAGGCTAAAATGGACTACCAGGAGGCGTGGCTGGAGCCGATTGAAACAAGGGAAAAGTTCTCTGAAACAAGCTGTAAGCCTCTTAAGGTGCATTTCATAGATGTTAGAATTCCTCTTGAGAAGCGTGTGAAAGCTAGAGGAGTAGTGGCTTTAGACAGGGATCGGAGATTAACAGTTTTGGTCTATGAAATAGAGCCTCTGAACGATTATTGGAGCATTCAATTCACTAAAGAGGATCATGAGACTTTTAAACGATATTTTACTGCTGAAGATATCAGGGAGAGGATCGATAAAACTCTAGCGACACATATCGTAGGCAGAGCGGCCAGTAAGCTTGCTTTAGCCCTATGCCTGCATTCACCGCTAAGCTTCCGTTTCAAGGGTAGAGAGGTTTGGGGGATTTTAAGAGGGATTTTCCTCGGCACTACTACCACGGGCAAGAGTGAGGTCGCTAGCGATCCTAAGCGCACGTTTAATTTAGGAGAGACGGTGGGGGCTGAAATATCCAGGGTCACTGGTCTAATAGGCACCGTGGACTTAGATTCTAAAAGCATAATCTGGGGTGTTGTCCCTAGAGCTGACAAGGAGTTTCTGGCGTTGGATGGCTTGCAGAAGATCAGCCCTGAGGAAATAGCCATGCTTAGAGAAGCCCTTAGGAAACTGAAGGCTGAGATCGTTAAATCGGTTAGGGGATCTGCACCATGCAGGACTAGAATTGTGGCTACTCTCAACCCACCTAGAGCCCTAGAGGAGTATGTCTTCAGAGCTGAGGCGGTTAGAGACTCCTACCCCTTCAGGGATCCTGTTGATATTACTAGGTGGGATCTGTTCATTCCGTTTTCCAAGGACGATGTCCCTGCTGAAGAAATAGCCAACTCCTACAGGACTGAGCCTCAGATACCTGCTGAGATCTTCAGAAAACATATTCTATGGGCGTGGAATCTTAAGCCTGAAGAGATATACATAACTCCTGAAGCTGAAGAAAGCATCAAGAGAAACTATCTAGCTTTAAGCGAACACTCGCTATCTGAATTGCCCTTGATAAATGCCGACACTTTAAACACTCTGGCCAAGCTATCCGTTGCTTTCGCCATTCTAACCCACGATGTGGATAATGATGGCAAGGTCGTGGTTAGAGAGGAGCATGTTAACCATGCTGTTGGTTTCTTTAGGGAGATCCTGGAGAAATGGGAATATTTCAACTATGTTGATTATGTCCTGCAGAGAAAAAGGCTGACTCAGGATGAAATCCTTGCGATCGAGCGTGAGTTTCAAGACGACGGTGCGGTTAGAAGGATCTTTCTAGAGATAACCAAGCAACAGGGTATCGAGGCTTCAACTCTGACAGAGAAACTGAGGCTTTCTAAACAGTGGATCATAAGCGAGGTCTCTAAGCTGAAAAACCTGGAATTGGTTGAATCCCAGGAGCGTAGGAAAGGATATTGGCTAACACCAAAAGGCATCTCCTACGCTAGGATCCTCAAAGAAAGAGAAGTTGCCGGCCAATTACTTGACCAGACTTTACCAGTTGACCAGAAAAAAGAATATACCCCCAGTGGCCAGGAGGGTACCCCCATATGTTAAAATCTGGTAAACTGGTCAATTCTGGTAAAGTGTCTTATGAAGGTAAAAATCCTGATAGAGACTCTAACGAGTTTAACGGCGATAAAAATGGAAGTTAGATGCCCCTTTTGCGGTTCTTCATTAGTTTTTAAGGCTGGCTTTAGGGTAACTAGGCCAGGAGAACGAGTTCAACGTTACCTTTGCAGAGTTTGTTTACGACGTTTTTCCTCCAATCCTCCAGTAGCGTTTATAAACAAGAACCAATATGATAGTGGCAGCAGGGAGGAGGAAGAAAGCGAGCTCCCTGCTGGTGAAAACGAGAACATGAGCAGCTCGGAGGGAGCTGTGACAAACAGTATCCTGCTCCAGAAACCGGGGACTGGACAGGATAAGGAACTCGAAGGCAAGCTCATAAGCTTTGCATGGCATTTGAAGAAGCAAAACCGAGCTGAAAAAACGATAAAAAACTACGTTTGGATGCTACGCCTCTTAGCTAAGCATGGTGCTAGCCTTGAAAACCCTGAGAGCATTAAGGAGACTCTGGCGAAAGTGAGTAAAAGCGACAGGTGGAAATCACTGGCAGTGGATTCCTACTCAGCCTATCTGAAAATGAAGGGCTTGCACTGGGAAGCTCCCAAGTTCAGGAAGATCGCTAAACTCCCATTCATACCTACAGAAGCCGAATTAGATACTTTAATAACAGGTTGCGGGCCTAAGGCTTCAGCCCTGCTTCAACTGTTGAAGGAGACAGGTATGAGAGTGGGGGAAGCATTAAGATTGACTTGGAAGAACGTGGATCTCGAGAGGAGCGTAATCCTCCTAAATGAGCCTGAGAAGGGTTCAAACCCCAGGATCTTCAGGATAAGCCCTAAGCTCATAGGGATGTTAAACGCTCTACCCAAGAATGGCGAGAGGATCTTTCCCATGGCTTACAACTCCATTAAATCATCATTCACGTATTCAAAGCGTAGATTAGCGAGGAAGCTCAATAACCCTAGGCTGTTGAACATTACTTTCCACACTTTCCGGCACTGGAAAGGAACCATGGAATACCATAAGACGAGGGACATAATGCACGTGAAAGAGCTTCTAGGGCATAGGAACATTCAAAACACCATGACATATGTCCAGGTTGAGAAAGCATTATTCGGAGAAAACAGCGACGAGTTTACGGTTAAAGTGGCTAAAGATCCGCAGGAGATACAAAAACTGCTTGAAACAGGCTTTGAATACGTATGCGAAAAGGATGGCCTTCTATTCTTCAGGAAGAGGAAATGAAGCTTTTACAGCCTCTAGCAGTAAAAAATTGACCCTAGCGGTTCCTAGAAGCTGAAAACCTCTTGTCCCTTATACTTTGCTCTAGACCCTAGTTCTTCACATATCCTGAGCAGCCTATTGTACTTCGCGGTTCTCTCCCCTCTGCATGGGGCACCTGTTTTTATCTGTCCAGCGTTGAAGGCAACAGCAACATCGGAAATATAGGTGTCTTCAGTTTCTCCAGACCTGTGGCTTACAACAACCCTGTAATTGTTTTCAACAGCCGTGTTGAAAGTCTCTAAGGATTCGGTTAGAGATCCGCATTGGTTAAGCTTAAAGAGAAGCGCGTTTGCAGCGCCTTTCCTTATCCCTTGGAGAAGCCTCTCCTTGTTCGTAACGAAAATATCGTCTCCGACTATCTGTACTCGAGAACCCATTCTCCTAGTTATCTCGGCGAAAGATTCGAAATCGTTCTCCTCAAACGGGTCCTCTATCGATTTCAGCCCGAAAGTTGAAACCAGTCCATCATAGTATTCTAGAAGCTCACCGCTCGATAGTTCTCTGCCGTCTATCCTATACTTGTTTGAAGAAGGATCGTAGAACGAGGATGATGCCGCGTCTATTCCAAGCAATACTTGCGAAGAAGAATATCCTGTTTCCTCGATTGCGGTTAATAACAGTTCCAAAGCCTGGTCGCTGCGGTTAAGAGGCGGCGCAAAGCCTCCTTCGTCTCCAACGTTAATCGAGGGCCTTCCATATTTCTTTACTATCACACTTCTAAGCGTGTAGTAAACCTCAACACCGGCTCTTAAAGCGCTAGGGAAGTCGTTAAACCCTGCAGGTATTATCATGAACTCCTGTATAGAAAGATTGTTTCCCGCATGCTTCCCCCCGTTTATAACGTTCATAAGGGGGACGGGAAGCGTGACGCCTTTTCCTCCTCCCAAATACTCGTAAAGCTCTATTTCGCTGGCGTTTGAGGCAGCTATGGCGTTGCCGAGAGAGACAGCCAGGATCGCGTTCGCCCCAAGCCTAGACTTGTTCGGAGTACCGTCTAATTCAAGCATCCTCTTGTCGACTTCGCTTTGACGCCTAGCGTCTAAACCGGTCAACGCTGGACCGATCGTTTCATTAATGTTCCTAACCGCCTTTAAAACTCCTAAACCATGGAATCTTTTTCCATCCCCATCCCTTAGTTCAACCGCCTCATACTTCCCTGTGGAGGCACCCGAGGGAACGCTTGCCCGACCTACGGCTCCTCCCTGCAGCTCGACGACTGCTTCAACAGTAGGATTCCCTCTGGAGTCTATTATCTCCCTGCCTTGAACCCTTTTTATTTTAAACGCGTTCTCCATTTCCCTCCGGAAATGTTTTAAAGCATGATTTAAGGTTTTGCTAGAGGAGCACTGGAAGCACGAATTCGCTGAAGAATGCGAGTAATAATGCTCCAAATATTAAGTCTCTTCCAAGATACTTGTTCACCTTTGTTACGTAAAGTATGACTCCAATCACAGCCATTGGAGCATAGATCATAGACAAGATCCGGAGGGATGCTTGCAGCACCATTTGCGAGAATGCTGAGACTGTTTTCTCAACCGCGTTCACAATGCTTTCAATCAGCTTCGTAAACCACTCGGAGCTCGCGGCCTGTTCTTCTTCTCCTACAAGCGGGATGATCAGCCTCTCCGCAAGACTTAATATTCTCATGCCCCGTCCCCTTCATAAAATGCTGTAACCCTATTTAACTACCCATAGCAGGATGCTGCAGCATTTCTTTTAAGTTGTTTCTTCATGGAGAACCTGATACTTGTCCATTAGGCTTAAAAGCGCCTTAACACTCGACTCCCTAACCTTTACTCTTCCGCCTGCAGCTTCCTCCGCGAACCTGATTATCAGAGGCAAATACTTACGGTAGACGTCAAGCCTTCTCTTCTCCCTCTCCATGCTTTTCTTTCTCGAAAGATAGAACGAGATCTCCCTGCTGACATTCCTAAGCCCGTTTAAAATCTCCCTCTCTATCTCAGGCCTATCCGCCACATACTCTTTTCCAACCGTTTTATAGGGTATTTTCGTCGAACATATATGCACTATGATTCTAACAGGGTCTGTCCTAGGGTCCATCCTGTAACGTTTCCAGTTCATCAGCTTATTCACAACCTTGTAGGAGACATCATTAGCCTCGTCGTACAGGAGAGGGATCCTGTTAGCATACCTGTAGATTATCGCGTTGCCGTCTTCAGGTGGAGTTATCTTCCCGCCGTAAGCTATTCCAACCTCCACTATAAATGGGTGTCCTGAATATGCTTGCGGCTTTCTGCTCTCAACCGCGAGCACCTCGGGTTCAAGCTCCTTCTTAATCCCTTCTTTCAAAAGCGTCTCGCCTATCGGGGAGAGGATACTCGCGTCCGGCGGGAGAAAGCCATTGTAATTCTTCAAAGCCTGAGTAAGTCTCACAATCTCGTCTAAACCTAGCTCTCCGACAACCGTGTTAGGCGAGAGGTTCAGCTGCTCCAGTATTCTGCTAGCCGTTTCCTTTCCAACCCTGTGAAAGCTTCTAGTTAGAAACGAGATGAGTGACCTCTTACGGTTCTCCTCGACAAGCCTCTTAACCATTTCAACGTCAACGCCATGAGGATGCGGTAAGGTTTCCTTGGGGGGATTGGGCATTTGACCAGTGCTCCTGGAAAACCTGATTAATCTCCCATAGGCGTCGACCAGCGTGATGTTCGCATATGGTGCGACAAGCGCGCTGAGCTTGATATACTCAAGTATTTTCGGAAAGGCTCTGAAGTAGTCTCCCTCTAGAGTGAAGCTTACAATAGTGCCGTTCCACTTCTTAGGATTACTCTTCTCCTCCCTCTCTAAAACTATGGGCGCGTTCTTCTTAATGTCTATCATTATCTTGAAAAAGTAGATTCTTTTACGATAGCCAACGGTGATCTCGAGAGGATTATTCGTCGTTATCTGACCATATAGGTACGCCATTTTCCCGCCTAGCCCAAAAGTTCCTCTGGATTGTATCAGCGTGTACTTTGAACCGAAAAGTATTTTCCCAAAGGCGTTAGGAATGTGTTCAGGCGGAATGCCTCCACCGTTGTCGGCAATCCTTATTCTCACAATGTTTCTCTCACTATCCGCCTGGCCTTCAATGGTTAGAAAAAGTATTATGTCCGGAAGTATGCCCCTTGTTTCGCAAGCGTCTAGAGAGTTTTCGACGAGCTCTCTGACAGCCGTGTACAGTGCCCTAACAGGGTTTGAAAAACCCGCGATGTCCCTATTTCTGTAGAAGAAGTCTGCAGGGCTGATCTCTTTAAATTTCTCTTCAGAACTCATCTCCAGCTTTCTCCTCTCTACTCATCCAGATCCCCTTTTCCAACGACTTTCTTTGACGCTCCAAATATTTAAACGCGGTGCTAAATTGAGCTCCCCTCAATATCTTTAGAATCGTCTTGAAAGCTATGTCACAGCTCTCCTCCTCTCCAATTATTCCAAGAGTATAATTGTGTAGGGCAAGTTTAGCACCAGAAAGCTTTTCGATCTTCTTCCAAACTTTCCCGTCTTTCCCTATTATTCTGCCCTTTATTGTTTTTATCCGTGAGGGGGAATCGCCGGCGAAATCCCTCAAGTCGATTATCTTTAAGACGAGTTTATCGTCCAGAAGCCTTAAAGAATCCTCGCCGGAGAACCCGCTTGATATCGCATCAGCGATCCTTCTTACTCTGAAGTATGCTTCAGGGTCTCCGGCATCATACTCGACCCTAATAGTTCCATCCTGTTGAACCTGAATCTTAACCTTGGTTTCCTCCTCTATCTTCCTCTTTATTTCACCGTTCTTTCCGATTAAAACCCCTACTCTTTCCTGAGGGATGTTTAGGAAGAGTACGTTAGCCAATCGCCGACAACCTCCTCCACGGGTATTGTCTCGCTGACCCATCCTTTTTTCATGAAGAACCTGTTTATGTTCTCAACATCCCTTCTTAAAAATTCCCCTGCCAAGGGGTGCGTAACTGGGACGGCTTGAGACAAATCTATGATGAAAGGCTTCCCGTCCCAAATCATAACGTTATACTCGCTTAAGTCTGCGTGGATTAGATGGGCTTCGTCACGACTCTTAACTATGAAGTCGATTATCTCCATGTAGGTTTCACGAGGATTCTTAAGCTCGTGAAGCTCCTTCAAAAGAGGAGCTCTCTGGCCATTCTTACCTATGAAGCTCATCACTAAAATGTTTTTCTGAACAAGTATTGGTTTCGGCACGGGAAGCCCAACCTCATGCATAGTGCTTAAATTAGCGTATTCCTTTCTCGCCCAAGTATAAACAAGCGACCGGCTATCGCTCTTCACTCTTTCAAACCGTTTGTCACCAATAATATATTTCAGCATCATGCGCCTTATCTCCGTGTTGACTATTAAGTAGATTTTAACCGCAACCTCAACATTACCTTTCGCAATGGCATGAAATACCTTCGACTCTTTGCCTGAAGATATCTCGCCGTTAAACTCTTTCAAAAGCCCTTTCCTCAGCAGGTCGTAAAGCTGCATTAAAACCTCGACGTTGAAAACCTCGCTCAAAACCTGAAAGTCCTCGCTTCTCTTAACCTTCATCCTCTGAAGCTTCTCTATGATCTTCTCCCTAAGCTCCAAGGTGTTGAAGACTTTTTCACGCCTCATTTTTTATGCAACTGCCTGAAACACGTGTAACCCCTCATTCTTTTAACTACTGGCCCCGCTAGCCTGCTCCCATGCTTCCTTAACAAGCTCCTTGCTGAGAAGCCCATTTTTAACCAGGTAGTCTATTTGACCAATAGTATACCTGTGTAAAATTTCTCCTCGATCAGGTTGAAAAGGCCACGGCTCAACCAGAACAATATCGTTCAGCTTAATCCATATTTTTCTCCTGAGCTTCCCCCTAAGCCTGCACTGCCTGGTTCTACCGTCAGAGCAGAGAACCACAGCCCAGTTGGAGCCTGAAAGGCCCTCTACCCTTCCGAATAGTTGCCCCTCTCCAGGCGTCACTAAGGTTTCGGAAATATCTCTCTCACTGTATACCTTTCTCTTTCCCAAGCCCTACTAAGCCCCGGTCCCCCCTCCTAATAAACTATATGCTTAAGCTGAGTAAAAGCTAGATGCGAATTATCATCATGAACATTACCCCACCTATTTTCCTAGCGTTATCCACCTTGCCTAAACCACTTTCTAAAACCGTTTTCACAACCCTGTTTCCCACAAGGTTCACAGAAGAAGCATCCCGAATGCTTCTTAAAAGCTCCTGCCCGTCTACAA
This sequence comes from uncultured archaeon, assembly GCA_938045545.1. Lineage (GTDB taxonomy): Archaea > Thermoproteota > EX4484-205 > EX4484-205 > JAAOZP01 > JAAOZP01. Next base: position 38,331 of record CALIBN010000011.1, on the reverse strand, counting down.
GCCTGCCTCCGTAAAACTTTTCAGCCACGTTTACCTCCAACCCTGTTTCATCCTTAATTGTTTTCCCTAGAAGCTCCCTATCGCACGCCCCTATTATCTTGGTTGAGCCAACCGAATGCTCCTTCATGTAGAATTCTCCGTTCATTTTTAAAGGCTTTTAACCGGCGAAACAGCGCCGCAGCTTAAGCATACGAGTTGAACAATGCCCCTCTTCTCCCTGCTAAGCTTTGTATCCGGCCTTTTACAAACAGGGCATTCCACATACGCCTTTATGTAGTCGGCTATCACAGTGTCCAGCTGCTTGGGGAGAATCCTGCCCTTGAAAACATAGTGTCCCTCGCCGATTTCCGAGTAGGGTGCTGCGAGTCTTAAAGTCATGTATTTTAACAGGTGTTTCACATCCCTGTTAAGCAGGCCCGCTATCTGGTTAAGGTTTTGGACTATAGTCTTGTTCTTCTCGCTTATGCATTCAACACTGGGAACATTCAGCCTGTCCCGACTCTCCGTCTTAGGAACCTTACTAAGCCCCCTTTCTAGCCATTCTAAGTATTTATCCTCACTACCTTTTTCCTTCACTTTCCTGAAAAGCAGAAGGTAGAAACTCTTTAATAATGCTTTCTCTTAAGTGTCTTGATCCTGTATGAGTAGCATAATTGTTGTAGGAAGCTCCGGCAAGGATGAACATTTTAAAATACGCTCCTTCTACAGCCTTCCCAAGGTTTTTCACCCTTTTCTGAAAAAGACTATTCCAGTCTCCAGGATAAGCGAGCTTCTGGGACCAGAATGGGATAGGAACAAGGTTTACAGCTTGTTGGAGGTCAACAGCCTGACTCCCGTGACATATAGTTACGGGGGGAGAGCTCCACACGTAGCCTATGGCGTTGCACGTCTAGGTGGCAGAGTAAGGCTGATCACAACCTTCGGCAGAGACTATGACCATCCTTATCCCGGGTTTTTCGACGGAGGGTATTACAGTCATTTGGCGAATAACAACGTCGGGATGCGAACAGCCGTTGTTGAAGACAGCAGTAGAACCAGCTTCCTAAGCAAGGATGTTCTGAACTCAGGCGTATGGATCGTCATGGATAAGACAACCTCAACCATAACCTGCGTGAAAGACGTGGAGAACAACGAGTTCTTCATAATAGACGATGTCGAAGGCGCAAGCGGTGTTGAAAAATTCCGGCCGGTGCCTGAATCGGAATTTGAATCAGCAAGCATCCTTTTCGTCACATCATCTGAAACCCAGTTCATGAAAAGCTCCATCCTGGCGGCTAGGAGAAGAAGCATAGATGTGGTTGTGGACATTGCGTCCTACGGTGTTACTGAGGACTATGTTGAAATCATGGTTCCAAACTCAAAGATAATTCTTGGTAACCACAACGAGATTAAGCAGACGGTTGATCTTCTTAGGCTTAAGAGCATAGAGGAGGTCTTCACGCTCGGGTCTGAATATCCTGAGGCGGTAGTCTTAGAGGATAAGATGACGGGACTGATCGAGATCCACCATAGAGATGGCAGTTGCTCCAGAGTAGGTCCTGTGCCGCCTGAGAAAACAGGCAGCTCCATCGGCTGTTGCGATGGCATTGCCGCAGGCATCCTGATTGGTCTGCAAAAAGAGTTGTCTCTGGAAGAATCCTGCAGAATAGGTCTTTTAGAGGCTTTCTCGATATGGAGGGTTGATGGTGTGCAGGAGGGGATGTTAAGCGTCAGCGAGCTCGCGGACCTCTACCGTAGGTTCTTCGGCAGAGAACCGTTCACTTAGGGGAAGCCTTTTAAAAAGGCTTGAGGATGGTTTAAAGAGTTGGCTGGAAACATCGAGCTCGGAATTAAGAAGATATACTGGGCCAGGAGGCTAATGCCAGTTCTAAGCAAGGTTAGAGAACGGTTCGCTATGGAAAGGCCGTTTGAAAGCGTCGTCTTCTCAGTAACGCTGCACGTCACGAAGGAGACGGCGAACCTGGTTGAGACTTTAAGAGACGGCGGCGCTAAAATCTACCTTACGCCTGCAAACCCTCTTTCAACAGACGACGATGTGGCTGAAGCCTTAAAGTCCAAGGGTGTTGAAGTCAGGGCCTGGAGGGGTATGAGCATGAACGAGTATTTCGAGGCGATCGACTGGGCTCACTCTCATTCCCCCTCCATACTCATAGATGATGGTGCTGACTCAATAATCAGAGCACACGAGAAGAGCATCACGTTGAAAAACAGGGTTTACGGGGCTCTCGAGGAGACTACTACGGGGGTCATAAGGATAAAGGCGCTTGAGAAAGCCGGCAGGCTGAAGATTCCAGTCTTCTTTGTTAACGAGGCTCAGTCTAAGAAGCTCTTCGACAATCGTTATGGAACAGGGCAGTCCAGCTTGGATGGGATCATAAGAGCAACTTCCATACTTTTCGCGGGTAAAAGAGTAGTCGTATGCGGCTACGGGCTGGTTGGAAAAGGCGTGGCGAACAGAGCCAGGGGCCTAGGGGCCTCAGTGATAGTTACGGAAGTGTCTCCAGTAAGGGCTCTTGAGGCTGTTATGGACGGGTTCACTGTAATGCCCATTAGAGAGGCTGCTAAAGTCGGAGACGTCTTCATAACAGGTACGGGCAACGTGAAAGCAATACCCTACGAGGCTATAATCATGATGAAGGACGGTGCAATACTTGCAAACGTTGGACATTTCGATGTTGAAATCGATGTTGCAACCCTCTATAGGGAGGCGAGAAGCGTTAAGGAGGTTAAGCCCTTCGTCGAGGAAATCGTCCTTACTAATGGGAAAAGGGTCTACCTACTGGCCAAGGGTAGGGTCGTCAACCTAGTTCTGGCTGAGGGTCATCCTCCAGATGTGATGGACATGAGCTTCTCCAACCAGGCGCTCGTCTCAGAATACTTGGTGAAGCATAGGGAGCTCCCTGCTGGAATTTATCCTGTCCCAGAGGAGATAGACATGCTGGTCGCCTCGACTAAGCTCAGAACAATGGGCGTTGAGATAGACGAGTTGACGGATGAGCAGAAGGAATACTTATCGTCTTGGAAAACATAGCTTAGGCAAGGCTTACTGAAGCTCGATTCTCCTCTTCAAGGAGCCTAACGGCCTCCGCCTCATCCAGATCCTTATCGACCACTTCCCCAACTAGGAAATTCGGCTTATGGGAAGTCACGCGCACACGTATGAAGCTCCCGATTCTAACGTTCTGCCTGAGGACTATCGGCTTGTAAAACATGTTTCTAGCTATGACGCTTCCCTGAACCACCCCCTTCTCATCAACCAGAGCCAAGCCCTCCCAGCCAACCCAGGAGGCGGAACGCTTCTCCTTAACCTCCAGCGCAAGCCTAGAGAGCAGCCTGCTTCTCTCCGCAACAATATTCGTCGGCAGCTTCGACAGCCTCGACGCCGGGGTCCCCGGCCTAACGTAAAACTTTGAAATATTAAGGAAATCAGGCTCAACAATTCTTACGGTGTCGAGGGTTTTCTCGAAATCCTCCCAGCTTTCAGTCGGATAACCGACTATCAGATCCGTCTCGACAGATATCCTAGGTATCTCCCTCCTTAGCCTTAGGATAATCCTCACGAAGTCTTCAACGGAGTGGCCCCGGTTCATGTCTTCAAGAACCCTGTTGCTACCGCTCTGCAAAGGTATATGAATAAACTTGAAGAACCTTTTACTCCTAAGGGCTTCAACAATGCCTTCGAGATGCTTCAAAACACCTCTCGGATTCATCATGCCTATCCTAACGAGGAACAAGCCCTCCAGGTTGGCTACTTTCTCAAGGAGCTTAACGATGCTGCTTCCATTATCCACGCCGTAAACGGAATTGTCTTGAGAGGAAAGCCAAACTTCTCTAACACCCTCTTCAACGCTTCTCCCTATTGCAGAGACGATTTCTTCAATACTGTAGCTGCGAAGCCTCCCTCTCGCAAACCTCGTTGCACAATAGCTGCAGGCCCCCACGCATCCTTGAGAGATCACGATCTTCCTGATAACAGGATTCTCCCTCAAGCAAGGAAGAAGATTGTTAAAGCCTTCCTCCTCAAGCTCAATGTATCTGCCGCCGTTTAAAACTGCTTGAACGGCCTTAAGAACCACTTCTCCTGCAGCGGGCCCAATAACCCCCTTCACATTCCCGATTTCAAGAATCCTGTTAACTCCAGTAATCTTAGGCAGGCAACCGGCAACCACGATCTTCTTGTCCCTACGTATGGTTTTCAACCTGTGGAGAATCTTGTTCTCCGTAGGAGTCTTAACCCCGCAAGTGTTGACTAGAACCAGGTCGGCGTCATTCTCACTATCCACTAGGGTGAAGCCCCTGCTGGCGAGGACACCAGCCATCGCCTCACCCTCAGCCCTGTTAACCGCGCATCCATAATTTAGCAAGAATATTCTACTGCCCATCCTCCAGATCCTTTCCCTTTTTACCTAAGTCTGGAGAAGAAACACTCTGATAAACGTTTTTCGAAGGGCTTTAAAAGGCGGAAGAAAGCATTAAAGTATAAAAAGGCGAGCCGCGTAACTCCGATAAGGGCCGGTAGTTCAGAGGTAGAACGCTCGCTTCGCGAGCGAGAGGGCGAGGGTTCGAGTCCCTCCCGGTCCATTTTTCGCATCAATGCTTATCAGCTGGATGTCCAAGCCACAGGTATACTTTTCCTTTCTCAGCATACAGATCGTCTATTTCCAACTTTTCCATGTCGTCCCTTAGGCTATATCCGAGGATCCTCGTAGCAACCTTGCGTTCAATCAACTTATCAGTGAGAAGATGGAGTATCTTCAGAATATCTTCTAAATTATAATTACCAGCTTTAACGATTACTTTATCGGCTTGCTCTGATTCCAATTCGCAGAGCAAAGTTGTCACTGGAATTACCACAAGCGAATTCTCTTTTACAAGCAATGCCTTAACTCGGGGATGCTCCTTAAACCTTTGCATAAGGGTTTGTATTCGATTTTTACAGGATTCCTTGACACTAAGCAAACTATCTCTATACTTCTCCTCATCGGAGGCCACATAGTCATAGAAGCCAACCGTGATGGAATATACTTTTCCCTTTCCGGTTAAACTTGCATCAAACATATTATCTACCAGATTCTTTACACCCTTAGGCTTACCACTTATATATGCGGTGATTCTGAAAAGCACATCTTCTTCAATGATTCTACCGGTAATTGTAATAGAGCATTCTGTCATTGTAGCTTTCCACCTTTTGCTTATATATCTTTCAGCGTTTTTTCCGGCTAGCTCAGGCTCGTCTCCCCATCCCCAGATCATGGCTTCTTTCATTCTTTCTCACGATCCTCCAATCTCCTCTTGTATTCTTCAAAAATAAGTATATGTTTTGGCTTATAACTTCCTATCTCATCTATGAACTTTATGTGTTCTTCAGTTGGAATTGTAAAGTTATACGTTGTTCTACCTCTAGATTCTTCCTCTTTCATAATTTCATTAGGATGAAAACCCAGATCCTTAAAAATTTGATGTAATTCTTCTATTCCACTTCTACATGTCGAGTAAAATCGTATCATGATCCTGCCTCCAGATACAGAAACATTTCCGTCTCCTGAGAAAAAGCCTTTTAGAAAAGCCTTCTTTCCCTCATTGTCGAGGTGTTCTACCGGTACATGGAATTTGTAAGGTCCTAGTTTCAAATTAATATCCAGAAGGTCATAAAAGACCCTCTTGCTATATATTGTTGCGGTGATTAAGCCGTTTCTCTTCCTAGCATAGTGGTGTGGAGTCAAACCATATGTCTTCTCAGACACTTCGCCAAAGATCCTTATGAGCTCTTTGTTTTCTGAATAGAATCTGATCGAATATTCGGTGCGGTACCCGCCTTCTGGACGCTTTTCCCGACGGAAGGTGTTACTTCCGTCAGAGGCTATCATTCCCATAAGTATTGCCTTCTCCGGAGTGGCTATTTCTCTGACTCCTCCTTCTGATACTTCAAGCAGCATCCCGCGGCTTAAAGGGAACAGGATTCTTTCCTCTTCGACATGCGCCTCTGTGAACGTGCCGATGGCGATGCCCTCTTTAAAAAGTTCATACTCGCTATCCTTCGTTTCACGCATCTCGTATTCTCCGAATGTTTTAACCGTCCAGTAGGCTTCTACGCATTCCTCCTTCCTACCTGTTTCTTCAGGTTCTCCCTGAAGGAACCTTCTCTGGTGCTGCCTTATGGCTGAGCCTCCGCCCATTTTCCTATCTTCTCCGCTGCCATCGGCTCAGGTCAAGAAGATTGTGGAAAGCCAGTATCTTCACCGCACGCTCCTTATCCTCTAACCAGAGGTCGATGATGTCTTGGGGCATCATCCCTCTGCATGCCTCACAGTAACACTCCTCAAATCTGATCACCGGATCCCTAAGATCATAGAATAATCCGTCCCAATAGTATTCCCCATGCTTCGCCCTCAGAAACCATGAGAGGTTGCTTAAACTGATATCCTTGTACCTCCAGAGCTTAACGCCGACGCCGTAGAGGAGAAGCTCGAAATCATTTCTCAAACCTCTCTTTAGGGCCAGTGTGACCAGCGGTAAAAAGTAATCCAGCATCTCCTCTTCGAAAAGCTCCCTCGCTGGCATCGCGAAGGAAACAAACCCCATTTCAACCTGCTTCCTGACGGCCCAATCCATCTGGCGAAGGTTAGCACCCTTAACCAGACCTATCAAAGGAATATCAAGCTTTAGGAAGTTATTCGCCAGAGAAACGAGCCTTATTGTCTGGGACCAAGATTGGTAGAGTGGAACGTCAGTGTAGGTATAGTTGTCAGGAACCATGGTGGCGTCTGGCCTTAGGTTTTCAATCAGCCTGATATAATCCTCGGTTCCAAGCTTATCGATAAGCTCATCAGGCATAACTGTGGAGAGTAGTATTTTGCCGTCGAACCCGAGGTAATCGTGGAGTCCCTTATTCAAAGCCTGGGACAGTATGCTTTCGTTTGCAAACAGTTGCCAGAGAGGCACGAAAACCGCTGATACTTGAAAACCATCCTTCCAAACCCAGGACCTTTGATCAGTAATATCTATCTCAGGTATAAACTTGGAGAACCTTACCCTTGTTATTTGCTTTCTTCCTAGAGATGGAATCAGCATCCGGGAAGGCCTATCCTTACCTCCCATCGGGCAATACGGCCTAAGCCTGCAGAAACTTTTGGGATGCGTTATGCCGGTATAAGAGGTACCCTTAATGCACTTATCCACCAAGCAAGTCTCGATCACGCAGCCAACGCACGGCCTCTTGAAATAAGGACATTTTTCACAGTTAGCTTTACATTTCCCCTTTTTCAATACGATTATTCCTTTATTTTTAGGATTTAAGCAGATATTTCTAGCGAGATACCAGCAAGCCTAAACTGGGCGAAGTAGAAATTTACGGTTTTGGATTAGATTGGCTGTTAATTCAGGGGTTCGAGTCCCTCCCGGTCCATTTTTCGCATCAATGCTTAACAGCTGGATTAGGTTGTTCCGAATGCGTTCTATACTGAGACGGCGAGAAGCTAAAGAAATAGCCAGAAGCAGAGTAGTTTTTAGTCAAGCACAACAACTCTTCATTTATTAGTTACTACTACCTATAACCAGGTAGAACTTGGAGAAGTATCAAAGGTTTCTGGCTTCAGGCTTCAAGCCCTTCGATCCCCTCAGGCTTGCTGAAGAGACGGAGCGGATCGTGACTAGGCTTGGGTCAGAGGGCTTGGAGAGAAGGTACACGGGCTTCTACTCTGTACCCGTCTACAGAGGTATTGCCACTGGCTACGCTGTCGGCTGCTGTCTAAGATGTATCTACTGCTGGTCAAACTGGTCGAGAGATTTCCCAGAGAGGTTCGGTGAATACTATTCTCCCAAGTAAGCTGCTAGGCGGCTCTTCAAGGCCGCTGAAGAAGGGGTATCCTACCCCAAATATTGGAGAAGAGTGTTGCCCAAGGTTGACAAGCTCCGCATCTCTGGGTGTGAGCCGACAATAGGAATGGAGCACCTGCTTAAGGTTCTGGAGCATGTTAAGACTTCAAAATATCCTCTCTTCATCTTAGAGACAAACGGCGTAATCTTGGGGTTTGATGCGAGACATGTTAAGAGGCTTGTGGATTTTAGGAGTAAGCTCTACATCAGGGTCTCGTTCAAGGCTGCTACGCCGGAGGGTTTCACGATGAGGACGGGCGCCCAAGGAAAATTCTAGGAGCTTCCCTTCAAAGCCCTGAAACACCTCTTGGACGAGGGGATTCATGCCAGGGCTGCCGCCATGACGGATAGGAGAATAATGCCGGAGGAGGAGAGGAGGCTTCTCATCCAGATGCTTGGCGAGATAGACCCTGAGGCGAGATATTCTGAAACATTAGAGGAGGAGGTTATAGACGCCTATGACACTAGCGTGAAGCGCCTCAAAGCCTTCGCAGACAAAGAGTATGCGGAGAGGCTTGAAAACGAGATACTGGGGCTTAAATGAGCTCTTTGAACATCGGAGAAAAAAGCCGGGTTAGTCCAGCTCGACCTCAGATATTTCTGAAAGGTCTGCCAGGCTGTTCGCCTTGATTTTTCCGCTGGAAACTGTGAAAATCACATCACCTACGTATAGGCTTCTTGTCACTGTGCACTTCGAGCTGAAGTAGTACCCGCTTTTATCAAGCCCCTCTTGGTCTTCTAAATGCGTTATTCTGCCTCTAAGCGTAATCCCCTCCTCCGGTGAAACCCTGAATACGTATGCTCCTTGAAAAACGTATTCGCCGTAAGTGTTTGGCGGTATGCTGCTTGAGTATTTTTCGCGGAAAATCTTTGCCTCAAGAACCGGTATTACGAGTAGATTCCTCTTCTTGTCGAAGAGAAGCGCGTGATGGTCCCATAGGGCAGGTGAATCCGTCCCCCTGTCGCCAACGATGATTTTCCCAACCTCCTTGGGGCTTGTGACGTTTGAAACGTCGAATAAAGATATTTTCAAGCCCTGGTACCATGCGAAGTCTCCCTCCTCAGCCTCAACCGTTTCTTTGCCTATGCCTATGAGATAGTTATCATCATACGGGTGGAGATAGTCTGAGTAGCCGGGTATCTTAAGCTTGCCTAAGACCCTTGGCTCAGCAGGATTGCTTAGGTCTATTGTGAAAAGCGGGTCAACCTTCTTGAAAGTGACAAGGTAGCACCTTGTACCCATGAATCTGGCTGAGTATATTTCCTCGCCGGGAGCAAGCTTTTCAAGCTTTCCCTTGATTTCTAGGGTCTTAGAATCCAATACGTAAACATGGTTAGCACTAGTAGCCTCGCTGAGAAACCTTGCAACGTAGCCGGTGGTTGTGGCTATTCTGAAATAGCCTTGATACTCATCCATTGAAAACTGGTTTAAAACCCTGCCTGGAACCTCGCCACTCGCCTCACACTCCATCGAGACCGTTAACCCTAATCCTGTGTATCTCCGTGGATTCTCCTCCGCCGTAAATCCACATGGGCACCGCGACATATATGTTGCTTAAGGAAACATACATGCAGGCAGCGTAGCCAGTTAAAACTGCCTTAGACTCTAATCCTCCTTCTTCAGCGAAAAGATCTGCCGCAATTATGATCGTGTAGCTCTCAGGAGCTTCGGTTCTGTTCGAGTAAAATATTTTATCCGGAGGAATGTTGACGATGACGCTGTTTAAAACAATCCTGGGGAATAAGACTTCAACATCTTTTTCGAGGAGCCTGACTGCTGGCTTGCTCGTAACTATGTAAACATAATTTCCAATCATCCTTGAGCTGACATATCTGCCTTCGGCAGAGATTTTCCTAACGAGCCTAGGATTCTGAACGTCAGAAATATCGTAAATAACCAATGAGGTACCCCAGGACCAGCAGCAATCATCCTTCAGCGGGAAGTCCTCATACATTATTACTGCAAGTCTACCATTGTTCACAAACAATCCTATAGAGTATCCATCTACACTAATCTTGGAGGCCTTCTTCATGTTCTCAGGAGGGTAGGCTTCAATTATGGAAACAGTGTTTCCAGAAATCACGTAGATGTATTTGCCATCCGTCTTAACCGTATCCGCCTCATCCACGCCGGAAACCTGAATGTTAGCAGTAGAATATTCAAGGGTACCCTTGGGAACCCCGAACGCGCTATCTGCCAGAAGGGGAATCGCAAGACGGTAAGACAAGCGGTTAGTATAAAGAATAGCGCCAGCCCTAGCCTTAACGAAGCTGCTGATCTCCTCACAGGAGTTGAAGCTCTTTAAACTTCTAACACTATTCTCCTCGTTTATCTGCATGATGAAAGCTGCTAAGAAGGTTGAAACAATTAGAATTAATGAAAGGGCTGTGACCAACCCCCTTGTTAAACTGCTTCTTGCCATTCGGATTCACACATCTATAGTCAGCTCCACGGCCTAATTATTCTAGGTTTTGGAACACTCTGTTCGAATATTTAGAACAGGCTGTTCACGGAAAATTGGAACGAGTATGATGAGATGACTACTTAAGGCGTTTAATTATATGCGCATTAAAAAAATAAATACCGGTGCACGCTATATTTATTTGAAATGTGGAATATAGAGGAGTGTAAGATTAGGCTCTCAGCATTCTTGGTTTTCAGCTTCCTTCTAGCCAGATTCTTCTTAACGGATTCGGTTCACATTCTAGGTATGGGTGCAGAAACTGTGGGTCAAATCAAAACCAAGGGTTCGTATCTGCATATATCGGTAGCGCGCAGGCGAGACTAGTTGAAGAAGATAATTATCGTGGTATTGTTGTGGTGTGTACTTTCTGTCCCAGCGATGTATCTTGACTTAATAGAACGAAAATTTTTCGATTTCGTAGTAACTTTATCAATATTCTGCGTTTCATCCATTGGAATCATGGGAGGATTAGGTATATTGAAACTCAATGATCTTCACAAGAGCATACTAATGATGGTGCTTTTACCTCCTGCAGTTTACCCCTCGCTTCGATCTTCGACTGGTGGTGGAGAACATATACAGTATTAGCAGTCGGTGCAATCTTTCTTACAAGTAGCTACTGCCTGCATAGATTCCTTAAGAGTAAACGTCATGTCCCATAGGAGCCCTAGCACGCAATTCTGATCTCTTAAGACGCCTATTATCTTCTAACGATTCTAGGTAAATCTTATCCTGATTCAAGGGCTTTCTGGCAAGTCCTTGATTCTAAGGACCGATTTCCTCTATAATCTCATCCTTAATCTTTCTGACTTCCCTAAGGTTTTTTATTCCCAGGTACTCGAATTCAATCCTCGCAGACCTTATGATTTCCAACAGCCTTATTTCATACTCCTCAACTCCAAACTTTCTAACCAACTGCTTGTAATGTTTCCAATTCACCCTACCGCTTTTAGCTAGGCAGATTATGTCTACTCTGTCTTTCTGCCCCTTTATGCTGTTTCTTCTTTGCAGTTCAGCCTGCTGCTTCAATATGAGCAGTATCTCAGGCTTAGGAATCCTAAAATTTTCAATCCTGACAGTATTTTTAAGGATTTCCTCAGGCGGAATAGTGAACTCCGAATAGTATGGAACATAAATGTCTATAGATACTCCCTCTATCTCAGCCTCGTATTTTTTCAGAGAATCATTCTTTCGAACTCCAATGCTCGTCTTAAGCCTGGTTAAATCCTTGAAATCAATTATAATGTCTATATCCTTTGATTTTATAGCTTTCGTCAGAAAGTAGACAGCCCACCCGCCTATTAAAACGAAATCGATTTGCCTCCTCAGCTCCTGAAGTATTCTGAAGCTTCTATCTATTGCTATCTCGTTCCAGAACTCCATCTATAATCCTCTCCATTTCCCTAAGGAAATCCCTAGCATACCAGGATCTCAGGTTCCACAGGTCGACGAAGATTTGAGCAATCGGAGCAATCTTGAACCTTGACAGATGCTCGTCAAGGTTTAAAACTATCAGGTTCGGCTTTAACCGTGTGCTTTCCTTTCCAAATCTCCTTTCAAAATCCCGTGCTAAACCATAGACAACAACCTCGCTATACTCAGACGGGATTTTTTTAAATCTGAACTTGAAAGCTGAGTACGCGGTGAAAACAGAGTTCGCAGGAACCTCGCTTTCGATTTTCTCAACAGGCTCCTCAACATAAGTTTGATAAACAATCTCTTTCTCCAACCTTCTGACTGACGCCCAATACAGCAGAATCTTCATCGGATCCAGCACAGTAAAGCCAAACCTCTTTTTCTCCACAGCATTCATCCGTTCCAACGGTCTTAGAGTATAGTTTACAGTGCTCAGAGACAGTTTACAGACCCTGCTGAGCTCAAGCTGCTTGAAAACCCTGGTTTTTCCTTCAAACACACCATATAGGATTTCCCTGTAAACGCGCTCCTTTTTCATGTTTCTATTTCAAATATGCTTTATTTATAAAGCTTTCGACAAAAATCGAAACTATTACCAGAACTACTGTTTTTAAACGGTAATAAAGGAAGCTGGAAAAGATCATAACAGTGAAACAGCATCTTTCTCAGCACAGCGAAACGTTCTCAAAAACATTGCCTGAGCATCCTGCATACATCCTAAATGAAGCATTCGGTGTGGACGAGTTCGAGGTCCTATGGCAGAAGGGATTGAAGCACATAGCAACAATGTTGGCAACAGCATATGACCTCAAGTTTTCAAAGCGAAGCGGAATGAAGGAAGTGTACGAGCGGCTAAGGCATAGGGGGAAGGCATGGGTGAGGAATACTCATCCCTGGGGTCCTTGTAATTACGTTGCTCGGAGGGTCTTCTGGTCATGTAAGATACTAGATTTGAAGGAGGTTCGGGACGAGGTCGAGGTGCTCACTAGTGGTCCCCTATTATCGAGAGAGGACCCAGAGGATAGGAAGCTAGTTGAGCGGGCCACTAAAAGGCCGAGCGAGCAGGCGATAGATGAAAACATTGGGATACTTAACATGGAGACAAGGCATACAGGGGCCTTTCTAACGAGAGCCATGGAGTTTCATCATAAATATCCCGATATGAAGTTTTGGTTCTTCGTCGAATTCGACTAAGCGATGTGAGAAACATTGAGAAAGAGCGCATTAGGATTTACACACGTTTTGAGTAACGTAATCATCCTGAGAGGGGGGATGAGCGAACGGGTTTATGTGGAATATCTATACGATGCTAATCCCACTTACGGATGGAATACGGAGCTAGATTTCAGTGATGCAGGGTGGTCTGAGGGTAAAACTCCGATAGGAATGAGGGAAGACATCTATTTCTTAAGGACAAAAGTTCCATTTAACAACCTTTATGCCAGAAAAGTTTTCTCAGTAGATAAAATTCCTCAAAGTGCAATCCTCTGGGTTGCCTCAGAGGACGGTGTAGAGGTCTGGGTTAATGGATACAACGTTTTAAGCGATATAAACGCTCGGCATTTGGCAAGCTATTAGAACTGTCGGTTAAACATCACCGATTACTTGAAAACAGGAAAGAATTTACTGGCCTTCCATGTAAGGTATTATAAAGGCATAGAGGATTATGAAGAAGAACGTTTCTTCGACTTTGAATTAATGTTCCAAGAAAGAAGCTTAGAGGAAGCCGTTTTCGACTTCGTTAGAGGTAGGCTGAACCCTGACGGAGACTTTTCCGATAATTGTATCGGACATACTTTCTGTGCAACATCGATTTTAGAAGCATTTGACAACATCGATGCACTAGATAAGGAGAGAGTAGCACTCTGGGTTCTGTCACGTAAGTCTGTATATGGTCATTTTGACTTTAATGAATTTGAGGTCGGAGAACAATACTTCGCGATAGAGGCCCTTAAGAATTTGGGATCAAGGCTGGATAATGAGGGTTCCGAAAGGCTTGCAAACCGAATCATAGAAGAACGTAGAGCTGACGGAAGCTGGCATGAGCTTTTCCATGAAGACGATCTAACAGTCACATGGGAAGCCATCGAAATACTGACCTCTCTGAATTCCTTAAACAGGATAAAGGATTGGGGCAAGACGATCAACTGGATAAAATCTAGGCAGGGAAAAGATGGTGGTTTTTCCGATGAACCCGGTGAAACTTCTTCTCTCTGGCATACATTTCATGCAATTCGTTCGCCCCAACTCCTAAACGCGTTAGACTCCATAGATAAAGATAAAGCAATTAAATTCATTAAGTTATGCTATAGGGATGGAGGTTTTGCCGGCAGGCCTGAGGAAGAATGGGAAGTATATTCCACTCATGAAGGAGTTAAATCCCTAAAAATCCTGAATGCACTTAACGAAGTCGGTCCTGAGGCAACAGCCAAAAAAGTAATCTTTTTACTCGGGGATAAATGGAGTACTGGAGACCCATATGGGTGACTATCATGTGATAATGACGCTTAAAGCTTTAAACAAATTGAACATGGGGATAAGGCAAAAATCGTAAACAACATTATCAAGTTTCAAAACCCCATCGATGGAGGATTTAAAGGCAAAGGTCAGCTTGAGGATGTAAAACATGCCCTTAGGATTCTACAGAACATAGCAATGCTGAATAGGGTGAATACGGAGAAGATAAAACAGTGGATCTTATCAAGGTTATTAAGGTCATTCTACTTTCACCGAGAGACGGGTGAAACTCATTCGGCCGTATTCTGTCTAAAAATGCTTAATGCTTTAAAAGAAGTCAATATAGAAAGAATTATTAACGAGCTTTTGAAACACCATCTTCCTGACGGTGGCTTCGGAGCAAATGAAGATTGGAAAAAATCCGATTTTGAGAACACTTACCTAGCCATTGATACCCTACATATGCTGAACAGGATTCCGTCCATCGATAAAGAGAAAGTTGTAAACTTCATTCTCTCCTTAAAGAATCTCGATGGAGGTTTTAGTTCTAAGCATAGTGAGGATAAGAAACGGTTTAGCTCTTTGTGGGCTACATCGCTTGCCGTGAATATGCTGTATTTATTGGGAGAAATCGATAGGGTTGACGAAAAAACAGTAAATTTCATCTTAGGGGAACAAATGGATGATGGAAGGTTCGGAACCCTAGAAATTACTTATTATGCACTCCTAGCACTTCAGCGTCTCGGCAAACTCGATAGTGCTGTTTTATCGAAAGCCGTTAATTACGTTCTATCCCTCCAAAACCTAGATGGGGGGTTCAAATGGCGAAAAGAAGATTCATGGTCATCGTTAGAATCAACAGATTATGCAATCGGCATCTTAAAAATGAAAGTTTATTAGAAAAAATAAGTAATTTCGTTACTTTTAAATAAGGTTATTCCACTTCTTTGACAGCGACTTCGGCCCTGGTTTCAATTCTCTCGATTTTACCGTCTCTAAGCCAAAAAATGCGGTCACTCACGTCGATCATTTTTAGGTCATGGGTGGCGTTTATTATTGTTACTTTTTTCTCCGTGTTTAGTGTTTTCAGGAGGTTGATTATTTCTAGTCCTGTGTGTAGGTCGAGGTTTCCTGTGGGCTCGTCCGCTAGGACTATTACTGGGTCGTTGACCAGTGCTCTCGCTATCGCTACTCTCTGCTGCTGTCCTCCTGAGAGTTCTCCTGGCTTGTGGTCCAGTCTTTCCCCTAGGCCTACTCTGGTGAGCATTTCTCTTGCTCTTCTCAGCCTCTCCTCTCTTTCGACGCCTGTGAAAACCATTGGCAGTGTAACGTTTTCCATGGCTGTTAACACGGGTATCAGGTTGAACGTTTGAAATATGTATCCTATTTTCTTTGCTCTGAGCCATGCGAGCTCGTAGGCGTCTAGGCTTGCTATGTCAACCTCGTCGATGAAAACTTTTCCCCTAGTCGGCCTGTCTAGTCCTCCAACCATGTTGAAGAATGTTGTCTTGCCGCTTCCAGAGGGCCCCATTATAGAGAGGTATTCTGATCTTCTGATTTTCACACTGACCCCGTCTAGTGCTCTGACCGTCACCGGTCCCATGACGTAGTATTTTGCGAGGTCTTCAGTTTCAACCGCGTACTCATATCTGAGAGACATTTCCCTGTCCTCCTCCTACACTTCGTATCTTAAGGCTTCCGTCGGGCTTAGTTTCGCAGCTATGTATGCGGGTGCTAGGGCTGCTAGCAGCGCTATGACTACGCTTAACGCTATGCCTATCAGCGGGTTTGCAAGAAGGAGCAGCGGGTTGCTGGTGTTGAACTCTGTCCAGAGGCTTGCGGAAACCATGAAAATGTTTACGGGGGAGGCCTGCGTGAAGGCTTGCCATACTGTCGCTATGGTCCATCCTGCTACTGCGCCGATGCCGCCGCCGATGAGGCCGAGTAGCAGGGCCTCTATTAGGAATATTTCGAGCACGTGCGTGTTCATTGCTCCGAGACACTTCATGGTTCCTATCTCCTTGTATCTCTCCGTGACGCTCATTAGCATGCTGTTAACTATTCCTACGGAGCATATTAAGAGGGCTATTACCGCCATCCAAAGCTGGTAGAACTGTACAGCTACTCCGGATCCCTCCCCGTATAGGACTGAGACTATTCTGCCCGTCGTCAGGAGGAATGTTAGGAATGATATTCCTAGGACTATTGAAGCCATTGTTACGAGTGCTCTTCCGAATCTTCGTTTAATGCTTTCAAGGCTGAATGAAAAGGCTTCTGAAAGGGGGAATTTCACTCCTTCTTCTCTGCTCAACCCGTACCACCAATTGGTTTTTAGTAGTAAATAAAGCTTATTAACCTTTACCTTGGCTACCTCTAGTGATGAGTGTTAACGATTTCGTAAAAATGCTGGAGACGGTTTCCCTAGTATTGGCAGTTGGTGCTTTAATAGTGTTAATATACTTTATAGCTAGTAGGGCTGTTAAGCGTCAGGCTCGGTAGAGGTATGTGTAAATACTCCCTGGGCGGTTCCTCAAGAAGGGTGTGAAAAAAGGAGAGGGCAGGCATGTCTAGAGAAGAGCTTATCCGCAGGTACGTTGACACGATTCTTGAAAGGAGGAGGGACATTACTAGGGAGGAGCTTCTACGCATGATTGAGGAGAGGAAAAGGGAAGCCAGGGTTAGCGAGGCTTACAGGGAGGTTTGGGCTGTTTTCAGCATTGCGAACGAGCTGGGCGTAAGGCTTGAAGAGGTTTCGTTGGAGAAGGAGGTTAAGATAGGTAACATAGTCTCGGGTTTAACGAACATTTCTACGCGTGGAAGGGTTGTTGCTATTCTTGAGCCTAAGGAGGTTGAGTCTAACGGTGAGAGGATTCCGATAACAAGGGTGATTCTGGGGGACTCCTCAGGATGGTGCTACCTTTACTTGTGGAGGGAGAAGGCTGGCTTGCTGAAGGAGTTAAACATAAGGCCCGGGGACGTTATCAGGGTTAGCAGGGCCTACAGCAAGGAGGGTAGGCTCGGCACTGTTGAGATTCACTTAGGCAACATGGGGAGTGTTTCAAAGGCTGAGGAGAGTCTTGACATGCCTGCGAGAGAATTATTCTTCAAGAGGCTTGGAGACGTAGGTTACTCGGACAATGTTGTTAACGTTAAGGCGACTATAGCCGGTGTCTCGGAGCTTAAGACTTTCACTGATCCTAGGGGTGGCGAGGGGACTGTTAGGAGAATCGTCTTGGCTGAGGGAGACAACAGGATACCGTTAACCCTTTGGCAGGAGCATTCCGGGAAGATTTCTGAGAAAGATGTTTTCAGCACGGTTCTGGTTGCTGGTGCAAGGGTTAGAAGGGGTTTAAGCGGTAGCTTGGAGCTTGAGCTTGACGCACTCGGCCACCTAGAAGTTGTCGGCGGGGCTGGCGGCCTGGACTACTCCACCATTTCTAAAATAGGCTCAGGCAAGCCTGTAAACCTTAAACTCTACATGCTTAAAATGTTCAGCGACAGTGTTGTCTCAGTCGGCGGCAGGTTGAGAAGGTTTATGGACGTTATTGTTTCAGACGGAGAGTCGTACGCTGTTTTAACTGCTTGGAACAGTTTTGCAGAGAGGCTTAAGCAGATAGGAGAGGGCAAGAAAGTGTGTTTCCTTAACCTGGTTCCCAAGCGCTGGGGGAGACAGGTTTTACTGAGCACTGCTTCAGTAACCACGATAGTAGGGGTTGAGGAGGACATGCCCCGCCTAAGGGTTCCTGAAGAGGTTTACAGGCTGAGTGAGCTTGAACCAGGCTTAAGAAGGGTTCACGTGGAGGGTGTTGTCTCAAGCAAGCCTGAGGAGCAGGAGATTGTTTCGGCTTCAGGTGAAAGAATTAAAACATGCCGTTTCAATCTTGTTGATGATACTGGTTTGATTGAGGTAGTGGCGTGGCGTGAAAACACCGGTAAAGTATCGTGGCTGACTCCTGGGAGAAGCATTAGGATAAAATGGTGTAACGTTAGGGAGAGGGGTTTCGGAGGAATACGCTTGGAGGTTACTGGTGATAGCGAGGTGGAGGAGATAGGGGTTGAACAGTAGCTCAATAGTGGTCGTCGGCAAGAAGAAGCCGTGGAACTATGTTACCGCCTGCATCACTGTTTTCAACAGCGGCAGTAAAACCCTAACGATACGGGGGAGGGGTAGCAATATTTCTAGGGCTGTCGACGTAGCGAATCTTCTCCGCAGAAACGTGGCTGGGACACAGATACTTGAGATTAGAATAGTTGAGGATGTTAATGATGCTGAAAACTCGAGGATAATCCCTGTTATCGAAATAGTCCTTAAAAACCCTCATTCAAAATGAGTCAGAAAGCGTAGAGCAGGAAGCTGGTTGACACGACAAGCAGTAGCATTAGTAACACAATGGTCTTCTCGGAGTATTCCACAATCTTCTCAAGCTCTCTGAAAATATCGCCCGTGACCCTAACCGGCTTAGCGTCATCTATGTAAACCTCAAGCCCACATGGCGAGGCATCCTCTAACGCTCTGGACAAGGCTTCCCCGCATGCTTCGAGCAGAGATTCAACGTTCGTCTTAAACCCGACTGGGAAATACCCTTTCTCAGCCTTTTTCAAACCTGTTAAAAAATGCGTATCCGTAGTGACTATCTCTAGGGTTGAAATGTTGAAACGCTTCCTGAGGATTTCAGCCAGAATGTTCCTAACCCCGATGACCATGTTATTGCCGTCGATCACTATGACAGCATGGTTCTCACCGTCCACGTTGAACACTAGGCTTGAAACCCCGCCTGGGCCTACTTCCTCACGGGGAAGACTTTTAGGCGTAATCCTGTGGAAACCGGTTCTCAAGTTTTTCCCCAGGGTCTTCTCCAAGTCTTCCAAAGCCTCCCAGAGCAGGTTTTCGAAAATCTTCTCGTCTGGGCTTCTCACCTTCCAGCTGGATGGATCTATAGAGTTGTGCGCGTCACATATGAGGAGGGGGGTTAAGCCTTTTTTCTCAACCAGGCTTGATAGCCTCGGCAACCATTCCGGTGGAAGGTCCTCAACCGAGTGGCCTGGGCAGGACAGGAAGACTATGCAGTATGGGCCTAAGCGTGCCGCGGTGACGCAGTATCCTTCAGCCTCCCTCTGGGAGAAGCCCGCTGGAAAGTCTTCAAGTCTCCTGCCTGAATTCAAACCCGCTATTATCATGCCGCCTACTTTTTCAACCTCTCTCCTTGAAGGAAGGTTGAGACTATGGTCTGAAAGGGAGCGTAGCAGCATTATTCGACGCCTGCTCTCACCCTCCAGCTTCTCAACCAGGCTATTCGGCAAAGTGCTGCTGCCAAGCGTTCCGAAGGGCCCGAAATGAATGTTCAGGCCTATTAAGGATGTGGGCGGCTTTCCAATAGCCGTGAAAGTAACTGTGGAAAGCCTCAGAATGTTCTCCCGGCTTGCTTCTTCGAAAAACCTTTCAAGCGGCTCCCCGTCTTTATTGAAATGATAGTCTAAGTATGCTTGGAATACTGTTAAAGGCGAGGTTTTACCCCTGACCCTTTTAAGGCTTAGGGCTGCGAGCAGTAATATGCCTGTTGAGAATGATAGCAGTATCGCTGTCAAAACCTCCGTCAGGTTTTTAAAGAGAATAGTGCCCGCAACTATCCAACGGAAAGATTGGAGAACAGTGTTCAGCAGGTAGACTGTAAGAATGCCGGGTATACTCCTCCTGGAGAAACCCGTTATAACTAGGAAAGATATGAAAGAGGAGGCCGCGATTCCGAATATTGTTGCAGGAGGGATGGTGAGGCTCGGCTCAACAGGGAGCAGAATGCTTGCTAGGACTCCGACGATGACTAGAAACGCGTATAAGGCTTCCTGGACTAGTTGAAGAGCGAAAAACCTTCTCAATGTGAAAACCCTGTCCCCGTGGAAAAAAGCACTGTGCATTAATGCTGAGAACAAGGATGGCGTGAAAAAAACAACCAGTAGTTGCGGGAACATTTTGAAAGATGGGATTAATGAAAGCAAAGCTAGTGAAACAAGCGATTCCAGCAGAAGGTTTGCGAGAAGAATAATGCTTAAAGACGGGAATGAAAAGAGGAGCCTGAGGTGGCGGGAAACGTCTGTAGAAGACAATCCCTATATGTTCAACAATAGTATTAGAATGCTCCCCACTATCAGAGCCGCGGAAAGAATAATTATTACTACTGGCTTAATCTGGAAACCCTTGCCCTTTTCACCCAGTGTGCTTAAGAGACCGGCTGTTCCAGCGGGGAGGCGTGAACCCCGCCTATCCCTCTTCGAACGCTTCTTAGACATCGCAGACCTGTTAATTGCCTCTGTTTATAGTAAATAAACTTTCCGCAGACCTGTAGGCCTAACGGGGGGCAAGGTTTAACTTAACCGTTGCCATTATTCCTTGACTGGTTGACTCAAGATAAGGAGGCTGTGAAGAGGAAAATCTTAACGGAGGCTGCGCGCCGCGGGATGCTTTTAAACACTGAGGCGCTTTCAATGCTTGTTGAAAACTATGATGAAACATCTATTCAAAGCCTGCTCGACAAGCTAGCTGGTAAGACTGGGGAGCAGGGAAGCAACCTCGTAGTTTCCAAGGAGATGGTTGCGCAGCTCATAGGTGACCGGGCAAGGTCTGAAGTGTCAATAGGGGTTCACCCCCAGGTTTTAGCTAGGGATGTTGAGGCGAAGGTTGAAGTCTTAAAAACTTATGAAGCCAAGCCTTTTTCAGACGATCTTGAAGCCAAGAGACAATACTTCGTCGACAGGTATCGTAAAATATCCTCCATACTGAGAAGCCGGGCCGACTTATCGCCGTACTATTCTTTGAGAAAGGCCCGCGGTCTCCCAGACGGTTCGGAGGGTAAGACAATAGTGATGCTTTACGAGAAGCATGAAAACTATCTGGTGGTTGAGGACCCTGAGACAACAGCGAAGATAATGATTCCTAAAGATTGCAGCAGAGATTTAAGGGAGAAGATCGACAGGCTTATTCCGGACTCCGTGGTAGGGGTATCCTTCCGCGTCTCAGGTTCAAGGCTTTTCTGCAGGTCACTGATTTTCCCGGATGTTCCTCTGAAAAAGATTGGGATGGCCGACGAGGATGTTTCAGTATTAATGACATCGGATATTCATTTTGGAAGTCAGAAGTTCTCCGAGAAGGCCTTCATGAGAATGGTGAGATGGCTTAGGGGAGGAGGGTTGAACGAGAGGGAGCGGAGTCGTGCTTTCAAGATCAAGTATATCGTTATAGCCGGGGACCTTGTAGACGGGGTTGGCATTTATCCTCAGCAGGAGAAGGAGCTTCAAGTTAAGGACGTGGAGAAACAGTATGAAATGCTTCTTGAAATCTTGAGCCAAATACCTGACTACATAAAGATGATAGTGATACCTGGAAACCATGATGCAGCGCCAAGGGCGCTCCCGCAGTCCCCGATATTCAGAGAGTACATGGGGAGGGCGGGGTCCAACGGGAACCTCCTGTCGCTAAGCAATCCGTGCATGGTTTCGCTGCACGGTGTTCGATTCTTGGTTTACCATGGTACGAGCATGGAGGATATTGCTACTTTCTCTAAGAACGCTAGTTACGATAAGCCTGATAACTCTATGGAACTAATGCTTCAACTCAGGCATCTCGCACCGGTTTACGGTTCCAGGACTCCTCTTCTAACGCAGAGTGTTGACGAGCTCGTCGTGGAGGATGTTCCAGACGTTTTTCATACGGGTCACGTTCATGTCTTCAGGAGCAGGGTCTACAAGGGTATTAGGCTTGTCAACAGTGGAACATGGCAGGAGAGAACAAAATATCAGGAGCAGATGGGGATAATGCCTACTCCTAATGTCGCAGGAATACTGGAGCTTAAAAACGGAGGCTTCTCTGAAATAAGCTTTGCTTGAATACGGGGCTAGTGTACTCAGTCAGGCTTTCATCAGTCTGGGGCATAAGACTAGCGAGTAGGCTTCGCCAACCTATTCAATACCGAGAAGCTTAAGATAGGCTGCTGATGCAACAAGTATTGCTGAGGCTGCGCATACAAGATAGTCTCCGCTCTTAAGTCTTAGCGGCTTGAAAATGGTTCTCTTCGGAGAAGCCCCGAATGCCCTAACCTCCATGGCGTCAGCTATTTCATACGTTCTCCTTATCGTTCCAACCAGCAACGGGATTAAAACTGGCATAAGGTTTCTAATCCTATTTCTGAAACCGCCTTTTTCGAGTTCAAGCCCTCTTGAACGCTGAGTATCATATATTGATTGAAACTCGTCGTAGATAACGGGTATGAACCGTATGGCCATCGTGAAGGAGAACGTTAGCTCAATCGGAAGGCCTGCAACGCTCATGGCTCGTCCAATATCCTCCGGGGTTGAGGAAAGGAAGAACCATGACATTGACGAGGAGAGCGCTAGGAGCCTGAGCGAGAGTATGAAGCCCGTGTAAAGGGTTCCTCCGAATAATATTTGTGTAGCGAAGATTACTGCGAAGAAGAATAGGAGACCCCTTAAAGATGAGAGCCATTCTCTAAGGGACTCAGCTAGGGAAAGCAGGATTATCTGCCCGAAGACTAGTGCGAGGAGAACACGAATATCCGTGAACACTATTGAGACCGCCATTAGTATGATTGAAAGCAGAAACTTGGATCTGGGGTCAAGCCTGTGCACCGCGGTGTCTTTCCTCCTGTATTTGAAGGCTCTTAGGAACGACATTTCTGAAAAACCTCCACAAGGGTGCTGCTGATCGCGTCGAAATCCTCCTCTAAGCCGGTAAGGCCAGTCTCCTTCTCTAGCTCTATGAGAAAGGGCTTCCGTAGAGAAGCCTTTTCAACCAGCTTATCGTCTGAAAGAAGGTCCCTTAGCCTTCCGTCGCCGATTACTTCACCCCTGCTTAGGATTATAGCCCTCTCACATATGCTTGCCGCGAAATCCACGTCGTGCGTTATCACTATTACGCACCTTCCTTCTGAGACTATGCTTCTCAAAACTCTGCGAATATTCAGCTTCTGAGCATAATCCATACCTATGGTCGGTTCGTCAACAATCAGCGCCTCTGGACGCCAAGCCATTATTGAGGCGATTGCAAGCCTTTTCTTCTCACCGCCGCTGAGTTGAAACGGGTTTTTACCGCGATACTCCTCAAGCCCGAAAACATTGAGAACCTCTTGAATAGTCTTATCTGCCGCTTCCTCTGAAAACCCGAAGTTCCTGAGGCCGAACCTAACCTCGTCCTCAACCTTCTCGGCGAAAAACTGGTGTTCAGGATTATGGTTGACGAAGCCGATTTTCCTAGCGATTTTCGCGACGGACAGGTTCCTAGTGTCTACACCGTCTATCTTAACGCTCCCCTCCGTCGGTTTAAGAAGGCCATTAAGGTTTTTCGCAAGCGTAGTCTTGCCGGCGCCATTCTCACCGAGTATCGCAACACTCTCCCCCTCTACGATTCTGAAGCTGATGTTTCGCAAGGCGTAGTCTGAGGCTTCAGGATAACGGAAGTAAAGGCTCTCCACAACTATTTTAACCATTGCTCGGCAGTCCCCCCAGCATGGAGACCAGTTCTTTAACGGTGGCAGGAGTGTTTTTCAGCCCACATTTATCTTTAACCCGAAAATATATTTGGAGAAGAGGAGGAATGTTTATCGGGATTTTTTTCCTAAAGCTGTCTTCAAGAACCCTCAGGGGATCCCCGTCCAGAATCACCCTTCCTTCAGAAACCACAACTATTCTGGAGAGATGCTTGAGCAAAAGGTCTATCCTGTGCTCCACGATTATAACAGTGGTCTTTCCACCGGTTTCATCAAGGCTCCGTTTAAGCTCGAAGATCCTCTGAATCAGGCTTGCTGAGGAGGAGGGGTCCAGCATGGAGGTCGGTTCGTCAAATATCAGTAGGGAGGGCTTCATCGACAGTATTGAGGCGATCGCAGCCTTCTGCTGCTCTCCTCCAGAAAGATTGTTGGGAGACGAGTGTCTCAAATGCTCTATTCCAACAAGCTGCAGAGCCTCGTCAACCCTCCTCCCGATCTCGTCAGGCGGGAGAGCAAGATTCTCAGGTCCAAACGCAACATCATCTTCAACGCTGAAAGTGAACAGCTGATTGTCAGGGTTCTGGAAAACTATCCCGCAGCGCGTGGCTATCCTGCTTACAGGTGTGTTTTTCACATCCATTCCAAACACGTAAGCCTCGCCTTTAAGCTCGCCCGGGTAGCTGTGCGGAATCAGGCCCATTAAGACCCTCACTAATGTGGATTTCCCGCAACCCGAGGGGCCTGTTATAAGTATGCTCTCCCCCTCTTCAATAGTAAGGTCAATATCGGTTAACGCTGGTTTCTCGGAGCCAGCGTAACGGAAATACAGTTTTCTCAGTTCCACCGCTGCCATTTCTAGTTTTGCCAGAGATTACTGGAAGGGTTTAAAAACCCTAAGCCGGGGGCTGAGCAGTGAAACATTCTGAACAGCATTGGTTTAAGCGGGTTGGCCTCCCCTACCTACTGCAAGAGCATTCTTCAACTCGTTTTCAAGCTCGACAGCCCTCTCCCTAATCTTGCTCTCCTGCCTCTCGATCGCACTTATCCTTACTTTAACAAGCTCCATTTGCTCGTTCAACTCATTTATCAAATCGGCTCTATTCTTTCTGACGAGTATTCTCCCAGTTATCCGATACACCGGCGTATTATCGTCGATCGAGGAAAGCGCTTCCAGGGCTGACTCTAGCTCTCTCGCCTCCAGCTTAGCCTGCTCCTTCTGAATGTAGAGTGACTCCAGCGTCTGTTGAAGCTGTTGAAGCCGTGACAGTTTTTCCTGCAGTTGAAGAGGCAGCTCTTGGGACATTATTCAAGTCTTACCTTTTAAATGCGTGCTTAAAAACATATTTCTCAAGAGGATAAGCCTTGCCGGCACGCGGATCCCAGCATGCTGTCAACCTGTTGAGCCGTGTTAAGCAGGCTTAAAATGCTCCTTATTCTTTCAGAGGTTTTAGACGGGCTGCTGCCTTCGAAGAAAAGCAAAAGCCTGTTTCCATCAACCCTCGCCCTAACTCCGGACCTGGGCTCTGAAACCGCTTCTTGAAGACAGGCTAAAAAGAGGGATTCTGCCACCCGTTGGTCCACATATTTTAGAATAATCTTAACCCTTATCCTTATCATTTATACCTTTAAAGCTTAGGCTTGGACGCGCTGGCAACGATCCTCGCCGCGGTTTCACCGGTTTTCGTAACCGGCTCATACGCTCCTCCGGCGAAGGTGTAACCACACTTCCTGCAGCTCCAAACCCCTACGCTGAGCCTTTTGAGAACGCCTGTACTGCACCTTTGGCAGTTGTACAGTGCCCTCCTCTTTTTAAGAACCCTGATATATCTCTCTCTAAGAGAGAAACCGTATTTTACACCCAGCGCCCCAGACTCTTTCTTCCTAGCCATTTCCGCCAGTAAGCTGCCTGTAGGCAACTGTTCTTAACTCTTTCCCCAGCTCCAAGGACCTTTCAAGCAGCTCTATTACTCTCCTCGGGGAAATCATTCCCCCACCGTTCTTCTGGATTGCGCAAAACCTATCGTCGGACTTAACAGTCATTGAAACAGTGAAGTCCGAAGCATACTCCTCGCTGAGACAAGGGTCTACCACATACTTATCATCTAGGAAAGCATAGGTCAGTGAGACAGGGTGATCCTTAAGCTCAAGTTTAAAGTATTCATCAGTCTTCTTAATAGCCTGCCCTTCTACAACGTATTTAGGCATTTTAGTAATTCCCAGAGCGTTTACGCTCGCTATTAGTGAAGCGTCGATAAGGTTGCCATCGTAGTCAAGAATGTAGAGGTCTACGTAGAGCGAGTAGACGGATCTTCCGGGAACTATGCAGAGCGAGGAAAGATCTATTGATTTAGACTCTCTAATACTCCTATCCACGTATCTTGATAGGGATATTGACTCCTCGGAGGGCGGGCCGGGTTCGAAAACCGGCGAGGCCAGAGGAACAAGTTCCGCGTTAACTATGAGAATACCCTCGTTAGGCGTATCTGCGAAAGGCACTGCGATCCCGACTTTGACAGCGGCCAGAACCTTAGTGTTGCCTAGCTCAACCAGGGCTGAGCCCTCAGCCTTCTCCACATACCCCAGCTGGACTCTGATATTCCTGTATTGAAGAGGGTTTCTGCCGTCAATCCTCTTGTTCTCAGCAAGTAGGCGTCGCAGCTCCTGCTGCTCAAGCTTAGAGATGACTGGCCTCTGCTCAGTTATAGACATTTAAACCTCCCTCCTCTGAACGGAAAACCTTTCCCTAAGCGCATCCACCTGCATCTTGTGCATTTTCTGCGTAGCCGTTATAGCCAGGGACAATGCTTGCTCAACCTCTTCTTTCGACATAATTCCATCCATTTGCAGAAGGGTTATCCCGTCTAGAGTCGGGTTGTAAGCAACAGGCATGTCTGCCTCCCCATACTTGTCCTCAAGATCGTTAAGGTCCACGAGTATCTTGCCATCAGCCTTGCCCACGGCGCATGCCGCAACCAGGCCTTTCAACGGGATCCCCGCGTCCGCTAGCGCCAATACTGCTGCAGTCAGGCCTGCGCAGCGAGTACCGCCGTCAGCCTGCAAAACCTCTATGAAAATATCTATTACTGTCCGTGGGAAAAGCCAAGTCATTACAAGCGGTTCAAGAGCGTTCCGAAGAACCATTGAAAGCTCTATTTCCCTCCTGCTTGGAGCAGGGCTTTTTCTCTCCGTCGTTGAAAAGGGCGCCATATGGTAGCGGCATCTCAAGATGCATCTGTCTGGTAGAGAAATGTGTTTCGGCAAAGCTTCCTTAGGACCGTAGACTGCAGCGATAATCTTGTTCCTACCCTGCTCAATGTATGCTGAGCCCTGAGCGTTAGACAGCACGCCTACTTTAATCCTGATAGGCCTAAGCTCGTCGAGACTCCTGCCGTCAGACCTCTTCCCGTCTTCGCTAAACAGGGTAATGCTCTCTCCCATTTACCCTACGGCCTCCTTCCCGCGAGCAGTGCCTCCACTCTTTCAGTTAAACCGTAGACGTGCGACTCCTTCTCTATCATTCCAATAACCTCCTTAACCTTCATGACCACGTTTAAATCTTCAGAATGCACTATTAAACGCCCGTTCTGGCCGACTGTAAGCTTAACGTTAGCCCCCTTCTCTATAGTGGAAAGCATCGAGCCCTTCTTCCCTATTAGACGCGGCACTTTAGACGCAGTTATGCTGAGCAGGAACCCATTTGAAACAACTCCAAGCCCCTTTCCCTTCAGAGTTATAACGGGCGACGAGAATATTGAAGCGTCTTTAATAAGCCCTACCAGGACTGTTCCCGCCTCCAGAATCCTTCCAATACTGTCCCTCGACAGACGGATCCTTTTCTCAGGGTATTCTGACAAGGGTAAAAAGGCCAGGAAGGGGGAGTTTATGTCAACAGTCCATCCTGCTGTACCAGGCTCTTTAACAATCCCCACAACCAGGTCGCCAACCTTAGGCTGGTAGAAAGACTTTAACGCTACAACGTCGACACGCTTCCCGTCTATTCTAACAAGCCCGACGGTGGTTGCAAGCATCCTGTCCGACAGCCTGTAAACGTTTAAGCCAGGTATGTGGAACTTACTGTCCCCTACATACTCCCCTGGAACGACTATGGGCCTTTGTCTCTGTTGCTGCTCGTTGCCCCGCAACAAACCTTAGCCTCCTTCCTATTGCTAGGGTGGTGCTTAAGCCCCTATATCAACTTTTACTTGGTCGCCATATTTTTTCCCCAAGCCCTCTAGAAAATAGGACATGGTTACAGAAGGTATTCTAACAGTGATTTTAACGCTTTTATCCTTCTGAACCCGGGTCTGGTCAACCTCACCCATTGAGCTCGCAAACCCGTAGACATCGTTGGAAAGCGTCTGCGGGCATGTAAGCGTTAAAACAACCTCGTTAACCTTAAACTGGAGAACCTGTCTTAAAGCCTTAACCACGTTCTTAACCTGCTCCTCAGGAGGCTTAAAAGGATCTATTGAGACACTGGTCTGGCTGAGCGACTGTTCAATCCTGAGGGAGGGAATAGGGTTGCCCGTTGAAGGCTCCAAGAGTAGTTTAGAAAGCATAGCCACTATCTGCTGCCTCTTGCTCTCAATCATCCTGCGCCTTTGCTCCCCGGTTAGCTGTAGCTCTCCTTCCCGAAGTATTCTTTCAGCTATCGCATACACGTCTATTGTTCCGAAGAATTTTCTAAGCCTCTCAGAAGGTACGCGAAGCCCCTTTTTAGAGTCTGAGAAAACCTCGTCGACCAGGAGAATCTTCCTCACATCACCCTTACCCGTTAGCTTGAAGTTGAGCGCAGGGTCGGGTGCAACAATTATCTCGAACTTCTCACCGTGAAGGGTAAGCCGGCTTACCGTTGAAGGCCTGCTCAATTCCGCTACTTCGCCTTCTCGAAGAACTTCTTAGTCTCCTCGAAGCTTAAAACCCTGAACTTCTTATCGTCAGTCCTGATTATGCCGATTCTAAGCCTGTCGGGAGCAACCTCATCCTTCAAAACCTCTATGCTTCCCCGTATACCCAGCGTTATCGCTTCGTCTAGGCTCACGCTGATAGAATAATTATCCCTAAAATATTTCAATATGTCCTCCCTACCCACGCCGATTGCCGACGCGAAATACTTGAAATATATCCCAGTAGGGTCGAGCTGGTACAGACTTGCACCAACCATGTCAACCCCCCCAATAAGCATAGAGATTCCGAAAGGCCTCATCCCAGCATGCTGCGTATACGACTGGACAGTATTACTAAGCCTCCTCACGAGAAACTCAACGTCAACCGGCTCATCGTAAAGAAGCCTGTTAACCTGAGCCTCATTTCTAGCATACTCCACCAGAAGCCTCGCATCCGAGTTAAAACCAGCAACCACCGTAGCAATATGCTCGTCGATCTGAAACAGCTTCTGGCTGAAAGTCCTATCCTGAAGCGTATCAATCTTCTTCTCCAAACCCGCCAGCACAATGCCCTCCTCAACCTGAATCCCCCACGCAGTCGGACTATTATTAACCATAACCATCGCGTAATCGACTTGGAGTATACGCCCGTCGGGTGAGAATCCGTATAGTCTTTCGTAGCCGGGTATCATTACTTCTTCTCGGGATAAGGGGTTAACCGTCCCTTTATAATCTTTGCCCTACTCTGCCATCCGTGTCGCAGTAGCTTGCCGCGTCTTCCTTAAGGTGTCTGAAATGCCTAGGAAGGGCTTAGGGTTAAAGAACTCGTTAAACGCGTTCCGGCTGTCCCAGGGGACTCACTGCCGCAGGTCGATCTCAAAGCGAGATGGAAATCGTCTTGAGAGCGTTTCCCGCGTTAAGCGTTAAGTAGCCTGGGCTTCGGGGCTGAGATGGAATCGGTATATAAGCCTTTCTGTCGGAAATTTTTGCTGGCTGCGAGCGCAAATTTTCGCTTGCGCACGTCATAAAAATAATACCTGAATCCCCTTCTAATATGGTGGGAAGAAGTTAATGAATCAAGGTTATGGGGAAGTAAAGATCGGATTTCAAATGGCGGCGGCACGCTAAAGGCGTTAAGGTTTGAAACCTGGGCGGTGTGAGTCACAGAATACGGTTGGCAGATGTTTACCCGAGGTAAGCATTCGTTTACCTGCTGGTGAGTGAAGAACTCTGGACGAGCCATCGTTGCTCCTCAAGGTACCGTAATGAGCTTTATCCGCCCGATTCAAAAAAGAATTTGCTCTCGAATGCCGCTCTCCGAGCCGGCCGAAGAACGATGTATATAAATCTTCCGTTGGTAAATTCTCGCTGACTGTCAGCGGAACCAGTAGGCTCGTAATTACGGTACCGAGGGTGCGAGCAAAATAGAATGGATAAGATAGTCTCTATAAAGGATACGATACCCCGCCTCCTCCACGAGATAATCGAGGCTGGTAGCTACAGTAAAGCAGCAAATAAAATAGGAGAGGCCGGGGCACGCATTGTGATCGAGGGATATGAAGAAAAAGGAATGAGCTATAAAAGGGATATCCTCATGAAGTTTTCGGAGAAAACCGGCATATCGACTAACGTACTCGAGGATAAAGTTGACCTTATGTACGTTGCAGAGCCTGGTAAAAAGGAAGTCGATGGGATCGTAAAGGCTAAAGAAGATATTATGATTAACGAGGAGGTGGTGTTTAAGAAGGGTGAGGTGATGGCGATAATAGAAGTAGAGTCAACGGTGAGGAAGGTGGACTTGGAAAAAGTATGGGGGGATATGCACGAGGGTACATTTGAAGACCTTAAGGAACACATAAAGCTCGACAGCTATAAGAACGTTCCATACGGCATTGCAATAGGCTTCTCCTATAATCCGGTGGATGTCCTCGTCGGAGATAAATCTTCTTTGGGAATAAAGATAGAAGTCTACACGAGGAGCGATATTGAAAATGTGGAGGTTAAAAAATGAGCGAAAGCCTGATTGAGAAGCTGAGGAGTTTATTGATAGAAAAGTTTAATATCAATCCTAAGGAATTTAAGCTTCATACACCTGCCCCCACCGAGAAATGGACAATGACCTTTTGGCCGCCTTCTTATGGATACCATGACTACGGAATAAGCATCACTGCATATAAAGATGGAAATCTCGTAGTTGGCTCTGGTCCAATATATACTAACGAGGGAATAAGAGAAGCGTTGTTTGCCAACAAATACGAGCGAAGGCTTAGGAAGACTAAGACTGAGGA
Organism: uncultured archaeon; assembly: GCA_938045545.1. GTDB lineage: Archaea > Thermoproteota > EX4484-205 > EX4484-205 > JAAOZP01 > JAAOZP01. The sequence continues at coordinate 7,450 of CALIBN010000011.1, read as the reverse complement.
GGAAGGAAGAAAATCTACGAGCAGGCATGGGAGGAGAGGAGGATCGTTGAAGACTTCGGGCAGAAGAAGTTTAAGAAACATCTCAAAGGAGCTGTTGGATATTTTGCGAGGCTTTCTATATGGGCTGAAGAGTTAGCTAAAAGAGTTAGCGAGGAACATGGTTTTAAGGTTAAAATAGATGCGAATTCTAAAATCTTCTTCATAACCACTTTCGACTCAACTGGAATGAATGATGAACAGGTAATTGAAGAGATCTTAAAAAGAGTCAATGCTATGGTGAAAGTTGAGGCAATGCTCTTAAACGAGGATAAGATGAACGAGTTTTTAGCGAGTAGGAGGATAGAGGTTTAGGAAGCCAAAGTGCGAGCGGCTTCCTCCGAGGCATCACAGGGCTTTTTCAGCTACAATCCTTGCCCCACTCTATTTCTATTATGGACAGAACTTGCGGACAGCCTTCTTCAAGGTGCCTGAAACGCCGATCAGCTGAACGCCGGAAAAAGCCGGGCTTGCGGCAAGCCTGGTTAAGAGGCTCCTGATCGGTGGTACTGCTTTATGGGAGCACTTGGCGACGAGAATATCTCCTTTTTCACGGACCACTTTGAAACGCAAACCCGACTGGTGTTTTTCACACTCGTTCCTCAAGATTTCGACGAGCCTCCTGCGGTCTTCAGGGGGGGTGTTTCCCGTTTTAACTACCACGTATCTAACCCTATACTCCTTAACCGGCATTAGCCTCGTAACACATGCTTCTAAGCGGGAAATAAACCTATATAGTGTTGTGGAAGACATTTATTTAGCGAAGGGAAAGCAGGATGAGTGTGAGAAGGAACCTTATGCTGGTTTCCGCCTCTTACGACGGGGAGGCTAGAAGAATAGTTTTAAAGCTTTACGATCCTGAAACCCAGGAGATCATCTTGTTTCCTTCAAGTGAAAACCACCAGCCCTACTTGTTGACTGATCTGAGCATGGAGGAGTTGATGAATAATCCTCAGTTGGTGGGTCACCATGGCTTCGACAGGATTGAGGAAGTTAAGAAGTATGATTTGCTTGACGACAGGGAGAAGGTTTTCAGGAAGATTATTGCTAAGGACCCCCTGTCAATAGGCGGGACAGCAACATCCATAAGAGAGATCGTTAGCAGAGCGTGGGAGGCTGATATCCACTATGTATGGTGCTATATTTACGATACTGGGAAGAAGCCTGGGCTCTACTACTCTATTGTCGACGGTAGGCTGGTTGAGCAGCCTGTTGAAGCAGCCTTGGAAGACACTCTTAAGCTGCCTGTATCCAATTACCTGGAGATTAAGGAGCTTGTCGACACGCTTAACCAGCCGATACCCTTTGTGAAACTGTCCTCCATAGATATAGAGGTTAAACCTCCTGGACCGAACCATGTGCCTGACGCTAACAAGGCTGAGGATCCGGTGATAGCCGTCGCATTCAAGCCTAATACGGGGGCTCCGAAAGTCTATGTCTTGGATGGTTTTGACGGTGAGGAGGACGACGGGGTTAAGAAGATTATTCACGTATCCGACGAGAAGAGGCTGCTGTCAGAGGTTTTAAAGGAGATCAGAAAGTACCCTGTAATAGTCACTTTCAACGGGGATAAGTTTGACCTGCTTTATCTCTACAATAGGGCAAGCAGGCTCTCCGTCGAGGGGAAAATGCCGTTGGAGAAGGGGCGGGACTATGTGGACCTGGTTTATGGGGTTCACATCGATCTTTACAGGGTTTTCTTCAACAAGTCTATTCAGAACTATGCTTACGGCGGTGTTTACAAGGAGGCTACGCTTGACGCTATTGGGAAAGCGTTAGTTGGAAAAGGTAAGATAGCTTTAGAGGAGGATATTGGAATGCTTAAGCCTAGGGAGCTTGCTGAATACTGTTTCAGAGACGCTGAGATAACTTTCGACCTTATCGCCAACAAGAACTATCTTCTTCTTAAGCTGCTTGTCCTCTTCATGAGGATAAGCAGGCTTCCATTGGAGGATGTTGTTAGGCATGGTGTTTCAACATGGATTAAAAGCATGCTTCTGAGTATACATAGGAGGAACAATTACCTGATACCCCGGCAGGAGGATATTCTGCAGTTTAAAAGCGCAAAGGTGTCTGAAGCGATAATTAAAGGTAAGAAGTACAGGGGTGCAATAGTTCTTGAGCCTAAGCCGGGTCTCTATTTTAACCTTATCGTTCTCGACTTCGCCTCCCTGTATCCAAGCATAATAATGAATTTCAACATAAGCTATGAAACAGTTAGATGCGGGCATGATGAGTGTAGAAGCAACGCGCCAATGAATTCCCCACACTGGATCTGCAGGAAGAGAAAAGGGATTGAAAGCTCCGTGATAGGGGCCCTCAGGGAGCTACGCGTCAAGTACTATCAGCCTCTTGCGAAGAAAACAAGGGATGAGGAGAAGCGGTCTTTCTACGATGTTGTGCAGAGAGCAATAAAAGTATTTATAAACGCTAGCTACGGGGTTATGGGGGCTGATTCATTCCACTTCTACGCTCCCTGCGCAGCTGAAACAGTAACATGGATAGGTAGAGGTATTTTCACGGAGCTCGTTGAAACCGCTAAAGCCCTAGGAATAGAGGTTGTCTACGGAGACACTGACTCAATATTTCTGAGAAACCCTAAGCCAGAGGAAGTGGAGAAACTCATCGAGTTAGTCAGGAACAAGTATAGTATTGAGCTTAACATCGATAAGGTTTACCGCTACGGAGTTTTCAGCCAGCGGAAGAAGAACTACCTAGGTGTGACGGAGGACGGTAACGTCGACATAAAGGGCCTGGTTGGTAAGAAAAGCTCAACCCCGAAGTTTGTGAAACAAGCTTTCCACGACATGATCAGCATTCTCAGCAAGGTTAGGAATGAGGAGGAGTTCAACTCCGCTGTGGCAAGCATAAAAAGAATGATGAACGATTATGTTGAGAAACTTATGAACAGGCAGCTTAGCCTTGAGGAGCTTGCTTTCGACGTCATGCTGAGTAAGCCTGTGGACAATTATGATAAGAATACTCCTCAACACGTTAAGGCGGCTAAGCAGCTTGAGAGGGAGCTTGGCGTCAAGGCGAGGGCGGGGGACATAATATCTTACGTCAAGGTTAAAACAGGGGTTAAACCAGTTAGAATGGCTAGAATAGAGGAGATAGACTTGGAGAAATACTTGAGCGTTATGAAGGCTACTTTCGAGCAGGTTCTAGACCCGCTGGGCATAGAGATCGAGCCGCCAAGAAGGAGCCTAAAGCTTAAAGACTTCATGTGAAACGGTGGGGACTGTTGACCCTGAATAGGGAGAAGCCTAAGGTGATCGTCGTCGGCACGGGCGGCTTCGGGAAAAACCATGTCAGAGTTCTCGCTGAACTCGGGGGATTAGGAGGAGTGTGCGACATAGATGTCGAGAAGGCCAGCACATACGGCAGGCTTTACAACGTGCCCTATTACTCCAGCGTCTCAGAAATACCTGAGAACGTTTACGACGGTGCAGTAGTCTCGACTCCAACCTTCACTCACAAGGAGGTGGCTTTGCAGCTCATCCTTAAGAACTTCAAGTATCTGCTTATCGAAAAACCGTTCACCCGGGATCTTAGAGAAGCCTTTGAAATCATCAACCAGGCTAGGAGGGAACGCGTAAAGCTCATGGTCGGGTTTATTGAGAGGTTTAACCCGGCGGTGAGCATGGTTAAGAATTATGTTGCCGAAGGAGCGGTTGGGGAGATAATAATGGCTTCAGCGACGCGCGTCAGAAGGTGGCCTGAGAGAATAACTGATTTAGGAGTGCTGCTGGACACTGCGATACACGATATAGACTTGATGAGGCATGTTTTCTCAGAAGATCCTTTGAAGGTCTATGCTAAGGTGGGGAGATCGATGCACAGGATTCACGAGGATTATGCCACGCTCATCTTGACTTTTAAAGCGGAGAAGATGGCTATAATCCAGGCTAACTGGCTTACGCCCTTCAAGATAAGGAGCCTAGAGATAATAGGTTCGGAGGGAGTGATTGAGGCAGACCTGGTGTCTCAGCAAGTGACGCTGAGCTCTAAAGACGATAGGATAACACCGTTCTCAGAGTGGAGCGAGCCGCTTAGGCACGAGCTGAAACACTTCCTAGAATGCATAGTTAACGGCTCAAATCCCAGCCCCGGAGAGGAGGATGCTGTTAAAGCCTTGGCGATAGTTGAATCGAGCTTCAAATCCTCTGAAACAGGCAACGTTGTCAACATAGTGACGCAACCTTTTTAAAAAACTGTTGAGTGAGGAGCTTAATGTTGACTGGAAGGGAGAATGCTGGAGGAAAAGTTTCACAGGGGAAAGTAAGTCTTAGCAGCAGGCTTCTAGGCCTCTGGCCCATGCTTGTCCTCTCAATACTCTACCTGCTCTCCCCAGTGATATCGGGAGGCGAAACCTATAATCTGGTTATCGCAGGAATTCTGACCACCGGTTCCTTAACAGGGCTGATGTTTGATTCGAGGCTTAGGAAAATTGCTCGCTACGCTTTCATAGTGGGGGTCGTCATCGGGATTGCAGGAGTTTCGCCACCATTATACTTCGCAGCAGTCCAAGGCCTGGTTTCCCCGGCGGAGCTGGCTCTAAGCATAGCTTGCATTATCCTCACTGTAATAGCTGTTTTAAAAAGGCCCTTAGGATTGTTTTAAAACGTGTCAGCCTTGTGTTTAGCAGGGTGTCGAAAAAGTTAATTACCTACTGACAGTGTAAAAACGTTTGAGTTGAACAAAACTAATGTACTGGCTGCCGGTGTACTGCTGATAGCCGTAGGCCTGTATTTTCAAACGATTCCGCAAAACCCTTTCGAAGAGCTTGTGGATGAGGCAACTTATAAGTACTTGACGACGACTGTCTTCTGGACGGGTATAATAGTCGTGGTGGTTTCGATTTTAATTAAGCCGAGAAGAAGAATAATTGCTCCGGCCGAGACTGTTCAAAGCGAGGCTGTTGAAGAAGGCGGCCAGAAGGAGGCTGCTTACCATGAGGCTGAGGCTGCTTACAGTTGGGAAGAGGCTGAGACTGTTGAAAAGGAGAAAGCAGGTTTAGAGCAAGCGTATGAAGAGGAGGCTCCGGCCGAGGAGGCTTATGAGCCTCTTGAGGAGGAGGCCTTGGAAAAGGAGGAGAAGCCTGAGAAGGTTGGTGAGATAATTGGTTTCTGCCCCAGGTGTGGCGCCCCGGTTTCTGAAGGGATGCGCTACTGTAGGAAATGCGGTTTGAAGCTGAAGTAGCCTAGGGTTTTCCCGGTTTCAGAGCAGCCAGTTAATTTTATAAAGGTAAAATATGTATTGTTTTTCACCATGGGAAGGATCAGAGTAGCAATAGCCGGCGTCGGAAACTGCGCCTCCGCGCTCGTCCAAGGAGTATACTACTACCGGGAGAAGGGAGACCCGGTTGGCTTAGCGCATCCAATTGTCGGGGGATACGGGCCTGGGGACATAGAGTTTGTAGCCGCCTTTGACATTAACAAGAGGAAGGTTGGTAGAGACCTTGGTGAAGCAATATTCGAGAAGCCGAACAACACTATTAGGTTTCAGGATGTGCCTAAAACTGGTGTTACAGTTAAGAAGGGGCCTGTCCTAGACGGTGTCGGCAGGTATCTGAAGGAGGTAATAGAGTTCTCAGACGAGAGGGAAGTGGATGTGGTTGAGGAGTTGAAGTCCTCTAAGGCAGATATTCTGGTGAACTATCTTCCTGTTGGCAGCGAGAACGGCAGCCGCTTCTACGCTAAGTCGGCACTGGAGGCTGGCATAGCCTTCGTGAACGCCATGCCTACGTTCATAGCTTCATCAGCCGAGTGGCAGACAAGGTTTGCTGAAAAAGGGTTGCCGATAGCGGGTGACGACGTTATGAGCCAGCTTGGCGCGACTGTTCTCCATAAGACGCTGATCAAGCTTCTCGTCGACAGGGGTGTTAAAGTAGACGAGTCCTACCAGCTGAACATAGGTGGGGACACTGATTTTCTAAACATGCTGGAGCAGCAGAGGCTCGCCTCCAAGAGGGAGAGTAAGACTTCAGCCGTCAGGGCGATGTCCCCCTACGAGATGCCGCTCCGCATAGGGCCGAGCGACTATGTGCCTTTCCTGGAGAACGAGAAAATATGCTACATATGGATTAAAGGCAGGTATTTCGGCGGTGCACCCTTAACCATAGATCTTAAGCTTTCAGTAATAGACTCTCCTAACAGTGCCGGGGTAATAATAGATGCGTTAAGAGGCGTTAAGATTGCTTTAGACAGGGGTGTTAGCGGCCCCTTGATCAGTGTTTCAGCATACTGCTTTAAGCATCCTCCTGTTCAAATGCCCTATGAGGAGGCTAAGCAGAGGTTCCTGGAGTTCGCACGAGGCGAGCGTGAAAGATAGTTTAAAACCGGCTTTTCTCTGGTTTACTCTAAGACTGTTAGCTCAATAAGGGCTTCAGCCCCATTCCGGAGCATTTTAACGATTCTCCGATCTATGTCTCTCGCACTCTTGCTGCTTTCAATCCCTACTGTTTTGCTGCAAATATACCTGCTTTTTCTGAAAACCATTGTACGCGTGTTTTCAAAGGTGAGGCTCGGGTCACCGTAGCATTCGAACAAGTCTACGAGGCCTCCGACGATTATTCTGCCCAGTATCTTCACGCGCCTCCGGGCAGCGTTCTTAAAGTCTTCTGAGAGTGTTGAGGGAGACTTGTCCGCGGAAACCATCAGGAAGCAGTCGCCGGCCACACTAACCTCATGGTCAACGGTGGCTGCGAGCGTAGTCGGGTGCGTAGCCCTTATGTTCGGATGGCCTTTTCCATGCACCTTTTCAACTATCCTACTCATTTCCCTGAAAACGTTTTATCCAAGGGTTTAATAAAAACTGTTCCAGAGATGGGAGAAACGGTCGGGCGAGACCCTTTTCTGGAGAAGAGGATGAGGATGGTTGAACAGCTCGTCGCGGAAGGCGTTGTGAAGAGTGAGAGGGTGAGGCAGGCAATGCTCAGAGTTCCTAGACACGAGTTCGTCTGGCCCAACCAGCTGGAGTATGCTTACGCTGATATTCCTCTCCCGCTTGGGGACACGGGTCAGACGATTTCAGCACCCCACATGGTCGCCATTATGAACGAGCTTCTCGAGGTTCAAGTGGGGGACAGGATTCTGGAGGTTGGCACGGGAAGCGGTTACCACGCGGCTACGCTCGCCGTGTTAACTTGTCCGGGCCTAGACTCGCCCAACCCGTTGGTTTACACTGTTGAGATAAACAGTAGTCTCGTGAGGTTCGCCGAGTCCAACTTCATGAGGCTCGGGTTCAGCAGGGTCATCAGGGTCATTCAGGGCGACGGTTCTAAAGGGTATCCGGAGGCTTCGCCTTACGATCGCATCCTCGTTACGGCGGCAGCACCCAAGATTCCCCCGCCGCTCATAGAGCAGTTGAAGCCGGGCGGCAGGATGGTTATACCCGTTCAATCAAGGTTTTT
>CALIBN010000010.1 GCA_938045545.1 uncultured archaeon | reverse complement strand
TATCCCGGTGTATTGAAAACCCCTCTGGCACTGGGCCACGAGACACATCTTAAAAGAGCAACCGCGGCAAAGCCTTAAAAAGAAATAGTAACAATCCTTGCAGCCGTCAAAGCCACACCACCCTTTCCTCACAGCGGGATCGCTATTATTTTGCCTTATTCGAATTTAAAAGCTTCCATTCTTTTGCTTCGGATGTCGCTCATCATGGAGCGTGCAAACAAATGGTGAAAATATTCGGCGAGTTTCAATTAAGCGATGGGCGGAGGCTAGTCTTAAGGTCTCCGAGGTAGGAGGACCTGGATGAACCCATGAGCTTCATTAACTCGCTGGTCGAGGAGGGAACGAACATCACTGTAAACAGGAAGGTTACGAGGGAAGAGGAGGCTGAATGGCTGCCAGTCTCCTAGCGAACATAGAGAAAGGAAAGACCATAGGGGTTGTGGCGGAGGTAGACGGCAAGGTAGTTGGAAACTCCGAGGTCACCCGGGGCACGGGGTCTCAGAGCCACGTCGGGTTCCTCGGCGTAGGTGTCGCTAGAGAATACAGGGATCTTGGCATCGGCACAAGAATGCTGAAAACGCTTACCGAAGAATCTAGGAGGATTGGGCTTAGGCTGCTGGTTCTGGATGTTTATGCTACGAACGCTAGGGCACGCCACGTTTACAAAAAGCTGGGGTTCAGGGAAGCTGGAACAATGCCGAACATGGCGTGCACGAAAAACGGTTACGTCAGTGTCATCAGAATGTTCCTGGAGCTTGACTAAGCGTTCTACCAGGTTTTCTATCGCTAGACTGAGCATTGCAATCTAGGGCTTCGATCTCCAGGTTTTCAACTCTTTTTCAAGATAGGCTGCGAGCTGATGCCCGTATGGTGATGCTAAATGGTCACCTATTAGGAACCAAAAGTCCTTAGGGAGCTCAATGAAAAGAATCCTCACCCTTCATCTTCGCATTCGGCTTCCGATTATTAGGAGATCATTGTTAAACTCAGTCATTTTTATTATAAAGCCGTTTTCTGTAATTTCAACTTTCGGCTTAAAGACTCTTCTTGTTTCCAGATCTATCCCTTCCCACTTACTGTATGACTCGTCACTTTTTAGTTTTATATCCGTGTTGAAGGGGGTGTAAACTATTATCTTGCCTTCTCCCTCTGAAACCCTGATTTCAGCAGTTTCGTTTAGAAGCCTCTCGTTAGCAGGCTTTATGTCGAAGAGATCGTATTTTTCAAAAACCCATTTGCTGAAAGATACGTCGAATGCTCCTGGGAATCGTAGGGCAATACGCCAGTAGTAAGGAGCACCGTAGATTGAAGCATATTTTTCCGGATACTTTAGGTTTTCACCTTCTCCCTGCCATGACCATATGCCATGCGCCCCATATGTTACCCCAGCCTTAGCTCCTGAAAGAAGGCTCTGCCAAACAGCCTTTCTAACGTCGAAACTATTGAACCTCCCGTACTTACTGTAGGATCCGATTGAACCTATTCCCTCGTAGCAGGGTTCACCATTCACCACAGGCCTCTTAACCGGCATATTGTAAAACCTCTGGGCAAGTTCATATGAAAGATGCTGAGCATCCTTCCCGTGTCCCGATTGGTACATGTAGAAATCGTAACTCGGTAGTTTAACAAGGGTCTCCGGCACCTGCCATAGTCCCCCTGCTAAATGCATAGTTTTTAGGGAATCAGGACATGTTTTATCAACTATTTCGAAAGCAGTCTTATAGTACTCAATGGAGTCTCCGGTTTCAAAATTCGTGTCTCCGCTTATTATGAAAATCGGATTATACTTCCCGTATCTTTCCGCCACATAGCTCGCATACTCCTCCAGTTCATCCATCGGAATAATCTTAGACGGGCTTATTTTTGAACCCCATGTTCCCTTAACATAGTTGCACCATAATACTACTAATGCTGGGGTGAAGCCTCGCTCAACAACCATCTCAACCATCTTTTCCGCCCTGTCGAAGTATTTCTCGTTCCTCCGGTTAAAGTCCCACCTTCCATCAGGAAATGTTTCAAAGGGGTCGACATAGTTTTCCGACGGGCTTCTATCATGCTGAGGCAGAATGTTTATCTGCAGGACGTTAAACCCTTGCATTCTCCTATATTCAAGATAATACTCCCATTCTTCGAAAGTGGGATTAGTGAAAGCACTCCAGCAGGTGTCTGCAAGATAGAAGAATTTCGCGCCGTCTTTCAAGAAATAGTCTCGAGTTTTAGAAATGGTTATTCTGCTCACTTTGCACACATTAATCACCTTGCTTGAAGGATTTTAAATTTTTCCATGGAATTGGTTCTGAGACCCTTTCTAGCTGCAAATCCTCTTCTTCCCCATATTCTTTATTCCATTGGCCTAATGGAAGGATTAGGAATCTTTTTATCGCGTAGGGCTGAAACCATAAGGAGAATGAGTCGGTCCTCAGTTTCGAACAACTCGTTCAGTTCGATGAGAGAAAGCTCGCTTCACTCTGCAATAAAGAAATGGTACTTTCTTGATGGAGATAAACTGGAAGATCGTGTGGACGGTTTTATAGTGGACATAGTGCGTGGAGACCTATTGATTGAAATACAGGTTGCCAATTTTTCAGCGATAAAGCCGAAGCTCTTGCGTCTACTGGATAACCATAAGGTTCGCCTAGTCTACCCAATACCCAGGGTGAAATGGATTGTTTACAAATCCATGGCCACTGGAGAAACCTATGGTAGGAGAAGGTCTCAGAGAAAGGGTCGACTAACCGACATTTTCAACGAATTAGTAGGAATACCGGACCTACTCTCGAAAAGCAACTTCAGCATCGAGGTTTTAATGATTGAAATGGAAGAAACGTGGTGTAACGACGGGAGGGGAAGCTGGAGTAGAAGGGGTGTGAGCATAGAGGATAGAAGGTTGCTCCGCGTCTTAGAAAGAATAGTTTTCGAACAAAAAACAGATTTACTGAAAGTGCTACCTGAAGACCTTCCACGTCCTTTTACAAATAGAGATCTTTCCGAAAGACTTGGAATACCAGTTAGTCAGTCACGGAAAATAACTTACGTGCTCAGAAAAATCGGGGCAATAGCCTGCGTCGGCAGAGAGGGGAATCAAATGCTTTTCACATGCATCAGACTAGATGCGAACCAAGGGAAACTTTAGTATGCTTTAGCTCTGCACTGGCGGTTTAAACGATTTCTCCTGGTTCACCGCTGGAGCGGAACCCACCATTGCACGTCCCTCGTGAACCCTGCGCTAGTTCAGCCTTGTTTTGCCTTTTCCTCGTAGACTGCTGCCAAGAGCAGTGGTAGGGCTAGTGTAACATCCACATGGACGAGCGCTATGGCAGCGTTCTCCCTAATCTTGTTCCACGTTATTGCTTCCTCGAGTCTTGCTCCTGATAGGCTTCCGTCGAACTCGTATGCTGTCGTTAGAGACACGGCGTAGTCTAATCCTCCTTTAAACTGGTTCCACCATATCGTGTGATGCTTGCTTATCCCTCCCCCCAGGATTAGTGCACCCGTCTTCCTAGAGGAGAACACGATGTCTGAAAGCTCCTTCATGTCTTTTAACAGGTTCAGGGTGAACTCGTTTGTCTGCGAGAATATGAAGAGCTGCGTGCCGAACGCTGAGTCAACCAGCCCAGGCGTGTACACGGGTACTTTCCTCTCGTATGCTGCTCTGAGTATCGAGTTCCTGTCTTTCAGCCTTTTCCCAACCTCCTCAGCAAGCTCCCTGCTGCTGAAAATTTTTTTCTCCATCGTTATCTCCCTCAGCAGGGGTATTGTGAAGGATTCAATTGCCACCCCGTAAGAGTCCTGCGGTATCAGGATGTTGCCCAGCCTGTGGGTATCCTTCCTCCTCAGATCCCTGTCATTCATGATAAATTCTCCCCTGTAATACTTCCCAATGCTCTTAGCAATGTCATGGTCGAACGTCCCGCCCGTGGTTATTATGACGTCGCACAGTCCTTTTTCAACCATTTCAGCAATGACTCCTCTCAAGCCTGTTGAAACAATGTTTGCAGTAAAGGATAGGAATTTCACGCATTCCTTGTCGTTAACCATTTCAAGCATGATTTCATGGGCTTTGGCAAACTGCGCTGCCTCAAACCCCCATCCTCTCCTCATTCTTCTCAGAAGCTCCGAGAAGGTTTCAACTCCCTCCAGCCTGTAGTCAACTATCTCCCCGCTCATGCTGAGAAACGCTTCAGCCCTCAGTTAAAACTGTTTAGCCCCAAGATACGTTTATATTCATAGGGATTGCCGTAGGAAATGGTGTAGATTTGACCACTGAATCCTGCGGCGTGGAGGAGCAGCGTGTTGCAAGCTTAGCCAGCCTGATCGGGGGTAAAGCGAGGATCCGCGGCTGGCTCTACGTGAAGAATACTGTCGGCAAACTGGTTTTCCTAAGGATTCGCGACTCCACGGGCGTGGTGCAGGTTGTCGTCAAGAAGGACCGGGTTGGAGAACAGGTTTTCGACCAAGTTAAGAAGCTTAGGAGAGAATCCTCCCTAATGGTTGAGGGGCTTGTCAGGAGAGATGCGCGTGCCCCCGGGGGTTTTGAACTTCAGGCTGAAGCCGTCAGAGTGATGTCCCCCTCTCTGGAGGATCCTCCTTTAAGAAGAAACATGTCTCCGGAAGCCGTATGGAGGTACCGCCATCTTTTCATACGCAGCAGGACTATGAACACTGTTTTAAAGCTAAGGTCCTCTCTTTCAACAATGTTGAGGCAATGGCTTCTGGACCATGGTTACTATGAGGTAAGCGCGCCCTCGATAGTTACCGCCGCAACCGAGGGAGGCGCGAAAATGTTTGAAGTCAAGTATTTCGACAATAAGGCTTTCTTGACTCAGAGCTCACAGTTCTATCTTGAGGGAGCGATTTTCTCCCTTGAAAAAGTCTTCTGCTTCCAGCCGAGCTTCAGGGCCGAGGAGTCTAAGACAAGGAGGCATCTCTCAGAATACTGGCATCTCGAGGTTGAAGCATGCCACATGGATTTCAACCAGCTGCTCCAGTTTGAAGAGGACATGCTTACAGACGTTGTTAGAAGATTCTACGAGAAGCACAGGGAGGATGTTGAAAGGTTCAACCCCAGCTTCAAGCCTTTTGAAAAACCTTTCAAGAGAATAACCTACACGCAGGCCGTTGAGCTCTTGACGAACAGTGGTGTGGAAATAGAGTGGGGCAGGGATCTCGGCGTGAGGGAGGAGAAGATTATTGCCACCAGGATTGGCCAACCGGTTTTTGTGACGCACTACCCCAAGGAGACTAGAGCCTTCTACCATATGCCTGACCCCGGAGACCCTAGGGTTGTGCTTGCAGCAGACCTGCTGGTCTGGCCCTATGGCGAGATAACCGGCGGCGGGCAGAGGATTGACGACTACAATGTTCTCACGAATAGAATATTGGAGTCAGGCTACAACCCTGAGGATTACGCCTGGTATCTCGACCTCAGGAAATACGGCTCGGTTCCCCATTCAGGCTTCGGCCTAGGTTTCGAGAGGCTACTTGCCCATATTCTACGGTTGCCCAGCATAAAGTACGCAGTCCCCTATCCCCGGACTCAGACAATAGTTTACCCCTGAGGCTGAAATGAGCCTGCCGGGCTATTATATTCCTCTTAAGAAGGCTGTTGACGACTATCTTAAGGAGCAGGGCTTAACAGTATCGGATGTGGTAGCGGTTATGGATGAGGACAGGGAGAGTATTGCGGAGAGCCTTAGGAAAAGATGTGCAATATCCTTAAGGACCGAAAGGCTGCTTCTCGAGAGGCTTACGAGTAAACAGCTTAACATGCTAATATTCGTAATACAGGTTTTCTACATCATCAACATGGGGGGAATGTACAAGGGGTTCATCATCTACCCTGAAAGAAGCAGCGTCGTATCCGGCCAGAAGGTTACTGAAGAAGGCTTAAGGCTCGTTTTAAAAGCACTCGGGTTCCCGGGCCTGGAGCAAGCCTAGCGCAGATTGAAAAAGGTGTCGGTGTTGGCCAGCGTGAATAGGAATTTAGACTTGAATGGTCAAACAGTAAAGTCACCCGGATAAAAATTTAAAACCCGGTTCCCCCTTTCAACAAAAGGAGTGCCGGAGTAGCTCAGATGGCTAGACCTACGAGGCTAAAGCGCCAGAAACCCGAAAAGGTTGATGAAACTCATAATCTGGAGGTCGCGGGATCGAGACCCGCCTCCGGCACTCAGAATGTAACAAATTAAACTCCTTAAAGTCTAGGAGCTTCTCATAACTCATTTTTTGAAACAAAATCTTTTTAAATTGCAGGTTATGAAAAAATCAGCCGGGGGCATCGGCTAGCTTGGTAGGCTCCGTGGCTTGGGCCCACGAGACCTGGGTTCAAATCCCAGTGCCCCCATAAACATTCAATTGATTTAATTTTATCGTTAAACGTGATAACGTGCGCGCTAGTCAGTAAGAACGTCGTCATCTCCACCGAGGCAGGATAGTCAACGCCAACAGGTACCAAATTTATCTTCGATTACGAACCAGAAAACCAAGTACATCGTCCTACCGAACACTCGAAAACTGAAAGTCGATGTAGATAAGACCACACCGATGGAAGTAGAAGTAGTTTTGGTCATACCGACACCGCCATGACCAAAACTTTTACTTAATGGGAAAGATGCTATAATTTCCGCTCCTACCGCCTTTGGAAAAACCTTCGTTTTTATTATACCAATTTTGATTGCAGCTATAAAAGCAAAGCTGGAAAGACGGAATGATACCGTGGCTGTAATTTTCTATCCTAGAAAACCTTTAGGTTCAGATCAAATGGGGAGGCTCATTAAACTAATTTATCATATGAACAAAGAGTGTAATTTGCAAATTTCTATTGGTATTGACGATGGTGATGTAACGTTTCGTAAGGATTTGAAAGATTTTGATAAATATAGGGGGATAAAATGTCCGGTCCATGCCAAAGAGTCGCTAATTATAAAAAATAGGAAGGTATTCTGTGGAAAATGTAATGAATCTCTTGATTTTATTCGTCTTACGCGAGAAGGTTTTGAAGAAGAGCCACCTACAATACTCATAACTAATATTTGGGCATATCAATATCGACTAATAAATACAAGACATTGGAAAAACGGTTATCTATCGCAAGTATAGAGTATTTTGTTTTTGACGAGATCCATGCATATCGTAGCATTGTGGCCGGAACATTAAGATATTTCATATATTTCATTAAAATGCTAAGACAACTTGTATCAGATAAGGCAAGATTAATTCTTTCCTCTGCGACAATTCTGCGCGCACGCGTCCTATGATTTCATTATTCTTAAGAGTTTTGGATCTTCATGCATCTATCAGTCCTCCACGATTTAAAAATTTGCACTAAATTTGGAGCGAAAAGAAAGCTCAAGAAAAGAAATGTCTACTTATGAATCAATAGTTTGAGTATGGCATTTTGCTACGGAACTCTCTCGAGCATTCTCCTCAAGGCTAGGACTTTCAGGGCTGGGAACAGAAGCCCAAGGATCCTCTCCAGGATGCTTAGGAGAAGGATGCCCATCGGCCATCTGTAGTCCACTGGGGTCAGCTGGAAGAACAGGGAGAAGCTGTGCTTCAGGCTATTGAAGTATTCTCCAATCGGTTGACCGCCGGATAAGGCGAAGAGGATGAACATTACGAATATCGTTGCCATCGACCACGCCAACGGCCTCCATACGCTCTTCCCGTATTTGGAGAACCACTTGTAAAATGCGCGCGCAACCTACATCATCCAGATTGTCTCTCTAGGCTCACCCCCCGCTCCCATGGAGATGGTTGGTATGTGTAACTTTAGTTGCGTCGCCTTGAGAATAGCCCTTCCCTTTCAACTCGGAGGACTTGGCCTAACCACTTTCACCCAACTCTCTCCCTCAAGCTCGAGATAATGGGGTTCTGCCAATCCATCCCCGACATGCAGCTCGCAAACGAGGTTGAAGACCTCCTCAAACACATCCTTAACACGCTCGCGCCCGACGCTGCGAGATGGCTCCTGAACGTCCTTAGGAACTTTTACTATGGGGCACTGAGAGGGCCGGGCGGAAATAGGGAGGTAGCGAACAGCAAGCTTAGAAACGTTGTTGAGAAGGTATTCGACTACCCCGACAGCAGGCTGAGGAACTGCATGATCGCAACGACGGTAACGTCACAATTGATGGGGCTCGAGGAAAATATACTGAGGAAGACGCTGGAGGAAGCTCTCGGCTCAGGGGGCGGGGAGATAGTCGTCGGCGAGTTCGAGAAAACCATACCTGAGTCCGGCCGTATAAAGTGCAGGGGGAAGTTTGAAAAGGGCCTGTACTTGATCAGGGTGTTAAGAGAAGATGACGGAGAAGTTTTCGAATGGTCGAGTAGGAGGGATGAAGCAAGCGAAATCCTCAATATTAATGTTCCGGAGAAGTTTTTGAAGGAGCTTGCCGGGAGGGAAGTGAAAATCAGCATCATTAGATACGACTACTCCATGCACTTTAAGTGTAAGGATTCGAGCTTCTACTTCAGCCCGAAGGATGGGTTAATCGTAGAGGGGAAGGAGGTAGAGTTGGAGAGTGTTAAATCGCAAAGCTGGAGCGAGAGACATGGAGCATCTATGATAGCGAAGCTCAAGCAGAGAAGCATAAGGGAGGGGGCTGAGATATACTTCGCTTTCTACGAAGACGGAGACTTCAGCATCGCTTTCAACGAAGAAGCCCCACATGAGAAAGGGGGATACAAAGCCGCGTTAAGCGTCGAAGGAAACCTGCTGATAATAAAGTATGGTGACTATGAGTCAACCATTCCGATTTCAGTCCAAGAATGGAAGATGGAGGAGAAGTATTACCTTAACATCCCAGTGGGAGAGAGGGGAAGGATTGGACTGGTCGAGGAGCTGAGGAGGATGTTCGGATATTACAACGTTGAGGTATTGAGGAAGAAGATTGAGGAAGGGGAGCTTGAGCTGGTTGCATACTTCGACAATGGGAGACACGCCTTCTGCGGCGCTGAAACGCTTGAGATCAACGTGCCGGAGGAGACCGAGCCGAAGAAAGCTGAATGGTTGAGATACGTTGTAATTCAACCTCGTCCTAGATTTCTATACTCGGAAGTGCTGAGCGACGAGCAGATCGAAAGCATAAAGAAAGCTTCTAGCACAAAGCTAGGGGAGTATGGAAGAGATTTGGTTAGAAATGCTGTAAATGCCGGTAAACTTTCTGAGTTAGAGGGAGCAGAATTTGTAGCAAAAGAAGTCCACATAAAAGTTACAGATGAGAGGGTGGGCTTAGTCTTTAAGACGAAGGACGGTCGCCTCATAGTCATAGAGGTTAAGTCAACTAGAGTTTATGAAAATATAGGTGATGATATTAGGGAGGGTTTGAAGCAATTAAAAGAATACAAAGAGCATATCGAAGAGCATGGCCTTGACTTGAGTAAAGAGGGCTATGGTGTTGAGAAGGGAGAGAATATAAAGGCTTACATAGTAGCCTATGTTTACTTCAACTTGGTGAATAGGAAAGTGGAAGTGGGGTGCGAGCTCCTATCAGAGGGTTAAGAAAATATACTCGAACTTCCAGCCCCTCTCCTTCTCCAACTTCTCAGCCTCCTTCGTCAGCACGACCACGATTATATAGTCTTGCTCTACCTGATAGTACTTATATCCAGTTTTTTCTATGAGCTCGTTCAACTCCCTGAGGCCCATGTCCTCGATGTAATCGTATTGAAGGACGATCTCGATGCTATGCCTCTTGCCCTTAAAATCGAAGCTGACCTCTTGTACTAGCCACTTAGATCTTTTGGGCGTTAGCCACATCGAGCTTATATTAGTTGGCTGAAAAACGCCCCTCGATATCCTTGCGAGCCTCTTAAGGAGGGCCGTGCCAATGTTATCATCAATGCTAGTCTCGGCATTTTCCTTCATAACCCTTTTAGTATCGAAAGGAATCAATAAACGATCTATTTCAAAATCGCTTGCCTTCATCCAGTATTTCTGATGATCTTTTATGCTTATCAGCAGAGAGGGCCCGTGCAGTATGGGTTCTGGCTTTTCGGAAAAGACTCTAGGCTCTTCGTACCACCAACTATGCGGATAATTAATTTCTCCACTGAAGATCCTTTCTAAGATCTCTTCTGAAGACAAATCAGAATAGTCTTTGAAGAAATCCATCTTGCGGAGGTAATCTATGGAATCCACGAATCGCTTCCTGAGCTTGGAGTCAACCATTCCGTTGAGATAATAATTATATAGTCAGGCTTTTAAGTGTAGCTCCTTTAATACCTTAAAGAATCGATTCCCTTTTCATAATTCGGTGCACGCTTAGGCCATCGCCTGCGAATCCTAAAGCGTATCGGTTGAAATAGACGAGGCAACTGGAAAACACGTTATTCAGCACTTAAATACAACGAGGGAAAAGTTTTTATTTACCCTAGTGTGTCAAATAAACTTGAGGGCCCGTAGCTTAAACGAGAAAAATTTAAACATGTCTCGGAGCAGCCAGGTTAGAGCGGCGGGCTCATAACCCGTAGGTTGGGGGTTCAAATCCCTCCGGGCCCACAAATCTTCTTAAGGATTTAAGGCTTTACTAATAAAATAATATATAGTGACGCGCGCTAAGTATAGAATACCGATGGCCGACAGCATTATAGCGGCGGCGCAAAAACTTAAACTTGGATGCCTAACGGGCGACCAGCATTTTTCTCAAATCCAGAAAAAAGACGGGGTGGATTTAAATTTAGAAGCCCTTTTCAAATTCAACAATTTTTGATTTTTCTTCTATCGTCCTGCACCTTTTCCCAGATATCAGGTTGTGGTGCGCATGCACATGATCAGTCTGCAAAGATTAGTAGAGAAGCAGAGGCTTTTCTCTTATTGTTCCCGTTGTAGGGTCGACTTCAAACCCGAAGGTTTCCAGGACCACAACGCCTATCAGAACCCTGTCTATAATGTCGGAGATCCATATGTCGAAAGGGCTTTCCTTATCCTCCAGCCTTATCCAGGCTCTGCCTCTTCTTATCCTTATTTCTCCAGCCCCCGTCATCACCCTGTCTTCGCTAACCGCCTCTATTCCAAGCTCGTCGGCCAGACTCTTAGGCAGAACTGATAGGCTAGCCCCGGTATCCACTAGAGCCTTAACCTTCTTCGACCTGGTTCTTTCCATATTAGACAGCTCAACCTCAACCCAGGAATGGCCCAACCCGTTTGTTTAAAGCAGTTATGAGAGATTTAAGCGTTTAAGGCCAAGTTTCCAGCGTGGGGAAGGAATAAACTAAGCGTGCGCTTCAATAAGTATTGGAGTATTGGTTAAAAAGGTTTTGAAAGAGGAGTTATTTATAAGGGTCCTATAGAGGGCTGTGGCAAACCCAATGCTGGTTTACGGCTTGTTTCAAATAGTTATTCGAGGTCGAAGAATCCTCTTCGAAGACTCGTTTGAGAGAAAAATAGGATAGCACGCGACAAGCCATTTAACCAAGTTATATGAACAAGGCTCAGCTTGGTATGAAGGCCCTTAACTGTTTCTGCCTTTCTTCTTTAACGAAACCTGAGACCCTAACGCCTACTCTTCTGGCTTCAAGCCCCGACTCCCTCAGAAACTTTTCAAACAAATCCCTAACATTCTTTTTAATAGCTTCCAGGTCGCTTGTAGGCTGTTCCAAGGTTTTCGACCTACTATGAACAGCCATATCTTTCGTAATCACTATTATTCCAACTTGTTTAGCCCTCAGCCTCCGCCGGGAGAGCTCAGCATGAATCTCGTCGCAAAGCCCACTCGTCTTCTTAAGAACAGCCTCAAGGTTCCGCGTATCCTCCTTCAACGTTGTTATTCTACTTATGGATGAAGCCTCACCCCTCTCCTTAACAGGCTGGTTGTCTATTCCCCGGGAAGCATTATGGAAGTAAACACCCAGCTTCTCTCCGAAAAGCACAATTAGCTTCCTAACATCGTAGCTCGCCAGGTCGCCTATTGTTTTAATGCCAAGGCTTTCCATCAGGCTCTGAGTCTTAACTCCGACTCCGATCAGCCGGTTGACCGGTAACGGTGAAAGGAAATCTTGAACCTCCTCTGGTTTAACAGCTGTTAAGCCGTCCGGCTTTTGAAAGTCAGCGGCAATCTTGGCGACAAGCTTATTCGGACCGATGCCAATGGAGCAGGTTAACCCCATGCTCCTCTTAACCTCCTCCTTCATCCTCCTGGCCAACTCTACAGCCCTGTCGAAATCACCCTCAACCCTCTCGCTCACATCAAGATAGGCCTCGTCCACCCCAGCCTGCTCGAAGAAGTCCGCATGCTTCTTAAGGATGCTCATCACTTTGTCTGAAACCCTGTTATAATACTCGTGGTCGACCGGGAGGAATACTGCGTCAACGTTCATCAGCCTCTTTTTAGCAAGCGAGATGGGGATGCCTGATTTAACCCCGTGCTTCCTCGCCTCATAGTTTGCAGTGCTTACAACACCGCTTTCCCCGCTCCGCCCGGAGTAGACGCATACAACCAGAGGCTTGTTTCTTAAAGACGGGTTCCTTGTTTCCTCGCACTGCGCGAAGAAATAGTCTAGGTCGACTAGCAGAATGACCCTCCGCGAAGACACCTGTTTTTCGGACACTGGCTTCATTAAACCCATTCCCCCTCTGTAGGAGGACTGTTGAGCTTACTCTGTCTAACCACCGTAGGCTGTTTTCACAATGCCTGCCTGTTTGAACCCAGGCTTTTTAAATCCAGCAGGCATTTTTCAGCATGCTCCTCAGGCTTAATGTTCCTATAGATCCTCCTTATTTTCCCTTCTTCGTCGATAAGGAACGTTGTTCTCTCTACACCCGTAACAAGCCTGCCGTAAAGATTCTTCTTCCCCCATGCCCCATATTTCTTAATGACATTGGCTTCCGGATCGCTTAAGAGTGTGAAAGGCAAATCATTATCCTTTTTAAACCTCTTATGTGATTCGACACTATCCATGCTAACTCCGATGATTGCAACGTTCTCCCTGCTGAACTCTTCAGCCAAATCCCTGAATCTCCTCGCTTCCTGAGTGCATCCTGGAGTACCGTCCCTCGGATAAAAATATAGCGCCACTTTTCTCCCCCTGTAATCCTTTAGAGATATCTTTTTACCTTCGTCAGATTGAAGAGTGAAATCCGGAGCACTATCGCCTTCTTTCAAAACCATCTTGTTCACCGGTTATTAAGCGGTTCAACGGTTAATAAGCTTAATACGAAAAATGGCTTACAAGAATTTTTATTAACCTTGGATAAATTTGTTTAAACATGAGAAGCGGCCTGGCTTTTTCGAAAGAATGCCTAATAGCCGGTTTACTGGCTGGAATCATAGTTGGATATGCGTTGGGAATCGTAATGAAGCAAAGAGAAGTAGAGGAGTTGCGGCAGCGGGTTTCAAGGCTTAGTGCTCAAATAGAGCAGTTGCGGCAGGCGGTTCCGCCTTTGAAAGTGCTAACTGAGAAACGAGGTATCTATATTGGTGCTGCAGTGGGCGCTGACCAGCTTAGAATAAAGGAATACACGGAGACGCTTAGCAGGGAATTCAACATTTTGACAACTGAAAACGCCTTAAAATTTGAAAGAGTCCACCCTGAGCGCTACGTCTATTCCTTCGCCGAGGCTGATGCGATCGTCAGTTTTGCAGAGGCCAACGGGATGAAGGTGCGCGGACACACACTTGTCTGGCATTATCAGCTGCCTGAATGGATTACGCATGGAAACTATAGCCGCGAGGAATGGATGAGCATTCTCCACGATCATATTAACATGGTGGTTGGCCATTATAAGGGAAGGTTTTATGCGTGGGACGTGGTTAACGAGGCAGTTGACGACGACGGATCTTTGAGGAAAACTATTTGGCTGAGAAACATAGGACCAGAGTACATTGAGATGGTATTCCGGTGGGCGCATGAAGCGGATCCTCAGGCGCTTCTCTTTTACAATGATTATGGTGCCGAAGGCTTGGGCGTGAAGTCGGATGCTGTTTACAACTTAGTTAAAAGTCTCTTGGAAAAAGGTGTGCCGATACACGGAGTCGGCCTGCAGATGCACGTTAGCACAGAGTATTATCCAACACCGCAAGAAGTTTCAGCCAACATTAAACGACTCAGTGATCTGGGCCTAGAGATTCATATTACAGAAATGGATGTTCGGTTAAAGCTGCCCGCTAAATCTGTAGACTTAATCAGACAAGCAGAAATATACCGTGACATGCTTATGGTTTGTCTTTCTTCAGAAAAATGCACCGCATTCGTAATGTGGGGTTTCACAGATCGCTATTCTTGGATTCCAGAGTTTTTCAACGGATACGGTTCAGCCCTGATCTTCGACGAGTCCTATAATCCTAAGCCGGCATACTATTATATTCTTAAAAGCCTGATACAACCTTAGCTGAGGCTCAACGAAGTACGCACATATGTCACTTCTATTAAAGCGTTACACCCACTGCCCAATTAAAGGTGCAAAGAGGTCGCAATTCTGGTATTCCCATGCTTTGACTATAAATCAGATTACTTTCAAAATTAACAACACAACGTGTTGAGGCCCTCCCGCAATATTTAAGCTTAGAGAATAATGATCTAATGTGAATCTCTATAAATACGCTTCAGTTACATATCTATGCATCATTCTATGACTGTTGAAATAAGATGCTATTTTTCCTATCGAATTTTTCATCATTGGTATCCACTCATCTCTTCGCTTGTAATACGACGGAATTATTACATACTCTAATTTTCCATAGAGATCATTGAGCTCTCTAGCTTTTCGCTCTTCTATTGATGCTTTTTCTTCTGGAGAGGGACCTATTGCCCATCCTGTAATGCCTTCTATCCAGCCTTCAACCCACCAGCCATCTAAGACGCTGAAATTTATCACACCATTGTGAGCGGCCTTCATCCCGCTTGTGCCCGAAGCTTCCATCGGAGGGAGAGGCGTGTTCAGCCAAACGTCAACCCCTGAAACAAGTTTGGCCGCAACGTTTATATCATAGTTTTCTAAGTAGGCTATTTTTATCTCATCCTTAAACATTTCTTTATACCTAAACAGTTCTTCGATTTGCATCTTCCCCCGATAGTCTTTCGGATGGGCTTTTCCAGCAAAGATGAGTTGAATTCTTCCTCTGCTGTTTACTCTACGCAGCCTCTCAGGATCTGAAAATATAAGCATATGCCTTTTATATTCTGTGGCTCTTCGAGCAAACCCTATTGTTAAAGCTTCATAGTCCATGCCAATATTTGTCGTCGTATTGACATAGTCGATTAGGATTTTCTTCACTGCCATATGAGCCTGCCAGATTTCATCGTTCGGGACTATATCTATTCTTATAAGTAGTTCAGGCTCATGCGCCCATCCCGGAAGATACTTATCGTATAGTCGTCTAAAACTTTCACACGTCCAAGTGTAAGAGTGGACACCATTTGTTATCGCGTGAATCTTATGGCTTGGGAACATTTCTCTAGAAATAATTCCATGCATTTTCGCTACGCCGTTAACATAGTTGCTCAGATTCAGTGCAAGAAGCGTCATGTTCAATCTATCCTGTCCACCTAAGCTTTTTAAGATATTTAGCGGAATGAATTCTCCTAAAGTTTCTTGAACAAGCTCGTATGAGAATTTATCGTGCCCAGCTTCAACCGGCGTGTGCGTAGTGAACACGCATAAGTTTCTAACTTTATTTATATCCATCTCAAATTTACGCAGCAATTCAAGAGCTAGGAAGCTGGAATGACCCTCATTCATATGATATTTATGGACGAGCACGTTAAGCTTTTCTAACATTCTGACGCCTCCTATTCCTAGAACAATCTCTTGCTTTATACGATATCTTTCATCACCACCATATAAAAGTGAAGTTATTTCCCTATCCTCAGGAAGATTCCCCTCAATATCAGTATCCAGAAAATATACTGGAACCTCCCAGCCTGACACACTTTTTATCGTGTACCGCCAAGCTTTTATGTAAATATCTCTGCCTTGGATTTTAACCGTAACTTCTTCAGGTAATTGTTGCATGAACTGTGAAGGGTCCCAAGAATCAGTATGCTCTATTTGTCTTCCTTCACGGGTTAGTTCTTGCCTAAAGTATCCTTTTTTGCTTACGAGCGTGACCGCTAACAGGGGAAGGTTAAGATCTGCGCTTGACCTTACTACATCGCCCGCGAGAACCCCTAGGCCTCCGCTGTAAGTGTGAATATCGTTAGACAATGCAATCTCCATTGAGAAGTAAGCAATTTTCTGTTTAAAAGCTCCTTCCAATTAGACCCTCCTTCCCATCAACCTTTACGCTACAGGAGCCCGTTAAGCAATATAAATGTTTTCGGCTGCATCCTCTGAATTAACTATCAGTTAGCACGCGAATAGCCTATAACCCTAAAATTTCTTTAACAGCATTATGGCTTTGGAGAATTGGTGCAGCAGTATTTACGATATAGGCCTCTAGGTGGTTAAACAATTCTTTAAAGAATCTCCTTCTTAAATCTATCTTTCTTCCGTCCTTTACAAGCATATGCGGATTACAGAAGTCGACAGACTCTATGTAGCTGGATGCTTCTTCTGGGGAGAGCCTGTCGAAAACCGTCTTGTCCCCCGGATCGCGCTTAAGTAGTATAGCCTTTTTCAACGTAGTCATCTGCAAAATTTTGCCCTTGCCAACAACCCATCTTACGTTTACTACGGCTCTGCCTTTCGAATCGAATTCAGCTTTCTCGACAAGTTTTTGATACTCGCCCCAGTTATCTGCGATATCTGCCTGTATGTAGAAATTTTTCTCCGAAGCAAACGCGATGGCTTGCTCTCCCATTAAGCGGACGAAAAACCAGTCATCTGATACGACACGTATTCCTTTAAGCCTAAGAAGACCATACGTATGAGTGGTTTTTCCTGTTCCAGAGGGAGCGATTAGACAAGCACCTTTACCATCTACGTCCACGCACGCGCCGTGGACCGAATTTATTCTATGACTATCTTCAAGAATATCGCTTGCAACACTCAAGGCAATGGATTTCACCCAGCCATAATAATCTACGTTGATTAGGAAGGCTGTTTTCGAAAGCGGGTCATAGAACACGCTTTGCTCCTCATCCGTCTCGTTTGTCACAATCAATCTTCCATGGGAGCGAACATGTGCCGACATTGGATAGAAGCTTTCCTCCCAACGCTCCTTCACGTACTTTACATCGGTTAGCAGTTTGACGCAACACCCGTATATGTCTGCTCTCTCCTCGTAGAGAAGGCGCTCACCATATTTATCCATTAATCTTTCTTTTTCTTCGACAGGTATTAATCTGACTTCATATCTTGACGACAACGATACTCTGTTTTAATCCTCGTTTAAAAAGTTTTTTTAATTCATTGGCTAAAAGAATTGTGCTTGAAACCAAGATCATAGTCGGCCAGGTTTTTCTCTCAAACATACGTGCGCAACCTCCGGCTAAGAGGTGGAATGTGCGCGCTCACATGCTTTCAGGCAGGGTGAAGGTTGGGCGTAGGCCTAGATATGCGTTCATTCCTCAGACAGACTTAATATGCGAAACAGGGTCAGAATGCGCCATCAAAATAATGGTGGTACTCGTTCACGAAGGCTTATGAACTTGCTGAACAACCTTAGCGAGGAGTTGATCGATAAGGGTTTGGCCAAACACATCTTGGGCTATGAGCTGGGGAGGAGCGTCGACGAGTTAAAGGTAGGTGATATTGATCTTTGGGACGACGAAATCGTGGTATGGCTTATTTGAGAAGTGCGGAGGGTGGGATTTGAACCCACGAACCCCTACGGGACGAGGTCCTAAGCCTCGCGCCTTTGACCAGGCTTTGCCGCTGCTTGGCTTTGGCGACCTCCGCCTAATGTTGTTCTTTTAGCTTGAGGATATAAGGATTTTCGACACTGTTTTTCCGCAAGTTTTTTTAATTCTCTGGGCTTATCTTAGATGTAATGAGGAGCATATTCTTCAGGAATAGGGTGGTTTACGCGCTTGATTCCTCCAGGCTTCCCTATTCGGAGAAGTGGCTTAGGCTTACGAGTGTCCGTCAAGTGATTTCTGCGATAAGAAAAATGCAGATCAGAGGGGCTCCGTTAATCGGGGTTGCCGCAGCCTACGGCCTTGCTCTTGAGGCTCTAAGGTACAGGGGGAGTGATGCCGAGAAGTTGAAAAACAGGATTTTGAAAGCCGCGGAGGAGCTTAGGCTCGCTAGGCCTACTGGGAGGAACTTGGGATGGGCGATAGACAGGTGTCTTCGAGTGGTGGGGAAGGCTAGGACGGTGAGTGATTTAAGGAAGAGGCTTCTCGAGGAGGCCGGTAGGATTGCTGACGAGGATGTTGAGACAAACCTCAGGATCGCTAGGAAAGGTTTGGAACTGGTCAGGGATGGCGACAGGATTCTTACGCATTGCAACACGGGTGGCCTAGGTACTGTGGAGTATGGTACTGCTCTCGGGATAATAAGGCTCGCTTGGGAGGAGGGGAGGAGGATCTCAGTGCTGGCCACTGAAACTAGGCCGTTGCTCCAGGGTGCGAGGCTCACGGCTTGGGAGCTCAGGAAATACGGTGTCCCGTTTAAGCTGATTTGCGACTCCATGGCTGGATACGTTATGTCGAGAAGCATGGTTGACAAGGTTCTCGTGGGCGCAGACAGGGTTCTTGCAACCGGGCATGTTGCGAACAAGATTGGAACCCTGACGCTGGCGGTTCTGGCGAAGCACTACGGCGTGCCGTTCTACGTTGCAGCACCCTTGTCAACTTTCGACCTTGCGACTAAGCCACAGGATATTCCTATTGAGGAGAGAGATCCTTCCGAGGTCACGCGTTTTCTTGGCAGGCTTGTCACTGTGGAGGGGGTTGAGGCTATTAACCCTGCGTTCGATATTACTCCGCCTGAGCTTATCTCGGGAATAGTTACTGAGAAGGGCATATTACAGCCGCCGTATGAAAATAGCATAACTAAAGCCTTCTCGGAGAATGACCTTTAGCTGCCTGTTCTTGCTCTGCGAGAAGCTGGAAAAGAGGCTTGAGATGATGGTATAGGGAAACGTATAGCCGGTACTGTTTATCGTAGATTTTTGAAGCCGAGGGATCCGGGTTCGACGAATCGCCATACTTAACTGTTTCAGCGCATGCCTTGTTCAAGTCCCTCCACAAGCCATAGGCAGTCCCAGCTAGCAGGCAGGAGCCGAAGGAAACATCGTTCAGCTGTGCAGCGCTCACAACGGTTTCCGAGAGAATGTTAGCCAGTATTTCTCTCCAGAGCCTGCTGCCTGAGCCTCCTCCTCTGAAAACCAGTTTCTCAGGTTTCAACCCGAGCCCTGTTAAAACCTCTTTGCAGTCCCTAAGTGCGAAAGCCACGCCTTCCAGGACAGCCCTAACCATGTGCGTCTTATCGTGTGCAAGGCTAAGGCCGAAGAAAACGCCTCTCGCTGCAGGATCGTTGTGAGGAGTCCTCTCCCCTATCAGGTATGGTAGGAAGACAAGGCCTTTCGAACAGGGGGGTGCCTTAGCGGCCTCCAGGGTTAAAACATCGTAAACATCTATTCCACAGGCTTCTGAAAGACGCTTCTCCTCTCCCCCAAGAGCATCTCTAAACCACCTTAGAGATAAGCCTGCTGAAAGCGTTGAGCCTTGAACAACCCACATGTCTGGAGCAGCGTGGCAGAAAGTATTCGTCCGACCCATCATGTCCACCACTGGCCTAGCCGTCGGGCTTAGAACCTGGCCTCCAGTACCTATGTTTACCGACCAGACTCCTTCACGCGTTACGCCGCAGCCGAGAGCCCCCACCATCGAGTCACCGCCGCCTGTCGCAACAACTGTCCCAGGTCTTAAGCCCAATGCCTCGGCAGCCCCTCTGGTAAGTTCTCCAGCAACCTCGTGCGAGCACCTGATCTCGGGGAGAGCGTCTAGCCCTATGCCTAAGATGGACGCGATCTCCTGAGACCATTGTCTTCTACGTATGTCGAGAAGCAGTGATCCTGAAGCGTCGCTGAAATCCGTGCAGACAACACCCGTAAGCATCATCCTAATATAATCCTTTGGGAAAAGCAGTGTTTTCACAGCCTCCGCGATCCTCGGCTCGTTCTGCCTGACCCATAGGAAGCTTACGGCAGCGAAGCCGGTGGCCGCCCTGTTCCCAGTTATCTCTATCAACGCTTCTACTCCAAGCTCATTCTCAATCTGCACGCATTGACTCCTACTCCTGTTGTCAGACCATATTATGGCGGGCCTCAAAACCTGTCCGTAACTGTTTAGAAGAATCATTCCATGCATCTGACCGGAAACGCATAAGCTTGAAACAGAGTCCCCGCTGAACCCGGTTTTACTGAGAAGCTCGTGAACAACCTCCTTAACGCTCCTCCACCATACAGCAGGATCCTGCTCGCACCATCCTGGAACAGGCGACTCAATCGAATACGGTCTGCTCGTGCTCAACAATACCGAGCCCCTGCTGTCGACCAGCGTTGCCTTGACGCTGGATGTTCCAAGATCCAGCCCAAGCATAAGAGGAGGCTCTCTCCACATCACCATTTTCATTATGGCACCCATAGTAATCTTATATAAAGCTAGCAATATTGGGCAGATTAAGCTCAATGTTCTCCTTTCCTTCTAAGCCTATTATTGTAGCAGTAAACCAGTCTGACAAGCACTTACAGGAAGGGGCAAGGGAGGTGAAAGGGTTTTTTCATAGAATCGCCTTCTGCTCCTGCAAAATCATATCTCTTAGCGTACGCTAGCAGCGCAAGGAGTACCGGATGAAGACCAGCGTCTCTAAAGTGGACCTAGAAGTAGCATGTTCGACACCCATAGGATTTTCATCAAGCCTCCTCCGGCACTGGGGGGAACGGTAACGTGTTACGCTAAGCATCATAGGTGGCGTGCGCGTTAAAAGGCTCAAGGCGATTAAAAGGCCTTGATGCCTTTGTTTCCAAAATTTCCATACTAATGAGAAGACTGGAGAGAAGAATAAGACATTAATTTGCACTGAAAATATTAAGGAAAATAAATGTAGAAACTATCCTGAAGGGTCATTGTTTTAATCGCGCGTTCTCGCGCTTTTTTTAAAAACTTTTAAAGAAAAGATGACGAGTTTACTGAGAATGTATATCGCGTATGGCCCCCCTAGGTGTGGAAAGTCATGCCGCAAATGCGATTACCTTAAACTCGGGTTATGTGCCGGGTGTCATCTTTCCAAGAGGAAAATGTGCTTGGTCTACCAATGCATTGCTGGAAAGATGAGGATCATGGGGATAACTCTTAAATGTAGCACTTGCCCGCTCGCCCCGGCCTGCGTAAAGTCCGGCAGGTTCACTCCTCCCGAGGCAGATGTATACTATAAGCTGAGCCTGATGCTGGAGTCTTTGAGACGAAGCCCACCTGATATTGCGCTTCCCCGTTTAATCCCCGAGATGCCGCTTGAGGACCCTGTGAAGCCGAGGAGGGACCTAGGGATGGATGGGTCATAGTGTCGATCTCCAAGCTCGACAGCGAGAACGTGAAAAAGGTTGAGGAGGAAGGCATACATAGTTTCCTCGAATTCGACGGTCAAATTCTGCTTTCAACCATAATGCCGGATAAGCTCCTGACGGAGGAGACGTTCGACTTCACTGTGGGCTTCGCGAAGAAAGGAGGCTTCGACGGGGTGATCGGGTGGGACATGCCCATTTACGTCGATTACCCCAAGGCCTTGAACCTATCCAACTTGATCAAGGCCACACTCCTGACGATAAGGTATGTGGAGGAGGGGATACCGACGATACCGTTGCTGAAGGGAGGAGACCCTTCGGAGATGGCGCTCCATGCAGAGTGGCTGGAGAAAATGGCCTTCAGGAGAGCCCGAGGAATACGAAGAACCTATAGAGGAATCCGATATTCTGGAGGAGAAATTTGAGGAGTTAATGGGAGAGGAGGAATCCCTTGAAGAGATCCTTGAGAGCTTCGAAGAGGTTGAAGAGAAAGTTGAGGAGGTTGAAGAACTTGTTGAGGAAGCTAAGGAGGAAAGGATGTTAGAGGAAGGAGAGGCTG
Organism: uncultured archaeon; assembly: GCA_938045545.1. Lineage (GTDB taxonomy): Archaea > Thermoproteota > EX4484-205 > EX4484-205 > JAAOZP01 > JAAOZP01. The sequence continues at coordinate 88,291 of CALIBN010000010.1, read as the reverse complement.
TTGAGGAAATCGTTGAGGAGGTTGAGGGAAAAGAGGAAGAGTTTGTTGAGGAAGTTGATGAAGAGGTTACCGAGGAGGTTGAAGAGGAAAGGGCGTTAGAGTAGGAAGAAGTTGAGGAGTTAAAGAAGAGGGTGAAGAAATTGAGGAGGAAGAAGAGGTTAAAGAAGTCGAGGAGCTCGTCGAAGAGGGGCTTGTTGAGAAGGAGATTGAAGAAGTAGTTGAGGAGGTTGAAGAGTTATTTGAGAAGGAAGTTGAAGAGAGAACTGAGGAGTCAGTCGAAGAGGTTAGTGAAGAAATCGCTGAGGAAATTTAAAGAGAGGAGCAACTCGAAGGCTTAAGGGTGGAATGCATCTTGAAAAAACATAAGGAGAATCTAAGGATCCGTATACATAGTGAGCAGATTAAACTGTATCTGGGAAAAGAACCTGCTAGATATAGATTGAGGTAAAGGGGAGAACGTTCTTCAAAGAATATGGACCGAAGTTCGATTCTGACCTTCCCGGGAATATCTGTGAAGATGGTGAAGTGGCTAAAGTAGTAATAACTAGAATCACCACGTACGAGTTTATCAGGATGGCGATCAAGGAAGGAAGAATGCCATTCAACATAGAATTCTCGCACGGAAAATACTGGCTTGTCGTGAAATATGGAAGGATAGAAATCTCTCTAAAGAAAGATATGCACTACGACAGATGGAACAAGGGACCTGCGGTAATCTTCACGATAAAAGTCTGGCAGGCAAAGGAGCATGAGCTCAAACTAGTTTACAATTGGGAGGGGCGATATTTGTCCAAGATAATGATTGAGACTTTTAGACAAATTTTGGATATGAGCTACGATCCGAATGGAATACTTGAAAGGCAAGCAAGTATCCGATCGTCTGATATACTTGGAGAATCCTAAGCGTGTTTTAACGAGGAGAGTTGAGAAGTTGAAGGATGCTCTCAGCAAAGGACTTGAAGATAAAACTAAAAACTCGAGGGAGACATCGGTGAGGAATACGTTGTACTCCTATTTAAAGGAAAAGGTTCTTACGAAGGAGGCGTCTGAAATCACAGGAATCCCAGAGGATAAGCTTAAGGTTTCAGGACCGCACAAAATAGGGCCGGATTTCCCTGTGTATTGCGGGGATGAGGTTGTGGTGATATTCGAGACCAAAACAACGATGATATCTGATGATTATCCGGATGAGCGTATAAAAGAAGGCACAAGGCAGCTGAGAGGTTACTTCACGGAGGACAAATGGAAGGGCTATGACTTCAGTAAGGCTAAGTACGGAATCCCGATAGCGATATACCTTAAGGACATGGATGAGATGATTAAGACGGGTTGTGAGAACGGAATCGAGTATACTCTAGGGGATATAGTCGGGTACGAAAAACCCAGGTCTCAAAGCGAGGAGAGCTTCCAACATCTTTCCCTTAGCTTCTCGGCCTCATCTTCCGAGAGGACAATGTAGGCGATGTAGCCAGTGTCATGAAGCCAGTAATACTGATACCCCGTATCCTTGATGAGCTCATTTATTTTCTTAACTGCGAGATCAATCAATAGATAATCGCCTTCACAGTAGAAATCCACGGCATGCTCTTCATTTTTAAACTTAAAGGATACGCTGCGCTTGCTCCAAAGTCCGTGGTCGCGATCAAAATATTCCTTCACTTGCGGAGTGGTCTCAGGAGGGAGCCTGCCCTTCCACTCTCTCCATTTTTCTCTAATGTCGATCGGGTTAAATAAACCTCTAGATATCCTGGCGAGCTTTTCCATTAACTTTATCCCCATGCCCTCCATCACAATCGTCTCGGCATCCTCAGCAAAAACTCTCTTGACGTCGAAGTGGGTCATCCTCAAATCTACCCTGGAATCGCTTACCTTCATCCAGTATTCCTCGCGCTCCTCTAATGACTTCTTCAAAAGTTGTCCGTATGTCTCTCCCTTTTCTTTCTCCTTCCTCCGCTCCCCCCCAGGCCATTTCTCAACGAACCACTGGGCTTCGTATGTTATCTCGCCGTTGAAGATCCTTATCGAGGATCTCCTCTGATGCTAAATTGGAATAATCCCTAAAGAAATCCATCCTTCTAAGATACTCTATTGAATCGATGAAACGCTTCCCTAGCTCGGGATTGTTCATCCCATAATATTGTCGTGAGATTTAGTTTTTAAGCATAACTGTAAGCGCCCTTGGAAAAAGGTTTCCCCAATTTCAAATCGCGTGCTTAGAAATGGAGATCCATTCTTAATACTAAAGCGTGCAATGAGGATAAGTGGGCCGACGCGGACTCGAACCGCAATTTCCTGCGCCTGCTGTGCATTTTGCATGTCAGGCAGGTGTCCTAACCATTTAGACGATCGGCCCTTGTTTTCCAGTTAAAAATGAATGTGATGGTTTAAAAAGTTTTCATTCTCGCCGGCTGTCTTTGAGTCTATTTCCAAGGCTTTTCTGGTTGAAAAACAGCCTAAACCTCTTATTTCTTCATCCACTTGTTATGGTAACTTCGATGGGGAGTTGAAACACAGACGGCAACCCGGTATGCGAGGGAAAGATTAGCATGCGTTTAAAAGAGGAGGTTCTTAACATATCGGTAGTAAGCGTGCTATAACATTTAATTTATTAACTGGTCTGGTAGTGTCTAGTCTAACGGTGAGCAAAGAAATAAAAGTTGGAATAATAGAAAGCGGGGGAATAGCCAGAATACACGCAACGGCGACTCGAAGATAGATTTCGTTAAAATTGTAGCGGTTTCCGATATTGTAAAGGGGCGGCTGAATCATTGTCTAAAGAATTTAATGCAAAAAGCCTACAGGAACCATGAGGATGTGGTAAAAATGATCTAGATTTGATAAGCGTTTGCACGCTCCTTTTACTCATAGAGATATAACTTTAGATGTGATTAAGTCGAACATAAATGTTTTTGCGAAAAGCCTAGCGTTAAACTTAAAGGAAGCGAAAGAAATGGTGGATGAAGCCAGGAAAAGAGGCTTGTATTTTGGTGTTGACTTTCAAAATAGATTTCTGCCTCAGCATGTTAAGGCAAAAGAAATGTTAAACGAAGGTGCAGTAGGTAAGCGTTTCTGCTGAAATAAACAAAAAACATAGAAAGCATAGAGGTTGAGGATAATGCGATGGTTCTAATCCCGTTTGAGAATTCTGTTCACGCGCTTGCGAATGTTAGCTGGACCCAAAAAAAGTGACAATGGCCGGTTGAGCTATACGGTAGTCAAGGAACCATATTGTGCAATCTTGCAGAAAAAGATAGTGCTATACACTAGAAATAGAAATTATTCGGAGGATGGCAAAATCAAGATCGAACTCCTCCGCTGCCGGAGATAAGTGAGCCGCATGAGTACTTGATTAGAATGTTCGTTAACTCTATTGTTAGCAGAAGCCAGCCGCCGGTTTCCGGTTATGGCGGCTATAGGGCTCAGGAAATAATATATACTGCCTATAGATCTGAAACGAAAAGATAAAAGTCATGTTTCAACATGCTCGCCGACTGAAATCTTACACGTTTCCCAGCATAAGCTTAGACTATAGCTGGGTGAAGGTATTCGTACTGTCGGAGAATTGTCACTCGAAAAGTGCACCAAGCCCAGCCATTTCCTCGGCTGGCTTCTCCTCCTTCTCCTCCTTCTTCTCAGCCGGCGCCTGCTGAGCTGCTGGCGCAGCTGGGGCTACTGGGCCTATTGCCAGCGGCGCTGACAGTACTTCGTCGATGTTCACTTTTGAAAGCGAGGAGACAAGTACTTTAATCCTGGCTTCATCCGGCTCTATGCCTGCAGCCCTCATTATGGCTTTTATCCTATCCTCTGTAATCTCCTGCTTCGCGGAATGCAGGAGCAGTGCCGCATGGATGTATTCAGACATCAGCATCCACCTCAGAATTTTCTGAGCATTCTTACACGGGGTGTTTTTAAGCTTTTATTCACTTTTCAAACATCTTTTAAGCCTGCTAAAACCTCTTTAAGCATTAAATTGGTTGAAACGTCCCCTTAGCCACGTCGTCAAAACTCCAGGATCTAAGTTTTTCCAACCACGGCTTCAAGCTGGCGTGCCTCGGCTCTTGCCGTCTGCAACAGTATTTTAACCGTGTTCTCATCGTAGTAATATGCTTTAAGGCTTAGTGTAACCGCCTTAGAGAAGGCTTCTCTAAGCATTATTCTAAGGCTTTCGGGCGTCGGGAAGAATGCTGCAACGGACAGCTTAAAAGCGTTTTCAACGCTCCTAGAAAGTTCCTTCACAATATCCTCTAAGGTTGTTGAGAGGGCTTCCTCGCTGTATACTATACCGTTGTGAATAGCTGCGTATGATTTTATGAATGCTTCAACCGGCCTTATGTTAAGCTTCGAGAGGACAGAGGCTAGTTGCGGCGTAACCACGTCCCCGGGCTTCGCGACCACGGTGTCCTTGGTTATCCATATGCTTCCAGTTTCAATCCTCGTCGGCAGGCCAACCTCGTTTAGAGAAGATATCACTGGGCCGGCTGGAAGACCAGTGTTTCCCGCGGGGACAACTATCTCCCTGTCTACAACGTCACCGGCGTTAAGAGGCAGCCTTATTGAATATTTCTTAAGCTCCTGCTGAAGCACATATGGATCCTCGTTTGAAACAATCAGCATCACCGAGCCCTTGGAAGCATGCTTCTTTAAGAATTCTCTTAAAGCTTGCGAGCCTGTTTTCTCAGCAGCCTTCTGCAGAAGCGTTGTCTTAACATGTTTCAGAATAGCTCTCCCCCTAAGCCTCCTCCTGGCCTCGTTTATCGTTACGGACTTAACCCTGAAAGTGTTGACGAGCATCACCGTCCTGCTTGAATCTAATAGGCGGAGGATCTCGTCAACAACCCTTGCCTTAAGAACCTGCTGGCTCAAGCCTTAGCCTCCCTTGTTGCTTTAACAATCCTGCCCATGGTTGTCTTAAACCCTACGTACCTCACTGATCCTGAATGAGGGAGCCTTCTCTCAACCGTCGACAGGACTGTGCCAGCGTTCTCCAGAAGCTGCTGAACAGGCATCTCTTCATGCCCTATTTTACACGATACAGCGAGGCTGGATTTAAGCACAAGCCGCACGCTTCTCCTGAGCCTTTCAACAATCGGCGTTATTGACGAGGCTGGTGGAACCGGTATAGGCATCTTGTTCTTGGGTCCGAGGAACTGGCCTAGCACCCTGCCGACCAACGGCATTAGCGGCGCCTCGGCTATGAAGAAATCATAAGACTGCGCGATTTTCCTACAGTTCTTCTTCTTACCAGCCATGCTGCTTAAAGCTTCTCTTGAAAGAATGTCTAGCCCAAGATTCTTTGCTTCAGTAGTCAAGGAGCCGTCTGTGAAAACGCATATTTTAGGCTGCGCCCTATAGGGGCTGTGCGGAAGCTCCACGAGCTCCGTGAACCTTTGATCCGTCTTAGACAGGTCTACCCCGGTTAGGCACACAACCATTTCAACACTCTGCAGAAACTTTCTAGGCCTACTGTGCTCCGGGGAAACGGCTTTCCTTAATGCATCCTCCAGCGAACTCTTGCTGACTGAAAGCGTTGCTGACATTCTACGCGCCCTCCCTGCTTAAAGCCTCGTCGTACTCTCCTTTCTCGAGCATCCTAATAACCTCCTTCGGCGGCTTGGAGTCGACCGTCACACCCATGCTTTGACAAGTCCCCAGGACCTCCTTAACCACTCCTTTAAGCGTCTTAGAATAGGTGTCGTTCATCTTCATCCTAGCTATTTTAACAACCGTCTGGAAGCTCAGGTTTCCCTTAGTCTCCTTGCCGGGTGTTCCAGACCCCTTGTCTATCCCAGCCTCCTTAGCTATCAGAGCCGAGGTGGTGGGGGTTTTAAGAGTAACTATGAACTGCTTCGTATCAGTATCCACCTCGAGCTCAACCGGGACCTTCATCCCCTTAAACTCTTTCGTAACCTCGTTTATCTTGGCCACCACGGCCCCAACGTTAATCCCTAGGGGGCCTATGGCTGGACCCAAGGGTGGCCCGGGTGAAGCGTTGCCGCCCTCCACTATCAGACTGAGAGTCTTCTTAGCCAGTTTTAAACACCTTTCAGGCGTGAGGCTCCTGCAAGCCTTAAAAATATTTCCTAAGGACTCAAGCCTTGGTAAACCGGTTTAAAGCTTACCTTGACCCTCTTCAACAACCCTTACGCTGTCCATTTTAAGCGTTATCGGAAACGGGGCTACGGCGCCGTCTAGCTCCACCGTAACCTCGTTCCTCTCAGGGTTTACCTCTAAAACCCTGGCGCGGTTCTTCTTAAGCAGGCCCCCAACTATCTCAACAATATCTCCTACTTTAATCTCTGTAACAACCGGTTTCTCCTCGAAATACCTTTTAAGGTCGTCGACGCTGAGACTGCCCTGAACCCGCCTTTTAACATGCTTAATATCCCTTATCGCCTCTTCAACCGGGAAGGGGGAGTCGGCCTCGATGTAAATATAGCCTTTTAAACCCGGCAGGACTATTACAGAATGAATCGGAAGACCCTCGACTTCACACCTGTTTTTAATCATGAGGGCTGAAGACATCTCTTGACCTATGGATGTTCTCACGAGGAAAAACTTTGGCTCCGCAGCTTTATTCCTGCTCATCCTGCTTCACAACCCGTTATCCGAGCTTCACGCCCGTCAGCTGGAGGAGCGAAGCGACAATATGCACTACGAACGCCATTCCCCCGACTATAAGGATTCCGATTAGAAAGATCTTTAGCGACAGCTTCAGCTCCGACACGTCGGGTTTCTCGCTGAGCTTCAGCACTCTAACCATTGTTCTAGCCCTGTCCGTAAGCCCCATGCCGGGTTTAAATCGGGAAGCATGGATATATTCTTTTCCCCCAGTGTTAGACAAGCGACATTAGGCTGCTGACATACTCCTTAGGGTTGAACCTTTTAAGGTCGGAGTATTTCTGCCCTGTTCCAACGTATATGACGGGCTTCTTGGATATGAAGGATACTGAGAGCGCAGCCCCTCCCTTAACGTCAGCGTCGAACTTAGCCAGTATAACTGCGTCGAAGCCGACGTGGCTGCTGAAGTCTGCAGCCTGGTTCCAAGCATCGTTGCCTGTTAAAGCATCCACGACAAGTATTGTGTATGAAGGCTCGACAACCCTCTTAATCTTCTTAAGCTCATCCATAAGGTTTATGTCGGTATGCATTCTCCCAGCGGTGTCTATGAGGACAGCGTCCACACCTTTTCTAGAGGCTTGGTGAACCGCTTCGAAGCCTACGCTCGCAGGGTCTGAGCCGTATTTTTTGAAAACCATCGGCAGTCCAAGCGCCCTAGCATGTTGGCCTAGCTGTTCAACCGCCCCGGCTCTGAAAGTGTCACTGCAAGCCAAGAGGACGCTTAAACCGTTCTCCTTAAGCATGTGTGCAACCTTAGCTATCGTCGTGGTTTTCCCAACACCGTTGACGCCTATGAAAAGAAGTTTAAAGGGTTTCTGCGATTTCCGCGCCTCCTCGACAAGGTCGATCTGACTATCGCCCAGCGTTTTCAAGAGGAAAAGTGTCAACTCCTGTTCGACGAGTTTCTTAACAGCATCCCTGTCGAAAAGAGGAGTCCTCCGGCCCTCAAGGGTTTCAGCAAGCGTCCTCTTCAACTCGTCGACTAGCGGAAGGGCCACGTCGCAGATGATGAGTTTAAGCCCGTAGTCGTCAAGAATCTCTTCGATCTTCTCGCGACTGAGGGGCCTTGTTGAAACAGCTTCCACGAGAGACTTGAAAAGCTCGCCTACCTTCATCAGGAGCACTATTTCCTAAGCTTCTCGTAAAGCAGTTGAACCCTGCTCCTGCTTTCCTCTATCCTGGCTTGGAGATTGCTCATCTGGGTCTCTATGGATCCACGCGCGTCGTTCAGCTCGCTAAGCCTTTTCTCAACCATTTTAAGAGTCTCCTCTAGGCTTCTCTCAATAAGTATTCCCGACCCGGTGTTTACGAGAAACCTGTTAGTGTCTTTTAAAACCGCCTTACCGTAGACTCCTCCACCTATGTCCAGGAAAAGCTCAACACCCTCGCCCGCCTTAGAAATCTCTTCTAGGGCGGACTTGGAAACCTGGAGGTCGTTTATAGATGCCACTACAAGCTGGTACCTCGACCTAAGCTCCTCCATAATGGTTTCGAACGACCTGAGCTCAGTTATGGCTTTCCTAAGCTCCTCCTCGCTCATCGGTTTCAGGCTTAACCTCCTCTAAGCTAAGTATTTTAATATTCTCCCTTTTAACACGATGCCTACTCCCTATCATGGAGTAGGTCTTCTCCAGGGCGATCTTCGCTGAAGGAGCCTCCACGCTTATGGAGAACGGGATCTCCCTCAAAGGCTTTCTAAACACGCCTTTCACTTTAAACAGGGGCATGCCTGAGCCTGGAGACGGGGGTTGTTAAAAACTTTTCAGTGCTAAGGATATGTTCATAAGCTCAGCCCCGGTTGTAGATTCTCCAACAAGCACCCCATATGGGCTTGCGAGCATTCCGAGCCTTATGAAAGCCAGCCCGTCGTTAACCGACACCGTGTAAACCCTGAGCTTCAAAACGTCTCCCAGAGTCCTCTTCTCCCGCTCTGACAGAAGCCTGGAGGCGAAGCAGAGCTCCTCACCGGGTACCGCGAGAGCACCTATCGCAACATAGTTGGCAAGGCTTGCGAAATCATAGTCGACCCCGAGGAAGTCAACTATCGCTTTAGCCTCGCTCCTTGGAACCCTCGTCGAGAAAAGCGCTCCCTTATCTGAGAGAATCATCATGTTCCCCCATGCTTTAAGCCTGCTTTCAACCCTCATTATCTCCTTTCCAAGCGACTCCAGCTCCCTCAGCTCCTCATCCTCAACAGTGTCCGGGGCGATTATGAAGTTCGAATTCACCGCTATCATCGACGAGACAGCGTGAACACCGCCTATGTTTGTCAACGCTATCGAGTCAACTCTTAGAAAATCCCTAAGCCTCCTCAGGAAGCCCTGGGGCGCGTTCTTATTGACCACAGCGTTAACCCCGAAGACCTTTGAGTAGGCTCCTATGAAGGGAGTCTTCCAGATCGAGGCCCTTGCTACTTCCATGACTTATCGCTGACCTTGACTCTGGAGCCTTAGAAGAACCTCGTCCTCTTTAACTACGGCGAGAACCCTCAGACGACCCTTCAAAACCCTCCCGAGGTTGGAGTGAACATACTCATTCAAATCACTCCCCATGATTATTCTCTTACCCTTGAAAGCCTTGGAAGCCTTCTCTCGGATCTTTCGAATAGCAACCTCACGCCTATCCGGGAAGGGTGCGTTCTTGACTCTTGAAAGATTTATTGTGAAAACAGTCTCCTCAGCCTTACTGCTCATAGCCGACCACCCTAAAGCTTGATCCTGCTCCTTCTCCAGTTTCTCCAACGATGCGTGAACCTGACTTTCCCACGTGTCTTAGCTATTACCCAGGTTGGCACGGAATAGGATCTCTTCAACTCAGCCTGCAGGCGTAGCTTCTTCCCAACTGTCTTGCTTCTAGCCAGTTCTCCTCACCTCATTCCTCTTTTTGAAGACAAGTATATTCTCTCCAAGACCTCCTTCAAATACTCGTCTTCAACAGGTATTTTAAGCTTACCCTGTTGCGCCAGAGCTATAAGGTATTTTTCAACCTGTTCTGCAAGCTGGGGCTTAACCAGCCTGAGATTGTTCAAACGGCTCCTAGCCTCCGGAGTGAAGACAATCCTGCTTAAAGTCTTTATAACCGTCTGCTCCTCCTGCCTACGCCTTCTTTCCTCAAGATCCTTCTCCATCTGTCTACGCCGCTGTTCAAGTATTCTTGCAATCTCCTCGTCCTCACTCATTTCTTCAACTACCCTTTTCCAACAGCCTCACGGGACAGCCTGTCCAGGAGTGAGACTCCCTTCGGCGTGAGCCACCTGCCCTTGTTCGACTTGCTGACGAGACCTGCTGCTTCAAGCTGCTGAAGAATCTTTCTGATTACTGCTCCACCTGCCCTAACCTTATGCGCCCTCCTCATCGGGTATTTCTTCCTGCCTCCGTATGCTTTCCTTAGCCTTGAAACACCCGTCGGGCCCTTTATGTAAAGCCTCCTGAGTATCGAGGCGGCTCTAACATACCACCAGTCTAAACGATCCGGAGGCCTCTCCCTGTGGCTACCTGTTTTAACGAAAAGAGCCCACTTAGGGGGATTTACCTCTTTAACGTTCTCCCTAAGGTATTCTGCAATCCTTTCTATCAGAATGTCCGCCGGAACCGCCTTAACGTGAACAGCCTCCAACAGTCTTCAGTCTCCCTCTGGAAGCAAAGGTTTTATAAGGTTTAGCAGGGGGAGGACTAGGGATGAAGAGTCTCATATGCTTTTTCGACTCGAGTCTCGAGCTTGTTCCCAGGGAGATTGCCGCCCACCCGCAGGTTGTTAAAAACGCTGTTAAAAAGGGTAAAAATCCCTTGGAAACAATGCTTGAGAGAAGCATCCACCATAAGGCTATTCTTAGGCTTGAAAACAGTTGGAAAAGAGGCCGGCCGGATATTTTACACACCTGTCTTAAAATAGTTTCAGACTCCCCGGTCTACAGGGCTGGGAAACTAGGGGTGGTGGTGCACACTGTAGCCGGAAAATGGATTGTCCCGAGGGAGAGAATAAGGTTTCCAGCGACCTACTGGAACTTCATAGGGCTGATGGAGAAGCTTCTCTCCAAAGGCAGAATCCTGAGCCCGGGTGGAAGAATCCTTATGGAAACAGTGTCTAAAAAGGATGCTTTAAGGGTTTTAGACGAGTACCCTCGTAGAATACTCTTCACACATGTTGGCAGGATGGTTGAAATCCGAGACTACGTTAAGAGTGTTTCAGAAGACGGTGTTCCAACATGCTTCCTAATCGGAGCCTACCCTAGGGGAAGACCCTCTGATGAAATATGGAGCGTGACGGGGGAGAAGGTTTCAGTCTACGACGGTGTTTTAGCAGCCTGGACGGTGGCGGCCTGGCTGACTTACGAGATATTCCGTCTACATCCGTGCTAGTATATGAATACTCTTGAAACCATTCATGGGGTCTTCTTCTCCAGCCCATTGATCCTTCACTCGCCTCGCAATAGTAACAGTTTTTTCAATAGTTGTTGAAAAGTGCTAGGTTAGTTATTAATCTGAGCCACGAGAGTCTCTTCAAGCTGTAGGCTCTAGTATATGAAGAGCCTTGAAGCAATAACCCTATCATAGACCTCGTCTAATTCTCTTACTTCGTCATATAATCCCGAGAACTCAGCAATTATTTGCGCCAGAAGGTGATAGCAGGCGTATGCTTCTCCGTTCATTATGTAATAGAAGAAATCGCGGCAAGAACAATACTTCACCAGCGGGATAACGAGGTACTCCTCCTCCCTGCCAACGATAATCCACCTAATCCTGTTCGAAGGCTGAAGAACGTACTTCTTCACCCTTTTTGAAACAACTGTCTTCAAGGCTCTTCTGCCTCTTTCACCGAAAGCACTTATGATCTTCTCCTCGCACTCACGTGTCATACCCTGAGTCTTAAGAAGCCTAGCTATCTCCTCAGGCATCTTGTCAACGCTATCCTTATCTTCAATCATCCCGCTTATTACCTTGGTCTTGAACGCGGGAAGAGGATTTAAGCTTATTAAAGGCGAGCCGGCTCTACTTGCCGGAGAAACACTAGTTATTGCAGATACGCATATAGGTTATGAGGGTGAGATAAGGCTTAAGGGAATCAAGCTTCCGAGCCTAACCAAGAGGATCCTTACGCGCATCTTAAGCCTTGCTGAGAAAACGTCTGCTAGTCGGCTCTTAATCCTTGGAGACTTGAAGCACACTGTATACGGCCCTCGAGGGCTTGAGTGGATGGAGATCCCAGAGTTCATGCGAATAATAGTTAGCAGGTTTGAATGGGTTGGGATTGTTCCCGGGAACCACGACGGGGATCTTTATGCTGTCCTGCCGGAGGGGGTTGAGCTAATGGATCCTGACGGATTATTGGCTAATGGTGTTCTCTTCACGCATGGTCATAAGAGAGTTGACACTATTCTCGAAAAGAAAGGTTGGGACAATGTTAGGAGAGTCGTAGTCGGGCATTTCCACCCGGCTGTAGAGCTTCTCGATGATCTCGGCTACAGGTATGTGATACCTGTCTGGGTTAAGGCCTTGCTAAAAAACGCTGTTGAAATACTTTTAATGCCGGCTTTCAACGAGAACATTGGGAAACTCATAGTTAACAATCCTGAGAGAATATCCGAGGAGCTGAGGGGCTTCTTGAAAACAGGCTCGGTAAATCTTCAGGAGGCTGAAGCATATAGCTTAGACTTGGTCTTCCTCGGGAAGATCGGGGAACTAGAGGCATAAACAAGTGTACCAAAGTTTCCTCGCTGGGGATCTTCTTCCAGTTGTTCACCTTTATTACGCAATGTGTTCTTCGAAAGCGTTGAATACTTTAATGCGGCCGAGAAAAATTTATATCGAGACTTTAAACATGATCGAGTGGAATTTGACTAATCCTATTCAAAAAATAGCGTTTATAGCGGGTTTAATACTGTTCGCAGTTGGGGTCTTCACCGCGATAATTGTTCCGGCAGATGTCGGTTGGGAGCCTAGAAGCCGAACACTGGTTGAAGGGGAAACCCTAAGTGTTTCAGCCGGATGGAAAACTGTCAGCGAGAAACTTGTCGAAAAGGTTCTCAGAGTGGAAACCCCCTTGAAGTACGAGGCATGCTGGGGGGCCACGCCTCCTTTCTCCGGGGAGGAAAGGGGCTTCGTGATAACAGTGAATGCAGTTGAACAATCATCCCCCCAGAAGCCTTTCAACTTCTACGTTTTCGACCGTGTTAACTTCGACCTATGGAAAGCAGGCTTATCCTACAAGGCTTACTTCGAGGAGAAGGGTAAAACCTCAGTTAGCATCAACTTCTCAATAGCCTTGAAGGAAAACCTGCCCGACGCGATCTATTTTGTCGTTGAGGAACATGAGCCGGGAGTAGAGCCAACGGTCTTCGTTGACTCAACGATCAGCTGGATTGAGAGATCTTCGAGAACAGATTGCACCGACTACGTGGCTTCACCCCCTCAGGTTTTAATCGAAGAGGCCAAGGATTTCAGGCTCAGGGGCAACGCTACGGAGATGAATGGAAACAGGTTCAACTTCTACGTTATGACGTATCCTAACTATTGGAATTGGCTTGCTGGCAAAAACTACACTGTCATACTTGAGCAGGAGAACGTCAACTCTTCAAGCTTCAACATCTCGCTAACAGAAGACCAGGTGGGCTCAGCGTTCAGCGTATGCTTCGTCGTTGAAAACCCTTTAAAAGATGTAGATGAAAAAATAATTATCCATGCGGCACTAGAATGGCAGGAGAAAACAACTGTCTCAACAATCTTCGGGGGGAAGATAATTGGCAGCGTCATGGCAAGCATAGGCCTCATCATGACAATCGCAGGAATTGCTTTACTAGCCTTTAAACCTAGACAGAAAAAATATTTGCCTGCCGATAGCATGGGGAACACGTGGGTAATAAGCCAATAAAAGCATAAAAAAGGTGGGAGTGCTTGGATTTGAGCACGTGACATATTATTGATAAAATGTGCTTAGAAGCTATTGATAGAAAAAAGATTATAGAATTAGAATCAAAAAGTAAATTGTAAGATGATTGATCACTTGGGAGGAGTTACAGAGGAAAAGGTAATGATCAAAATTAAAAATGGGTGTGGAACTGGCGCACTAGGGGAATTCAGCTACCTAAAGGTGGTTATTGCGGAACTAGGCAGAAAAATTGCTTAAAGAAGTTGAAAGGGAGCGATACCATTAAATGCCAGGGAGAAGCGAGTTCGTTGACTTATTGCGGATATTGCTGAACTCTCCGGCTAGATCCACATCGGGGTTGTTTTCTCAGTCCCGGCATAAATGTATTCGCTTTTTTATTCTCACTCTATTTAAGTCTACTTTTGATAGAGTATTTTTTCTGAACATATGTTTAAATCAGCAGCATTTTTTACAACTTTTAAAAAAAATTTATAAGTGATATTGACTCATTAATAGCACGGTGGGAGTATGGTGGGGAAGTTAAAGTTATTGCAACTATTAATAATTCTAACAATGTTATCTAGCATCTTAATTATCTATGCAAACCCCCCTGAAATAATTACACTCCCAGTATCCAGAGGAAAACTGTCCTCGGGCAACGCGAGAGAACTGCTTATCGAAAAGCGTGCCATTAACCCAACGGTTATCAGAAATAATATCCTCCGTACTCCATCATCCAAGTATTTCATAACCTTTAAAATAATTGGAGGTATGCCGAATGAAGTTAGAAAACTGCTGAAGGAACGGTCAGCATTAAATCCTCCAAAACCGGTTAAACTTTCGTTTCACATAGATTCTTTGAAGCCTGGAGAACCCATAGCGTCTTTAAAATTTGGAGTATACAGTGGATACGTGGAGTACGAGGGGGGCTACAAACGCCCCATCATATGGGAAGTGTTTGAGTTAGCTGATGCAAGTATAGATGCGATCATAACATTCGATATAGGAGGCACTTTGGCGCCGGGATATGGAGACGAGTATGGTGGCTATACCCTTGTGCGTGTCAACGTAATAGTAGACTGGTCGCCTTCTAACGGACCATTATTCATTGGTGTAATTGACTATAATGTCGATCCTGGAACCGCCCATGGCACACTAGTATACGGAGGCCATGCAAGCATTTCACTGTATCCGCCGTACAATCGGTACCACTACCACACGCTTGTCATAGGGAACTTAGGCAGTACTACAATAAGCTACACGGGTCACGTGCAGTGGCAAACAGCCTATGAGAACGAACCAAGCGCAACAGAAATCGAAGGATAGGCGCTAGCAACGCTACCTTGGAGAAACGTCTTGCAGCACTATACAGACCGGTTTCCTTTTTTCCAAGGTTTGGACAAATATTTCCTTGAGGCTTTAAGGATTGAAATGCCTTTCGAAAACGAGGTTGTTACAATAAATACAATAAAGCTACACATGGGTGGGCCCAAGAACCATTTGAAGGCTGAGGAGGTAGAGAGGTTTTTTTGACCTGTTGAAGGGAATGGGCTGTAAACCATTCCTTTTGACGCGACTGTTACTTATCTCGCACGAGGGAATAGTGTTGAGGACTATTTTGAAGTAGTGCATTAAACGGCTTCACAGAGGTTTTCATTAGCTACCCAATACTGGTCGGGGGGTGGGGAGCACGAGGTTGTTAAAGGTAGGCTTGAATACCTGGTTGCTAAGAAGCTTTGCGGCATTTTTCTGTTTGGTCTTATGTTAAGGCTCTCCTTACTGTTAAGAAAGCTACTTTTTAATTGTAATTTAATTGTTAAAAGGTTATTGGGCAGTTGAAGGCTGCTGAAAAAGTTTTCTCAATAGAAATACTCTGGCTGCCTTCTACTCTCGCTTGATTCCTGTTGTCTGGCTGCCTCCTCCATCAACCTTTCGTAGTCTCTACTGGTCTTTTCAATATCCTCAAGGTCAAGGTCTATTTTCAACATTTCAACCAGTTTCTCAAGGACTGCGTGAATGCTTTTAGGATATATGTTGGCAAAGGGTGGAGCACGCCCCCATAGGCTTACCACGTCAATACCTTTTCTCTGGCAGGCGAGCACGAGAAGCGAGTGGATGCCTACTGGCGCGAGCTGCCTACTGCTCCCATATGTCACGTATCCTATCCCGTATTTTTTCAACTCGGCTTTCAACCCGGGATCTCCGACAACTGCTTCCACCTGCTGTTCCCCTGTGGGCGAAGCCTCTGGAGCAATTACTCCGCCAATCACGTATATTCTCCCCACCTTGTAAGAGATTGCTAAATTAACAATTTCCTCAGCGTATTCGTTAGGCTTGAAATTAGGCTCGTCGGCAAGCAGGAGTATCAAATCATTTCCTCCAAGACTATTCTTATAGTAGAATAATTCTGTAGAGGGCCACTCTATCCTTCTTATAATGCCCTCTTCAATCCATCCTAATGGCCGAGAGTTTTGAAGAATGTAGAAATCGTCTGGAACCATTTCGCCAAACCTTCTTGCCCCCAGTTTTCTCACCAAGTAGCCTACGCATCCGCTTGATATTCTTCCAGCGTCAGCCCACCCTCTGAACCCGAGTATGAGCAGGGGCTCTCTAAGCTCAGGCTGCTCGTAAATAGTGAACCTCCCCCTCATTTCCCTCATTGTTTAAACATAGTCGGAA
This sequence comes from uncultured archaeon, assembly GCA_938045545.1. GTDB lineage: Archaea > Thermoproteota > EX4484-205 > EX4484-205 > JAAOZP01 > JAAOZP01. The sequence continues at coordinate 72,130 of CALIBN010000010.1, read as the reverse complement.
GATTTAAACCTACTGTGGTGGAATGCTCGCTTTCAAAGCCACGGCGCGCTAGCACGCCGAGGTCGACAGCATGTCTTCAGTGTTTTCGCAAGGCTGCCTATTAACCTCGTGGTTTGCCACAATGATATTGCTACTTCCAGCGGGCCTATTCTCTCCACGGCTTGGATGCGAGACACGTGTTTCCACGCTACAGAGAGTTCTGGAGGTCCTGAGGTACGCTTGCAAGACTGTTATCTTCATGTCAGGTGATGTTTTTGAGAAGATGCTTTCGCGTGCGGCGCAAGGAATAATCATCGACCTCTACACGAATATTCCGGCTATAGTGCGTAAGCATCCGGATGTTTTCCTAGCTGGCGAGGCTGGCTGCCGCATTTTCTTGCGTAACGGCCCGGTTGAGGTTGAAAAAATGGTGCGAAGAATGGTGGAGGCCGCTAAAATAAGAGGGGCTATGCCTTCTGCATCGGGAACCATATTCCATGGAATACTCCTCCGCAAGCTGTGAAACTCTACCTAGATCTTTGCGCTGGGATAGGGGAAAAGGGTTATATAGCCTTAATCGCCGAATAGTTGAGGATGCCTACGGTTCAAGCATACCGGGGAAGGACTCTGGAGGAGCTGAACAGTCTTTCGATGAACGAGTTGATGAGGCTTCTTCCAGCCAGGATTAGGAGGAGCCTCAGGAGGGGGCTTCACCCCGAGACTCGAAAGCTTCTTGAAAAGATTAGGAGGGTTAAGGCTGAGATGGCTCAGACAGGGGTTCAGCCTAAGAGAATAAGGACACACAGGAGGGATATGCCTATTCTCCCGGAGATGGTTGGGTTAACCATTGAGGTTCACAATGGTAAGGACTTCATACCTGTTGAAATTACTCTAGACAAGGTTGGACACTATCTGGGCGAGTTCGCGATAACCAATAAGAGGGTTGTCCACGGCAAGCCCGGGGTTGGAGCGAGCAAGGCCTCTACCTACGTGCCGTTGAAATAAGAAAAAATGCAAATTGGGGTAAGTGGCACGCCTTATTGCTTCTTAGGCTGCTCTTTCCAAATATACGTTATCCTGTCGTCTATCACCAGGTATTCTCCACTTTCCTTAACTGACACCATTGGTTTCTTCAATATTGTAGCGATTTTTCGAAGTCCTTCAAGCGACTTGACGTGCGCAACGTATCCTTCAGGAGTCCTTTCAAGCTTATCCACGTTCACTGCTCTGCGTATGCTGGGCTCGGCTTCAGCCGCCTCCTTGCTCATTTTCTATCGCTAAAGCTACTTTATCCTAGGATTTAAGTATTGCCTATAACGGGCAAAATATTTAATAGTTGGTACATATTGCTGTCCTGCTCCCGCGAGCCAAAGGGTGTTAAGTTTGCCAAGCTTCAAATACAGTCTGGTGGAGGTGGACAGGGCCCGTTCGGCTAAGGCCAGCCTTAGAGAGGTTAGAATCTCTCCTAAACACTCGGTTGAACTGGCAAGAGCTATAAAAGGTTTAAGGATCCCGGAGGCCAGGGAGAGGCTGGAGGCGGTTGCAGAGAAAAGGCTCCCTGTACCCTTTAAAAGGTATAGGAAGAAGGTTCCCCATAGACGGGGGGTTTTAAAGGCCGACTCCGGGAGGTATCCCGTTAAGGCAGCCAGGTTCTTCCTCAGGCTGCTGTCGCAGCTCGAGGCTAATGCTGAGTTTAAAGGATTATCGCCGGAGAGGATGAAGATAACTGGCATCGTCGTACACCGCGGTAGGAAGCTGAAAAGGTATATTCCCAGGGCCTTCGGAAGGGCTACGCCAAGGTTTGAAACCCTTACTCACGTTGAGGCCCTGGCTGTGGAGGAGGCTGGTTGAAATGTCGGCACGGCGGAAAGCGATTTTCTACAGGAGGGTTCTCGAGTTCGGGAAGCTACACCAGAAAATTGATGATTTCCTAAGAGAGTATTTGAAGGAGGCCGGTTATAATGGCGTTAAGCTGATGAATGTCCCAATGGGCCTCGTGGTCACAATATACACTAGTAAACCAGGTGCAGTGATAGGACCGGACGGGAGGAGCATAAGGGAGCTTCAAAACGCCCTCCAGAAAAATTTTGGGCTTGAGAACCCCCAGGTTAACGTGGCTGAGGTTGAGAACCCTGATCTTGAGCCCCAGCTGGTTGCGCAAATGATATGCAGGGCTCTGGAGCGGGGTGTTAAATACCGTAGGGCTGCCAGGGTTGCTCTACGCAGGATAGTTGCAGCCGGAGCCGTCGGGTGCGAGATAAGGATAGCCGGTAAGCTGGCGACTGACAGAAGCAGGTTTGAAAAGTTTACGTACGGCTATCTGCCTGCAGCCGGGGATCCGGCTATTAAGCATGTGAAAACCGGGAAGGCGAGCGTTCTTTTGCCGCAGGGCCTGATAGGGGTTAAGGTTAAGATTCTCCGTAAAGCATCCTTCCCAGATGAGGTTCAAATAATAGAGGTTCCGAAGGAGGTCGTTGAAGTTGGCGAGGCTAAAGGCGAGTGAAATAAGGTCGATGTCTAGAGAGGAACGGCTTAAGAGGCTCCAGGAGCTTAGAAACGAGCTTATGATGGCGAGGATGAGGACTGCCTCAGGGCTAGAGGAGAACACTAGAATAGTAAGGGAGTTGAAGAGAGCGATCGCGAGAATACTTACTGTTGAGAAGGAGGAGGAGGGCAAGTGAGGACTCCAAGTAACCTTGCATACCATGAGCTGAACGGTCTGCAGGTTAGGGTCGTGGATTTGAGCAGTGGCTCAACTGTTGCTTCAGGCATGGTTGTCTGGGAGACGAAGAATACTTTCACCATAATATCTGGAAGAGGCAGGCGTCTAACAATACCTAAGCATAATAAGAGGTTCTTTTTCAAACTTGGCGGCACGGAGGTTGCTATTAACGGGGCATCGATTGCTTTCAGGCCCGAGGAAAGAACCTGGAGGGTTGACCCATGAGTTTTCTCAAGGAGCTTAAGGTTTCTCCTCCTGAAACAAAGTGCAGTGACAAGAAGTGTCCGTTTCACGGGGGCGTGAGGATTAGGGGGAGTGTGCTAGAGGGTGTTGTCGTCTCGGACAGGATGAGGAACACGGTGATCGTCATGAGGGAGTATCTCCAGTATGTTCCGAAGTATAAGCGTTACATGAGGAAGAGAAGCAGAATACCTTCTCACAATCCTCCGTGCATCGCTGCCAGGACTGGGGATAGAGTTATAATAGGTGAGAGCAGGCCTTTGAGCAAAACTGTGCACTTCGTGGTGCTGGGCAAGGTGAAGTAGCATGGCCGTGAAGAAATCCAGAGCAGTTTCTGCAAGGGGTATCTTAGAGTATAGGCTAAGAGGCTCTAGAGGTCTTCCCGTCGGCGCGAACCTTGTCTGCGCTGACAACTCTGGTGCTAAGCTTCTCAGGATTGTTCAAGTGGCTAAGTCTGGGGGACGGCTTAGGCGTCTACCCTCGGCTAAGGTTGGCGACCTGGTGACGGTCTCTGTTAAAAAGGGGGCTCCCGACCTTAAGAACAAGCTTATGAAGGCGATAATAGTTAGGCAGCGTTTCCCGATCAGAAGGAGAGACGGGTTGAGGGTTGTTTTCGAGGATAATGCTGCTGTGCTTATGACGCCTGAGGGAGACCTGAAGGGTACTGAGGTTAAGGGCCCTGTTGCAAAGGAGGCTGTGGACCTGTGGCCTAAGCTTTCAGCACTAGCCTCGTCGGTGGTGTAATGGTGAATGAACGAGAGACACTTGTTATACAGGTCTTCCTCCGTTCATCTGAGCCGTGAGCTCAGAGGCAAGTATGGTTTCAGAAGCCTGCCTGTTAGAGCCGGAGACAGGGTTCTGATAATCAGGGGTGACTATAAGGGTGTGGAGGGTGATGTGAACAGGGTTGACAGGGTGAGGGGCCGTGTCTATGTTTCAGGAGTATATCGTGAGAATGCTCGCGGCGAGCAGCGCTTAATACCCATACCGTTGAGCTCAGTAATACTTGTGAAGGTTGAAGATAAGGATGAATGGAGGCGGCGCGCGATAGAGAGGAAGCGTAGGCCCGTTAAGGAGGCGTCGGAAAATGGCTCGTAAAGGAGGGTCTAAGAGTTTAAAGAGGTATGCTGCGCCACCCGTCATGCAGGTTTCCAGCGTTAAGGAGAAGAAGTTCGTCACTCGTCCCGAGCCGGGTCCACACCGTCTCGAAATGTCCCTGCCGTTACAGGTTCTCGTCAGAGATATTTTGAAAATGGCTGAGACAGGTAGGGAGGCGAAGTATGTGATAAGCCACTCGATGGTTCTTGTAGACGGGGTTGTGAGGACTTCCTACAAGTTTCCAGTCGGCCTTATGGATGTCGTCAGCGTGAAGGAGCTGGGTAAACACTACCGGGTCCTCGTCGACGAGAAGAGTAGGCTTATCCCGGTTGAAATCCCGCAGGAGGAGGCGTCCATGAAGATATGCAGGATTAACAAGAAATATCTTTACAGGGGTAGGCTGAGGCTTGCAACCGAGGATGGGCGAACCTTTGAAACGGAAGATTGGTCTCTGAACGTAGGAGGCTCGCTTCTTGTAAAGGTTCCGGAGGGAACTATTCTGGACAAGGCTCCTCTCTCTGAGGGTGTTCTCGGGTATGTTTTCATGGGTAAGCATACAGGTGCCATAGGTACCGTTAGAAAAATCTCAGAGTCAAGCCTGCTGAGGGATAGTGCCGTCAAGCTCTCCCTTGGAGACGGAAGTGAGATAAGCACGGTTAGGGACTACGTGATGGTTGTTGGGAGGGATAAGCCTTGGCTGAAACTGTTCTAGAGGAGAAGAGAGAACAGGGAAATCCTATGAGAAGAATAATGATTGAGAAGGTCGTGGTCAACATTTCTCCGGGGAAGCCTGGTGAGCCGTTGGAGAAGGCTAAGCAAGTTTTAACGCTCCTAACCGGTATGAAGCCTGCTGAAAGAAGGGCTAGGAAAACAATAAAGGAATTCGGCGTAAGGAGGCGTGAAGCCATTGCTGCAATAGTGACTCTCAGGGGCAGTAGGGCTGAAGAGTTTCTCGAGAGGGCTTTCACAGCTGTCGGCAGGAAGGTGAAGGCATCCAGCTTCCAGAACGGAGTTTTCAGCTTCGGTGTAAAAGAGCATATCCAGTTTCCAGGGGTTAAGTATGATCCTAAGATAGGTGTGCTAGGCATGGATATTTGCGTTAAGCTTTGCAGGCCAGGGTTCCGCGTCATGTATAGGAGGCGCCGGAGGAGCAGCGTAGGCAGGGTTCACAGGATAACTAAGGAGGAGGCGATTAACTTTATGAGGCAGCGGTTTGGCCTGGAGGTTGTCTGAAATGGCTCGTCAAACCCCTAAGAAGAGGACATTCGGAAAGGGCTCTAGGCCCTGTGTGAGGTGCGGCTCATATGGGCCTATAATTAGACAGTACGGCTTGAACTATTGTAGACATTGCTTCAGAGAGGTTGCTCCGCTGCTGGGCTTCAAGAAGTATAATTAGGGTGCTGCATGAATGACTCTTAATGATCCTTTGGCAAACGCGTTAACGGCTCTTCAAAACGCTGACCTACGCAGGAAGAGGGAGTGCATAATCTCCCCTGCTTCAAACCTTATAGGTCACGTGCTAAAGATACTTCAACAATCCGGATACATAGGCGAGTTCGAGTTTATAGATGACGGTAAGGCAGGCTTCTTCAGAGTCCAGCTTGTGGGGAGAATTAACAAGTGTAGGGCGATTAAGCCCAGGTTCCCCACATCCTACCGGGATATTGAGAAGTTTGAGAAAATGTTTCTCCCGGCTTTCAACGTTGGGCTTCTAATCATTTCAACACCTTCTGGTTTAATGACGCATTCGGAGGCTAAGAGCAGGAAGATCGGAGGAAGGTTGATCGCGTATGTCTACTAGCGCTGTAGAGTCGGCTATGCATGTCGCAACCGTGGAAGTGCCTGACGGTGTGAAAATAAGCCTCCAGTATTCAACGGTGACTGTTGAAGGCCCCCTCGGGAAGCTTTCTAGAGACTTCTCTCACACTGGTTTGAAGCTTGTTCTAGAGGGAAACGTTCTTAACGTTTTCAGCGTCAACAAGGGTAAGAGGTTTAAGGCGAGGGTTGGAACTGTTGCGAAACTGATTAGGAACATGATTGAAGGTGTTCTCCATGGATACATCGTTAGGCTGAAGATCGTCTACTCTCATTTCCCCGTCACGGTTAAGTATGACAAGCTTACGGGAACAGTTTCCATACATAATTTCATGGGTGAGAAGTCTCCTAGGCTCTTCAAAATACCTTTTCCAAACGTTAACGTTCAGGTTTCAGGTCAAGACATCACTGTCACGGGCCTAGACAAGAACGAGGTAACTCAGGTTGCAGCGATGTTTGAACTAGCCACCAAGATTAAGGATAAGGATCCAAGGGTCTACGTTGACGGCATATATATTGTTGAGAAAGGATTATGGAGGAAGTGAAGATGACTACTGAAGCCGAGAAGCTGCTTTACGCGAGGAGGAAGCGGAAGGATGCAAAGCCCTTGTTCGTCAGACAGGAGAGCTGGAGGTATACTAGGCTTAGTGAAAACTGGCGTAGGCCGAGAGGGAAGGACAGTAAGATGAGGCTTAGCGTGAAGGGCTGGCCTAAGACAGTCAGCATCGGTTACGGCACGCCAAGGCGGGCGAGGGGCCTTCATCCTTCAGGGCTAAAACCAGTCTTAATCTCCTCCAGACGCGACTTGGAGAAAGCAGGCTCTCCTGAGGGTAAGATACTGGTCTTCTCCTCAAGGCTCGGAAGAAGGCTTAAGGAGGCTCTTGCAAAGGAGGCTTCCTCCAAGGGCTTCGTCATTGCGAACTACGAGAGGAAGATTATCGAGAAGGCTGAGGAGGGTTAGGGGTTGAGCGTTAAGACTGTTAGGAGACTGGCTGCAGACATCCTGAAGGTCGGGGAGTCGAGAATCTGGATAGACCCGGCTAGGATTGAAGAGGTTGAGGATGCTGTCACAAGGGCTGATGTCAGGAGGCTTATTAAAAGTGGAGTTATAAGGGAAAGGCCTCCTTCAACCCCAAGCAGGGGGAGGGTTAGGGCGAGAAGCGGGAGGAGAGGCCCGGGAAGAAGGAAGGGTGCAAAGGGTGCTCGGATGACGGTGACATGGGTTGAGAAAGTCAGGGCTCAGCGAAGGCTTCTCAAACAGCTTCGAGACAAGGGGGTTGTTTCAAGAAGCTTCTACAGGAGGCTCTACCTGATGGTTAAGGGGGGAGCGTTCCCAAGCAGGAGGGTTTTGATGAACTATATTGCTTCGCTTAAGGAGAGGGGTGAGGCTGCTTAATGGCTAGGTCGGCATCCTACAGGGTTAAGTTTAAGCGCCGCAGGAAGGGTCTTACAGACTACTATCTGAGAACGAGGCTTCTGAGATCTGGCCTACCAAGGGTTGTCGTAAGGGTTTCCAACAAGCATGTGCGCGTGGCTATTGTTTCAAGCAAGCCTAGCGGAGACCTTGTGGTTGCTTCAGCCTTCTCCCAAGAGCTTAAAAGATACAGCTGGCCCTTCAGCTTCAACAATACTCCTGCAGCCTACTTGACGGCATACCTAGCTGGCTTAAGATGCTTGAAGAAAAACGTTTCAGAAGGTATTCTGGACGCTGGGCTCCATAAGCCGACTAAGGGTGGAAGGATTTACGCTGCTTGCAGCGGGCTTCTGGACGCGGGCTTCAAGGTGAGGGTTGACCAGTCGATGCTCCCGGATAAGAGCAGGATAGTCGGGGAACACATATCCAGTTTCTTCAAGGAATCCGGTGGAGAAGGTTTTTCAAGATATGTGGAAGCCGGTTTGAAGGTGGAGGAGATGCCGAGGATAATGGAGGAGGTTAAAAGAAGGCTGAGGGAGGCTGTTGCAAATGTCTGATGATGAGGTAGGGGAGCCTGAGGAAGCAGTTAGAGAGATCACCGTCGAAACTCCTTTAATAAGAATGATTAAAGAGGGAAGGGTTTCATCTGTTGAAGAAGTTTTCAACATGGGTCTGAAGATAAGGGAGCCTGAGGCGATAGACCTTCTGCTACGCAAGATAAGGGAGGAAGTAATATCGATGAGCCCTGTTCAAAAGCAGAGCGACGCTGGTGAGAAGACTCGTTTCAGAGCACTCGTAGTCGTGGGGGATGAGGATGGTCACGTCGGCATAGGCTCAGCCAAGGCTAAGCAGGTTAGGGACGCGATTGAGAAGGCTGCTAGAAAGGCTAGGCTTAACATAATACCTGTGCCGAGGGGATGCGGTTCATGGGAGTGTAAATGCGGGGAGCTGCATTCAATACCTTCTAAAACATTCGGAAAGACGGGGAGCGTCTATATTGCCCTCTTCCCCGGGCCCAAGGGTCTCGGTCTGGTTGTTGGCGATGCTGCGAAGCCTCTTTTCAGGCTTGCCGGAATAAGGGATGTCTGGTCTAAGACTAAGGGCTCAACCTCCACCAGTCACTCGTTCGTAACCGCTGCTTACCTTGCTCTGAAAAGGCTTTACACGACTAGCTTTCTGGCTTCGGAGGCTGCTCGCGTTGAAGGCTGAGGAAAAGCTTCCGCCGCTCGCAGTAGTCGTTAGGATAAGGGGGTCCGTTAACGTTACTAGGGATGTTTCCGCCACGCTGAGAAAGCTTAGGCTTCTAAGGGTGAACTCGTCTACGTTGGTCAGGCTAACTCCTCCTGTTGAAGGCATGCTGAGAAAGGTGAAGGACTATGTTTTCTGGGGAAGGGTAGATAAAAACATGCTTCGCTTACTGCTCTTGAAAAGAGGCAGGCTTCCGGGAAACAGGCGTTTAAGCGACGAGAATGTTTCAAAATACACCGGATACGGGACGCTGGACGAGCTGATTGAAGCAGTCTGGATGAGCAGTTCCCCGACTGAAGCCATTAAGCCTGTTAAGCCTGTTTTCAGGCTAACCCCTCCCAAAGGCGGGTTTAAGAGAAGTGTTAAGAAGCCTGTTAAGAAGGGCGGTATACTGGGCGACTGGGGAGACAGAGTAGGCTTGATTCTGCGGAGAATGATATAGCTGAGCCTGATCAGGCTGGAAGACTTTTAAGACCGTTGATTAACTTGGACTAAGGGTGTAAAACCGGTTTAAAACTTACACTGGGCTCAACGGTAAGGGTTAAAAAGTCCAGAATGCTCTTCTCGCCGAGAAGTTGCCGACCAGGTTGAGAAAAGTGAGGAAGATGCGGGGAAGCAGGACCCACGGCTGGGGTCAGATAGGCCAGCATCGTAAATCAGGATCGCGAGGCGGCGTTGGCAGGGCTGGCAGCATGGGGCACAAGTTTCTAATGTTCTACAAGGAGGAGAAGGAGAAGGGTTTCATAAGGAGGGTTCCAAGGGTTGAAGGGGAAAAGATAAACGTCGGGGAGCTTGATGAACTCTATAGGAGGACACGTGGCCAGGCTTCAGAAGGTGAGAAAACGCTTGATCTCGCTGCGCTCGGCTATTCTAAGCTTCTGGGTTCAGGGAGTGTTTCCACTGCCTACGTTGTTAAGGTTGCATCCTTTAGCGAGAAGGCAAGGATGAAGGTGGAGGCTAAGGGCGGCAGGATTGTTAAGCCTGGTGAACCCTAATGGGTTTCCTGGAAGCCATGGAGAGTATTGAGCCATACGTCCCCCAGATAGAGGCGCCTACTAGAAAGGTTGGCTTCACCACCCGGCTTATGTGGACAGGGCTTATCCTAGCGTTCTACCTGGTTATGGGCTATATTCCTCTCTACGGGATTGTCTCCCAAGGGGCTGACCCATGGGCATCATACAGGATCATAATAGGAGGGCAGCAGGGCTCGCTCCTCCACCTTGGCATCGGGCCCCTCGTAACAGGCAGCCTCGTAGTTCAGCTTTTAGCCGGCTCCGGCTTGATCAGGTTCGACCCCGGCTCCGAGTATGACAGGAGGATGCTGCAGGTAGCGACGAAGCTGGCTACCTTGTTGATCATCCTTTTCTCAGCGGGCTCAACTGTTTTCAGCGGGTCCCTAGGGAAATTGAGCCTGAAGGCTGAAATCATAGCTGTAATGCAGCTTTCAATAGCCTCGATTCTCCTCCTCTTTCTGGATGAGACTCTTCAAAAGGGCTGGGGCCTAGGCAGCGGAATAAGCCTGTTCATCCTCGCCGGCGTCGCTAAGGAAATATGGCTGGGCTGCTTAAACCCTCTTCCAGCGCCCGACGGCTACATGTGGGGAGTCCTGCTCTTCTTCTTTCAAAAGGCTTTCTCTCTTCAAAGCCCTCTCGCCGACTTTTTCTACAGGGGTGCTCCCGCGGTTCCCACGCTTTTCCAGCTGATCATAACCGTAATGTTCATACTCCTACTCGTCTACCTTGAAAACGTTAGGATTAACGTTCCGATTTCCCACGGCCGTTTCAGAGGCTTCTCCAGAGGCTTCCCCATCAGGCTGCTCTACGTTTCAAACATTCCAGTCATTCTCGCGGCGGCAATCTTCTCAAACATACAGCTGATGGCTAATGTTGCGAGTGGAACCTGGCTGGCTAACACCCCGGTGGCTGACTTCATAGGCAGGGTTGAAGTTGTTAACAACACGTATGTTCCTGTTTCAGGCTTAGCCTGGCTGGTGAACCCTCCGAGAGGCATCACGCATGTTGCTGCGGAGCCCCTCCGCGCAGTAGGCTACGTGCTTCTGCTCGCCCTTCTAAGCCTAGGCCTGTCGATGGTTTGGCTTTCGGTTTCAGGCATGGACGCTAAGTCGGTTTCATCTCAGCTGGTTGACTCAGACGTTTTCCTAAGAGGATTCAGGTCTACTCCTGGAGTAATCGAGAGTAAAATAGCTCCCTACATAAACACGGTTGCGCTCCTAGGCGGCTTAACGATCGGGCTTATCGCCGGCGTGGGGGACGTGCTCGCCGTCATAGGCGGGGGCATGGGCGTCCTGCTGGCGGTGGACATTATTCAGCAGTACTACCAGTTAATAATGGAGGAGACTATTGAAACCCATCCCGGCCTGCTTAAGGTGCTTGGCAAGTAGCCAGAAACATTTATTTAACATCCGGTTTTCCGACGAGTTAGCATGACGCGTAGTGTTGAGCACCCCGCTAAGAATGGTTTAAACTCGTTTACCACGGAGGATGATGCGATTGCCTGTTAGTGGAATTGTCACGGTGACGCTTGTCTCAGCAACCGCCTCGCTCCTAGGCCACTTGGTTTTGAAATTCATCCTACACCCTGAAAGGATGAGGTTGAAGACTGAGGAGTTGAAAGCATACAGGTTGGAGCGTGCCGCCGCAGCCAGGCTTAAGGATCAGAAGCTTCTTAAAAAGCTCGACAAGCAGAAGGTCTACATGTCCCAGGTTGAGCAGGAGGTCTCCTCATTCCAGCTTAAAACAATGCTCGTGAACATGGGCATCATGCTTTCAGCATTCTACCTTCTATGGTTCACACTACCCATGGGGGATGTAGCCGGACGCTTCTCAGCATCGCTATACGGTGGAAACGAGCAGGTACAGTTGAACTACGGCCTCTGGTACTTCATATCCCTCTCCTTCTTCCTGCAGGTCTTCAGGAAAGCATTTGGGGTGGGTGGCTGAGATGGCGGGGTTGAAGCGGCCGAGAAACCCGATAATAATAATAACGGGTCTACACGGAGTTGGGAAATCGACTTTCGCAGCTCCGCTTGCGAGGCAGTTCAACCTCAGATATGTTTCAACGGGCTCGGTTTTCCGTTCGATAGCTGAGAATAAGGGGTTGACTCTTGCCCAGCTCTCAGAGCTCTGCAAGAAATCCCCTGATTTCGACAGGGAGATAGACAACGTTACTTTATCACTGCTCGACTCCGGAGGGGTCGTTCTAGACAGTCTTCTCGCAGGATGGTTCGCCAGGGGCGTCGAATCCTTCAAAATATATTTGAAGGCGCCCTTCGAAGAAAGGTGCAGAAGGATTGCTGCCAGAGAGAAAAAACCCTTTGAAGAAGTAGTTTCTGAAACACTTACTAGAGAGGACTCGGAGAGGAAAAGGTTCGTCGAGTACTATGGGTTTAACATCGATGATTTAAGCATCTACGACATCATTATCGACACTGGAAGCCTTTCCCAGGAGTCAGTCGGTAGAATACTTAAGTTAGCCGTCTCAGCCTATTTGGAGGAGAAATGGTGATGGGAAGATGCCTAGGGAAGTGTTGCGGCCAGGAAGAATATGCGTGATAACCCGTGGAAGGGACAGGGGTAAGAAATGCGTTATAGTAGGCAGCGTTGACGATACGAGTGTTATCGTAACTGGTCCAAAGGAGTTGAACGGTGTTAAGAGGGGTAGGAAGAACATCCTCCACCTCATGCCCCTTGCTGAAACCGTCAGAATAAGGGTGAACTCTAAGGATGAGACTGTTATGACGGCCATAGAGAAAAGCGGCTTGAAAGAATTCATGAGGGAGATCGTGAGGTTTGAGGACGCTTGTTGACTTCGTAAGGTTCCGGACGCTTGTCAAGGAGGAGTGTGAAACCGACGAGAAGTACGGTGAGCACCCCGATAAAAGAAGCATCTCCAGGCTTCTGCAGCTGGGGGTTGTGAACCTTGATAAGCCTCCGGGGCCCTCGAGCCACGACGTGTCTTCAACCGTTAAGAGGATCCTCAACGCCGAGAAGGCTGGGCACGCCGGGACCCTTGAAGCAATGGGGAGATCCCGGCGTATCCGGTGTCCTGCCGGTTTGTCTTAACGACGCTACTAAAACCATAGAGTACTTGCATATGATGAGTAAAGAGTATGTCGGGGTCTGCGAGATACACGGGGAATTCGAGGAGAAGGCTTTAAGGAAATGGGTTGAGAAGATGACTGGCCCAATATACCAACGTCCACCGGTTAAATCATCCGTTAAAAGGTCGCTGAGGCGGAGAATTATTGTAAGGTTTACGGTGGAGGATGTTTCAGACAGGAGGTTCGTCTTCAGGGTTGTCACCGAGCCGGGCACGTACATCAGGAAGCTTCTGCATGATCTTGGCCTGCTGCTGGGCACGGGTGCACACATGGTTGAACTCAGAAGGGTTAGGGACGGTTTTCTAGACGAGGATTCTTCGGCAACTCTTTTAGAGCTCTACGCTGGCTGGCAGCTCTACTCTAAGAAGGGTGATGAGACTCTTCTAAGAAGACTCGTTAAACCTGTTGAAGACGCTTTCAAAGGCTTTCCCTCAGTGTATATTAAAGACAGCGCGGTGGCGGCTGTTGCACACGGCGCTCCCCTCGCCTCCAAAGGAGTTTCAAAGATAGATCACCCTCTTTCCAAGGGGGATGTTGTGTGCATAAAAACTTTGAAGGGTGAGTGCGTCGGCTTTGGCACCCTTATGATGAGTTCCGACGAAGTTCTGCAGGCTAAAAGTGGTATAGTCGTGTCCGTGGAGAGGGTCGTGATAAGCAGAGACTTATATCCTAAAATGTGGAAGAGCCACTAAATCCCTTTAGTTGCTACGCGAGTTTTCATTTGGCCATCGTTTCATGGTTTTCTCGACCTTTTTTTATCAAAGACCATTATACCTTCTTCCAGCTATACTAGGACGAGAAGCCTCTAACACTCGTTGAGAGGCTAATATCCCCAGCAATACTTGACACCATCTACATATTGCTGAGGAGAAAACCGGAGAGGAGAGTAAGACATTAATGCATGGCTCTAGCAGACTACGGCCGATGAGCATTATGGAGAGATCCTCGAGCTTCTGTTCCTAACCTCCTACCTTCTCATGGCAAACGGGACATTTATCCAACTCTTCTCTTTTTTTATTCTGAACCCGAAGTTTTTAAGTCTAACGGCTTTATAGCGTGCACGCTAAAACAGCTCCGAGAAGCTCCGCAGGTATTCCGAGCCCCATGAGGGCTGTTGAACTGGTGGCGAACATGATGCTAGAGTCGTACATGATTTATCTAAGGCTCGCCTCCGCTTGAATAGAGCCTTGTGATCCTCATTTTCAAGAAGGTTATTGAAAAGGTTACTGAGAAGGAAGTTGGGTCTTAAGGATGTAGTGAGTTTGGGTTATGAATTGAGGCACGAGAATTGGCCCTGCTATGAGAAGGGGATTCCATACCTATACTGGAGGGCCGAGAAACGCGAACGATAACATTTTAATGCTTTTTGAAGATTATTATTTTTTTTAACGATTTGAGCATGCATTCTATAAAGACCGAGAAATCCAATTCCAATATTAGATCGTAGAGGGTAGTGATATGAGGCCATTAGTAAAAAATATATGCGTATAAAAAGGGTTTTTCAAAATGTTGTTTTGGTATTTCGGTATATTCGTTTGGAGTATGGCGACGGCGAGAACATAAAAAGGGTTAAAGAGGAAGGAGTGCACAACTTCCTAGAATTCGATGGTCAAATCCTGCTCTCAACAATAATGCCGGATAGGCTCCTAACCGAAGAGACGTTCAACTTCACCGTGGGCTTTTACAAAGAAAGGAGACTTCAATGGGGTGATTGGGTGGGATATGCCCGTTTACGCCGAGTACTCCAAGGCTTTGAATTTATCCAATCTGATCGAGGCCACGCTCCTAACGATGAAGTATGTTGAGGAGGGGATACCAACGATACGCTGCTGAAGGGAGTAGACCCTTCAGAGATGGCGCTCCACGCGGAGTGGCTGGAGAAAATGGGCTTCAGGAGGGTTGGGCTTCACGCCACCGAGTACGTTCTGGCTAGAAGCCGCGGCGCCGAGGTCCATGAGGATATGGCTAAAATCGCCGACGACCTCTACTCGCTGGGGCTGGTGAAGATATACGAAATCGGGGCGAAGCCCCTGATGATAGGGGCCTTAGGCCTCAAAGGCCTGCATGATCTCTACAAATCAGACCCTGAAATCTCCCTGGCGGGCATGTCTTGGCTAATAGAGGCCAAGAATTGGCATGCTTATGCGGGCACGTCATCCGGCGTGGGCATCATAGACCTGGAAAGAGACCTCATTGAGTGTAACTGTAAGGCATGCTCAGCTAAGTTCCCAAACCAGATCGCTGAAAACCCGGATGACATAGCGTGGCACGATTGGGTCATGCTCAAAGAGTATGCGGAGAAGGGAAAGCTGGATGAGATACCTGTTTACGACATGATATTGGAGAAGGATGATTGCTTAGCGGTCGTAGGGGATTTACACATAGGTGTCCCCCAATCACTCTGGCTGCCGTGCTTGAGGAGGCTCATGGAGATCCACCCGACCCACCTGGTCCTCTTGGGCGACGTATTCGACTTCGTGGAGGGGAAGCCAAAGGCATCGCACATCATTAGTTTCCTCGACTTTCTGAAGGACCTCGGCGCCCGCATGAGGTACGTGTCTGGATGCTCGGATTCAAACGCTCCCGAGTTTTTAAAGACCCTGAGAAGGTTTACGTTTGCGAGGGGACCGTGGGAACCTCAACTGTATAGCCCGCATCCGATATTGGTGGAAGCCATAAGGATTCTGACGATGCTCCGGAGGTTCTCGAAGAAAAGGATAAAGGTCAAGTTAGCGAATTGGAAGGTAGTAAGGTTTAGCCACGGCCATGAGCTCGGCCTTCCTATGGATGCGAATCCCAAGGAGATGATGAAGAAACTTTTAGAGAATAAGGACCTGAGCGAGATCCGCGTAATAGGGCACTGCCACAGGTCTCTCTACAGGCCCGAAGAGGGGGGAGCGCGCGTGCAAAGACCCCTTTCGGAATATACACTCTTTTTCTCAAGATGAGTCCATACAGATCATTTTCTCGTAGGGATTTGTAGAAATCTGGCTCCCTTCGTTTACGCGGACTCTTTTCCTTCCACCAATACTCGTAGTCTATTTCCCCCCGAATATCTTTTCGAGGATCTTCACGGAGGACAAGTTAGAGTGGTCCTTGAAGAAATCCATCTTCCTAATGTGCTCTATCGAATCGACGAAGCGCTTCCTGAGCTCCAGGTTCACCATCCATCACTAATGTTCATGAAGTTGCATTTAAGCGTAACTCGCTCCTAAAACTTAAAAACGCCTTTTGTAAGCATGTTGTAAAAACTTTTAAGATGGGCGTGCCTCAATATATCGCGCTGGGGTGGCCGAACTGGCAAGGCGCAAGCCTGGAGAAAAGCTCTTCAAGCAAGCTTGTGGCCCTTCTGGGCCGTGCGGGTTCGAATCCCGTCCCCAGCGATGCTTTAACTAACTTAAGGTTATGAAGGATCTCGGGATCATGAGGTGACACTCAGTAGGCAACATTTTCATTATTCTGTCAACACCATCTTAAATCCTTATCCTTCTCGATCTTCCACCATAGTCTATTGCGATGTCCATCCTCGTAGGCCATAGAGTCTCATAAGGCTAGGCATTTCTCGACTAAGGCCCTGGGGTTAGGGCTCCCCTTTAAGTCTCCCAGCTTTTAATTCAATGACTTTCGGAGACATCGGTGACCAGATTGGGCTTTTATGGGTCACTTATAGAATGCTTATGAAGGTAAATCCGATTTTTCCCTTGATATGTTCAATAATTTTTTACACGATTCCTTTTGTATGAATCCATCCTTGGGAGAGTTTTCACCATAGTTTAAGCGGTTCATCTGGCAATCTATAATTTTACTGAAATCTTTTAAAGATTAGGAGTTGTTTGTTTCTTTAAGCATCATAAGCTTTGTTTCAAAAACGTTCTCTTTCGTGGTATAAATCTATAACATAACATTCTTGAGAAAATGGAACCAAATAAATTTATTCCTTAGCCGAGATCGGGGAAATGCTTAGAAGAAAAATACCATCAACGGAAGAAGAGATCAACCGATTTCACGATACCATTTCCGGACTCTTCACCTTGGAGAATAGCACGACCTTATTTCTTCTGACCCTTTTCTGCTTTTATCTGTCTTTTCTTCCCAATCACCTCTAATCTTCATTCTTCATAGTTTCATTGTTTGTTTAATCCCCGTGCACCAGATAAAGGAGGATATTGAATCTCACGTATTCCAAACCTCAGCTTCACACAATCTTTTCTGCACAACATATTGGGGGGAACCAAGCTTTTACATGAAATTAAAAAAGTTATGCTTAAAAGTTGAATTCATGATTAGTAACGGTGATGATAAACCCAGAGCTTAAGAAGCGATTCGTAGATTCCATAGAATACTTCAGGAAGATGGATTCCTTCCAAAAATATTCCCGTCTCTCCTCAGAGGAGATACTGGATAGAATACTCCGAGGGTGGATGGAGTACAAGTATTGGTGGGAGCGCGCACTCAAATTCTCATTTTATATCGCACTCAAATTCTCATTTTATATTTTATATTATAGTGTACGCTAGCCCAGATATTCTTCGGAAGACTATTTTTCCAAGATGTAACAGGAACAGCTGGGTTTTTAACTAGCCCTATTTGTAATAGAGTTAGTAATATAATGATGGGTAACTTGGATATTAGACCATATTTCGTATTCAGATCTATTAAGATTATAGGGAAAGCTTAAATATCATTAGGAAAAAGGTTAACGCTAGGGTCTGTAGTTCATTGGTAGAATACCCGCTTGGCGGCTCAAAAAGCCCGAATCTGGCCAAGGGGCAAGCATGGAAGAAGAAAAACTATTATAGAAGCCTTTTACGAGCTCAGTCTGCTAGCGCGCTACTAGCCTATGTAAAATGTTGTCATGATAACCTGTATTTCTTTTATGAATTCTTCTAGGTTGGTTCCATTGACGTCCAATGAATAGTTTTTCGAAGCCAGATAAATGGCGCCCAACGAATACACTTTATTTGAAATTACGATAAATCTTCCCCATGGACCCTGAATCGCAAAGCCTCCTTCGGTGCGTTTTAGAAATAGTATAAGCCGTTCACCAACGTTCGCCAAAGGATCCTCTCTTATGACCATTCTCGGCTTCCCATTAATTATGCCTCCACTCAGAGCGAATCCTATGACCTCGCCGACTCTAAGATCACCTTTTATCACTTGCTCGACTTCAAATTTATATGCAGTCCCTATATCCTTTGTACCCCATGGTTCATAAATAGTCCTAATAATCGTTCTAGCATCGATGACTTTTCCTAGAATTATTACATCGGAGTTTGTTACAAGCTCTCTTAAGTTGCTGAAATATATTACCCAACTTACCTCAACCGCATCTTCAGTTTCATCGTTTTCAGCATTATTCATCATATGCTGTGGATTTAGGATATGGTTGATTGTGACCAGGCTGCTGAGCAATCCGACGATAATTCCTATCAAAATAGATGCGGACTTTAATTTTATCAAGCTATTCCTCTTCATCCCCCTTCATCCCCCATAGATTGCTGCTACTCCATTTATGTCGTCTTGTTGTGGAGTGGAAATTCCGTAAACATCGTATCTGTAATAAGTATATCCATTCATTATTACTGGATTATAGGGCCCCACGTCGTATAATCCAAGAACATGGCCAAGCTCGTGACAGGCTAAAGACTTCTTTTTATTGTAAGAGTAACTATCGACATAATAGGTGTTAAGGTAGATTATTGCATGCTCAATTATATTTCCGAAGTTTGAGATAGCCAACATTTTCCATCCCATAAGGCAGTGGAGTTATAAGTGTCATGGATTTCAACGTGTTGAGGGGGCCCAGAGATTACAGGATAAAAGGAAGGATGGTTCGTTATCGGTATATTATTCCAGTCGGAGATAGCGTCTTCCACTGCCCAATAACTTGAAGATGAAACATTTCCATATTCAAGGTTATGATATGGAGGTTTACTCCAGTAGTAACCCCAGAGCGAGTAACACAAAACACTCGTAATTACGAAGGATATTACTGAACTAGAGACCAGCAGCCTAAACACAATAATAATTATTTTTTTATCAAGTTTTATGCCCATTTTCTCTCTTCTCTTCTCCTTTTACCGAAAAAGAAAAGCCGAGTAATAAACCTTTTTTATTCTTGTAAAAAGGTTCTATTTCCAGAAATAGGACCTTTTGGCCCAGATATATACGAACTGCTGGCACGCGCTATATCGTGGAGACAGTTTTAGATCTGGGTGTATATTGCTCCAAGCTGAAGAAGGCGAAGAGCGAGGAGGAAAGGAATAGGATTTAGAAGAAGGTGCATAAAGAAAGGGATGAAATACTTAATGACCTAGTTAACGGGAAGTGGGAGAAGTATTTGGAAGACCCTATGGTGGCTTCATCCTACCATTGTACTGGGGAAAAGAAGTGGCCAGAAGAATAAAGGAAAAAATACTGGGTAGATGTCGAGTTTGAGCTGAATCCAGGCGTAGCACGTTTTTCACCTTAGTCTTTAACCCTAAGGATATGTCTGAAGAGCAAGTCTTCAACGAGATAGTGAGGAGGGCTGACGTGGTTCACGCTGCGCACTTAATGTGTGATTTGACTCTAAAGAGAAACAAAGATTCTGCAAAGAGTTTGTAAAGGTGAGAAGGAATAGGAGGCCACTCCTTTAAAGGATAAAGTATGTAAAGCTGTTCAGCAACCAGTTTCCACGCGGCTAATCACTGAGGGAATACTGGTTCCAACCCCCTAAAGTGAAACCCTCGTTACCGGGTTTAACCCTCCTTTTTCTATGTTGTCCAGAAATAATGTTTATAACCAGGCTCCGGTAAGCGTCATTAAGCCTTTATGAGCAACAGGGAGTTTAAGGAGATAGTGAGGATCGCCGGTGTGGATTGCGACGGTAAGAGGAGAGTACTGGATGGTCTTTCACAGGTGAAAGGCTTAGGTTGGGCTACGGCGAGAGCCGTATGCATCGCGCTAAACATACCTATGGATACTCGTCTCGGCTACTTGACTGATGATGAGGTTTCAAGGATAGAGGCAACCCTGAACAACCCTAAGTCGCTAAACCTCCCGGCTTGGATGCTTAACAGGAGGAAGGATCCTATAACTGGTGAGGATAAGCATCTGATAACGTCCGACTTAGAATTGGCTCAGAAGATGGATATTGAGAGGATGATGAGGATTAAGTCTTGGAAGGGTGTTAGACACTCGCTCGGCTTAAAGGTAAGGGGTCAGAGGACTAGGACAACCGGCAGGACCGGTGGGCCTGTTGGTTTTTCAAAGGCTGCTTTGAAGTCCTCTGGAAGCGAGAAAAAGTGATGAGGAATGGGTGACCCGCGTAAGATTAGAAGCAAAATCCTGCATCCGAAACACCCATGGGTTAAAGAGCGTCTGACGGAGGAGCTTATACTCGTGGGGGAGTATGGTTTAAGGAACAAGAGGGAACTTTGGAGGGCCGCATCCTTCCTCAGGGGTGTTAGGGCTTCAGCCCGCTCTTATCTGAGCCTGACGGGCGAGGAAAGGGTTAAGAGGGAGTCTGAGCTTATTTCAAGGCTCTACAGGCTTGGCTTGGTCGGCAAAGACGCGAAGCTTGACGATGTTCTCTCACTGACTGTTTCAAACATTCTTGAAAGGAGGCTTCAAACAATCGTCTACAGGAAAGGTTTTGCAAAGACTATTCACAGCGCTAGGCAGGCTATAGTTCACGGCAAGATCATGATAGGCGACCAGATTGTAAGATCCCCAGGATACTTCGTCACTAGAGAGGAAGAACCACTCGTAAGGGTTAAGACAGTCGAAGAGGCCAAGGCAGCTTAGTTTTCTCTCGGGGATTGAAGAGGCCGTCTGTGATATGAGGGCAAGGTTGGTAAAAGTTCCTCACGAAGCTCGCTTAACCAAGCGGTCTAAACAGATGGTTTTGAATAGACCGTAGTAGGATAGGTAAGGCTGAGCGTGCATTATGACTCTGGGTTAAGCAATCGAGCATCGTTTGTCTTGCTGTTAAAGGTTTGCAGGAAGAATGGTTTCGAAAACTGGGTAAAGCAGGTGGAGAATGGATTTGCCCGTGTAGGTTAAACCCTGTCTTAAAAGGCTAGAATCTTCTCCCCCTTCTGCCTCCGGGTTTCCTAGTCCCGTCGGTTGGAATTGGTGTTACATCCTCTATCGCTATTATCCTTAGGCCAGCCCTTGTTAATGCTCTTATAGCTGCCTGAGCCCCCTGTCCAGGGGTTCTAGACTTTATGCCCCCCGGAGCCCTGACCCTTACCTTAATGCTTGTTATTCCAAGCTTCTTCAAGGCTCCAGCCACAGCGTTTGCAGCCATCATCGCACCATAAGGGCTGCCTCCAAGCCTATCAGCTTTAACATGCTGGCCTGCTGCGGATACTGCGAGTGTTGAGGCGCCGCTTGGATCCGTAGCATGCACTATAGTGTTGTTGCTGGAGGAGTATATTCGTACGACTGCATACTTCCCCTGTTCAGTGCTCACGCGGCCATCCTGCTAAAGGGGGTTAATAAGCGTTCTTCAAGCGGCTTCAGCGCCTAGCGGCCCATGGCCGTTGAAGCTAACCCTTAAATACCTTCTCGGGGAAAATAGCACGTTAATATGGATGTAAAGATACTTAAGCTGAGCGACGATTATCTAGAGGCTAGGCTAGAAGGATGCTCAGAGGCGCTTGTAAACGCTATAAGAAGGGCTATTCTTGAAGAGGTTCCTACGCTGGCGGTTCACGAGGTCTTCATCTTTGAAAACTCGAGCCCGATGTTCGACGAGGTCCTTTCAAACAGGCTTGGCCTGATACCCTTGAGAACCCCGCCTGGAAAATATCTTCCGATGGATTCCCCGGAGTGCCTTGGCTCTAGCGAGAAGTGTTTCACCACGCTGAGCATAGATGTTTCAGCCGGCGACTCGCCTTTGACGGTTTACTCCAAGCATCTTGTCTGCAGGGATGAGGATGTTTACCCTGTCTACGGCAATATTCCTATAACTAAGCTACCCCCAGGTGGGAAGCTCAGGCTGGAGGCATTAGCTAGGCTTGGAAGGGGTAAGATGCATGCTAAATGGCAGCCCGCCTCCCTGGCCACGTACAGCTTCACGGATTCCCCGGATGCTTTCGTTTTCAGGCTTGAATCAACAGGTTCTCTACCCTCAATAGAGGTTTTCAGGCAGGCTCTTGATATTTTGAGAGATAAGTTTAAAACGCTTCTGGATTCTCTCACGCTTCCTGAGGTTGAAGAGAAGCGTGGCGGCGAGGAGGGTGTTGATTTCGGTGAGGAAGGCGGCAGGTGACTCCAGGTTCTGGAGGAGGGTTGAGAGCCTTTTGTCCAGGCCTAGGAGCAGGATGGCCGAGGTAAACGTGGGTAAGATTTCGCGTTTAACCAAGCAGGGTGACCGTGTAGTGGTCCCTGGGAAAGTCCTAGGCAAGGGGGAGATCAACCATAGTGTCACGGTTGCCGCCCTCTCCTTCTCCTCGGCCGCGCTAGATAAGCTTAGGTCAGCCGGATGCAAGGTTATGCGGTTGGACGAGTTTGCAGAGGTTGAACAGAAGGGCTCGGGGGTGAAAATAATTGTCTGAAAGGATTCTCGTGGTTGACGCAACCGACCAGGTTCTAGGAAGAATGTGTTCAATCATAGCTAAAAGGCTTCTTGAAGGATACAGGGTTTACGTGGTTAACGCTGAGAAGACAAGAGTATCTGGGAGAAAGGACAGCTTCATCAGGGAGTACGTGGGCTTCCTGGAGGTGAAGAGCGTTAGGAACCCTAAGCATACGCCGAGGCATCCTAGGAACCCAGTGACCTATGTTAGGAGCGTTGTAAAAAGCATGCTTCCAATGGATAAGCCTAAGGGGATGGAGGCCTTTAGAAGGCTCAGAGTCTACTGCGGCTGGCCGAGTAGTGTTAAGGGTGAGGCTGTTAGGTTTAAGGATGCTGACGCCTCTAGGCTTGGGAGAAGCTCTTTCACCCTTTCAGACTTGAAAGGGTTTTTCAGCGTCCCGGAGGCTGACTAGATTTGCCGACCCCTAGGAAACTGCCCCTTGTTGTAACTGGTTCCGTTAAGAGCTCAGTGGCTAGGGCTGTTGTTAAGCAGGGTTCCGGGCGCGTTACGATAAACGGTTACCCCGCTGAAAACTGGCTTTACGATCCCTACAGGATGCTCGCCTTAACGCCTTTGAAACTCCTTCCTGAACAGTTTAAGGATGTTGACGTCGAGGTTAAGGTTGAAGGCGGGGGTCATGCTTCGCAGGCCAGGGCGGTTATGCAGGCTTTAGCCAGAGGTATTACTCAGTGGACGAGGAGCTCCACTGTTAGAAACATTTTCAGAAGCTTCGACAGGCATCTCCTCTCTGGAGATCCCCGGAGAAAGGAGCCCAAGAAATTTGGAGGACCAGGTGCTAGAAGGAGGTTCCAGAAGTCCTACAGGTAGGTGACTATGGCTTGATGTTTCCAGTTAGATGTTTCACGTGCGGCAAGGTAATAGGCCACTTGTGGGAGGAATACCAGAGTAGGGTTGCTTCAGGCGAGGATCCAAAGCAGGTGCTAGACTCTCTCAACGTTACAAGGATCTGTTGCAGGCGAATGTTTATTTCTCATGTTGATTATATCGACGAGCTGCTTTCATACTCCCGAGGATTATCGCTGGGGGAGGATTACAGGCAATGAGCACGAGTGAGAGGAGCGGAGAAGGTCTGTTGATTCTGAGGACGGAGTACATTGCTGCAGGCGTCCACATAGGAACAAAGGTTTGCACTGTCTGCATGAGGCGCTTCGTAAGGTTTACTAGGCCTGACGGGCTGAACCTGATTGAGATTGCTCAAACCGATGAGAAGATTAGGGTTGCCGGAAAGGGGCTTTCCAGGTATGAGCCAAGTGACGTGATAATAGTATCCGGGAAAGAGTATGGGAGAACACCGGTCCTTAAAATGTGCGAGTACACTGGTTTCAAGCCTATTGTAGAAAGGTTTCCACCGGGCATCTTCTCTAACCCGAAGTATGAAGGCTATATTTCTCCGAAGATAATTCTTGTTTCAGACCCTAAGGTTGACGAGAAGGCTATTCGAGAAGCAACGCTCATCGGAATACCCGTGATAGGCATATGTGACACCGATGACTCCTGCTCCTACATAGACCTTATAATTCCCGCCAACAACAAGGGGCGCAGCTCCCTAGCCCTAGTATTCTGGCTGCTGACAAGGGAGGTTCTCAGGAACAAGGGAGTGCTCTCTCCGACTGAAAGCATGAGTGAAAACTTCCACGCTTTCGAGACCCAGATTGAGGAGGCTGCGAGGACAGTCTAGCATGGCTAGGGTTAGAAAGCCAGCGTACGCTGGAAGCTGGTACGAGGGTACTAGGGAGAGACTCCTAGAGCAGCTTCAAAGTCTTTTCAAGGGGAGACTGGGATACGGAAGCATCCCGGTTCTCGGAGAGTACGATCCCCGCTTGCTTGGCCTCATGGTTCCACATGCCGGATACGTTTACTCAGGTATGGCTGCCACATGGGCATACAGCGAGGCTGCTAACCATGGTCCTAGGGAAACGCTGGTGGTGATGGGGCCCGACCACCATATGGCTTCCACGGGCTTCGCCACTATGAGCGAAGGTGTTTGGCGTACTCCGCTCGGTGACGTGGAGGTCGACAGGCAGACGGTGAGCCTGCTGCTCAGCTCAGCGCCCTTCATCGAGGATAATTTTCACGCGCATGCTTTCGAACACTCTGTTGAAATACAGCTCCCATTCCTCCAGCTTGTCTACGGAGGCTCGTTCAAGCTCATCCCAATAATTATACATGATTTCAACCTTGAAAGGAATATTAGGCTTGGAAAAGCTTTATCCAGGGCTCTTGAAGGGAAAAAGGCCATCGTTATCGCCAGCTCGGACATGAGCCATTATGTTCCAGCAGGGGAGGCTGAGGAGAACGATATGAAGACCATCAGAGCAATAGAGTCGCTGGACGAGAAGCTGATTCACTCCGTCGCCGTCAATTATGAGTCGCTCTGCGGCCTAGGTCCAGTTATAGCGCTAGTCTCATGCGTGAAGGAGATGGGGTGCTCTAAATCCGCCCTGTTGAAATACTATAACAGCGGAGAGATTTCAGGCGATTACGGTGGTGTGGTGGGTTACGCTTCAATAGCCTTCTACAAGTGAACACTGTTGAAAATAGTCTGCAAGGCTCCTGGGAAAGTAATCATTTCCGGCGAGCACTCCGTAGTATATGGCCACCCCGCCCTAGTGGCTGCTGTAAACGTTTACTCGAAGGTTTCTGTTGAAGCTTTCGACGAGATCGGTGCCCACGAAATATTCTCAGACAAGTATGGGGTTGCGAAGATGATAGGCAGGGCTTTCTCAGGCCCAAGCCAGCTAAAGCCTTTCGCGAGAATCATAGACGTATTCCGGGATTCAGAAGGTTTTAAAGGTAGGCTCAGGATCCGCATAAGCTCAGATATTCCCCCCGCTTCTGGAATGGGTTCTTCAGCCTCATTATCCGTCGCATTGGCCAACGCTCTGCTCAAACTGGTTTACGAGAAGCCTTTTGACGAAAAAGTTTTTAGCCTCGCGATGGAGGGTGAAAAGGTTGCGCACGTTAATCCGAGCGGCGTAGACGTGGCGGCAGCACTCTGGGGTGGCTTAATCCTGTTCGTTAAAGACAAGGGGATTGAGAAGCTTGAGGCAGGCCAAGGCATATTCCTGCTGGCTGACTCAGGCTTGGAGCGGAGTACGAAGGACATGATTCTCAAAGTAGCGTCCCTCAAGGAGAGGGAACCGGATCTCTTCAACATAATTATGTCTTCCATAAGTGATGTCACAATCAAGATAAGCCGCCTCCTTCAGACTGACATGGTTGAAGCAGGCAGGCTAATTACGTTAAACCATCTTCTCCTCTCCCTAATGGGCGTCTCAAACAGTAGGCTTGACTCCCTGGTGTGGACAAGCATTTCAGCCGGCGCGTATGGTGCTAAGCTTACTGGCGGAGGCGGTGGAGGATGCGTCATTACACTGGTTGATGAGGGCTCGTTGAACACCGTTGAGGAAGCGTTGCGCAATCTGAATGCTCATACGATGATCCTTAGAACGGTTGAAAAAGGAGTTTACACGGAGGAATTAGAGTAGAAAACCGTTTCACATCCGTATAGAATCTCTTGTGGAGACAGTGAATCCAGGTGATAAAAAAAGTCGCAGAATCTCTACTCGCCACCCATGGTCGAGAAACAGTTTACTCTTGGAGTCGGGGCTAACAGCATTCATATAAACCCATTATTCCACGTATATTTGGCCAACTTCAGCGGTTGGTTAAACCATGCTGGCAACAGAGTTAAAAACTCTCGAAGAATCCTTAAACCGTGGCAACCGAGAGCAGGAAGGCTGAGCATATTCGAATAGCCTTGGAGAAGGATGTTTCCTCCAGGGTTTCCGCGGGTTTCGAGGATGTTGAGCTTATTCACAACGCTGTCTGCGAGATTGATCTGAGCGATGTAGAAACCAGTGTTACAGTCATGGGTAAGAGGCTTAGGCTGCCGCTCATAATAGAGGCTTTAACCGGGGGGACAAAGGAGGCTAAAAGAATAAACATGGGTCTGGCTGAGGTTGCTGAAGCCGAAGGGATAGGGATCGGTGTTGGAAGCGTCAGGGCTGCGATGGAGGATCCTAGTCTTGTAGACACTTATTCAGTAGTCAGGGAAAGGGCTCCGGGGACGCTGGTGATTTCGAACATAGGCGCCGCCCAGGTTGCTAAACACGGCTCAGAGTATGCTTTGAAAACAATGGAGATCGTTGGGGCTGACGCGCTGGCCATACATTTCAACAAGCTTCAGGAGCTTGTTATGCCTGAGGGGGAAACTTGTTTCAAAGGAGTTGGCAACCATGTGGCTGAACTATCCTGGAGGCTGGGGGAGAGGCTTTGCCTCAAGGAGACTGGCGCCGGCTTCAGCGGGGAGGCTGCTAGGCTCGCAGAGTCCTGGGGCGTTAAATGGGTTGACGTAGCCGGTGTCGGTGGGACAAGCTGGTATGCCGTAGAATATTATCGTTCAAGGAGAAGTGGGAGCAAGGCTTCTCTGCTGGGCAAGGCTCTTTGGGACTGGGGTGTTCCAACAGCCGTCAGCATCGTTGAATCAAAAATGTCCACGCGCAGCCTGAGAGTTATAGCGAGCGGAGGCGTTAGGACTGGTGTTGACGCTGCGAAAGCCATCGCCCTCGGGGCTAGCTGCACGGGTATGGCTATGCCGTTCCTGGTTTCCTTCTCGAAGGGCGGTGTTGAGGAGGCTAGGAGACTGGTTAAATCATTCGAGCTTGCCTTAAAGTTCACGATGTTCCTTGCCGGCGCTAGGAGTATTGAGGAGCTCAGCTCAGCACCGCTTGTTGTAAGGGGTAGGACGGCTGAATGGCTTGAACAGAGAGGACTGCTGGCGAGGCTTCTAAACGGGAGGAGAATCGTATGAGCGAGGAGCTCGTCAGCCTGATAGAGAGGCTTGCGCTTGAGAACGCTTTGGCTTTCAAGGGTGTGGCTAGGGCTGAGGCGGTGCTTGGGAAACTGCTCGGCATGAACCCCGGTTTAAGAAGCAGCGTTAAGGAGCTTATTCCACTAATCCGGGAGGTGACTGAGAGGGTTAACAGGCTTACGCTTGAAGAGCAGGCTGAGCTAATTAAGAGGCTAGGGGTTGTTGAGAGAACGGGGAAGGTGTTGAAACAGGAGGTTTCTCCACTGCCTAGGGCAGAGGGCTTCTCTAAAGTTGTTTTAAGGTTCGCTCCGAATCCAGATGGGCCTCTTACGCTTGGCAACGCAAGGCCGGCTGTGCTCTGCAACTATTACGCCAAGATGATGAACGGCAAGCTTATTCTAAGGTTTGAAGACACGTCTCCCTCAGTCAAGCCTCCGTTGAAGGAGGCTTACGACTGGATTATTGAAGACCTGGAGTGGCTCGGCATCCATCCCGATGAGATACATTACCAGTCAGACAGGCTTCAAACATACTACGAATATGCTGAAAAGTTTATTGAAAGAGGCCTCGCGTACGTCTGCCTCTGCAAACCCGAGGAATTCAGGGTTTTCGAAAAGAAGGGTGAGCCATGCCCGCATAGGGATCAGGATCCGAATTTAGGCTTAAGCCTCTGGGAGAAGATGCTGAACGGGAGCCTCAACCCGGGTGAGGCTGTTGTGAGGGTCAAGACCGATATGAAGCATCCTAATCCTGCGGTGAGAGACTGGCCCGCGTTAAGGATAGATGTTGCGAAACATCCCAGGGTCACGGGCTTCAGGGTCTGGCCGCTCTACAACTGGTCCTGCGCCATTGACGATCATGAGATGAAGGTTTCCCACGTGATAAGGGGTAAGGAGCATTTGACGAACGAGGTCCGTCAATCATACGTCTTCAAATACTTGGGCTCTCCACCCCCGCTTTCAGTCCACATAGGCAGAGTTAGGCTTGAGGGCAGTGTGTTGAGCAAATCCAGGATAATGAAGGGTCTGGCGGAGGGTGCTTACACCGGGCTGGACGATCCTAGACTCGGCACGCTTAAGGCTTTAAGGAGAAGAGGATTCAAGCCTGAGGTGGTGAGGAGGATTATGCTTGAAATGGGCTTGAACATAGCTGAGTCAACCGTTAAATGGGAGAATCTTTACGCGTACAACAGGGAGGCTGTAGACTGGGAGGCAGAGCGATACTACTTCGTGAAAAACCCGTTCACGATGGCTGTCAGAAACATTCCCCAGCAGGTTGAGGCGAGGCTTCTAAGACATCCGAGCAGGCCTGAGCTTGGATCCAGACTCATTGTTTTAAAACCTTCCAACGGGGAGGCTAGGCTGATTGTTTCATCGGAAGACGTTGAGAACCTGGCTCCGGGTTCAAGGCTTAGGCTAATGTCTCTTTTCAACGTTGAGGTTGAAGATATTGACCTGCGTAATAAGAAGGTTAAAGCCTTTTTCAAGGGTCTGGAGGTCCCTGAGAAATCCTCTGGGGTGAAACTCATCCAGTGGGTTCTGCCCGGTGACGCTGTTGAAACAAGAGTCATCATGCCTGATGCCAGCCTTACCAAGGGCCTGGGCGAGTCTCCTTTAACACAGCTTGACCCAGGCAGGGTTATTCAGCTTGTTCGATTCGGATTCTGCAGGGTGGAGGCGGTTTCGAAAAGCACTGTCAACCTGGTTTTCTCCCATCCTTAGAAAGAGCTTCAAGTTTAAGTTTTTATACCCCTCTGTCCCCGCTGTGGAAGGGTAGAGGTGCTTAACGGAAATGGTTAAGGTTAAGACGGCGGACTACGAGCCGAGTAAGGAGCTTATTGAGGAAGCTTTAGAACTGCTTAGGATCGCCTCTAAAACTGGTAAGGTTAAAAGAGGCACCAATGAAACCACGAAAGCCCTTGAAAGAGGAGTGGCTAAAATCGCGTACGTGGCTGACAACACTGACCCTGTCGAGGTCGTCCTCCACATACCTTTGCTGAGCAGGGATAGGAAAATCCCGTACATAGTTGTCCCGGATAAGAAGCAGCTCGGCGAGGCCGCTGGCCTCTCTAATGTTTCAGCCGCGGCCGTGGCGATAATAGACCCGGGTGAGGCCGCTCCAATGCTTGAAAGCGTGGTTAAGAAGATAGAGTCTGAAAGGGCGAAGGCTGGGGGAAGCGGTTGAGCGAGGAAGCTACTCCGGCAGAGGTTGTCGAGCTGGTAGCTAGGTCAGGTGCTTCGGGCGAGGTTACTCAGGTTAGGGTTAGGATTCTCGCGGGCAGAGACAGGGGTAGGGTTATCCTTAGGAATGTGCGGGGCCCAGTTAGGGTTGGAGACATACTTATGCTTAGGGAGACTGAGAGAGAAGCTAGGAGATTCTCGGGGTGATGAGTCACGCCTACAGCCTTCAAGTGTAGCTTCTGCAGCAGGACGTTCCTGATCGGAGAGGGCGTTCTTTACGTTAAGAGGGACGGGAGCATACTGAGGTTCTGCAGCTCCAAGTGTCTCAGAAACTCTGTGAAGCTGGGCAGAAATCCTAGGAAGGTAAAGTGGGTCGTTAGGAAGACGCGGCACGGAGGCTCGTCTCCATGAGGATTGTAATCTTCGGCCCACCCGGCTCAGGCAAGGGCACGTATGCTTCAAGGCTTGCGCCGAGGCTAGGTGTGCCGCATATTTCAACCGGGGACATTTTGAGGGATGAGGTGAAGAGCGGATCTGAGCTGGGGAAAAGCATATCGAGCTATGTTTCAAGCGGGAAACTTGTTCCGGACGAGGTTGTTAACAGGGTTATGGAGAAAAGGCTTTCGCAGGAGGACTGTAGGAAGGGTTTTATTCTTGACGGTTATCCAAGGACACTTCAGCAGGCCTATTTCCTAGAAGGCGTTTCAAAAATAGACTTCGTGATAAACCTGAACGTTCCGGATGAAGTGATAGTTAGACGCTTGTCTTCGAGGCTTGTCTGCAGGAAATGCGGCGCAATATACAACAAGATCACGCTGCCGCCGAAGGTTGATGGTGTTTGCGACAAGTGTGGAGGCGAGCTCTACCAGAGGGATGACGATAAGCCTGAGGTCGTAAGGGAGAGGATAAGGGTCTATAAGAATGAGGCTGCTCCACTGCTTGAACACTACCGGAAGGCTGAGGTGACCGTAATAGATTTCTTCTACGAGCCTGATGAGGCTGGTGGAGATGTTTCACCCGATACTGTTGTAGACAGGATCATTAAGGCTCTTAAGGGCTCCTCGTGCTGTTTTTAACAGGCTTTGTCAACGCTTCGAACAACCATATCGGACATTTAAGACTAATACTGCGGTTTTGCCGGCCTACCCGTGTTTTTCAAAACCGGTTTTCTATTACGCTGAAACGGTAGATAGAGATTAATACTCCTGCGCCGACAATGTCTCGAGGGTGCGGTAAGCAAATGAGTGTTAGGGAGCCTATCGTGGTTGTGCTAGGACACGTTGACAGTGGAAAGACATCTCTACTAGATAAGATACGAGGCACCTTCGTCGCGATGAGGGAGGCCGGTGGCATCACTCAACACGTCGGGGCAAGCCTGATTCCAGCTGAAGTAATAGTTAGGGTTGCGAAAACGCTTAACATAAGGCTTGAGGAAAAGCTCAGGGTTCCAGGCATACTTTTCATCGATACGCCTGGGCACGAGGCTTTCGTAAACCTTAGGAGGAGAGGAGGGTCCATCGCTGACTTCGCAATTCTCGTGATAGACCTGGTTAAGGGAGTTGAGCCCCAGACTGTAGAGTCCCTAGACATCCTTAGAGCTAGGAGAACCCCATTTTTAATCGCGGCCAATAAGGTTGACCTTCTTCCGGGGTGGAGACCTCAAGGGGTTTTAAGCGTGCTTCAATCACTCTCCAAGCAGGATGACAGGGTTAAGCGTAGCCTAGACGAGCATCTCTACAGGATAATCGGGGATCTTTCAACAATGGGCTTCAGGTCAGACAGGTTCGACAGGCTGACGGACTTCAGGAGGAATGTTGCCATAGTGCCTGTTAGCGCGTTAACAGGAGAAGGAGTCTCGGAGCTTATAGCTGTCTTAATAGGCCTCGTCCAACAGTTTCTGATAAGCGGCCTCGAATACACAGAGGGTCCTGCTAGGGGCGTTGTGCTCGAGGTTGTTGAGGAGACGGGGATGGGTACTACTGTCAACGCCGTTATCTTCGACGGTGTGCTGAGAAGTAATGACACTATTGTGCTGATGGGGCTGAACAAGCCGATTGTCACCAGGGTTAGGGCCCTGCTCATGCCTAAGCCTCTCGACGAGATGAGGGATCCGAGGGACAGGTTTAACCAGGTTGATGAGGTCAGGCCCTCCGCGGGGGTTAAAATTGTTGCGCCAAACCTGGAGGATGCTCTCCCAGGCTCCCCGCTTACAGTTGCCTCCGGGAATATCGAGGAGGCTGTTGAAAAAATCAAGTCTGAAGTGGAGTCGATAAGGATTAAAAGCGGCGAGGAGGGTGTTGTTGTTAAAGCAGATACGCTCGGCTCTCTAGAGGCCATAGTGGGGGAGCTTGAGAAAAGAAGTATTCCAGTCAGGCTTGGAGACCTGGGGCCTGTTTCAGAGAGGGACGTTATTGAAGCATCTATTTCCTCAAAGGACCCGACGCTCAGGGTTCTGCTAGCATTCAACGTTAGACTAATGCCTGAAGCTGTT
Organism: uncultured archaeon; assembly: GCA_938045545.1. GTDB lineage: Archaea > Thermoproteota > EX4484-205 > EX4484-205 > JAAOZP01 > JAAOZP01. Next base: position 40,423 of record CALIBN010000010.1, on the reverse strand, counting down.
GAGGAGGCTAGGAGGAGGAACGTCCCGGTTTTCCAGGGCAGAATCATCTACAGGCTGATCGAAGAGTTTTCAGAGTGGCGTAGGCGGGAGAAGCAGAGAGAAGCAAGCATGCAGCTTGAGCAACTTATTCTCCCGGGCAGGATTAGAATCCTGCCGGCATATGTTTTTAGAAGGAGTAAGCCAGCTATAGTCGGTGTTAAGGTTGAGGCGGGTTGCATAAAGCCGGGTTACCCTTTGATCAACAGTGAAGGTGAGAAAATAGGGGTGATTGAGCAGATTCAGAAAGAGGGTAAAAGTATTCCCAAGGCTGAGGCTGGGGAGGAGGTTGCAATCTCCATACCCGAGGGAATAGTGGGCAGGAACCTAAGGGAGGATGATGTTCTTCTCGTCGACGTGCCGAGTAACGATGCTTCCCTGATAAACAGGGTTTTCAAGGATCAGTTGGAGCTCCATTATCTTCAGGCTTTGGAGGAAGTGGCCAGGCTTAAGAAGAAGGAGAACCCGTTCTACGGTTTATAGCTTCAAAACCCTGACAAGTTTATACTTAAACGTGTTTTTAAACCTTATAGGCCTCCAGCCTTAGGTAATGTTTTAATACTGGTTTAACAAACATACTGCTACATGCCGCCTGAATTCAAGCTATGCATCTCCGACCCTAAGAGCGGTAAAACAGAGTCTGTTAAGCTGGAGGGGAGCAACGCTGTCCCCCTGCTCGGCTTAAAGATAGGGAGTATTGTAGACGGTTCTCTCGCCGGTAAGCCTGGGGTTAAGCTGATGATAACAGGGGGGTCGGATAGGTCCGGCATACCGATGGTCCCCTCTGTCCAAGGCGGTGTTAAAAAGGAGATCTGGGTTAAGAGGAAGACGGTCGTCGGCGAAACAAGGAGGAAAATGCTGGTTAGGGGAAACCAGATTTCCGAAGAGATCTACCAGATTAACATGAAGATAATCACAGGGGACGCTTGAAAAGCGAGGATTATAAGCGTACCAAGACCCGTGTGGAAATTCGTCTTTAAAGATTATAAATAGGCCTGCACCGTCTACAGTGAGTTAGAAATATGTCGCAGCCAGCCGAGTCCGCGAGAATGACGGTCGTTCACGGTTCTGGTATAGAAATAGATAATTATAAACGTATTCAACCATGTCTGAATTTAGGAACTCTGGGTCATGTGGATCATGGGAAGACCACTCTCGTCCAAGCCATTACCGGTGTCTGGACCGCTAAACACAGTGATGAGCTGAAAAGAGGTATAACAATAAAGCTTGGCTACGCTAACTTCAGCGTTTTCCAATGTCCGAAGTGTCCACCGCCATACAACTTTGTGACAACCCCAAGATGCTCATGTGGCTCCGAGGCTGTCTTCCAGAGGAAGATAAGCTTCGTGGACTCGCCTGGTCACGAGATACTTATGACAACCATGCTGAGCGGCGCAGCCGTAATGGATGCCGCGATACTGGTGATCGGCGCGGATGAGGTTTGCCCGCAACCCCAGACCTATGAGCATCTCCTGGCTGCTGAGATAATGGGCATTAAGAGGCTGATCGTCGTCCAGAATAAGATCGACATAGTTTCAAGGGAGAGGGCGTTGAAAAACCTAGAGGAGATTAAGAGTTTTCTTTCTGAAACAACGTTTGCCAACGCTACCATAATACCTATGTCCGCGCAGCACAAGGTTAACGTAGACGTGCTGCTCTACGTTATTCAGAAAGAGGTTCCGACACCGGTTTTCGACCTCGGCTCTCCGCCGAGGATGATCGTTATAAGGTCTTTCGACGTTAACAGGCCTGGCACTCCAGTCAGGGATATGCGCGGCGGAATACTGGGCGGCTCGATTATCAGGGGGGAGATAAGGGTTGGCGACGAGATTGAAATACTGCCCGGCCTCAGGGTTAAGAAGGATGATACTGTTGAAACCATACCGCTTATTGCCGAGGTGGTTTCAGTGGGCTTCGACAACGTTTTTGTCGAAAGTGTTAGAAGCGGTGGCCTCGTAGGGATCGGAACAACCCTCGATCCTTCTCTAACTAAGAACGACATGCTGGTTGGAAACCTTGCCGGCAAGCCTGGCACGTTACCGCCCGTTACACGAAGCATTACTCTAGAGTACAGCATGTTTGAAAGAGTTGTGGGCGTTAGGGGCCTTGTGAAGGCGGAGCCCATCCGGGTTGGGGAAGTTTTAAACATTAATGTTGGTTCAGCTTTAACACAGGCCGTAGTGAAGGACGTGAAGGATAACAGGATCACCCTGAGCCTTAAGATGCCTGTTTGCGCCGAGAAGGGTCAGAGGGTTGCTGTAAGCAGGCTTGTAGAGAGGCGTTGGAGGCTTATTGGCCACGGTGTGCTTGTTGGTTGATGGTGCTCCTGGACTCCAGCGCCCTGCTGGCTCCCTTCGAAACAGGGATCGATTTCGTAAACGGGATAACTGGTTTAACCCAAGGTAGGGTGCTGTTTCTAGTGCCTTTCGAAACGCTTGTGGAGCTTAGAAGACTAAGCACGGATGGACCTAAGGTTTCAGGTATGGCTAGGCTAGCCCTATCTGTTGCAAGCGGTTTCAGAATCCTGCTTCCAACTGGGATGGGTTGCGACGATGCACTCGTCTACCTTGCAAAAACTTATAAAGCGGCTGTGGCAACAGGCGACAGAACTTTAAGCAGGAGGCTTAGGACCTTGGGTATACCTGTTTTCTATCCTTCCGGGGGAAGAAGGATAGTGGGGAAAGGATGGTTCGAAAAGAGGTGATGAGGGTTATTCAAGATAATCGAGCTTGAAGACGTGGTTAAGGTTCCCCCCTCCAGGCTCGGGGATCCCGTGGCCGAGATTTTCAAGAACGTTCTTAAAGACAGATATGAAGGTATGGTTATAGAGGGAATCGGCTACATAATTCTCCTCGTTGACTATGAGTTCAACCCAGTGGGCCAGATATCCCCCGGAGACGGCCATAGTTACCACAAGGTTAAGGTGAAGGTGCTCTCCTACTATCCTGAGGTTAACGAGGTTGTTGAAGGAAGGGTTGTTGAGGTAGAGGAGTTCGGAGTCTTCGTGAGGCTTGTTACGACCGACGCTTTGATGCATGTGAGCCAGATAACCGATGACTACATGGATTACAACAGTTCCCAGGGGATCTTGGTGGGTAGACAGACCAAGAGGATAATTCAGAAAAACGATTGGGTTAGGGCTAGGGTAGCCGCAGTGTCAATAGGCAGGGGAGCCATGACTGACAAGATTGGGCTAACCGCCAGACAGCCATTCCTAGGGAAGAGCGAGTGGATTGAGGAGGACATTAGGAAGCTGGCTGGGGAGAAGCCTAAGCAGGAGGCTAAGGCTTAATGCCCCTCAAAGCGTGTTTAAACTGTAAAATGATAAGTGATTCGCCTAAGTGTCCAAACTGTGGCGGTGAGGAGTTCACGCAGGAGTGGAGCGGCGAAGTCCTGGTTTTCAACCCTGAGGCTTCTTCAATAGCTAAACTCATTGGGGCAAGGGTTCCTGGAAGGTACGCGGTGAGGCTGAGATAAGCGTGTTAAAAGCTTCGGAGGAAACTAGAAGGATCGTTAAAAGGCCGCTGGGTGCTCTGCTCGATACAGAAGGGTTGAGAAAGATGTTAAAAGGGTTCAGCGGAATTGTAATCTCTGTCGGTGACGTTGTTTCACAACGCCTCTTAGACATGGGTTTCAAACCGGGTGTCTGCGTGGTTGACGGGAAAACCCTGCGGGCATACACCCATAGTGTTGAGCGCTTCCAGCAGGGGAGGATGGTTTTAAGACTGGTCAATCCACCGGGGACAATATCTAAGGAATCTTGGAAGGTCTTTAAACAGGCTCTCGACTCACAGCCATCGACTATACTTGTTGAAGGCGAGGAGGATCTTCTTACGCTCGTAGCTGTAGAAACAGCACCCCACGGCTCCATCGTAGTATACGGGCAGCCGGGAGAGGGCGTGGTAGCGATAGAGGTCAACGAGTCTTCTAAAAAAACGGTCTTGGAAATCGTTGGAACGATGAAAACATGTGGCTAGCCTTGCTCTAACAGTGTTGTAGCTAATCCTGCGTATAGCCGGCTGCCGTTAAGACACTGTGCTCCAAGCCTTGTTAACGCATGCGGGGGCTTGCATTTTCCCGGCTTCCATAGGGTTTCCACTCCTAACACTGCTCGTGCAGTCTACAGTAATGTTTAAAGCCTGACCACCCTAGTGAAGCACAGTCAAATGACGGAGATCAGGATACTTAAAGAGGTTGACAATCCTCTTTTAAAGAGGGTGGAGATAGTGTTCGAGATCCCGCACCCCGGGGGTAAGACTCCCACAATGGCTGAAGCCAGGGAGGCTGTTTCAGCCTTAAAAAGGGCATCCCTTGAAGCAGTCTACGTTAGGAGTCTTAAAAGCGTTTCAGGGAGACAATCATCGATCGGCGAGGCACATATCTATTTTTCACCGGAGTACGCTAGGATCGAACCGATGCACGTCAGGGTTGCAAACCTGCCTCCGGAGGAGAAGAGGCGCAGGAAAGAGGAGATTAAGAAGATGAGGATGGAGATGAAGGCTAAGGCAGCCGGTGGTAAGAGATGAAGGACACTGTGAAATACTACGAGGTTGACGCGAGCAAGGCATCAGTGAGGCTTAGGAATAGGAAGTGCCCCAGGTGTGGCAGGGTTATGGCGTTCCACAAGGAGGGAAAGCCCAGGTGGCACTGCGGCGCGTGCAACTACACCGAGTTCCAAAGATGAGGGGGAGCGTCTAGCCTGTGGAGGAGCGTCTCACGTGCATCGGCGTTGAATCCACTGCCCACACTTTCGGCATAGGTGTCGTGAAGCATCCTCCTTTCGAGGCTCTTTGCGACGTTCGCAGGGTTTACCGGCCTTCGTCAGGCGGAATACATCCGAGCGAAGCTGCGAAGCATCATCTTCAGAACGCATCTAGTGCTCTTCAGGAGGCTTTGTCTAAAATCAGTGTTGAAGACATAGACCTGGTTTCCTTTTCACGCGGCCCAGGCTTGGGGCCGTGTTTAAGGGTTGGAGCCGCCCTAGCAAGAATGATTGCTATGAAGCTTGGAAAACCTCTAGTGGGGGTTAACCATGCTGCTGCACACGTAGAGATCGCGAGGGTTTTAACAAAGGCTGCTAACCCGGTTGCACTCTATGTTTCCGGAGGGAACACGCAGGTTATTCATACTTCTGAGGGAAGATATGTGGTTCTCGGGGAGACTGAGGACATTGCTGTTGGAAACCTTATCGACGCTTTTGCTAGGAAAGCCGGCCTCGGGTTCCCAGGTGGTCCGAGAGTTATGGAGCTGGCTTCAAAGTCGAGCAGGCTGATAAAGCTGCCTTACAGTGTTAAAGGCATGAACGTGTCGTTCTCTGGAATGCTCACCATGCTTGAAAGCCTCGTTGGAAAGGAGCCGGTTGAAGATCTCTGCTTCTCGCTTCAGGAAACCGCTTTCTCAATGCTGATAGAGGTTTCGGAGAGGGCTATGGCGATGCTTGGACTCAACGAGTTCATAATAGCCGGTGGCGTGGGCGCCAACCGGAGGCTTAGGGAGATGGCTGGGCAAATGTGTAGGGAGAGAAAAGCTGTATTCCTAGATTATCCTGTTGAATATTACGCTGACAACGGCGTCATGATTGCTTGGGAAGGAATCGTGCAGTACAGGCTGGGAGAGTCCCTCAGGGTTGAAGAGTCTTTTGTTAAACCGAGATGGAGGCTTAGTGATGTTAAGTCTCCTCCCCCAGGGTTGTACTCGAATTAAAACCCTCTACCAAGGTGCAGAGGCAATTGTAGACCTCTGCAAATGGCTCGGCAGAGAGGTTGTTGTGAAAACCAGGCTTTCTAAGGGCTACAGGGTTAGGGAGCTCGACGATTTTATAAGGCGTTCGAGAACAGTTAGAGAAGCATCGCTCCTGAGCTCGGCTAAGAAGGCTGGAGTGAACACTCCTTTCGTCTACCATGTGAACCCTGTCGAGGGTTGGATAATAATGAGCTATGCTGGAAGCCAGAGTCTAAGGAGCATGCAGAGCTCAAGCATTTTTGCAACCCTAATCCATATGCTTGGGGATGCGGTTGGAAGGCTTCACTCCGCAGGGATTGTTCATGGCGACTTAACGTTTTCAAACGTGCTAGTCTCAGAGACCAGGCTGACACTGATAGATTTCGGCCTCGGAGAGTTTTCAAACGAGGTTGAGAAGAAGGCTGAGGATGTTTACACGCTTTTCTCAAGTCTGACCCCTCTTCAGGATTCTGAAAAACTGATGAAGCTTTTCCTCGAAGGCTACAGGGCTTCGGCTGGAGAATCCGCCGCAAGGGTTGAGGAGAGGCTTAGAGAGATAGGAAGCAGGGGCAGGTATGTTGAGAAAGAGCTTAGACGCCGCGCCTCAAGCGGAAAAAAATAGGGAGAACGTAGATGCTTAAACCTGATGTTGTCCGCGGAGAAGGCTAAACTCCAACTATAACCTTGTCGTGAACCGCTTTAACAGCTTTCTCAGCGTCCTCCATAGACACTGCGAAAGATATGCTTGTCTCAGACGAGCCTTGAGCAATGGCTAGAACATTAACCCCTGCTTCGGCGACAGCAGAGAATATTCTGGCTGCAACACCCCTCGTTCCCCTCATGCCCTCCCCGACGGCGGATATTACTGCAACACCCCTCTGCATCCTAATCCTTTTAATAAGCCTCTGTCTGCTGAATCCCTCCCTCAAGCCTTTCAAAGCCATATCTAAATCCTTGTCTTTGACGAGCATGGTTATGCCGATTTCTGAAGCATCCTGGCTTATCATGGATACGCTTACTCCTCTTTTCGCAACCTCTCCAAGTATGGCTGAAGCCACGCCCGGGGTCCCAGCCATAGCCGCCCCCTCCACAGTTAAAATACTCATGCCCGGTATCATCGCTACAGCCTTAACTATCTGTTTCTCAACAGCCTTCTCAAAGCCTATCGTCGTGCATTCTTTGAAAGGATCCTGTATGCTTGAAACTATTATTCTTACTCCCAGCTCCTCAGCAAGCTCAACAGCCTGGGGGCTTACAACCCATTCTCCAAGCCTTGAAAGCTCCAGTGCCTCAGAGTAGGATAGGCTGGGGACGATTCTTGCCTTGTCCGTAGTCCAGGGGTCGGCTGTGTAGACGCCGCCGTTAGCCTTAGGGACATAAACCTCTCCAATTCTCAGCTCGCTGGCAGCAAGTATTGACACTACGCTACCCATCCCTTTTTTAAGCGAGGCTTCGCCGCCTTCAGGGTCGACGCAAGACCTTCCGGAAACTATGAGAACCCCTTTTGAAACGCTTTTCAACTTATCCGGGTTAACAAGGCTCACGTAATGGCTCCAAGGCGGTTCATAGTCCTCTACGAGCGTGAATCCAGCCTGTCCGGCTGTAACCCATTTAGCGTCGACGCCAAGCGCGTTAAAATGGCTTGAAACGACTTTGGCAACAGTGTTTCCGAGCAGGTTTAGCATTACGGGTAGCCCCCTAGGCGTTGCACCGCCAGCCTTCTTCTCAGCATGCAGGTATTCAACGATCCTGTTCAAGCTTTCAACAAGCTCGGCTTCAACGCTTATCCTAAGGTCTCCGGGAATCCCTTTCACCAGGTCGTTAAGCTCGCCGGCTAGCTTTGCTAAAGCCTCCTCCTCGCTCATGCGTGAAGCAGCAGCCTCGGTTAAAACCCTAAGGATCTCCTCGCGTGGCTCAACTATGATCAATAATTCCTGCGAAGCTTTTTCAGCAAGCTTCTCGCAGAGCCATTTCAATTCGAGCCCCGTGTTCTCAAGGTTAAGGTTTACAATTATCAACGCTTCTCCTCCTCCAGTATTTCGAAAATATCTCTAATTATTGCGGCGGCTGTTTCAAACGGTCCAGCGCCTCTCCCAAGCAGGTAAACCGGTCCAGCCTTCTTCATTCTGAACTCCACCGCGTTCAGCGTCCCGCTCACATCAAGCACACTCCCCCTCTTAAGCTTTGAAGGACCTACCCTAAGCCCTCCTTTCTCAGTGAACTCTCCGACGAGCCTTATTGAATACCCGTTTAAAGCAGCTTCACGCAAGTCTTTTGGTCCAACGTCTTCTATGCCTTTCAACTCGACCTCGTCAACCCTGTGACCCCCCTCAATAGTGTTAGCTATTATGGTTATCTTGTAGGCGGTATCCATCCCGGATACATCCATAGTCGGGTCGGCCTCAGCAATACCTATTTCACGCGCTAGCCTCAAAGCCTCCTCGTAGCTCCTCCCCTCCTCCATTAATGTGAGAATATAATTTGAGGTCGCGTTTAGAATCCCCCTGAAGCTTTCAACAAAATCCCCGACGGTGAGCGTTTTAAGCGTTTTCAAAACAGGCAGCCCACCCCCGACTGTTGCACTATACTTCACTATCCTTCCTCGGGACAACGCTGTCTTCATAACGGTGTCGTAATCGTATGCGAAAGGAGCCTTGTTGGCCGAGACAACGTGGGAACCGTGTTCGAGAGCCTTAAGAATGTGTCTTAAAGCAGGTCCTGAGCCCCCCCTGCTAGTTGGGGTTGCTTCAACAGTCACATGGGGCTGGGCAACACTTATCGCCTCCACCGCATCCATGCTTGGGAAACCCCCCTGCTCAGAATAGGCTACTGAGCCCCTCTTCATCTTGACCGTTAAGAGGCTGCTAGCCTTAACACCGTTTTCAGAGAGCGTCGCCCCACCCCTGTCCACTATTCCAACGACCCTCGGGTCCGTTCCAAGCCTCCTGAACCTCCTCCTCTCCTCCTCCATCAGCTGGAGGAAGGCTCTTCCAACGTTACCAAAGCCTATCAGAAGGATCCTCATAGCAGTTTCCTCAAAGCCTCCGCAGGGTTTTCACCAGGGTGGATTATGAGCTCAGCATAGGGCTCTATGTTTACACTAGGATCCTTCAAGCCGTGTCCCGTAACCACGGCGACGATCGTTTCATCACCTTTGAAGAACCCTTGTTTAGAAAGCCTAGCTAGGCCCGCCACCGGGGCTGCTCCAGCCGGCTCAGCGAACAAGCCCTCCATCCTAGCGAGGTCTACCTGAGCCCTCAATATTTCCCCGTCGCTAACCGTAACCGCTGTCCCCCGCGAATCTCTTAACGCTTTGAGCGCTCTCTTCCAGGAAAACGGCCTACCGATCCTTATTGCTGTCGCAACAGTCTCGGGCTTCTCAACAGTCTCTATGGCTTCCTCTCCCCGGAGGAAGGCCTTTGCTATTGGGGCGGCTCCCTCAGCCTGAACCCCTATCATCCTCGGCTTGGAATCAGCCAGCCCAGCTTCAACCAGCTCTTTAAAACCCTTCCAGCCTGAGGATATGTTGGCCGCGTTTCCAACAGGGTACACGACGAAATCAGGAGTACGGTTAAGGCCCTCCCATATTTCGAAGGCAACTGTCTTCTGACCTTCAACCCTATACGGGTTCACGGAGTTTAAAACGTAAACACCGAGCTCCTCCCGGTGCGAGAGAAGCGTTTTCAAGGCTTCGTCAAAGTTCCCCCTGACCCTGACTATCGTGGACCCATGGGCAACAGCCTGGAGAAGCTTCCCCGGGGCAACATATCCGTCTGGAAGGAAGACGATGCTCCTTAAGCCAGCCCTTGCAGCGTAGGCCGACATTGATGCTGAAGTATTTCCTGTTGAAGCACACGCCACACTCCTAGCATGGAACTTGAGGGCAATGCTGACGGCTACAGTCATACCCCTGTCTTTAAAAGAACCAGTTGGATTCGCCCCTTCAAACTTTACGTAGAGGTTTCTCAAACCAAGGGATTCTCCAAGCCTTTCAACCTTAACCAGCGGAGTATCCCCCTCGCCCAGAGTGACGGTTCTCTCAACCCTAGGGAGGATGCTCCTATACCTCCAAACACCCCTGCCGTTGAACGAGACGCTTCTGAAAACACTCCTAGGGTAAGCAACCTCCAAGAGCCCCCCGCATTTCCCGCAGACGAGTAAACCTCCCTCAGGCTCATGGGTTGCACCGCAATCCATGCACACCAGAGCCTCACCATCCTGATACTCCATACCCGCATACTCGCCTCCTGAGAAGTTTTAAGCTTTAATAGGTCTCAAAGGGGAAAATGGCTGATGAAGCTAGTCTTCATAACGGGAAACCTTGGGAAATTCCTCGAGGCGCAGAAACTGCTCAGGGAATTCGGGATAACGCTTGAACAGGCTGACCTTGAAATAACCGAGCCCCAATCGGAAACCCTGGAGGAGGTTGCTGAGAAATGCGCCCAGGAGGCTTTGAAAAAAATAGGGGAACGCTTCATAATCGAGGACTCCGGGCTATTCGTAAACTCTCTGAACGGCTTCCCGGGAGTATACTCCTCATACGTTTACAGGAAGATAGGCTGCGAGGGAATACTGAAGCTTCTAACAGGCTCAGCAGACAGATCAGCATACTTCATGACAGCCCTAGCATACGGCGAGCCGGGCAAAGATGTTAAAATCTTCACAGGAAGAGTCGACGGGACAATCGCAACAGAGCCACGCGGGAAAAGCGGGTTCGGTTATGACCCCCTCTTCATACCTTTCGGCTCTAACCTGACTTTCGCGGAGATGAGCACTGAGGAGAAGAATAAGTTTTCTCACAGGGCTCGGGCGTTAAGAAAATTTGCATCATGGTTCCTGAGCAGGCATGAGGAAAAGTAAGTGCGGAATCTCGTGTATAGATTGTCATTATTATGATTATAAACAGTTATGCCCAGGCTGTGCAATTGAACGTTGCCTCGTAGATTCATGTCCCAGGGGTATTTCTTTCTCAGGTATTACATACCCCAAATCTTTCTGCAAGTTGAGGGCATACTGCCCTATTGGAGGGCTAACGAGGCCACCTCTCATCCTTCTTCATCATTTAAGGAAAAAGGATATGCCTAAGATTAACTTTTCAACGTTTGTTCCTCAAATTGATATAGGGAATCGTGAATCATGGTTTTGGAGAGAAGAAATAGATGCACCTGCTATTTTTGTCCCTCTCTGGCAACTGTTTCTTAATGGCGATTTATTGTCGGGGGCTTCAAGCAAAGGTCTTCACGATTTTCTAAATTTAATGGAAAGATATTGTTGTCCACGGTTATGCCTGATGAGCTTATTGATAAGCTTACGAAGGATGATTACTTGAAACTGATTAAAGAGTTAAGGCCAGATGCTACAATGATTCCCGATAACTATACTTATGTTGACGCCCCATTATACCAATCTTGGTCTCAAACTATGCGATTAATATCGCTTGCAAATGATTTTTTAGATCTCGATATTCCGTTAATTGGCTTAATCAAGGGCGCAAATCTGCGTCAGATCTATATGTCTCTTAGAAGGGAAGTTGAAATGAATTATGTTTCATTTGTTATGCCTGCAAGGGAACTTTTTGAGCAGGGCTTGTTAAACGATCTTCTTCCTCATGTGTTACTCATGTTGAAGAGGCTTGGTAGAGTTAATAATAAAAAACTTGAAATACTTATTTACGGAGTTGGACGAAAACTTGGATACAAAGAGATAAGTTATAGCAATTTTTCATGGTTTCTTGAAGCTAAACATGGCCTTTATTTTCGAGACGCCAAATTATACGATATGCGGGACGAGAAGATAAGATTTAAGGAATGTTATTGTGATGCTTGTAGAGGTAAGATGCCACAGGATCTTATCAATTTATGGGTGGAAAGTCCAGAATCCTGTAAAAGAATACTGGCTCTTCATAATTTGCTGGATTGGCTGAGGAGAAGTAAGAGTTGGGCGGGGGCTCATTAATAGATCAATATGCGTCAAGGTTTCGGGAGGGAAAGCTGTTTCTAACAGAACGAGAGAAAGAATGTTATAAAAAGGCTTATAGGGAGATAATGGATTTTGGCGAATATAAAGTGGGTGTAACAGAAAGTGGAGAATATGAGCTATTTAGAGGAAATGATGTTATCTCAACTTTTGCAGAAGCAAGAATAAAAGAAGATAGAATTTTGTTTCCTCTGAGCCATGGGACATTGTTAGAAGTATATAGTAGTGGGATTAGAGAAATTCTTACTCCTGAGAAAGCGGAATTATGCGGCCTTATAGCTGCAGAAGGCAGCTTATCTCCCTATGAGGGAGAGTCTCGCCAAATCTTCTTTCACTCTGCTGATATGGAACTCATCGAAAGGTATATTGAGTTGTTCGAGAAGGTTTATAATAGATCTCCGCATATTTACTGTGGTAAGGGCGAATTTATAGCGGGGATAAAAGATAAAAGGGCATATTATGATCTGAGGGAGATTGGGGCTAAAACCGGACCTTACAGGTATCATGTACCCTTAGAACATTTGGACGAAGATGGTATTAAAGCGTATTTAAGAGGATTCTTCTCTGGAGATGGAAGTGTTGCAAGACATGGAAGGTATTCAATTAAACTTCGAATATCTTCAAAGTACGGGGATTGCTTGGAAGAGGTAAGAGAAGCCTTAGTAAAGATAGGTTTTCAGCCTTCTGAGGTTCGTCTTGATAAGACTTATGGGACGCATTATTTAGAGATATATGCTCAAGATCGGATAAGGTTCATTAAAGAAATAGGAAGCTATAGTCCTGCACATGTAGAGAAATTCGAAGAATTCTTAAAAGCGTACGAGGAGGGTAAATTAAAGGGAGGGAGGCCCAAAAAGGGATGATGAGAAATGAGTAGGATTACTGTTTGGGGATGGGGTGATAAATACGAAGCTGCCAGAGCCAACAGTGAATCATGTATTGAGAAGTTTTGGAGAGAAGCAACTAAAGAGTGTCATATAGCTTTAGTTGGTAAAGATCGACGTGAGGGTATAATTTTTGGAATCGATGTTTATACAGATGATCCGAGGAGCGTCGGATTTTTAGTGGAAAGACTACTAAGCCTAGCCCTTACTGGGAAAAATAAAGTTTATGAAATTACGATGGAGTTTCTTATGGAGGAAGCCTCGTATAAGGAACACTTGAAGACGCTTGAGGAGATAGAGAAAGAGTACGAAATCCTCACAGGTATGTGTATCGAGAAAGTTAAAAACGATCCACGGGTGAAACCATTAACGGACGGAAGGGAAATATTAGTCTTTCCGGATATGAACTTGTTCGTCGAGCTTGAACCCGAATACGGATTAAGGATGACGGTGGGAGCCTTCCACTTCAATTTTAATGAGATGCTCGAATTCATCCGATTCCTGTCAGAGAATTTAATTAAAAATAAACTGGCTAAACGTATTCTAGGTTATGGACTCTCATTAGACATAGATAGGCTTGAGGTTTCTGATGTTGATGTCACTGAGGATGAAGTTTTGGTTGACCTTGTAGCATCTGAATCTAAAAATCTGAGATCCGAAAATTATTAGTTTGATTGTCATTATTATGATTATAAACAGTTATGCTTAGGTTATGGTATTCTTACAACATGGACTTAATGGTGCGATGGGCATTATGAAACGGGTCATGTTTTATACGCGTACGACAGAGGCTTTTTTACGAGTCCCAACCACTTAGGATGAAGCTTGGCTGACAAACCCGGAATCTCTCGACTAAAGGGGAATGTGAGGAAGGTTCGGTAGGTCTAGCGGTGTCTGTCCTTGAAAACCATTACTTCTTTGTTTTTACCACGCACGTTATGCTCGTCGCACGCAACCTCTGAAGCGGTGTCGATTCTACTGCCGGCTGTTGAAGCTTCGTGTGAAGAACGAACGTTTCGTGCTATTGGGTCAGGGAGTGTTTTCAGGGAACGCTTAAATAGGGGGGTTGCAAGAGAAAGTTGGCTTAAAGATTGGCTAGGATGCATAGCCATAAGAAGGGTAAGTCGGGTTCACGTAGAGTAGTCTACAGTGGGGCTCCGCCATGGTTGTCGTTGAAGCCTGAGGAGGTTGAGGGGCTTGTGGTCAAGCTTGCGTCAGAGGGGCATGGTCCTTCTCAAATAGGGTTGATCCTGAGGGACTCGTACGGGGTTCCATCCGTCAGGAATATAACTGGTAAAAAGATTTCGAGAATACTTCTCGAAAAGGGGGTCAGGTTCTCCAGGACTGAGGATCTTGATAGACTTGTGGCTAAGGCTGAGAGGATGGTTACTCATTTAACTAGGAACAGGTCTGACCGTTTCAACGTTCACAATCTTCAACTGGTGGAGTCTAAGATTAGGAGGCTTGCTCGTTACTACTCTAGGAGGAAGGTGCCCCTACCCGACCTGAAGGTTCTTGAAGCAAAAATATGAGCCATGCGTCGGAGACTCAGAGGAGGTTCATTTTTGAAGCAAGGGATTTTGCGAGCAGGCTGGGTTCCTTCGACTGGAGTGATGCGTTAATAGTTTTCCATGCAGATGCAGACGGCACTGCTGCCGCAGCTATAGCTTGTCTCGCTTTGAAAAGCATGGGTGTATCCTTCTCAGCAAGGTCCGTGACTCAGATAGACAGGGTGTTTCTGGAAAGCATTGCATTCCCCCCCAGGCCCGTGCTTTTCCTGGATATTGGGGCAGGATACTTGAGCGAGATAACGAGTGTTCTGGATCCTTCCAGGGTCGTCGTACTTGACCATCATGAGGTTGAGGGCGATTCGAACAGTGTTCTCATGCTGAACCCTAATGAGCATGGTTTAAACGGTGGCTCAGAAATCTCCGGCTCAGGGGTTTCATACCTGGTTTTCAAGAACCTGGTTGAAGACTTCTCAAGGATGAATGAGCTAGCCATAGTCGGCGCGCTGGCCGACATGCAGGACACGGGTGTTAACAGGTCGCTCACAGGGTTAAACTCTACGATAGTTCTTGAAGGAGAGGAGATGAACATAGTTAGGGTCGAGGAGGACTTCGTGTTCTTCGGCAGGGAAACCCTGCCGATACATGTCTCAATATCTTCCTCGTCGAACTTCATAATACCTGGGCTGAGTGGTGATGAGAATGTTGCTCTAAACCTTTTAAGAAGCCTCGGCATAGAGGTTAAGACTGATGACAAATGGAGGACTTTCAGCGACCTCTCACAGGCTGAGAGGTCAAGGCTTCTCGCAGGTTTAATGCAGTATATCGCTGACCTTGGCTTCTCACCCGAGAGTGCTCAAAACCTTTTTGGCACAATTTATGTCTTTGAAAAAGAGCCCAGAGGCACTGTTTTAAGAGACGGCAGGGAGTTCTCAGCCCTGTTGAACTCTTGCGCGAGAATGGGGCGTTCAGCCGTAGGCTTGGCGGTTGCGATGGGTGAAAGAGGCAGAATGTTTGAGGAGGCTCAACGAGTGAGTCGGGAATACAGGACAGCCATCTCAAAATCTCTCTCAAACCTTCTAAGCATGCCGGGGGCCAAGATCGAGTCTGAAAAAATACTGCTTTACAACGGCGAGGGAATCATAGACCAAAGAGTGTTGAGCCCGGTTGCCTCAATAATATTCTCCAGCCTTCCCAAGGATCTTGGCAAGATCCTGGTCGTAACCGCCGCTGAGGATGATTCGCTCAAGGTTTCAATAAGGGTTCCGAGGAGCCTTGTTGAGAAGGGTATTAAAGGTAGCATGCTGGCTTCGAACGCTGCCAGAGAATCCGGAGGGCTCGGAGGAGGGCATGATGTTGCAGCCGGTGCAACCGTGCCCAGGAGAAGATTTCACTCCTTCATGGAGGCTTTCGAAAGGAATGTGGCAGAACGATTCAGCATGCTTCGCGGTTCTTGAAGCTGTTTTCAGGAGCAAGCTTGAAGCAAGGCTTGCGTACTTAGCGTTGAAGCCGGATGAGGCTTTGAAGGTTGAGGGGCTTAAGGTGTCGTCCAGTTTAAAAGGCCGAAGAATACTTTTTAAAGTAGCCTGTAAAAGAGGATTAATGTCCCTGGCCTACACGCTGACCGATTACTTGACCCATCTTAAGATGATTCAGGAGGCTTCTTCAACGCTCGAGGAGGCCAAGTGTCCATGATCACAGGCTTAAAGTCTGGCCACCGCCTCTTCACTTCTACAGGCCAGTCTTCAGCGTTGAAGCCATGTCTAGCTAGGAAAGCATAGACCCATCTTTCAAGACCATTGCCTGAGCAACCGGTCCAAACCTCCCTCCCCTTTCTCTCCTTAATGTTGAACCAATCAACATACTTGTCGTAGTGGACAGACGCGTTGGCTATTTCAAGCCACTCGCTTTCCCTGTCTCCTCTAAACGGGAGGTAGGCTTCAATGTCGAAGGTTGCGGCGATGTTTCTGGAAACATCCTTTATGACGCCTGCGTGAGCCATCCAGACCGGGGTTACCTCGGCAGACCTGACCTCTATGTCAAGCGTCTTGTCGAGCAGTCTCAGATAGTTCTCCACCAGCCTATCTCTAATCTCAACAACTTCCTCAGGCCTGCCAAGATAGACTATCTCTATCCTTGTGAATGCTGTAAGCCTCTCGAGGCTTCTTAAGCCTCCTGCCTCATGCCTGAAGCTGAACCCGGATCTGTCGTAAAGCCTGACAGGAGGGTTGTCAAGGTTCACGGTCTCCCCGGCGAAAAGCTCGTAGAAGGGCTCGCACTGCGCGTATGGAAGAGTGTAAGCAGGCTCCTTCAGAAACGTTTTCAAGATTTCGGGCTTAGGCTCGTTGAAAACCTTAACCAGGTCAGTGTAATCCTCGAAGTAGGAAGGCTCCCTTGAACCGGGTTCGCAGACGTAAAGCATCTCGCTAGGGATCCCGGAGAGGTGGCCCTTCTTCCTCGCGACTTCAAGCGGTATAAGCTTAGGTAGAACAACCTCCTGAAAGCCCAGCGGCTTCGCAACCTTCTCAATAATCATTTCCTCAAGTATTCTCAGAAGACTAGTGTAGGGCTGGAGGTAGTACCATATGCCGGGGTGGAATCTTTTAACCCACCCCTCCTCCTCCAGCAGCAGCCCAGGGTCCGAAGCATACTTAACAGGCTTCTCCGAGCTACGCCAGACAACTCTGTGAACCTCTCTGCCTATTGCACGGGCCTCCTGCTTCTCCAGGAAAAGGCTTATGATCCTGTCGGGAACCTGAGCGTAGAGGCCAGACTCGTCGACCTCAAGCCAGTATTTCAAGCCTTCCCCCGTCTTCTCGACCTTCCTAACAAACGGGAGCCTCACCTCCCTTAGGTTTTCCCCTATGAAAGCTACTTGGAAAGACTTGACGTTGATCCCCCTGACGCCCAGCCCCATTTTAGGCCCAAGCTCATCGCCCAAGACCTTCCTAGCCCTTTTAACAGCTTCATGTGCCCTAACCCTTCTTCCAGACTCCACCGTGACGCTCACCCTCTCCCTGGTGACGGTCAGCTCAACTATCTTGGGCTCCTCGCCCTTAACCGCCCCCCGAGCGAATACTCTTGGGAAGCTTGAAACGGCATACTCCGCAACCCTTTCAACCTCATCCCCCCGCAGCTCTCGGCTTAAGTAAAGGTCTGCAGAGACCATCAGCCTTAAATCCTTAACCACTATCTGCTTCTCCTCCAACGTTGCGGTGACAATCCTGCTTAAAATAGGCTTTTATAGGTTATGATGCTGGCAAAAGCTGCATATACGCGGGGCTTCTGAAGAGCATAGTTTAAATACGCTGCCCGCAAGCCTCTTCCGGATTGGTGAAGCAGAAAAAGGCTAAAAAATGGTTTCCAGTAGTTGCCCCGGACTACCTCGGGGGCAAGCCAGTAGGCAGCGTCCTAGCCTCAGAGCCAAGCGGCCTAATAGGCAGGACTATAAGCGTTCTTTTAAGCGAGCTGACGGACGATCCTTCTCACACAACCGTTAAAATAAAGTTCAAAATCACCGGCGTAAAGGGGGAGACTGCCCTCACAGAACTATGGGGCTACGAGCTTGACAGGGATTTCGTGAGAAGCCTTCTTAGAAAAGGATCCTCGAGGGTTGACATTATTTTCAACGCCACTACGAAGGATGGCTACCGGATGCGTGTTTCAGCAATCGCCGTGACCCGTTACCGTGCTTCGCAATCCCAGAAGAAGAAGATGAGGAAGGCGATGATGAACATAGTTTTAGGCAAGTGTAGCAAGCTGAACTATTCCCAGCTGGTTCAAGAGCTCGTCTTCGGGAAGATCGAGTCAGACCTTTATAATGAGGCTAAGAAGTTTCACAGGATAAAGCTCGCAGGAATTAAGAAGATGAATGTTCTCGAATCCCCGATTAGGTTTGAGGAGGTTAGGGTGAGCCTAGCCGAGGCTGTTTAAGATGTCTACGAGCCTCAGTGAGGAGGAGCTGATGAAGATCGCGGATGAAGGATACTCTGAGAGCCTTGAGCCTAAGACTCTTAAAGGATATGTTCCAAACGTTTTCGACTATATTAGGAGGTGCGACAGTGAGGAGGAGGCTTTTCAGATAGTGGACTTCCTCGTCTCCCGGAACGAGCTTCCGGAGAGGGTTGCCCGCGTCATAAAAAAGAGGATAGTGGAGAAGGGAGTCAGGTTCTACGGCCCTAAGAAGCAGGCTGGTTACTACGTTGAAAAATACAGATAGATTTAACAATTGTTTTTAGCCTAAGTCAGCTCTTCTGCCTGCCGACGGCTACAATGCTAACCACATCATCATCCTTTAAAACATAGTCCTCGCCAAGCCTAATCTTACGCCTAGCGTCAATAGCGTAGAGAAAATTGTTCATAAGGTCGCTGTGTATGAGCCCGGCGAACTCCTTAACATTCATCCCCATCGGGACAAGGTAGACATCGGGCAGAACATTCCCCTTCTTGTCGGTAAGCTTATTCGGATCCTCAACGGGGTAAACAGTTATCATTTTAAGAACCCTGAAGTACACCATGTTTAAAAGCTCCTGAACACCGGTCGAACCCCAATGCTTCAAAACCTTCTCCCTAACCATTTCAAGAGCCTCCCTCTGCTTCTCCCTAAGCGTCTCAGGCCTAACAATCTTAAAGTCATTATCCCCAGGGAAATATTCTACAAGCCCTGCTTCAGCAGCCCTCCTGAGGACAAGCTCCGCCTCAGCGCTGATCGGGATGGGATCATAGCCCGCCTCCCTCATCCGCCTAACCCCTTCCTCAGCCCCCTTCTTGTCAATCTTGTTCGCTGCTATAACCATCGGCTTAGCAATCATCCTAATCGTCCTAGCCAGCTCGATCATCGTCTCCCTGCTCCACTTTGAGAACTCGTCAGGCGGGTTAACCCTTTCAACAGCCTTCTCAACATCCCCCCTTCCTATCGCTAGGCCGCTTAAAACCTGGCTTAGAACATCCTCAACACTTCTCCTGCTAGGCCTAGCCCTAGGAGCCTTCTGAACACCCCTCTCAATAATTCCGGCGAGCCAACGATCATACTCGTCCTCCAGAAACCTTATGTCCCTCAAAGTGTTCTCAGGATCGGGATCAGCCGGCCTACCTTCAGCATCCAAGCTGCCTGAAGCGTCAACAACATGAATCAAAGCATCCGCCATACTTATCTCGGATAGAAACTGGTTTCCGAGACCCCTGCCCTCGTGCGCCCCAGGAACAATACCAGGAAGGTCGACCAGCTCAACCGGAATAAACCTGAAGCCGTTTACACACCTGGAATTCACAGGATTATCGACGACACCGAGACTCTTGCAGACGCACTTCTTCCTCAAATAGCCAACACCCTTGTTCGGAGTCAACGTGGTGAAAGGATAATCAGCAATCTTAACAATGTTCAGCGTCAAGGCTGAGTACAATGTTGACTTACCAACATTGGGCTTACCCGAGAGACCAACCAGCCTTGTAACCATTGAGTAGTCTGTGCGCTACTATAATTTAAGATTTTAGACATATCTTCACTCTTAACTTGTAACATGTGTCTTAATGGCTCTTGATTTCGACGAGCCCTTTACGTTCGCTGACTGCAAGCATGAGTTTGTTCCAGTAGCATGCTCTTATACAGAAGGTCGAATATGCCGTAACCAGCAGCATAGCGTGCGCTTCGCTGTCTGGGTTTTTCTCTGTGAAGCTTAGATATGAATTCAGCTATGCTCTATGAGTTCAGAGACTTATGTCCCGTTCAACGGCTACTGCCTTCACTGCTTCTACAAAGGTCCCTCAGAGTTTTTCATGTGCTTGAGAATAATCTTTCTTCTCTAGAGGTTTCTCAGCCTCCTTAAGATGTTTCAAACTTAGTCTAAGGTATTCAGATTCAGACATGTCTCTACCTTATCGCGTCGCGTCTGAGTTATAAGCGTGCTCTGTTTACAAAGTCTTACTATTCCAAGCTTTCCAGCGAATGACGTTCACTTTAACTGTACAATAATCTTGAAAAACCTTGGGCGACTGCATGTGGACGCCTAATTCTCACTCTCTTCTCTCTCGTCGCCACGCTCATACTCCTTGTCCCCCCCGGTCTTGATGGGGCTTCCGGGGTTTATCGGAGGCTTGATGAGCGGGATAGTGTAAAGCTGGTTGGACAGCCTAAACGTGCAGAAGAGCTTCCACCTCCTTACCGCCTTCCCCTGAATAGCCGGCTGAGAATAAGCGTGCAGGAATCCTCCTGCAGGGGTAGAAGCGTTGATAGCTAGCGGATTTCAGGCTTTTCATCAGGATTACGACTAGGAAGTATTTAGATTAGCATACTGACTGAATAGCTTAAATACAGGTGGGATGGGTCAGATACCTACGCTATGCTTTCGAAGCACAGGGTAGCGGTGGTTAAGGCTGGTCGAGCCCAGGCGTCAGGCTATGCACATCCCCCTCTAGAAGGGGTTTTAATAAGGCGGGTGTCGCAGCATGAAGAGGATTAGGCTTTTAAAGGATTCTGAAAAACTTCTACTGGCTTCCGTTGAAGAAGTCCGCAGGAGGAGGCTGATGGAGTGGAGGCGCGAGCCGGCTGTAACCAGGGTTGAGAAGCCTACTGACGTTAACGCTGCTAGGAGGCTCGGCTACAGGGCTAAGCCCGGTTTCATAATAGTCCGGTCTAGGGTTAGGAAGGGCGGTAGGAGGAAGCCTAGGCCAAGATCTGGAAGGAGGCCTAAGCATCTTGGCGTCGTCCTGTTTAAACCGGGTAAGAGCAGGCAGAGGATGGCTGAGGAGAGGGCTGCCCGGAAATATCCCAACATGAGGATTCTCGGATCATACTGGGTTGGGGAGGACGGGGTGTACAAGTGGTTTGAAGTCGTTATGGTTGATCCTAATCACCCTGCTGTCGCCAGCGATCCTAGGTTGAAATGGCTTAGGGAAGATTAGCCTTGGAGGAGAGTAAGATCCTTATTTTCGACACCACCCTGAGGGACGGTAACCAGGCTGTAGGCATAAACTTCTCTCTTGAGGATAAGATTAAGATTGCTCTCAAGCTTGACGACCTTGGGGTAAACTATATTGAGGGAGGATGGCCTAACGAGACTAACCAGGTCGACGTCTCCTTCTTCCAGAGAATTTTGAAATACAGGCTGAGGGCGAGGGTTTCAACATTCGGGAGGACCCGTAAGCCAGGGGTCAGTGTTGAGGAGGATCCTGATTTAAAATACCTTGTTCAACCCAATATTCCGACTGCAACGATATTCGGGAAATCCTGGGTTCTACACGTTAAGGATGTTTTAAACACGACGCTCGAAGAGAACCTTAGCATGATTTACGATAGTGTTAAGTATTTGAAGGAATCTGGCAGGGAAGTAGTTTTCGACGCTGAGCATTTCTTCGACGGCTATAGGGATGACCCGGACTACGCCCTAGAGGTCTTGAAGACTGCTGAGAAGGCCGGCGCATCCTTCCTAGTTTTAGCTGATACAAGGGGTGCTTCAGAGCCTCTGGAGGTCTACGAAGTCGTTAAGAATATCAAAGGGGTTTTTGAAACCCCGCTGGGGATTCATGCTCATAACGATACAGGTATGGCTGTCGCTAACACTGTTGCCGCTGTTAAAGCCGGAGCGGTGATGGTGCAGGGTACGATAAACGGAATAGGGGAGAGGTGTGGTAACGCAGACCTGGTTCAGGTCATAGGAGTACTGGCTGCTCGGTTTAACTACAGGATGGATGTTAACCTGAGAATGCTATCCACGGTCTCCCGCTATCTGCGAGACATCGCTTCACTGGAGGAGAATCCTAGGCAGCCTTTTGTAGGCAAGTATGCTTTCTCCCATAAGGGTGGTGTCCACGGCGACGCTGTTCTAAAGAATAGGGAGGCCTACGAGTTCACGGATCCAGCTATCTTCGGCAGCACAAGCGCGATAATTGTTTCCTCGCAGTCTGGAACAGCGAACCTTGCAGCCAAAGCTAAAGAAATGGGTCTTGAAGCCGACAAGAGGGATCCGAGGATCCTGGAGGCTCTGAGAAAGATTAAGGATCTGGAGTCGAAGGGCTATGTCTTCGAGGATGCCGATGGAAGTCTTTTCCTGCTTCTCCACGAGGCTCTTCACGGTTCCCCGCAGCTTTTCGAGCTTGAACACTGGACCTCGATAGTAACGTGGCTTGGAGACAGGCAGATCGTTGAGTGTGTAGTTAAAGTGAGGGTCGGCGGGGTCAGCATGTCTGCTTCATCGGAGGGAAACGGGCCGGTTAACGCTTTCGACAATGCTTTGAAGAAAGCCCTAAGCCCAGTCTACCCTGGGATCGCATACGTTTCCCTAACGGGTTTCAGAGTGAGGGAGATAGACGCCCCCTCCGGTACTGCGGCGTCAGTAAGGATACTAGCCGAGTTCGAATCAAACGGCAACAGGTGGACGACGATAGGTGTTTCA
Source organism: uncultured archaeon (assembly GCA_938045545.1). GTDB lineage: Archaea > Thermoproteota > EX4484-205 > EX4484-205 > JAAOZP01 > JAAOZP01. Next base: position 17,908 of record CALIBN010000010.1, on the reverse strand, counting down.
ACAAACATTTTGAAGGCTGCTGAGGAGGCTCTCGTAGCAGGCTACAAGTATTTCCTCTTGAAGCATAATAAACAGTGACGCGTGTTCACCGCGTGTTCAACGTTTAACTCTCTAAAATTCTTACGCCTGGATTAAAGTGATTAAAGTGGAATTATAAACGGCAGTAATAGTCAGCAGGCTTCTCAAGTAAAATTTTTAAATACAGTGGGCTGTGGGGCCCTATGCTCAAGTCTTTGAGGCCAGTCGAAGAGCCTCCTGAAGCCTCACGGGCTTCGGGAGAAGGCTTTTACCAAATGTTCCACTATTGTTAAAAGCTTAGGGGGTTTTGGAGAAATGGGTTCCAACGAGGTTCTCGTTGTCAAGTTCGGGGGCGCGGCTCTATCAACTAGGGAGCGGGTTGAGCATGCTGCTGAACTGGTCGCCCAAGAGGTTAGGAGGGGCAGCAAGGTTGTGGCCGTCGTCTCGGCCATGGGCTCGACCACAGATACTCTTCTCCAGCTTTTCAAGGATGCCGGCGACCCCAGGTTCATGGATGAGGTTCTATCGATGGGTGAGAGGACTAGCGCCAGAGTTTTCTCAACCATGCTCTTGGCAAAGGGTGTTAAGGCTACTTTCCTAGACCCCTCTCAAGACGACTGGCCCATCCTTACAGACAGCAACTATGGTAACGCTAGGATAACCGTTCAAGAGTCATGCAGGAGAATCAGACAGGTTGTAGGAGGCCTGCTGGAAGAGTTCGACGTGGTCGTGGTGCCTGGTTTCGTAGGCAAGGATCCTAAGGGTAATGTTACAACGCTCGGCAGAGGTGGGAGCGACTCAACCGCCTTCATACTGGCCTCAGCCCTAAACCCTAGGGACACTATTCTGGTTACAAGCGTCTCCGGAATAATGTCGGCTGATCCACGCCTAGTGAAGTCAGCCAGGAGGCTGGAGGAGCTTACAACCGAGGAGCTCGCAGCCCTGGCTGACGTCGGGGTTAAGTTCATACATAAATCGTCCCTGAAGTATATTCCGCCCTCGCTGAAGGTCAGGGTGATAAGCTATGATTCTAAGAGTCTAAGAGGCGGTGGCACGCTCATACTCGCCTCAACCCCGCCGTTAAGCATGGAGATTATTAACAGCAGTGTCTCAGCAGTCATGTTCGTCGGGAGGAGCCTCAGGGCTGTCGGCAGAGCCATGGATGTTCTCAGAAGCGTTGAAACGGATGAGCCTAGGCTCCTCGGAGTTGTTTCAAACAACAGGGAGGTCCTAGCATACTTCTCAGGGAGGCTGGGGGAGGAGGCTGTTCAAAGGATGCATGACGAGTTTCTGCTCGGCGAGGACGCGGTCGGCCTCGCGGTGAGGCAGGGCCTGCGGGGAATAATCATAAGGGGGACAGACCTGCATGAGACCCCTGGCGTCCTATACAGGATCTCCGCACCCATGGCTAAGGAGGGTATTAACATACACGGCATCTTGACGCTGGGCTCCTACTTCATAGTGCTTATTCCAGAGGAGCATGTTGAAAAGGCTTTTAGGCTTCTTGAGGAGGCTTTCAGGGTTGAGGAGGATTAGCGTAGCCATCCTCGGAGCCACGGGCCTAGTAGGCCAGAGGTTCGTGAAACTGCTCTCCAGCCACCCGTTCTTCGAAATAAAGGTTTTAACAGCTTCAGAGAGGTCTGCCGGGAAGAAGTATAAGGAGGCTGCGCACTGGCTTCTAGGAGGCGACCCGCCTGAGCCCGCTTCAGAAATGATTGTTCAGGAAACCAGGGTTGAAGCCTTAAGCGATGTCGAGCTTGTCTTTTCAAGCCTGCCTAGCGAAGCTGCTTTGAAAGTTGAACCCATGCTTGCGGAGCAGGGTTTTAAAATCGTCTCAACCGCAAGCGCCTTCCGAATGGATCCGCTCGTACCCATGATAATCCCGGAGGTTAACCCTAGCCACGTAAGCATGATAGAGAGGCAGCGTGAGGAGAAGCATTGGAAAGGCTTTCTCGTCGCGAAGTCGAACTGCACAACGATGCCTCTAGTAATATCGCTGAAACCCCTTTTAGACGCGTTCGGCTTGAGAAGAGTTGTAACAGTCTCGCTTCAAGCCTTGAGCGGAGCAGGCTACCCGGGTGTCCAGTCGCTCGACATCGTTGACAACGTAATACCCTTCATAAAGGGTGAGGAGGAGAAGCTTCAGGCTGAGACGGTTAAGATACTCGGTGAACCATTTAGGCCGCTTAACATACCGGTTTTAGCGAGCGTGAACAGGGTTCCGACTCTAGACGGGCATCTGCTTCATGTCTTTGCCGAGCTCGAGAAGGATTTTGAGCCTGAGGAGGTTAAGAGGGTTTTAAGAGAGTTTAAACCTCTGCCGCAGAGGATGGGCCTATACTCGGCGCCAGACCCCGTTATACAGGTTAGGGATGAGGAGGACAGGCCCCAGCCTAGGCTGGACAGGGATTACAAGGGTGGGATGGGAGTCGTCGTGGGGAGGGTTGGCAAGTGCAACTCTTTAACGGTTAAGTATGCTGTTCTCTCGCATAATACTGTGAGGGGTGCTGCAGGAGGCTCGATACTCGTGGCGGAGCTGCTTAGGGAGATGAGGCTTGTTTGAGCATGCTGGACGTTCCGGAACCGGGTAAAAGAAGGAGGCTTAGAAGGATTTTCAGGGAGGATGGGAGAAGCGTAATAGTGCCGATGGACCACGGTGTCTCAATAGGGCCGGTGAAGGGCTTGCAGAACATGGCGTGGCTTGTGGGCGAGCTGTCTAAGGGCGGTGTCGACGCGATAGTTGTCCACAAGGGTTGGGCGAGAATGGTTGACGCAGCCAGGCTCGGGCTCATTGTACACGGCTCAGCCGGGACGGACCTCGGCTCAGACAGGCTTAGGAAGACTCGTTGCGCAACCCCTCTTGAAGCGCTTTCACTGGGTGCAGACGGCTTCTCCATTCATGTTAACGTCGGCTCTGAAACAGACTTTGAACAACTGGCCTTCCTAGCAGAGTCCGCAAGGGTCTGCAGCATCCTGGGCATGCCTCTGCTGGCGATGATGTACCCCAGGGGCCAGAAGATCGCTGACGAGCATTCTCCAAAGGAGGTTGCTCACGTCGCGAGGATAGGCGTGGAGCTCGGTGCCGACGTCGTCAAGACGAACTACACCGGGTCGCCGGAGTCTTTCAGGATCGTCGTAGAGTCTACGCGCATACCCGTGGTTATAGCGGGCGGTCCTAAAACCTCTTCAACCAGAGAGTTTCTCAAAATGGTTAGCGACGCTGTTTCAGCTGGTGCCGCAGGCGTCTCAATAGGCAGGAATGTTTTTCAACACGATAATCCGAGGAGGATGGCTGAGGCTCTGAAGGCGATTGTCCACGAGAATGCTTCCGTCGAGTATGCGCTGGAGGTCGCTGAGTCTTGAAGGAAATATGGATTATCGCTGAGGATGTTAACCAGGCTCACGGGGTGGACAGGGTTGTCTCGAGAAGCCGGGGAATGGTGGAGGGTAGGGGTGAGAGCCTTAGACTGGTGAAGTGGATTCCCCCGGAGCCTTACGTGGGCGTCGACCCCGGTTCAGCGGTGCTCGAGCTCGAGGTTAAGAGCTCCGGGGACGAGGAGAATGCTTTGAAGGCTGTGGAGAAAGGCTTTAGGAAAATACTTGTGAAAACATCCGACTGGAAGGTTATACCGTGGGAGAACCTTGTCGCGAAGCTTAGGGGCAGGGCTATGATCGTCGCTGAGGCTTCCAGCGTCGAGGAGGCTAAGCTCGCCCTCAGAGCTCTTGAGCTCGGAGTTGACGCTGTAGCTTTGAACATGCCTGTCAGTGAGGCTTCGAGAGCCGCGGTTGAGCTTAAGAGTATTGAAGCCGTGCTGGGCCTCCGTGAGGCCGCTGTCGAAAAGGTTTCTGAGGCCGGCGTTGGGCTCAGGGCTTGCATAGATGCCTGCGACACCATGAGTCCTGGGGAAGGCATGCTGATAGGAGCATTCTCGTCGATGCTGGTTCTGGTGGAGGCGGAGGTGTCTGAATCCGGTTTCACTAAGCCCAGGCCCTTCCGGGTTAACGCTGGAGCAGTATCCCAGTATGTTCTCTCAACCAGGGGTTTTTCACCATATATTAGCGACCTTAGGTCTGGAGACGTCGTCCTGGCTGTTTCGAGAACGGGCGAGGCCAGGCCTCTCACAATATGCAGGATGAAGGTTGAGAAGAGGCCTCTCAGAATGATCGAGATCGGTTTAAACGGTTCAACAGGGAAGGTTTTTCTGCAGGACGCTGAAACCATAAGGGTTGTAACCCAGGAGGGCTCAATAAGCGTTAGAGACCTTAAGCCGGGTGACAGGATTATCGCCTATTCTCCGGCAAGGGTTGGAAGGCATTTCGGAACCCCTGTGGAAGGGGAGCTGATGCTCGAGTTTTGAGGCCTAGAATATGCGTTTCAGTGAAGGCGGACAGCGTTCCAAGGGTCTTGAGAGCTATAGGGCTTTCCAAGAGGCTTGGGGCCAGTCTTGTTGAGCTCAGGCTTGACCATGCTGGCGAGAAGCAGTATGAAGCCTTGTTGAAGACGGTTGAGTCGTCACGCGTCGGCTGCGTGGCGACGATAAGGCCCAGCTGGGATGGTGGTGCTTACCTTGGGGATGAAGACAGGAGGCTGAGGCTTTTCGAAAAAGCATTGGAAGCTCCCTTCAGATACGTGGATGTTGAGCAGAAATCCAGGATTGTCGACGAGGTTTCAAGGCTGGCCTCTCAGAAGGGTGTTGGCCTGATTCTTTCACGCCACGAGTGGACCGGAACCCCGAGCGTGAAGACGCTTGGAAAAATGCTTTCAACAATGAAACGTAGGAACGCGGATATCTATAAGATTGTCACAAGTGTCAGGAGCCCTGTTGATGAGGCGGGCCTACTGTTCTTCCTGAGCAGCATCCGGGAAAGCAGGGTCGTCTGCTTCGGGATGGGGGAGAAGGGTTTAGCCACTAGAATACTCGCGCCGCTGCTCGGAAGCTTTATGACTTACGCTTCATACGGAGAGGCTCTTGCACCAGGCCAGGCGGACCTTAGGAGAATGGTCTCAATATACAGGAGAATGGGCGTATGGTAGGGTGGCTTCCAACATCAGATTCAAGACTGCTCTTCGTCATAGGAGACCCGGTTTCACACTCAGTGAGCCCGGCGATCCACAACAGGGCTTTAAGGAGGCTTGGCATAGATGCTGTCTACCTTGCCTTAAGAGTAAAAGGGGAAATGCTCGGGTTCTTCGTATCGCTTTGCAGGCTCAACAGGGTACTGGGCTTCAACGTAACTATACCGCATAAGATTGCTGTAGCAAGCCTTGTTGACAGGCTTGATGATTCTGCTGAACTAACAGGGTGCGTAAACACCGTTAGGGTTACAAGCGGTCTTCTAGAGGGTTTCAACACGGATGTAGCCGGGGTTGAGAAGTCTTTGAGGAACGCTGGCTTCAATGGCGGGGGTGTTGCGGCAGTCATAGGTGCCGGCGGAGGTGCTAGGGCAGCTGTCTTAGCGTTGCTTTCAATGGGGTGCAGAGTGGTGGTGTTGAACAGGAGCCGGGGGAGAGCGCTTGAGCTTGAGAAACACTTCTCGGAAAGAGGCCTGAGGGTTGAGACGCGTGGCCTCGACCATGCTCAACAGGTGCTTAAAGATGCTGACCTTGTTGTCAACGCTACGCCAGTAGGCATGGAAAGCAGCGTTGAAACTCCTTTTCCCACCGAGTTCCTGAGGAGGGGTCAGACGCTCCTAGACATGGTTTACACGCCTCATCCTACCAGGCTCGTCAAGGAAGCGTCTGAAAAAGGGTTGAACACCGTGCCGGGCGTCGAGATGCTTATCCACCAGGCTGCTGAAAGCTTCGAAATATGGTTCGGCGTAAAGCCTCCGCTGGAGGAGATGAGGGATGAAGCCTTAAGGAGGCTCAGGTCTTGAGCAGGGCCATGGTTCACGGTGCCGTAAGCATTGTTAACGCTATGGCAAACGGCCTGGGCGCAGCCCTAGGGATTGGGCTGAGGGTTGAGGCGAGCTGCAGGCTAATGGAAGAGCCAGTGTTCAGAATACGCTCCGGAGAAAGTTTTCTCAAAGCCGGCAGCCTGCCTGAAAAGGTTTGCAGACTGATACTGGGGGACTTCGGCGTGCAGAAGGGATGTGAAGTAAGCATTTACTCTGAAATACCTGCGAGGAAAGGATTGAAGTCGAGCAGCGCCGTCTCCTCAGCAGTTGCCCTCGCATGCCTTAAAGAAGTCACGGGGGAAGCCGGGCTCATGGAGGCAGCTGAATACTCTGTTGAAGCGAGCATCGAGACAGGAGTGTCGGTGACAGGGGCTTTCGACGATGCTTCCGCATGCCTCCTGGGCGGGATGGTGGTGACGGATAATTTCGAGAGGAAGGTCCTGGCGAGAAGGCTGGTTGACCCCAGTCTTAAAGTCGTCATACTCGTGCCTTCAGGCGGGATGCTCAGCGGGCTGGTTGACACTAGTCTCTTTAAGCCTGTTGAACCCTTGATGAGGCTGGCCCACAGGCTGGCTTTAAACGGGGAGGAGTGGCTGGCTATGACTCTAAACGGGCTTGCTGTTTCAACAGCCCTCGGCCTAGACGTGGAGCCAGCGTTAGAAGCTTTGAAGAATGGCGCCATAGCCTCAGGGGTTTCCGGAAAGGGGCCTGCTGTGGCTGCTGTAGTAAGGCCGCAGGATGTTGAAAAGGTTAGAAGGGCCCTATCCGGGTTCGGCAGGATTGTGGAGACAGGTGTGTGCAACGAGAATGCGAATGTCGAGTAGCGTGTTAAAGGTTAAAGGGGGCTGGGCTGGAAGCATCAGCTATGTGGCTCCACCTTCGAAATCCTATTCCCACAGGAGCCTCCTCATTTCAGCTGTTTCCAAAGGTGTTTCAAGGATAAGCGGGCTCTCCAGGTGTGACGATGTGGAGGCAACCCTGAGGGCGCTAAGGCTAATGGGCGTTCCTGTCTTAACAAGGAGAGACGAAGTTCTTGTTGAAGGCGGCGTGCTCCAGAGCCCTGCTGGAGAGGTTTACTGCGGCGGCTCAGCCTCAACGCTCAGAATGCTAGCCCCGGTTTTGGCCGCTAAGCCCTCCTATGCTGTTTACACGGGTGACGAGAGCCTTAGGAGGAGGCCTGTTAGAATGCTTGAGGAAGCGTTCGCCAGGCTTGGTGTTGAAGCAAGCTCTGCTAACGGGAAGCCTCCTTTAAAAGTTAGAAGCGGCGGCTTCAAGACTAATACTGTTATGCTGGATGCTTCAGAGTCCAGCCAGCATGTTTCAGGCTTCCTGGTCGCCGGGGCTAGGCTTGGAGAAGGATTCCGGGTTGCTTTGAAAAACAGGGTGCTTGTCTCAAAGCCCTACGTGGAACTTACTCTAAGAATGCTCCGCATGCACGGCGTGGAAACCCGTGTGGACGGGGAGTCTATAACGGTTGAGCCCGGGGAGCCTAAGCCTTTCAACCATACTGTTCCAGGCGACTATTCTCTTTCAGCAATACCATTGGCTATGGCGGCGGTTTCAGGCGGCAGCGTCAAGGTGCATGGGCTTGTCGACGAGCCTCAGCCGGATAGGGAGATTGTTGAAATACTCAGGCGGATGGGGCTTAAAATAGAGTGGTCGGGCAATACGCTTATAGCTGAGAACACGGGGGTCCTGAAAGCATGTGTAATAGACTGTTCGGAGAACCCGGACCTGGTTCCAGCTCTGGCACTCGCCGCTACGGCAGCGGAGGGTGAGACGATCCTGAGGAATGTTGGCAGGCTTGAGTCGAAGGAGTCGGCTAGGGCGACGCTCATCGCAAGGGCTCTTTCAAAAATGGGTGTGGAAGCGTTTTTCAACGGCGACGAGATTCTCATCAAGGGGCCTTGCAGGCTGAGGGGTTCAACAGTTGACGCCGGCGGCGACCACAGGATTGAGATGATGCTTATAATGGCTGGCGCTGCGGCCGGGGGTGAGACAACCATACTTAACGCGGGCTCGGTTTCAAAGTCTAACCCAGGGTTCTACAGCTGGGTTTTAGAGACTGGGGTTGGGCTCCAATGGGTTTGAACACTCTAGGCAGGCTTATTGTCTTCAGCTTCTTCGGGGAGAGCCACGGCAGGCTGGTCGGCTCGCTAATACAGGGCTTCCCGGCCGGCTTAAGGGTCGACGGTGACAGGATTAGGCTCAGCCTCTCCCGCAGGAGGGCTGGATACGGCTCCACGGCGAGGGTTGAAGAGGATTCTTTCGAAATCCTCACCGGGGTTTTCAAAGGGTTCACCACGGGGGCTCCCCTGCTCATAGTTGTTTGGAACACTGATATTGATCCGGGCTTCTACGAGAGGATCAGGAGCACTCCTAGGCCGAGCCATGTTGACTATCCTTACAGGGTTAGGTACGGCGGCTTCAACGATTACAGGGGAGGAGGATTCTCCTCGGGAAGGTTCACCGCGGGCTGGGTTGCAGCAGGCTCGCTAGCAGCCCAGGTTCTCGAAAGAAAAGGGGTTAGAATATACGCGCACGTCACTAGGATAGGTAGAGCCAGTTACCGGGGTGAGCCGAGCGAGGATGATTTGAAGAGGGTTTATGAGTCCCCAGTCAGGTGCGTAGACCCGGATGCTTCGAGAATGATGATGAGGGAGATAGACGAGGCTTCGCGTGAAGGTGACAGTGTGGGTGGTGTTGTGGAGTGCAGGATATACGGTGTGCCCCCTGGCGTTGGAGACCCGCTTTTAGAGGGGCTTGACGTTGAGCTCGCTAGGGCAGCGATGTCTATCCCCGGCGTAAAAGGGGTGGAGTTCGGAAAGGGTTTCGAAGCCTCCTGCATGAGGGGAAGCGTGTTCAACGATGAGCTGACCGTCAGGGACGCGAGGGTTGAGGTCGCTGGATTCAGCGACGGGGGTGTAGTCGGAGGTGTTTCAACGGGAAGCATGATAGTTTTCAGAGCGGCCTTTAAGCCGACCCCCTCGATAGCGAGGGTTCAACGCACGGTCAACCTTGAGGAGATGAGAAGCGTTAACCTGGATCTCTCAGGCGGGAGGTTCGACATCTGCATCGCTCCCAGGGCTGTTCCAGTTGTTGAGGCCGTCTCAGCAATGGTCCTCGTCGACCACTACGCTAGGGCCGGCCTCGTCGGGAGAGTGGTTAAAGATTGAGTCTCAAGGAGATGAGGAGGATGATGGACAGGGTTGACGAGAAGCTCGTCGAAGCTATCGCTGAGAGGATCAGGGTTGCGAGAATGATAGGCGGGGAGAAGAAGAGGCTTGGGCTACCCGTTGTAGATGAGAATAGGGAGAAAGAGGTTTACAAGCATGTTCTTGAAAAGGCTTCTGCAAGAGGCTTAGACCCCGTTCTGGTTGAAAAGGTTTTCAGCATCATAATAGACCACAGCAGGAGGGTCCAGGGGTGCTTTAAAGTAGCCTACCTGGGGCCAAGAGGCTCGTTCACGATGGAGGCTGCTGAGAAATACTTCTCCGGTAAGCCCTACGCTCTTCAGCCCTACCCCACGATTAGAAGCGTTTTTAAAAGCGTTGAGGAGGCTGAGGCTGACTACGGGGTTGCTCCGGTTGAAAACAGCCTTGAGGGCTCTGTTTCTGAAACGCTTGACTGCCTAGCCTCCTCGAGCCTCAGCATCGTCGGCGAGGAGGTTTTGAAAATAGCTTTCCACCTTTCATCCAGGGAGAGGAGGCTTGAAGACGTTAGGATTGTTTTCTCCAACCCTCACGCCCTAGCACAGGTCAGGATGTTTCTAGACAGGGTTATGCCGGAAGCAAGGATAAGGGAGGTTTCAAGCACCTCTAAGGCTGCCTTGATGGCGGCTAAAACAAGGGGTGGGGCGGCAGTGTGCTCCGAGGCTGCTGCAAGAGAATACGGCTTGAGAATCCTAGCCAGGAATATTCAGGATGAGCGGGAGAACTACACCCGCTTCCTAGTCCTCTCTAGAGAAGCCTCGAAGAAGTTTAAGGGGGATGCGAGAACAATGCTTATAATGATTCTGGAGCATAAGCCCGGCTCCCTGTACAGGGCTCTCGGAGTTTTTGCGAAGCATGGTTTAAACCTGACCAGAATAGAGTCTAGACCCGTAAGGGGCAAGCCCTGGGAGTACATGTTTCTAGTGGAGTTTGAGGGCGCCTCCTGGGACCATGGTGTGCATAGAGCGCTGGAGAATCTTAAGCGTAGGGCTGTGGAGATTAGGCTGCTCGGCTCATACAGGCCTGCTGAACACTAGGCTTCACAACCTCAGGAGGCTTCAACAAGCATCCTGGCTGAAAGGCTGCCGGTTTTTCCCATTTTAAACCGGCTGACGCATTGCAGACATGATGTTTTTATATTCCTCTCGCGTTTTTAAAGCCCGTGGAGGAGGAGGGCCTGGAGAAGGTTATACTTGCTCTCTCATACGGCAAGAGGAGAGCCCTGCTGATGAAGCTAGGGGAAACCGGGTCTATGAGCATCAAGGATCTTAAGAGGGAGCTGGGCCTGAGCACGGGCAGCCTCTACCATAATCTCCTAGCGCTCGGGGAGCTCGTCGAACAGACCAGCGACAAGAAGTATGCTTTAAGCGAGCAGGGCAGGAGGGTCTACTTGGCCTTGAAATCAGGCCTACTGCCCCCTCCGACTTCAGGAGAACTACCCAGGGTTTTAGAGACGCTCGTCCCAGTATGGTTCTTCACAGGGTTGCCGAGCAGGATGGTGACGCCGATGGCTGCGCTGATAGTGCTCAGCCTCTCAGCATCAAGCCTCTACGCTAAGATGGGCCTCGCCCTGCTGATCCCGGTTGCGAGAGTAAGCTTCTCCTCAACCCTGGGAAGTGTCGCCCTAAGCCTGCTCCTCGCCTATCTTGTTCCCAGAACTGTTTTCCAGAAGAGGAGTGTTGAAACAGGATTCCTGACGGCTTTACCGTTCTGCTTCCTTCCCCAGCTCTTCTACAGCCTGATACTGGTGGTTTCAAACCCGCCCAGCCTAGCCGCCGGGCTTATTCAAATACTCTCAGGAGGGTTTAGCGCGCTCCTGCTTTCAGCAGCAATAGTGTTCTGGTTCAAGGCTAGTCCCCAGGCGGCAATGCTCACCTCGTTCATAATGCTCTACCTTGGGGCGGCCATTCAACAATTAATGGTTTAACCTGTTAACCCATGTAGAAGCTGATGGAAAAAGGCTTCTCGAAGCCGCGCGTGATTAGAACCGTAGCAAGCCTGTGTGCCGCATACAGCTATTCTTTAAGCTTCTTAACATACTCGTGTAGGGGCTCCAGAATAACAATCCCCTCCAGGGGCTTAATCTCGTAGACGTAGGGCGTCAGGTCCACCCTGGTCCACCTCAGCTTCCTAACCATAAGCGTCCTGAGATTCCTGTTCTCAATAGGGGTTATTGAGAGCTTAATGATTCCTGAGGAGAGGAACTCTTCAACGCCGAACCTGCTGAGAAGCCCGCTGCCAGTGGGGACCTCGCTGGTTATAATGGTGGTGCAGCCGAGGAACTTTTCAACAGCAGTCACGAAGCCCCTTATGAAGTCCCTGGTCCATGAAACGTCGACAACCTCGCCGACGAGCGGCGCAACGGGATCTATGACGAGCCTCTTAGCCCCTATCTCGGAAACATGTCTCTTAAGCTCCTTAACGATCTCCCTCACAACCTCAGCCATGAACTTCTCCCTAGTGACCTCGGCGAAGAAAGGCCTGGCGTCAAGTATCCTAAGCATGTTCCTCCTCATCGGCGTCTCAAGATCCCAGCCGAGCGTTAAAGCTCCTTCAACAGTGCTCTCAACAGTCTCGTCGAAAGGAACGTAGACACAGGGCTCGCCTATTTCAATACCCTTCAGAATAAACCTTAGGCTGAAAATAGTCTTACCAGTGCCTGTTTCCCCTGCAACCAGGTATGTTTTACCCCTAAGCAGCCCTCCGTCTATAATCTTGTCTAAGCCGACTATGCCGGTTGGAGTTCTCAAAGAGTATTCTGGAGCATGCTCCTCCTCAGCCTCAAGCCCAGGCTCCTCCTCAACCGGTGGCGGGGGCGGGTTCTCCCCATCCCTCCTTTTGATGAGCATGCCTCAGCCTACCGAGAGAGCGTTTAAATGTCTTTTCAACGCATTTATGCGAGCTTGAACCGAATCATGTTTCAAGCGTTGTTTTAAGGAGGCATGGGCATGGCGAACTATCCGGAGGGGAAGCCGATTCCGCTCTATTGGCGTTAAAGATGCCTCTTGAAGCACTTTGAAAAAAATTTAGAAAGAAGTGGCTGCGTCGATGAAGCCGTGAGAATGGTCATGAGGCGGGGATAACGATCTATGATACGCTCCGCATCGTCTTCTCGAAGGCTAAGAATTCAACGCTATTGACGGCTGACATAGGCCAAGCGAAGGCGGGTTGGAGAAAGGGCTGACGCGTGTGCTACTAATTAGTCGGCTTCTAACGTGCGCAAACAAGGGTTTACCCTTGGCAGGTGCTTATTTAGTGTTTAGTCGGTGCGTAAAATAAAGCGTGATGATAAGGACTTGTGGAGAAAAGGTTAAATAGTAATATGGTCGTTTTTTTAGCATGCCCGGTCTTAGGATTCAAATAAGGAGGGACTTAGAAGCTAGGTTCAGAGAGGCTGCGATGCGCAGGTTCGGCTATTCAAAAGGGGCTCTCAGCCGTGCTGCTGAAGAGGCGATTGAAAAATGGCTCTCCAGCGTTGAGGGGGTTGTTTTTGAAGGAGATCCTGTCAAGGCTGTAGAAGGGCTCCTTTCAGACATTAAGGTTGGCTCCGTCGAACTGCAGCACTCAGCTGTAAAGTCGTGGTTTGAGGCTGCATCTGAAAATGTACCTCGTTGACACGAATATTTTTCTAGAAGTCATGCTTTCCCAAGCCAGAAGCAAAGAGTGTGAAGTCTTTCTGAAAAGCGTTAAAGAGGGTGTTTCAAAGGCCTTCATCACAGATTTCTCAATATACTCCATCATGATCATAATGTCAGGCCTTTCCAAGCTGGATGAGCTGAAGGTTTTTCTCTCAAGCCTTTCAGCGTACAGGGGGCTCACGATACACCGCAACGGGCTTAAAGAATTGTTGAGAGCGGTAGAGACAATGAAGGAGAAGCACTTAGATCTGGACGATGCCATACAGTACTCGGCAGCCATGTCGCTCGGGGTGAAAGCCATAGTTTCCTTCGACAAGCATTTCGACGGCCTGGAGGTCCCGAGGGAGGAACCAGCCCGGCTGGTTTGAAGAAAATCGTTTCGTACACCAGTTTGCTTTCATCTCAGCGTGCGACGCAGCCAGTCGAGATGAGGTAAGCTTACTAGCAGAAGCACTGGAGGACATGTTGTGAGAGTGGAAGTCGAAAGTTGTTTGAACAGGCTAAGAGGGTCAAAATGGCGCACGCCTATAAGCGTAAGATACATGCTGCAGTGGTTTACCATAAACCTTATATAAGGTATACTTTGCTGGTATACTAGATGTCGGTCATCAGCGTTAAGGTTCCACGCTGGGTTAAGGAGAAGATGAAGCAGTACGAGAACATGGTGAACTGGCCGGAAGAAATCAGGAAGAGTATTCTCGCTAGGCTTGAGGAGCTGGAGAGAAAGCAGGCGGTTGAAGAGGCGGTCAAGCTTCTGGAAAACGTGAGGCCGGCTCCCTTAGGCACGGCGGCAAGGCTGGTGAGAGAGGATCGTGAAAGTCATTGACGCCTCAGCCTTAGCGAAGTTCCTGTTGAAGGAGGCTGGATGGCAAGAGGTATGTGAGGAGCTTAAAGAGGGGGTGCTCTCTACGGACCTCGTCTTGAAGGAGGTTTCAAACGTAGTTTTAAAGAGGCATAGGCGTGGCGAACTCTCTAGAGAGGAAGCTGATTCGGCTCTACTGGCCTTAAAGAGGCTACTTGGCAGCGCTTTAAAGGTTGAGGATGAAGCGGGATACGTTGATGAAGCCTTGGGAATAGCCATGGGAACAGGGATAACGATCTATGATGCGATCTACGTCGTCCTCTCGAGGGATAAGGGTTTAACGCTATTGACGGCTGACAGAGTCCAAGCAAAGGCGGCTTTAGAGAAAGGGCTAAACGTGAGGCTGGTAGACTAATAAGTAGTCTCGTAAAAATGGATAGACTTACACTATAGCGGACATCAGGGCTACGTGAACTTATAAAAAAGTAATATGGTAGTGATTTTTTGTCATGCGGGGTCTTAGGATTCAAATCAGGAAGGATTTGAGGCTGGGTTTAGAGAAGCTGCGATGCGCCGAAGAGTCGATTGAAAAATGGCTTTCCAGTATCGAGGGAGTTGTTTTTGAGAAAGATCCAGAACCTTTACGTATGGTACCTGTAAAGCGTCACCGCTTCCGAAACGCTTCTGCTTAATCCATCGACTCCGGAAGTTGTCAGTATTAGCATGTTAGAGTATGAAGCTCTCCACTTTTCTTAGAGTACCTGTCAAGGTATCCGGTATCATGCTCGCTCTCTCAATCGTTAAGAGACCGATTATTACGTTCTCATCCATTCCGCTTCCCCTTAAGGCTTCCTTAACCTTCTCCGGGATACTCGCAACTGCTACAGCCTCGTACTTCAACACCTCGCCCGCCACTTCAAGCTCTAAGACCAACGCCTCCAACCCTTTTACAGCATGTCCGGAGACCGAGATGAAGCTTATCGTCCTTCCAGTATATTGGACGCCTATACGCTCTGCGAGAGAACTGTCGATGAGAGTCATTCTGGCACCGGTATCTACTAGGGCTGTTAGAAAACGCGTTTCTCTCTCCCCGGAGAGTCTGATTTTTGCCTTAACTAAGGTCATTCCACCTTTAACCCGTATTGTACCGCATGCCTTAAAAACCTTCATTTCTTCCGTCTCTTAGCGTCAAGGTCTCGGGACGGCCTTGGTGGTTATGCAAAGCGCGCCTTGACGAGACCTCTGCTATTTCAGAGAATTCGTCGGAGGCTGTGTAAAAGCGTCGATACGAGGCTCCTGTTCTGATGATGTTGAGCAGCTTTTTTTAAAAAAAGTGGGGCTAATCTTGAGAAGCTAATTTACGGAGCAAATATCCGTTTATGTTTCAAGCCTTGCTTTACCTTACACCATTTACTTTAAGTTTTTCTTTAAACACAAGCCTACTAAGGCCAGCGTCAAAATGATATGACGGTTTACCCTGCTTACTGCTCATCTTAATCGGCAACTCTGAACAGGAAGGACTATCAAACAGGCCTTTTGGAAAGAATGAAGGCAATCCTACTAAAGGCTTCGCCACTGCTGAACAGGCACTCAATTGAGTCCATGAGCTACATCCGCACGTGCAAAACTTATCCTGATAAGCCATCATTTATTTATAGACTGCACGCCTATGTTCCACATGAATTAAAGTAACTTTCTTGTCCTCTTCATTTACAATATACAGTACTCTATAATCTCCAACTCATGCTTCGCAAACCTGACAGTTGGCCCGTCAGAGGCTTGTTAGTGTACGGATTAATCCTCAATTCTAATATTTTATCCCTTATTTTTCTCGCAGTCCCTGGATTAAGCTTTCTGAACAATCTTTCAAAATGTCTCGTTACTTCAATCTCGTACTGCGTCTCCACTAAAGCTTGCCCTCTTTCCTCAATTCCTGCTCGAATTCACCCCAACTCCTAGTCCTGCCCCTTTTAAAATCCATCAATCCCCTTCGTATTCCCTCAAGCTCCTTCGGGTTAGCAAGTATCTCAATGGTTTCGGCGAGGGAATCAATAAGCATTTTAAGATCCCTTACCTCCCTATATATTGTTTCTAGAGTTATCTCGCTCATCTAGGAGAAGAACAGGCCAGAGGAATATAAGTCTTCTTTCGATCCCCCTTTTAACGACGATGTTTTCAGTCGCGCGTACCCGAACGGGGAATATTGTCAAAACAAGCCTTTCAGCAACAATAGAGCTGCTATTTCTAGTTTACAGGTATGGGATCTTGGCTTCCTTAGCATGTTAAATGGGCGAATCGCACTATCGTGAACGATTTGCGAATAGGCTAAGCTTAATGAAGCCCATCCAAAATTATTCGCTTACGATCAGGTTTCTGGGTTCTTCGCACAAGGTCTTTCTATTTGAAATCCTAATGCCTGAGAAGGGGTCCCTTTCTAAATATATGCCGTGCTTTTTAAACACTCTCCCAACATCGTCGAGTACTTTCCCAGCTCTGTCATAAGATAGCTTGAAGATTGGGATGTTTGCCTCGTACTCGAGCATTAGCATCAATTCATAGCTTAATGCTATTAAGAATGGTTCAAATTCCTCCATCCTCGGATCAAAGAGCACAGCATTCGTTATGAACTCGTCTTCAATTTTTGAAAGCATGTGGAGGATTATTTCTTCAAATTTTGCCCTGAAGATGAATCGACCATCTAAGTATACTGGGATGCCATCCTCATCACTTATCCGTATGTCAACTCCTTCTTTGCAGAACTCTTTTACCACTTCTTTTAGTTCTCTTGGCATATTCTCTACGACCTCGCCGTAATCTCGAAAGCAATCGTACACAAAATTCCCTTTCTTAATCTCCCTTATCTCGATGTTGTGGCTTACGACCAACGATACTTCATAACCAGCTTCCTCAACTTCCTCACGAAGTGGGCCTCTGCGGTTAAACCCAAGATGTTATTTCCATCGCTGTTTCCGTATTTCCAAAAGAAATCATCGACGAGGGCACCCTCCATTTCCACACCGTTAATCCTTATATCTACGAACGGTGTTGCTTCAAATTCCTCTGAATCCGGCTCATCCTCACTCATGCTTGTATCATGCACGTTAGGAAACCTCGTAATTTCAAAGGATGTTTTGCTCGGCGGAGGGAATTCTTTTTCACGATCTGACATGACTGGATATTTTAAGGTTAAGCCAAATAAATCTATTGTTACCGCGTTTTGGTATCCCTCCCATTTTCTGAAAATTTTCCAAGGCTTAGCCGCCTCTTCTCCACAAATGAATGTATTGCATAGCCACGATATTGTTAGTTTACGGCAACAACCTCTTAAGGTTAATTTGACATCTTGCACGCTCCAAGCTGGGGATTAAGCTTAAAAGGAGGATCAGCACACGTCTTATACTGGGTTATCTCAGTTAGAAATACCGGTCGGGCTCGCGAGGATATTGGGAGCGTGGTTGTCGAGTACTTATCGGAAAAAGTTTTCTCGACAGGGATTCCTATTTTTGCCTCATGTAGCTTGCTTCTGGCAAGCCTCTAGCGCGAGCACTAGGCTTGGCATAATGCTTTTATGCATTAAGTTTATAATCCGCGCTAAAAACAGAGGTGGGTTGTTCAGCTGGGAGTCTGGTTTCAAGGACGCGGTGAGGACGATAGGTTTTTACAGTAGGAGGCTTAAGGCTTTGAGGAGGATGGTTGAAACCGCTTCATTGCCATATCGCGCATATACTGGGTGAGGAGAGTTTGCCGTTCTATTGGCTTCCGGTTACAGAGCAGAATCCGCCTTGTATGGCTCCTGGGCAGACGGTTACTCCGCTTGAGGGTTCACGCGCGCTGATATAAAGCTAAAAATGATTCTCTTTGTTTTCCATATTCGTTTAAAAACGATTTTACAATACAATAACCCAAGCTTAAGTATTGCGCATAGCGCTACCATGCCTATAGCGTGGAAAACCTTAAAAATTAGGATTGGATTCATGGTGTAGAATAATGTCTAAGCAGGATTACCTGAGGCTCAACGCGAAGTATTTGAGGGAGGCTGAGGAGCTTATTGAGAAAAAGGATTATCCCCAAGCATCTGAGAAGATTTGGGGGGCTTTCGTGGAAGCCTTAAAAGCCATTGCTTCGGAAAGGGGCATTAGCCTGGGCACGCATAGGAGCATAGCCATTTTCGTAACGGAGTTGGACAAGGAATATCCAGATCTAAAGCTTAGAGAGGTTTTCCGCCACGCTGAGAGCCTGCACGTAAACTTCTACGAGGACCATTTGCCGGAGGACTACGTTATTGAAAGCAAGCAGGTTATCTTGAGAGCTATAGAACAACTACTGGCACGCTAAGACAA